>NZ_JBVAYT010000023.1:0-1363 GCF_055412765.1 Pseudarthrobacter xylosi | reverse complement strand
GGTGCGCCTTCTCTTCAACCCTCAGCTATTGCGAAGGAATCGTCATGAACAAGAACACCCCGCTCGTCTCGAGCATGTCCCGGCGTGGATTCATTTCCCTGACCGGCGCAGCGGCCCTAGCCGCGTCTCTTGCCTCCTGCGCAGCAGGCGGCGGTAGCAATTCGGCCTCCAGCGGGACCCTGAAGTTCTGGGATATGCCCTGGGGCCCCGAAGGGTTCGCCGCGGAAGCCGAAAAGCTGGCGAAGTCGTTCCCGGCCTCCAACGGCATCACGGAGGTCAGCTACCAGCAGGTCCTGTGGAACGGCTTCAACGAAACATACTCATCAGCGATCGCCTCCAAGACCGGCCCTGCCGTGTCCACCGGCGGCGGCTTCCAGGCCTTTCAGTTCGCCGCCCAGGGCGCGGTGGCGTACGCGGACAACCTCATCGAATCGTTCAAGAAGGACGGCTTCTACGAGGACTTCCTGCCCAACACCATCGAGGCGCTGAAAACCCCTGACGGTTACGTCGCGGTGCCGTGGGCGGTCGATGTCCAGACACTCTGGTACCGCAAGTCCATCCTGGACGAAGTGGGAGCCACCGTTCCCACGACCTGGGATGAGTTCCTCGAGACAGGCAAGAAGATCGCCGCCAAGGGCTACTACGCCTTCGGCATCAGCGGCGGCACCGCCAACTTCGGACCCATGGCAACCCTGAGCCTGATGATCAACAACGGCGGCGGGCTCTTCAACGAAGCCGGTGAGCTGGACATCGTTACAGACCGGAACATCGAAACCGCCGACTTCATCATGAATCTGGTCAAGTCCGGCCTGACCGACCCGGGCGCGGTAAGCCTGAAAGACGATGACCTAGTCACCCAATGGGCCAACAAGAAAATTGGCATGGGCTTCTACTACCTGGGCCTGGATGACACCCTCAAGGACACCGACGTTATGGTCGCCGCACCCTTGAAGGGCCCGCACGGGGACACCGGCACCATCCAGTACGTCAACAACATCATGATGTACCAGAACACCCCGTCCCAGGCAGGCTCCGAAGCATTCGTCACCCACTATCTGAAGAACATGAAGCAGCTGTGGGAACAGAAGCTCGTCTCCCAGGTGCCGGCGCTGAAATCCATCGCCGAATCTCCCACGTTCACCGCCAGCAAGTCCAACGTCGCAATCGTTGAACAGTGGCAGCCAATAGCCAAGACCCTCGCTTCCAAAGGCAAGGAATCCAGCGCCAAACTCGCCGCGATCGACGGCGGACAGGCCATGGGCGACTTCTGCCAGACACTCCTGGGCGCAAAAACCGACGCAAAAACCGCCCTGACCAAACTCCAAAGCGATATCCAGTCAGTCATATCATGAGCACAACACCA
>NZ_JBVAYT010000022.1:0-2176 GCF_055412765.1 Pseudarthrobacter xylosi | reverse complement strand
AGCAACTTTTCAAACTTACCCGGTTTCCCGCCCCGACGCAAATCCATATTCCAGGACCCGCACCAGCAGAAAACACATCCCCACCAAACAAAGGCGCCCAAAAGAACAACCAACATTTGGTCTTGAATTAGGGGGTTTGGCCGCCCGCGGTAACCAGCTCTTCGCTGTTCCCCTCGCGGCGACTTAGAAAACAATACACCCACCCAACCCCCACCGCAAATCCACCCCCACACAAGGCCCCATGCGCCCAGGATCCGCGTCGTGGCGGGGAATCCAGGGGGCTCAACGGGGTCCCGGTGCAGTACTCGGCCAGAACTGGCTTGTGTTGACTGGATCACATCTAGCGGGGACTGGCCAGCAGCGTGAAAGGCCAAGGCTGTTGCCTCCCCGGTGGCAGGTCAAAACCCCTTGCCTTGTTGCAGGTCCACCCGACCGAGCATCTGCGCGTATCCCTTCTGGCTATGTCCTCAAGCAACGGCTCAGGCGTGAGCTGATAGCGGCATGCAGCCGATGACCAGGATCAGTTCGCCTCTGATGCGAGATGGTTTCAAAGCCGGCGGCACTAAGCATCATGGTTAGTACCTCCACGGGCCAGGAGTATGCAGGCGTTACAGCGTGAGGAAATCCCGCGATTTCGTCACCTTCAAACAGTCCAAGTAAGAGATGTCCGCCAGGAGCCAAGCGCCGTGCCAGTTCCCGGAGAACGGAAGGAACCTGGTCGGGTGCAAGGTGGATCAGCGAGTACCAGGCCAGGATGCCGGATGCATATCCTTCGGGAACTCCGAGACTCGTGAGGGAGGCGACGCGGAATGGGATGCCGGGGAAGGTTGCCTCTGCTTGCTTGATGAACGCCGGCACCAAATCGATTCCTTCGACCGCGACCCCTTGGTCCGCGAGGAACTTCGTCCAATGGCCGGGCCCGCATCCTACGTCCAGTACTGGCCCCACCAGAGGTGCGGCCCATTCAGCTACGAACTTCCGGTCAGCCGGATGCGTGGACTCGACCGACCCAAATCTGGCGATGTACTCGGCGGCTCTCTTTGAGTACGCGATCTCGACCTCTGCGTCAGTCATGCAGCCACCCTATGGTGGACAGCAGTAATCGATGCTATCCGGGCAGAGGCTTGCCTATTCGTGTGAGATGTCCTCTACAGACGGGTGCACCGCGGTGGCCATGGATGGCCTGCTGGACCCGACGAGGAGGCGGGCGGGGCCGGTGCCGTCAAGCCCGCACACCGACACCACTGGTCGAACGAATCACCAGGTTCGACGATCCGACCGCCAGCACCGCACGATCGGCCTCGCGCCGCCGCACGGTTACCTTCAGACCCAGATCGTCGAGCCGACAGAACGTGGTCAAATCAGGACAGGCCAAAGCGGTCGTGGGGATCTTCTTCGCGGGCACGTACTTTAGGGCGGGCTTTCAGACGGTACCGCTCGAACAGGTTCTGCGGGTCGGTCGAAACGCTCTACCTTGACCATGTGTAGGGCGCCGGAGCCATAATCGGTCTGTGCACCAGAGCGGTGCCGTACAGAAGAGCCGACGGATAGCGCCGACGACGCAGAGGAGTCCAAGAATGACCAAGTACCTGATCTCGTTCCCCAGTGAGGCCATGGTTTTCCCCGAGGAAGACTTCGAAGCGGTCGTCGAAGACTCACATGCCGTCATCGACGAGGCCAAGGCGGCGGGCGTGTACGTTTTCGGCGGCGGAATCGACGAGGACGTAGACCCGGTGCTCGTGGCGGGTGACGGCACCGTCACCGAGGGCACGCACCCAGGCCACAAGGTGCCCAACGGCGGCTACGCCATTTTCGAGCTGCCCACGCGGCAGGCGGCACTCGAGTGGGCCGCGAAGATCGCCGTCGCCTGCCGCTGCCCTCAAGAGGTCCGGCAGTTCGGGTACGACCCGGCCAGCTGACGAAAGCGACGGCACGTCGCCGGTCTACTCGTCGATCGGAACTGGTGGGCCTCTGCCGTACGTCAGCGGCCAGTTCGGCCCTGTCGGATGCGGGCTCGAACGCGGACATGAAGCCGATCCACGCAGGTGCGCCGGCCGTGTGTGGTGCCGTTTTGTGTTTGGTGGTTAAAAGGGAGTGCCCCCCAACACGTGTGTGTTGGGGGGCTCTCGACCGTTAATGATGTTCCGGCGGTGACCTACTCTCCCACACCCTCCCG
>NZ_JBVAYT010000021.1:0-3354 GCF_055412765.1 Pseudarthrobacter xylosi | reverse complement strand
ATTCGGATTATGCCGACCTTAGCGTTATGCCGACCTCTTCGCGTGGCTCCTGCTCAGCGGGCTGTTTGGACCCGATTTGTCGGCATAATCACAGGGCCTCGGCCATCCTTCTTGCATCGGTATCCATAAGAAGGAGGAAGACATGGGCATCCCGGCAACCAAGGTCAGCAAGGTCCGCATGACGGGGCCGTTGGCTCCGTTCGCGTCTGCTTTCAGATCCAAGTTGAAGGATCTGGGCTATGCGCCGTTAACGATAGCCAGTGAGCTGAGGATGGCGGCCGACTGGAGCCGCTGGCTTCAGGAACGGTCATTGTCAGCAGCGGACGTGACGAGCGTTCTGGTCGGCCAGTTCGTCTCGGAGAGACGATCCGCAGGACGCATTTCCCCGTATCCGCCCCGCGTCTTCAACACAATGATCGAGATCCTCGTGGAACGGGGCGTGGTCCAGGCCGGGACCGAGGCACCCGTGCCTGGCTCACCGGTCGATGTACTGCTTGGCTCGTTCGACAGGTTCCTGCTTGCGGAGCGGGGGCTGGCCCGGTGCACGGCGACCGCTTATGTGTTGCGGGCCCGCCGTTTTCTGGCCCAGCAGGTGCCATCGGACGTCCTGGCTGATCTGAAGGCCAAGGATGTGACCGATGCCGTGCGCGCCGAAGCAGCGATGGTCTCGGTCGGTTCCACCCAATTCTTCGTGGTGGCCGTGCGCTCGTTCCTGCGCTTTTGTTTCATCGAGGGACTGATCCCGGCCGACCTTTCGGGAGCGGCCCTGACCATTACCGGACGCCGCCGCTCACCCTTGGCTGCGGGGATCACCACCGCCGACACGCGGAGGCTCCTTGGTACCTGTGACCGGCGGGGACGTGATGGGCGCAGGGACTATGCCATCTTGCTCATCCTCCTCCGCCTGGGCCTGCGGGCCAGTGAGGTCGCCGCGCTCAGCCTCGAAGACATCGACTGGCGCGCCGGGTTGATCGTGGTCCATGGCAAGGGCAGCCGTGATGACCGGCTGCCTCTTCCTGTTGATGTGGGCCAGGCGATCACCGGCTACCTCCAGCGGGGACGCCCGCGAACGCTTCATCGGGAAGTCTTCGTCAGGTCTTTGGCACCCCTTGAAGCGCTGGGCCGGGGCGGGATCTCCACAGTCGTCCGCCGCGCCTGCCAGCGGGCCGGACTCGCCCCGATCGGTGCCCACCGCCTGCGCCATACCCTTGCCTGTGAGATGGTCAATTCCGGCGTTCCTCTGACCGAGATCGCCCAAGTGCTCCGCCACCGGAGCCTGGAGAGCACCGCCCTCTACGCCCGTCTGGACATAGATGGTCTCCGTGCACTGGCCCGGCCATGGCCAGGAGGTGAGCGGTGATGGTCGACCTCGTCGGCCACGTCCGGGACTATCTGGAACTGCGGCGCGCTCTGGGCTTCAAACTCGTTTTCGAAGGCTACGTTCTTCCCCGCTTGGCAAACTTCATCGAGGCCTCGGGTGCCGGCACCCTAACGACCGAGCTAGCCATCTCATGGGCGTGCCAGCCGGAGGATGTCCAACCCATCACCTTGGCCCACCGGCTCGGAGCGGCCCGCGGGTTCGCCCGCTATCTGAAGACCATCGACCCGGCAACGGAAATCCCTCCGCTGGACGTTTTCGGGACGCACCGGCAACGTCCCACACCCTATCTGTGGTCCAAAGACGAGATCGCAGCACTACTTGAAGCGACCCTTCAGATCCGTCCGGAACTGCGGGCCCTCACCCACGAAACCCTGTTTGGCCTCATTGCTGTCACAGGGCTGCGGCTCGGGGAGGCAGCCGGGCTCCTACGCGAGGACGTCAACCTCACCGACGGCATACTCACCGTCACGGAGGCAAAGTTCGACAGGACCAGATTGATCCCCCTTCATCCGAGTACGACGGCAGCCCTGGCCTCCTACGCCCAACGCCGGGACAGGCTCTGTCCCGCACCACAGACGGCCGCGTTCTTCCTCTCGCACGCGGGGACCATGCTTCGCGTCAAAGGCGTTGATGCAACGTTCAATAACATCACGACCGGGATTGGGCTACGCACCGCCACCGTGAAGCCGCGCATCCACGATCTCAGACACACTTTCGCCGTCCAAACGCTCATCGATTGGCACCGGACCGGAGCTGATATCGGAGCCGGCGTGCCTGTCTTATCGACCTATCTCGGCCACGTCAGCCCGGCGGGCACCTACTGGTACCTCTCCGCCGCCCCAGAGCTCATGGCGTTAGCCGCCGAACGGCTCGACCGCCGATTCGGGGCCCAATCATGACTGCCTTGGCTCCCACGCTTCAGGCATTCTTCACTGACCGACTCCTTGGCCAGCGTGGCGCCAGCCCGCACACGATCGATGCCTACCGGACCACCTTCCGACTCCTGCTCGGCTATGCCAGCGACAAACTACACAAGCCACCCAGTGGACTCGATCTCGGTGAGCTCGACGCCCCTCTCGTCGCCGCTTTTCTGGCTCACCTTGAAACGGCCCGGCACAACACCGTGCGGACCCGCAACAACCGGCTGGCTGCCATCCACTCGCTCTTCACCTACGCGGCCCTGCGCCACCCGGAACACGCGGCCTCGATCCAACGGGTGCTCTCCATCGGGCCCAAACGCTTCGACACCAACCTCGTGACGTTCCTCAGCG
Organism: Pseudarthrobacter xylosi; assembly: GCF_055412765.1. Taxonomy (NCBI): domain Bacteria; kingdom Bacillati; phylum Actinomycetota; class Actinomycetes; order Micrococcales; family Micrococcaceae; genus Pseudarthrobacter; species Pseudarthrobacter xylosi. Next base: position 702 of record NZ_JBVAYT010000021.1, on the reverse strand, counting down.
AAGCCGAAGTCAACGCACTCCTGAACGCGTGCAACAAAGACACCTGGACCGGGCGGCGCGACCACACCATGATCCTTCTGGCCATCCAGACCGGGTTGCGGATCTCGGAACTGACCGGGCTCACGTGCGCCGATGTGTCACTGGGACCCGGGGCTAACATCCACTGCATCGGGAAGGGACGCAAGGAGCGCCGCACCCCGCTCACACCCTCCACCGTCGGTGTTCTTCGAGCATGGCTGCGTGAACGCGGTGGGTCACCAGAGGATCCGCTATTCCCCACAAGCACCGGCAAGAAACTCAGTCGTGACGCCATCGAACACCGGATCACCCACTACACCGCCACAGCAGGAGCAACCTGCCCATCAATGAGAATCAAGCACGTCACCACCCACACCCTGCGCCATACAGCGGCGATGCGGCTTCTGCTCTCCGGGGTGGACGTGACGGTCATCGCGCTCTGGCTCGGGCATTCACAGATCTCCTCAACCAACGCCTATCTGCACGCAGACATGTCGCAAAAGGAACGAGCCATCGCCCGCGTCACACCTCCGGACACCGCCCCTGGCCGCTATCGTCCTCACGACCCGGTCCTGGCCTTCCTCGAGGCCCTGTGATTATGCCGACAAATCCGGTCCAAACAGCCCGCTGAGCAGGAGCCACGCGAAAAGGTCGGCATAACGCGAAGGTCGGCATAATCCGAAT
>NZ_JBVAYT010000020.1:0-15861 GCF_055412765.1 Pseudarthrobacter xylosi | reverse complement strand
CGTCCAGGCCCTCGGCGGTGAGTCGTGTGCGCAGGGTCAGGACCCGGGAGCTGGTCTCGGCGGGGGTGCGGCGCGGGTTGCTCAGCGGTCGTTTGGGTCGGGGTTCGACGGCGTCGATGCCTCCTTCTGCTTCGCGTCTGAGCAATTCGTGGACCCAGCGGCGGCTGACTCCGTTGCGGCGGGCTGCGGCCGTGACGCTCAGGCCTTGGTCACGGACGGCGAGGACGATGACTTTCTGCTTCGACATGAATCATGCTCGGCCACCAAAGTGTGAACGATGTCCCGACTCACCGGTGAAGTGTCAACTGTGAACGATGTCCCGACTCACCTGTGAACTATGTCGTGAAACTAGACACCTCTGGGCGCACAGAGCAAGGCCCGTATCGGTTCGCCGATACGGGCTTTTTGTCTTTAACGCGGCGGCCGAGCGGGCACCATCCTCAACCGGAGCAACGAGCACAACCCCGGCTCCCCGACGGAAATGCGTCACTCTTGGTAACCAAACCTCGCCATGCCCTTGAATTCGCATGACGGGCCGGCTGTCGGCCTTCAAAAGTTACGCAGTTCTGTCACCACCTGATTGACGACGGCGGCGCTGCCCGCCTCCCGCGCGGCGGGCGTAGGCTGGACGAATGACGCCTGAAGCGCTGCAACGTGAATTCGATGTCATTGTGATCGGCGCCGGCGCCGTGGGGGAAAACGTGGCCGACCGGGTGGTCCAGGGTGGTCTGACGGCCGTCCTCATTGAAGCCGAACTGGTGGGCGGCGAATGCTCCTATTGGGCCTGCATACCGTCCAAAGCCCTGCTCCGCCCCGGCACAGCCCTGCACGGCGCCCAGGTAGTACCCGGCGCAGCTGAAGCCGTCACCAAGACACTGGATGCAGCGGCAGTCCTCAAGCGCCGGGACTACTTCACCGGAAACTGGCAGGACGACGGCCAGGTGAAGTGGCTGGAAGATACCGGGATCGAGCTGATCCGCGGCCACGGGTGGATCACCGCGCCGCGCACGGTTGAAGTAGCCGGGCTGGACGGCAACACTTACGAGCTCAAGGCGCGTCACGCGGTGGTACTCGCCACCGGCTCTACGCCAACCACGCCTCCCATCGACGGACTGGAGGACCTCCAGGTCTGGGGCACCCGAGAAGCCACCTCGGCCAAGGAGGTGCCGGAGCGCCTGGCTGTCATCGGCGGGGGCGTAGCGGGCACCGAGTTGGCGCAGGCATTTGCTCGCCTGGGCTCGGACGTGACGCTGGTGGCCAGGGGCGGACTGTTGGGCTCTTTTCCCGCAGAGGCCACGAAACTTGTGACGGCAGGGCTGCGGGCGGACGGCGTTGCGGTCCGCCTCAACACGTCCACCAAAAGTGTCCGGGAAAACGACGACGGCACGTTCACTCTCACGATTCAGGACGAGACGCCGGACGGCCGAACCACTGTCACTGCCGACAAGGTCCTCGTTTCAACGGGCCGGCATCCCGCCCTTGAAGGACTTGGGCTGGAAAGCCTGGGCTTCGAGGCCCAGGACGGGCAGCTGAAACTCACCACCGACTCCACTGGCCTAGTCCAGGGCGTCCGGAGCCTCCCGGAAGCTCCGGACCTCCCAGACGAGAAGGCGGATGGCGCGGAGCCCTGGCTCTACGCTGTTGGCGACGCCGCCGGCAGGAATTTTTTCACGCACCAGGGCAAGTACGAGGCCCGCGCTACCGGCGACGCCATCGCGGCCCGCGCCAAGGGCGAGCTCCGCGGCGCGCCCGCGGCCTGGAGCCGGTACGCCCAGACCGCCAGCGAGCATGCCGTCCCCAACGTAGTGTTCACGGATCCCGAACTGGCAGCGGTGGGGCGCACGGTGGAACAGGCGAAGCGGGACGGCTACAACGTGTCGTCCGTGGAACTGCCCATCGAGGTCTCGGGTTCGTCGCTGCATTCGGAACACTACGAAGGCTGGGCGCAGCTGGTGGTGGACGAGGATCGGCGGGTCCTGCTCGGCGCCACGTTCGCCGGCCCGGACGTGGGTGAGCTGCTGCACGCCGCCACCATCGCCGTGGTGGGCGAGGTCCCGCTGGAGCGGCTGTGGCATGCGGTGCCGTCGTTTCCCACCGTCAGCGAGGTGTGGCTGCGGCTCCTGGAGAAATACGGCTTGTAGTCCGGGCCGCAAGTGTCCGTTCGCGCTGGACTGCTCGCCTGCGCCACTCCGTCTTCTATTTGAACTGACCAGTCAGTTCAGTTAGGCTGGAGACGGACATACACCGTCGAAAGGCCATCTTTGCTCTCCGTACAGCAGCTCCATGTGAAAGGCCGGCGCGACGATTTGCTCCCGCCCACCTCTCTGCGGGTCGGCCGGGGTGAGCTCCTCCTCGTCACCGCCGAACGCCAGGACCAGCGGACAGCTCTCGCCCTGACCATCAGTGGGCGCATGAAACCCACTGGCGGCCAGATCGCTTGGGACGCCAACGAACGCACCAAATCCCTCCGCCTTGCGAGCGCCCTGGTTGATTCCCCCAATGTGAATGAGCCCGAGCAGCACCTCAGCGTCCGGGACCTTGTCACCGAGGACCTCGCCCTGATCCCCCGCCGCTACCGCGGCGCGCTACTCAGCAAGCCCTGGCTCAAAGTCAACAGTTTCGAGGACATCGCGGACCTGTGGACGGAGCAGCTGGCCCCGGACCGGCGCATTGAACTGCTAACAGCCCTGGCGCTCGCCAACCCTCATACCGACCTCCTGGTGGTGGACTCCCCCGACAGGCACGGTGCGCACGCAGCGGACTGGCTCCCGCGGCTTGAGGAGCTGGCGTACGACGCCGGCCGGCCGCTCGCCGTCGTCGTCACCGTTACTACCCTCCCGGCAGGGTGGACGGGGCCGGCCGCGGTGATTGGCAACGCCATCCCCGACGCCGACGAAGCACCCGATGCGCCGGCTCTCACAGACGAAGAAACCGAATCCCTCTTACTCGAAACCGAGGATGCGAAGTGACCGTGCTGCGGCTGGCCCGTTCCGAACTCAAGCGGATGACCGGCGGGTTGCTGCCGAAGCTGACCATCCTGGCCCTGATCATGGTGCCGCTGCTGTACGGGGCCGTATACCTGTACGCCAACTGGAATCCCTACGGGAACCTTAACCAGATCGAGGCCGCCCTGGTGGTTGAAGACACCGGCGCCACGTCCAGCGACGGCACCGAGCTGCAGGCGGGCAAGAAGGTGGCTGACGGCCTCGTGGAGGGCAACGTCTTCAACTGGCAGGCGGTCCCCACAGCGGCCGAGGCCGATGCGGGAGTCAGCAGCGGCAAGTACGCGTTTGCACTGAAAATCCCGGCCGAGTTCTCCACGAACCTGGTCTCCCCCGGCAGCTTCGATTCAGCCAGCCAGGCGATGCTGAACGTCACCACCAACGATGCCAACAACTACCTGCTGAGCACCATCGTGGACAAACTGACCACCGCGGTGCACACAACTGTGGCCAAGGAAGTGGGCGAAGAGACCGCGAACCAGCTGCTCACCGGCTTCGGCACCATCCACGCCCAGATGCTCAAGGCCGCGGACGGCGCCGGGCAACTGGCGGACGGCGTGGCAACCCTCCGCGACGGGACGGTCACCCTGCATACGGGCACCAGCGAACTCAGCGCAGGAGCCGGCCAGCTCTACAACGGGCAGCTGAAATTGCGTGACGGGGCCAACCAGCTGACCGACGGAGCCGGGCAGCTCAGCAGCGGGCTCTCCGTTCTGAAGGACAAGACCGCCATGCTGCCCACCGACACCCAGACCCTGGCCAACGGCGCGGCCCAGGTGGCCGCGGGGAATGCGCAGCTCAACACCAAGGTCCAGGACGTCGTCACGCAGCTTGATGCCGCTGACCAAGGACTCCGGACGCGCGTGATCGAATCTAATGCCCGCCTGGTCGCATCCGAAGTGATCACCCAGGTGCAGGCAGACAAAATCCTGGCCGACTTCGATACGGTGGCGGCCTCCAGCCCCGTGGCCGCAGCTAAAACCCGAATCCAGACCGATGCCACCCAGATCCAGCAGCTCGCGGACGGCTCCGAGGCCGTGAGCGTCGGCGCAGCACAGCTGGCAACGGCCACGCCTGCCCTGAAGGACGCCATTATCCAGGCGTCCGCTGGCGCAGACCAGCTCCACACCGGAGCGGCCACGCTGGCCACCGGTGAGCAGTCTGCGCTGGACGGCACCGGGCGCCTCGTCGAAGGAGCGCAGACGCTCGACGCCGGCGCGGGGCAGCTTGAGGCGGGGACCGCCACCGCAGCTGACGGCTCACGGACGTTGGCCGACGAAATTGCCAAGGGAGCGGGGCAGGTGCCCAACCCGGACGATACGCAGAAGAGCAGCCTCTCAGAGGTGATTGCCGATCCCGTTGCGGTCAGCAACGTCTCCCAGGCAAAGGCTGACTCCTACGGCGCCGGGCTGGCACCGTTCTTCCTGACGCTCGCCTTGTGGATCGGCATCTTTATGCTGATCCAGGCGATGCGGCCCATCACCCAGCGGGCCCTGGCGTCGAACGCCCCGGCCTGGAAAATCGCCGTCGGCGGCTGGCTTCCCTTCCTGGCCGTTTCGGTGGTGCAGGCGAGCCTGCTGACCCTCGTGGTGGACCTGGCGCTGGGCCTCAACCCCGCGCATCCGGTGCTGATGTGGCTGTTTATGCTGGCCGCGGCCATGGCCTTCAGCGCCATCATCCAAGGAATCGTGGCGCTGCTGGGGTCGCCCGGCAAGCTGGTGGTGCTGATCCTGCTGGTCCTCCAACTGGTGTCCTCGGGCGGCACGTTCCCCTGGCAGACCACCCCGCAGCCGCTTCACGTGGTCCACGAAATCCTGCCCATGGGCTACGTGGTCACGGGCATGCGGCACCTCATCTACGGCGCGGACCTGTCCGGGATCGTGCCCACTGTCCTGGGGCTGCTCGGCTACACGTTGCTGGGCGCGGCGATGTCCACCTTTGCAGTCCGGAAGCACAAGTACTGGACGCTCAAAACGCTCAAACCGGAGATCGCGGTATGAGTATGCCCGCGCCCGGAGCCGGCGCGCCTGATCCCGGGGTGGGTCCTGGGGTGCACGATCCTGTTGGGCATGATCCCGACAGGCACGATCCGGCCATGCACGGGCCGGCGGAAAAGAAACTTCGCCCGGCCCGGACCAAAGCCACCCGGCAGAAGCTCTTCGATGCGTCCATGGAACTCATCGGCCAGCGGGGCGCAGCTGGTGTCACGGTGGACGAGATCGCCGCGGCAGCGGGCGTCTCCAAGGGCACTGTCTACTACAACTTCGGCAGCAAATCGGATCTGATCGCACAGCTGCTGCGGCACGGCGTGGACATCCTGAAGGCACGCCTGCTGAGCGAGGCCGGGCAACCAGGGGCCGATCCGCTGCTGGCCATGGAGGCCATGATCGGCCAGGCCATGGATTTTATGGCCGATTACCCGTCCTTCGCCCGCTTGTGGGTGAGCGAAAACTGGCGGACTCCCAGCGAATGGCGGGACACGTTCGCGGTGCTCCGGTCTGAACTCCTGGCGGTGATCGGCGCGGCCATAGAGAACGTGGCTGCCGCGTATCAGGTGGACGAAACGATCTCGCGGGGCAGCTTGGAGACGGCGATCTTTGGCGCCTGCTTCGTGGTGGGGCTGGACCGGCAGACCTACAATCCCGAACGCACCCGTGACCAAAGCGTTGCAGCAATCATGGCAATCATGCGCGGCTATGTTGTGAAGTAGCGGGATGATTGAACACATGCGCCACATGGGTAACAGCGGAAAGTTTGCCGTGATCGCGGCTGTCGCCGCCTTGGGCATGCTGGTGCTCACCGCCATCACCCTGGAAGAGGCCGTGATGGTCACGTTCCTGGGCCTGGTTGCGCTGGCCTACGTGGCGGCTGTAGCGGAGGTGCTGGCACGCGGGCGCCGCTTGGTGCTGGTTGCCACCGCCGCGGGATCCAGCTTATCCATTGCCTTTTCCCTGGCCTTTGTCAGCACCTGGGAGCTGGCCTTCGCCGAGCAGTCGTCGTTCTTCGGCACACCGCTCCCCACGGGGGATCCGGACAACTATTTTTACTGGGGTGCGGCCTCAGCAGTTGCCACACTAGCGGTCCTCTTCCTTGGCGCTGCCTGGCCCAGGGGAACGCGTCCGGGAACTGCGAAACGGAAGCCGTCGCCGGCCAAGCGGCGGTCCGCGTCCGGCGTAGGCCGTCCTGCTGCGAGGTACCCAGCATCTCGGACCGCGGCCGCCAGAGGCGCCGCAACCAGAGGCGCCGCAACCAGTGGCGCGGCACCCCGGGGTACCGCAACAGCTCAGCGCGAGTCAGGGCTCCGAGCGCCAGCACGGATGCCTGCCTCGGCAGGCAAGCGACCGTCGTCGTCCGCCTCCCCGGTCCGCAAGCCGGCACCCAAACCGGGCACCAAGACGGGTGCCAAACCGGCGTCACGCCGCTGACCCAGCCGTGGACCGCGCCGGCCACGGCCAGCGAGTACCGCTGTCGCCACCCCGCACAGGAGGAGCAGCCCGCCAGCCAGTTCGGCCGGCGTCGGGACTTCCCCCAATGCCAGCCAGGCAGCGCTCATGCCCACCACGGGGACCAGTAGGGTGAAGGGCACCACGGCCGACGACGGGTAGCTGGCCAAGAGCCGGTTCCAGATTCCGTACCCCACCAGCGATGCGAAAATCGCCGTGTACAGCACGCTCAGGATCGTGGCTGGCTGGAGGTCTGCCAATGTGCCGAACACCGCTTCCGGGCCGTCCACCAGCAGCGACAGTCCGGCGAGGGGAAGGGGCACCACTGCGCCGGACCAGACCACCAATCCCAGCCCGGAGGCGGCCTTGGCCTGACGCGCAATGACGTTACCGGCAGCCCAGGACAGCGCGGCTCCCAGAACGATGATGAGCGGCAGCAGCGGGGCCACGGCACTGCGGCCGACGGCCACCACGGCCAGGCCCGCAACGCCAAGAACGACGCCGGCCAGTTGGCTCCGGCTTGGCCGCTCGCGCAGTACACCGGCAGCCAGGAGGACGGTAAGCAGCACCTGCGCCTGGAGGACCAGGGAGGCGAGGCCTGCCGGCATGCCTAGCGCCATGGCCAGGTAGAGGAGGCCGAACTGGCCCGCGCTCATAAAGACGCCGACGCCGATGATCGCCTGCCAGCTGACGTCCGGCTTCCTGATAAAGAAGATCCAGGGGAAGACCACCAGGAGGAACCGCATGGCCACAAAAAGGAGCGGGGGAACCTCTCTGCCATTTGCATGCAGGCCGAAGTCGATGGCCACGAAGTTCAGGCCCCAGAGTACGGCGACCAGGGTGGCGAGGAGGGAGTGTCGGAGGTTCACGGTCCCACTCTTACAGAAGGCCAGATGAAGCACCAGCGTTGAATTCTGCGGCTAATCATGTACGTTTGCTTCATGATTGAGATCGGTTCGCTCCGGGCGCTGGCGGCAATCGAACAACACGGTTCGGTTATAGCGGCATCGGAGGTGATGGGCTTCAGCCCGTCTGCCGTCTCCCAACAGATCAAGAAGCTGGAAAAGCAGACCGGGTTCCCCGTCCTGGAGCGCCGCGGCCGCGGGGTGCTGCTGACTGAGCGGGGGCTCACCCTGGCAGCCTACGGCCGGCGCATCATGTCGGAGCTCGAGGAACTGGAATCCACCTTGTTGGCGGATCCGGCCAAACCTACCGGGCACCTCAAGGTTGTTTCCTTTTCCACCGCGTGCCGTGGCCTCCTGGGGCCAGTGCTGGGACGGCTGGCTTCTTCGGAAGCGGACCTGGACATCAGCGTGCTGGCCGAGGACCCTCGGGAAGCCGTGGCGCGGGTGGCCAACGGGGAGGCGGACCTCGGTGTGGTCCACAACTGGAACTCCGTCCCGCTGGTCATACCGGAGCACATGACGCTCGACTGGCTGTGCGAGGACGTTGCTGACGTCCTGGTGCACCGCGACCATCCGCTGGCCGGGCGCAGCCAGGTGGAACCGGCCGACCTCGTGGACGAACGGTGGATCAGCACGCCGCACGGCGCCATCTGCAACGAGGCGCTGCTGCGGATCTTCGCCGATCTAGGCCGGGTGCCGGACATCAGGGTCTACGATCCTGACTTCGCTACCCACATCGCCCTGGTGGAGCAGGGAGTCGTTGTGGCGCTGGTCCCCCGCCTCGGCCGGCCCGCACTGCCTGAAGACGTCGTGTGCCTGCCCGTGATCAACCCCACGCAGGTCAGGCAGGTGGGCATCGTGTACCGCCGGACCATGGCGGCCAGCCCCGGTATCCAGCACGTCGCCGGGCTGCTGCGCGAGGTCGCCGGAACGCGCGGGGTCAGTGGGCTCGCGGGACCTTGAACTTGGTCAGCCTGGCATCCTGCCCGTCCAGCTCGGCCCAGGGTTTTTCCGTTTCCAGCACCGTGAGTGCGCTGGTGGGGTAGCGCGTGGCGGCGTCCATGTAGGCGTCGTGGTTCGAGTCGCGTGAGGCAAGGTGCATGGCGAGGTCCTGGACGCCAGGCATGTGTGAGATGAGCATCAGGGTGGTGACGGTGTCAGGCACGTGGTTGACCACGGCGAGCATCCGCAGTGCAGAGGCGGCGTAGAGGCCGTCCTCAAGCTTCGGCGTCGGGGCCTTATCCCCCAGCTCGGAGCACACCCAGGTGCAGGTCTGGCGGGTGCGCAGCGCACTGGAACACAGGATGAAGTCCGGGAGGATGCCGTGCTTGACCAGCCACTTGCCGGCCAGGGGCGCCTCGCGGTGCCCCCGCTCCTCCAGCGGCCGCTCATGATCCGCCACACCGCCGGGCCAGTCGGCCTTGGCATGCCGCATGATCACCAGGCGTTTGATGTGGTGGTCGCTCATCCCCCAAGCCTAGCGCCCGTAACCTTCAGCCAGGGCGGCCGCTTCCGCTTTCGCGCGACGATCCCTCTGCGCCTGCGCTCGTACCTCACGCAACAACGGCGCTTTCGGGATATCCCGCTGCGCTGCAGCGTCCTTTCCAGCAACTTCCGCTTGAGGCGCCCGGCTCGTGGGTTCGTCTGCGGGGATGGCGTCCCGTGAAAGCTAAAGCGACCGCACCTCAGGGGTACGGCCGCTTTGGTGCGTCGCTGAAGGACTAGATCGAGTATTCCGGAGCAGCCCAGACAATAACTTCGGGGTGCTCGTAGAAGCGGTAGCCCTGGCCGCGGACGGTGCGGACGGTGTTGGCGAGGCGGCCCAGCTTCGAGCGGAGGCGGCGGATGTGGACGTCGATGGTGCGCTCGTTGGGGACTTCCTCGGCGTTGCGCCACAGGCCCTCGAGCAGCTCATCGCGGCCCACGGTGCGGGTACCGTTTTCGACCAGGTAGTTCAGGAGTTCGAATTCCTTGAAGGTCAGGTTCAGGGATTCGCCGTCAAGGTGGACTTCGCGGCGGGCAAGGTCGATCAGGACACCGGACGGGCGCGGATCCTGGGGCTGCTGCAGCCGGGCAGTCTCCGTGCGCTTCTGTGCGTTCACGGTGGGGTCACCAAAGGTGGAACGGACGACGTCGAGCGCGGAACCGGGGGTGCCGGCCGGGGCCACGGCCACCGCAGCGTAGCTTTCGGCACCGGTCACGAGTGACTGAGCGTAAGCGCGGATTTCCTGGGCAAGCTTGGCAATGGAGGTTCCGGCGGCCGCTGCGGTTTCCTCGTCGATGCCCATGTAGAGGACAAATCCACGGGCTACGGTGTCGTTGGCGACGGGCCGCACGGCGTTTGGCCCCGCGATAACCGGGGTGGGCGCGGTGAGCGGCGCGGCTTCGGCAGGCTGGACAGCACGGAGCTGGCCGTAGGAGTTGGGGTTGTAGCCCTGGGGCGCGTAGCCGGGGGCGGGAAAGCTGGCGCCTGGGGCTGCCGGGGCGAATGCCGGTCGAGCGCCGAAGCCTTGGCGGAGACCGGAAGCCTGGCCCGCCTTGCCTGCGTTACGGACGGAGATGTGGACGTATCCGGATGCAACTGACATGAATGCTTACCTCAATGTGAATGGCCGTCATCGCGGCTCGAATGCTGATTTCCCCGCAATGAGATCTGGGGAGGGCGCCCTACGCTGGGCTGGGGGCGAATGCCTAGGAACTCCGTGGGGTCTGAAGGTCAGGCGTGCATTCGACAACAGCGCATGTCGGCAGCAGCGGATGTGCTGGGCCAATATTCTGCGGCTGCAGGTGCTGTTGAGTTCTTGTTCACAATTCAAAGTGTGCAACGTAACAATAAGAACTTGCAAGTAACAATGGGTGCGTTGTTCCGCATAGTGAGACAGAATGCGGATTTGTGTGATAGATCACCATTCGGAAATGACGACAAATCGTAAGTTGTTGTCCGCTGAGGGTGTTCATAGGGCCCTGATCAACGAATAATCTTCGCTTATTCGTGGCGTTAAGCCCATTAGATTCACCGTGCCATGACTCGCCGAAATTGCTTGTGGCCTTTGGCCACCTGTCCAACGGAAAAGACGGCGGCCCGGCGCAAGCTCGGCATCCCGCCCGCCCACCCAGCTCGCTAGGCTGGCATTCACAGCGTGCGCACAGGAACCCCATAGCGCGGGCTAACCGAATGATCGGAGAGTTGTCCCATGGCCACTTCGCATTCCATGACCAACAACCTTCCGCAGCTGGCCCACCCGGACGGCTCCCCCATCCGCGCCCTGGTGGTAGACGACGAACCCAGCCTTTCCGAACTTATGAGCATGGGGCTGCGCATGGCCGGCTGGTCCGTTGCCGTCGCTTCGGATGGCCCGGAGGCCGTCAAGCTCGCCAAGGAGTTCCGCCCGGACGTCCTGGTGCTGGACGTGATGCTGCCAGGGTTCGACGGCGTTGAGCTGCTGGGCAGGATCCGCGCCTTCGCGCCGGAGGTACCTGCGCTGTTCCTGACTGCCAAGGACGCCGTTCAGGACAGGATCCTGGGCCTCGCGGCCGGCGGGGACGATTACGTGACCAAGCCGTTCAGCATGGAGGAGGTCCTGCTGCGCCTGCACCGCCTGGTCCAGCGCTCCGGCGTTGCCGCGATGGACACAGCGGAACTGGTGGTGGGCGATCTTGTCCTCAACATCGACACCCGCGAAGTGACCCGCGCGGGCGACGACCTTCAGCTAACGGCCACCCAGTTCGAGCTGCTCCGGTACCTTATGGAGAACCCCAAACGGGTGATCAGCAAGGCCCAGATCCTGGACCGCGTCTGGAACTACGACTTCGGCGGCCAGGCCAACATTGTGGAGCTCTACATCTCCTACCTGCGCAAGAAAGTGGATGCCGTGCACCCGCCCATGATCCATACCGTGCGGGGCGCCGGCTACGTCATCAAGCCGGCCGAGTAGCTGCTCCATGTCCTCGCCGCGAGCAACCCCAGCACCAGCCCGGAGCTGGCTGAAACCGGATACCTGGCATCTGCGTACGCGCCTGATCCTGTTGGCCATGGCCCTCCTGGTGGCCATCTGCGGCGCCGTGGGACTGTTCAGCTATGCCTCCATGGACTCCTTCCTCACCGGCCAGCTGGATGACCAGCTGAGCCAGGCCGCCAAGCGCTCGAACGATCCGGGCCGCCAGCCCTTGGGAGGATTCAACGGCAGGCCGGACCCGCTTGATTCCCGCGGGCAGAGCGTAGGAACGCTGAATGCGCGGATCCTGAACGGCCAGATCAACAGTGGCGGCTTCCTGGACTCGGGCATCACACGCCTGCCCCTCGACGCCGCAGACAAGCAGACCCTGCTGGCACTGGCGCGGAACGGCGTCCCTGCGAACCGCTCGCTGTCCAACGGGGATTACCGGATTGTGGCCGTGGAAACCGGCTACGGCGATGTCCTCGTCACGGGCCTTCCGCTGGCCGCCAAGGAAAGCACCCTGGCATCGCTGGTATGGACGTTTGTATTCGTTTCCCTTGGCGGCCTGGCGCTGATCGGGCTGGCAGGAACCGTGCTCATCCGGCGCACCATGAAACCGTTGGAGCAGCTTTCCGAGGTGGCAACCCGGGTGGCCCGGCTCCCGCTGGATGCCGGCGAGGTGGCACTCGCGGTGCGCGTCCCGCCGTCGAACTCCAACCCCGGAACCGAAGTGGGCAGCGTAGGACACGCCCTCAACCTGATGCTGGACAACGTGGCCAGTGCCCTCGAGGCGCGGCAGCGGAGCGAGACCAAGGTGCGGCAGTTCGTTGCCGACGCTTCCCATGAACTGCGCACCCCGCTGACCGCCATCCGCGGGTATACGGAGCTGATGCGGATGACCGAGGACTTCACGCCGGACGGGCGGAAGTCCCTGGCCCGCGTCCAGAGCCAGTCCGAACGTATGACCACCCTGGTGGAGGATCTGCTGCTACTGGCCCGGCTCGATGAGGGACAGCCCCTTAAGCTCAGCGAAGTTGATCTCACCCAACTCGTGATCGAAACCGTCAGTGACGAGAAAGTCATAGCCCCGGACCACCGCTGGCGCCTTGAACTGCCCGACGAACCGCTTGCCGTCAACGGTGATGCCTCCCAACTGCGTCAGGTGCTGGTCAACCTGCTCTCCAACGCGCGCAAACACACGCCGCCCGGGACCACCGTGGTCACCGCTGTCACGAAGTCTGCAGATGGGGGCTCTGCAGTGACCGTAACGGACGACGGCGGCGGCATCCCTGCGGAGTTCGTGGACCACGTTTTCTCCCGGTTTGCCCGCGCAGACGCGGCCCGCAAGGGAACGGCACCGGCCGTGGGCGCCGGGGCATCGGAGGGCACCAGCGGCCTGGGCCTGTCCATTGTCCAGTCCATCATGGAGGCCCACGGCGGGAGCGTGGCAGTGGCCTCGCGGGCCGGGCGGACAGAGTTCACCTTACTTTTTCCTGCTGGCGCCATGGTGCACCTAACCGAAGCCCGAGCGCAGCAAGGCGACACACCGTCTTCGTGATTCCTGTTACCAAAATGTGACTTAAGCGTCCAGCTCCTGTAGCGTCGAACAAGTGCGGATCCCGTTTGGGCCGCATATCCGGATGACGCCAAGCTCTGCCACTTCCCGGATTCCGTCTTCAGAGGCAGAGGCGGGGGACCCACCGTCCCGGGCACCAAGTGCCCTTTGGGGTTAAGCCAACACGTGATTGTGCCGTGTGGCCGGATGCCCTCATCCGAACCCGACAGCTAACTCCGCAGGTGTGAGAGGCGATCCATCATGTCTGAATTCAAGGTAGAAACACGCCCGCAGGGCGATACAAAGTCCGCCAGCCACCGCAAGCAGACCCGTATCGGTGCAGCTATGTCCCCACTGTCCAAGGCGGCCCGGATTCCCTCCGTGGGCCAGCGCGCCGCGGCATTGGCGACGGCGTGCGCCCTGCTGGTCGGAGTCACCGCCGCGGCACACGCTTCCGAGTCCGCTTCACTTGCGGCCAGCGTGGACCAGGCCGCCGAAGACGCCAGCGCCCAGTCGAAGCTGAGCATCCAAGCAGCCGAGATTCAGGCTCCGGCCACCCCAGAGGCTGCGCCGGCCGAGATCAACGTCGCGCCCCAGGCTGCCGAACCGGCGCCTGCGCAGGCCCCCGCCCCGGAGGTCGCTCCGGAGGCTGCACCGGCGCCGGCACCGGCTCCCGAACCTGTACCCGCTCCCGTTGTGGCCGTCAACGATCCCGCAGGAGCCCAGGCCTACGCCGCCGGGCAGCTGGCGACCTACGGCTGGTCCGCTGACCAGATGCAGTGCCTGCAGACGCTGTGGACCAAGGAATCCGAATGGACCACCACGGCCACCAATGCCAGCAGCGGCGCATACGGAATCGTCCAGTCATTGCCCGCTGAGAAGATGGCCAGCTCCGGCGGGGACTACCTCACCAACTACCGCACGCAGATCAACTGGGGCTTGAACTACATCCAGGAGCGCTACCAGTCACCGTGCGGCGCGCTGAACTTCCACCTGTCGCACAACTGGTACTAGGAGGCCGACTCCGCCTTACCCGGACTCCCCTGCGCCTGATTCCCGGCGCCAGGGCTGCCATACTTGGGCCATGAAAATCACCACCACCATCCTGGGCAGCGGCAACAAGGCGGGAATCGAAGTTCCCGAGGAGGTCATCTCGGCTCTCGGCGCGGGCAAGCGTCCGCCGGTGGTGGTGACCATCAACGGCAAGAGCTACCGGAGCAGCATTGCGGTCATGGGCGGACAGAACCTGATCGGGGTGAGCACCGCCAACCGGGAATTCACCGGAGTTGCCGCCGGCGACACCATCGAGGTGGACGTGGAACTGGACACCCAGCCGCGCATCATCGAGGTCCCCGACGATCTGGCCGCAGCCCTGGCTGCCGAACCCGAAGCGCAGGCTTTTTACGCCACGCTGAACTACAGCACGCAGCGCCGGTACGTGGAGCCAATCGGAGATGCCAAGTCGGACGAAACCCGGGCCAGGCGGATCACGAAGATGGTCGCCGACCTCAAAGCCGGAAAGAAATGATCGGCCGTCCCCCGGCGTTCCGTTCCACGGAGACAGTCACTCCACGGTAGTCCGGGATGTGGAGCACTCCTGCCGGCAATACGCCCGTATTGGGACCCACGGCCACCGTGCGGATCCCCGCGGCAACCCCTGCCGCAATTCCGGCGGGTGCATCCTCGAACACCACGGCGTCCTCCGGCTGCACGCCCAGCAGTCCGGCTGCCTTCAGATACCCTTCCGGGTCCGGTTTGCCCTGCGTGACCAGTTCCGCCGTCACGGCCTTGGCTGGCATGGCGAGTCCCGCGGCGTCCATGCGGATGTCCGCGAGGGTCCTGTCCGCTGAGGTCACCAGCGCCACTGCCTCGGCCGGGAGGCTGCGAAGCAGCTCGGCAGCCCCCGGCAACGCGACAATACCGGCAGTCCGCACCCGTTCCATGGCACCGAGTTCGGCAGTGAGCGCCACAACGTCGGCTCCGGCCGGCGCGAAGCGTCGGACGGTATCCGCAGCCTGGATGCCGTGCGAAGTGCGCAGGATCTCGGCGATGTCCAGGCCGTACCGGGCAGCGAATTCTCCCCATACCTCTTCGACCACTGCCGTGGAGTCCACCAAGGTGCCGTCCATATCGAAAAGGACGGCACGGCAGGTCAGCGATCGTGTGGCTGCAGGCGTCCGTGTGGCGGCTTGTGTCGGGGTGGCGGCTTGTGTCGGGATGTTCATGCTGCCTATTTTGCCTTAGGCGCCACCGGCTAAGACGTCACGGGCCTGTGAGTCAGAGGCTAAGGCGTCACGGCCCGGGATGTACTGCACCGCCCATTTGTTGCCGTCGGGATCAGCGAAATAGACGAAGTGCCCCCAGTCCTGCACGTCAATGTCGCTGACCTCTACGCCGTTGCCCTTGAGGTGGTCGTGGGCGGCCTGGATATCGCTGACCACCATCTGCAGGCTTGGCGCCGTACCAGGAGGGGCGTCGTTGAGGCCCTCGCCGATACAAATGGAGCAGGCGGACCCAGGCGGGGTCAGCTGGACGAAGCGGATGCCATCCATGGGCCGCTCGTCGAAGTCAGGGTTAAATCCAACTTTGTTGACGTAGAAATCCTTGGCGCGGTCCACGTCGGATACGGGCACAAAAATGAGTTCAAGTTTCCAGTCCATGCGCCACAGGCTAACGGCGGCTGCGGGAAAGCGGAAGACCTCGCGTTGACTCATAGGAAAGGTCCGCGGCGACGGATACGTTGCCTCACCTGAAAAGGTCCGGGAAGGTCCGGCCGCGGACATCCTTGAGGGATGGGACTGACGATGAGCCAGCGGCAGGCTGTCACGGTGATCAAGGCACGGGCATATGCCCGGGCGAATCGCGCCGGGAAGGTGCGGATCCTGGATGAGTTGGTGGATCTGACGAGCTGGAACCGTGACTATGCCCGCCGGGCGCTACGGCAGGCGCTGGAGTTGCGGCCGGTGCGTTCCCGTCCGCCGCGGGCCCCGGTGTACGGGCCGAAGGTCATCGAGGCGC
>NZ_JBVAYT010000019.1:0-15954 GCF_055412765.1 Pseudarthrobacter xylosi | reverse complement strand
TCTGCCAGACACTCCTGGGCGCAAAAACCGACGCAAAAACCGCCCTGACCAAACTCCAAAGCGATATCCAGTCAGTCATATCATGAGCACAACACCATCAGTGATCCACCAACGCTCCTCTGACAGGCCCGGGCGTGCTGCAGGAGTGGAAACCAAAGTCATACGTGGGCGCAGAGGGAAACCACGTCGTGAACGTATTCCCGGCCAGTCACGGTCGACCCTGGCCATCCTCATCGCCCCGTCGGTCCTCATTCTGCTGCTGACCAATGCGTATCCGATTGCCTACGCGGCCTTCCAGTCTGTCCACGATGGCTCCCTGATCCAGGCCGGGGAGTTTGTTGGGCTGGATAACTTCGCGAGGGTCCTCTCCGGGGAAGCCTTCTGGAAGGCTGCCGGTTTCACCGTCACCTTCACGGTGGTGGGGGTCTTCGGGAGTTGGATGGCGGGCCTGGGGCTGGCGCTGCTCCTGCAGCAGCGCATCCCCGGCCGGGGCCTGCTGAAGACACTGCTGCTGCTGCCATGGGTTGTCCCTGTCGTGGTATCGGCGACGTCGTGGAACTGGCTTCTGGCAACCGATTCGAGTCCCGTCCCCACGTTGATGCGCTCCCTGGGGTTGGGGGACCAGCGGTTGCTTTCCGATCCGTTCCTGGCGCAGGTTACGGTCTGTCTCTTCATCGTGTGGCTGAACTTTCCGTTCATGATGCTGATGATGAGCGCCGCGCTTACTTCAGTGGACGAGAGCATCTACGAAGCCGCGAAAATTGACGGCGCGACGCCTCGCCAGCAGTTTCTTCACATGACCCTCCCGATTATCGCCAAGCCCACCTACATCTCGTGGGTACTCATGACGATCTTCTGCGTCAATGAATTCCCGGCGATTTGGCTGCTCACTCACGGTGGCCCAGTCGGATCGACAAGCACACTCGTAGTCCTGGCGTACCGGACCGTCTTCCAGAACTTCCAGACAGGCCCCGGCGTTGCCATCGCCTTTATGATGACTATCGCCCTGGCCACCATCGCAACGGTACTCTTCCGCCAGATCCGAAAGTCGACAATCGAATGACCGCTCTCAATGTCACCCGGGCGACAACAGTTCTGCCCAACAAGAATCTTGATCCAGCTGAGAAGGGAAAGTGGAAGCGATTCTCAGTCCTCCTCGCCATTGCCGTGGTGGCCCTTATCCCGATCATGGGTACGGTCATCCTCTCCCTGCGGTCCAACAACGGCACCGGAGGGTTCACGCTCGATAACTTCATCTCTGTGGCAACCGAGACACAGGTTCTCGCCTGGCTGCTGAACAGCCTGCAGGTAACGTTCGCCACGGTTGTGGTGTCGGTGTGCGTGGCCGCGCCGGCTGGTTATGTCCTCTCACGAGGTCGCAGCAGGCTGGTGGAAGGGTATTCTCTGCTGCTGTTCGTCATACAGTCCCTGCCGGTGATCACGTCGGTCATTCCCCTGTTCATCCTGTTCAGCGGCATGGGTCTGGCGGACAACCTGGTCGGCATCACCATCCTGTACGTGGCCAGTTCAATGTCTGTCGCGACCTGGATGATGGCTTCCTACATGGATGGCATACCGGCCAGCCTGGAGGAAGCTGCCTGGATCGACGGAGCCTCGGTCTTCGGAAGCTTCTGGCACATCGTGCTGCGGAATTCACTTCCCGGTGTCCTGTCGACTGCTATTTTCACGTTTCTCATTTCGTGGAATGACTACCTCGTTGCCTCGATCTTTCTCCGTACAGCCGGCACGTTCACGCTTCCGATCGGCGTCCAGACGTTCTTTCAGCAGCATTCGACCGACTGGGGTTCTGTCATGGCGGTAGCAGTAATCATGATGCTTCCCCCCACGATCCTCTTCGCCTTCTTGAACAAGTACTTCAGCGTCGGCGGCGTAGCCGGATCTCTCGCCGGACGCTAGCCAGACACACCACATCAGGTGGGCAAAAAGACTGTGGCCCTGTCCGGAAGGACGGGGCCACAGTTTTTCTGTATCCAGATCACATCTTGTGCTGTTATCCGGGGGAAGCGTGCAGCGGCAGCCGTCCACGGCCGCCGCTCAGTGACTGCCCGTAACGCCACCCTTGGACTGGCAGTGCGGGCCGGCAGGTCTGACGAACAGAAGCTAGGGGTCACGGCCGCACGGTTCTGTTTACCCCCGGCTGAGGCGTCTGGGTGGGTCAGAGCCGGCGATCGGGGCTAGCGCGCCTCGCCGAGGAATGACTCGATGTCATGCCCGCCGTCGAGTATTTCGGCTGTTCCATGATCTGAGGTCTGGTGATCTATCAGCGCGGCATGTGCCAGCCTCGCCATTTCCTTTGTGGCAGGTGAGAGCAGCTGGCCGTGGCGCTTTATGAGGGCGAGCGTGTCGTACATGGGTTCTGCAAGTGACACCGTGTGCAGCCCCCGGGGCAGCACCTCAGACTCGATAGCTGCACGGCAAGCAATGGTGTCACCGAAGCCATCTGCCGCCAGGGAGAGCGCAGCGGACAGATATTCCACCTCAATGCTGGCATTCAGGGACAGGCCGTTAAGCTGTGCCCTGGCGGAGAGCTGCTTACGGGCGGGGTCCGTTTGCGCATAATGGGCGTCATACAGGATGAGTGGGGTCCGGCATATGGTGTCTATGCCGGGTGGGGCCTTCACCCTGTCCGGGCTAGCGCTCACGTAGACGACTTCGTCGCGCGCCAGGGGCAGGACGTCAAGTCTGTCGTCATCGATGGGCAGGGTCACCAGGCCGGCTTCAAGATGGCCGTTTACAACGTCGCTTACGGTCTCAGCGCTGTTTTGGCCCACGAGGCGGATGCGCACATCGGGATGCTTTTGACGGAAGCGTTTGGCGAGGTCCTGCCGGATGTAGAACTCCGCATTGCGGAGCAGGCCAAAAGTAGCCGTTCCTCCGCCCAACGAAAGCAGAGCATTTACCGCTTCGGTTCCCTGCTTCGCCGAAAAGACTGTCTGCTCAGCGTAGGGAAGCAGCTGCTCGCCGGCGGCAGTCAGCACCAGTGACCGACCGCTTCTACTGAACAGGGACGTGCCGAATTCGGTTTCCAGCCGACGGATCAGGTCAGATACCGCGGGCTGGGTCATGCCAAGTGTGACTGCCGCTGCAGTAAATGTCTGTCCGGTCGCTGCTGCGACAAACGCTTCCAATTGGGCCAGAGTCATAAGCCAATCCTATAGCTCCCCAAGAGAAACTTTGAGGACGACCCTGCAAAGGTTGAAAGTGAGAACGAAGCAGGCCTACTCATCGATGGCTATCGACCGCTGAGTATTTTCCGTGAGCGGGGCAAGTCTTCCGTGGCCGCCCGAAGCGATGGACTGGGGCTTGAGTACGAGCTCAAGGAAGTCGCGCTCGAGCAGGTTTCGCTCCAGGACAAGGTCCACGACGGGCGTCCCAGTCCTCAGGGCCTCTGCAGCGATCCTCCCTGATTCCTGATACCCCAAATACGGGCTGAGCGCTGTGACAATGCCGATGCTGCGAGCTACATGCTCTTCCAGGGTCGTTTCGTTGGCAGTAATTCCGTCGATGCAGTAGTCGGAAAGGGTGATTGCAGCTTCAGACAGGTGATCGATGCTACGGAAGATGCACGCCGCGATAATGGGCTCAAACGGGTTGAGCTGAAGTTGTCCCGACTCCGCGGCGAGGGAGACAGTGACATCAAATCCAATAATCTCGAAGGCAACCTGATTGACGAGTTCAGGGATCACCGGATTCACTTTTCCGGGCATGATGCTGGAGCCGGCTTGTCTGGGCGGCAGATTGATCTCATTGAAGCCTGCCCGGGGCCCTGAAGAGAGGAGCCTCAGATCGCTGCTGATTTTGGACAGCTTTACAGCTGCCCTTTTGATGGTGGCTGAGAGGAGAACGAAGACCCCACAGTCCTGTGTCGCTTCGACAAGATCGGGACTGATGATGACCGGGAAACCTGTAATGCACTCAAGCCTCTCCCGAACAGCCGCCGAGAACTCCGGATGCGTGTTCAGCCCCGTACCAATAGCCGTGGCGCCAAGATTAATCTCATGCAGGTGCGCGGCTGCCTCCTTTAACCGCTCGACGTCCTCACGGATGGTCACGGCATAACTTCTGAACTCCTGCCCCAATGTCATCGGCACCGCATCCTGAAGCTGGGTGCGGCCCATTTTAACAACGTGGTCAAACTCGCCGGCCTTTGCTTCGCACGCCCGGCAGAAGTGCTCCAATGACCTAATGATGCGGTTGCAGCCGGTAATGGCGGCAACTTTCAGTGCTGTCGGATAGACATCGTTCGTGGATTGACCGAGATTCACGTGGTCGGTGGGGCTCACCACCTGGTACGCACCCTTCGGGTGGCCCAGGTGCTCCAATGCAAGGTTGGCTATCACTTCATTGGCATTCATGTTTGTAGATGTGCCTGCGCCTCCCTGAATGAGGGAGACGGGAAACTGCTCGTGGTGCTGGCCGGAGCGCAGCTGCTCGCAGGCGACGACGATGGCATCGCCCACTTCCGGGTCAAGCAGACCGAGAGCAACGTTTGCCTCGGCGCTTGCCTGCTTTACCGCCGCGAGGGCAGGCACCAGTCCCGCAACGCTTCCGACCGAATCACCGGTGAGGCGGAAGTTTTCTTGAGCCCTCAATGTGTGGACTCCCCAATAAGCGTCCCCGGGGACCTCCCTGGCGCCGAGCAGGTCAGTCTCCTGGCGGAGACTTGGAGAACTTACTGAATCCATAAAGCTCCACCCAACCGTCGATAGAAGCTCGGCACGCCCCGTGCCAAGCCATAACTAAAACTTTTAGAAGTTACACATAGCATAAGGCTACCCAGCGCGACCATGAAGAGGCCACTACATAAGCAAACCTTAGAGTCCCTGTTCATTAGCGGTACATAATGCTATGGTTAAGTCGTTTCTGAGACTTGGAGCACACGCACTTCCGCGCTTTGGCTCCACAAACGAAAGAGAAATCCATTGCGCACTTTCCTTAAAAACGCAGAAGTCACGGTCTCTGAGCCGACCTCCCCTGCCGGTGTCCGCGAAACCGTTGAAAGCGTCATCGCTGACGTGCGGGCCAAGGGCGATGAAGCCGTCCGCACCTACTCCGAAAGGTTCGATTCCTGGTCTCCGGAGTCTTTCCTTCTTTCCCAGGATGAGATCGACGCTGCCATTGCCCGTCTTCCCGAGCAGACGGTAACGGACATCAAGACGGTCCAGCGCAATGTTGAACGGTTTGCCCGGTTGCAGCTCGCCTCCTTGAAGGACTTCGAAACAGAAGTCGAGCCTGGCGTGATCCTGGGCCAGAAGAACATCCCGATTGACGCTGTTGGCGCCTATGTTCCCGGGGGCCGGTACCCGTTGCTCGCATCGGCACACATGACAATCGTGACTGCAAAGGTTGCCGGAGTTCGGCGGGTCGCTGCCGCGACACCGGCCGCCGGCGGAGTTGTGCCTGACGCCTCGATCGCCGCAATGCACTTCGCTGGCGCCGACGAAATTTACCTTCTCGGAGGCGTTCAGGCTGTCGCAGCGCTGGCTGTCGGAACCGAAACCATCGCCCCAGTCGACTTTTTGGCCGGTCCCGGCAACGCGTATGTGGCGGAAGCAAAACGGCAGCTGTTCGGCGAAGTCGGCATCGACCTCTTCGCCGGCCCGACCGAGGTGCTCATCATCGCTGATGGATCAGCCGATCCCTTCTTGATCGCTGTGGACCTCCTGAGTCAAGCCGAACACGGGCCTGACTCACCCGCCATCCTGGTGACCACGTCCGAAGAGGTCGGGCGGCGCGTGCTGGATGAAATTGACCAGCAGCTCATCGGGCTGTCCACTCGAGCAGTCGCCGGGGCAGCGTGGCGGGACCATGGCCAGGTCATCCTTGTGGACGACCTGTCTGAGGCCTACGCCGTGTCGGACGACTTCGCCAGTGAGCACGTTCAGGTTCTGACCCGTGAACCCCGTGAGGCTCTAGCCAAGTTGGTGAACTACGGCGCACTGTTCCTTGGTGAAAACACCTGCGTTTCCTATGGGGACAAGGTGATCGGCACCAACCACGTTCTGCCCACACGGAAAGCCGCACGCTACACAGGGGGGCTGTGGGTCGGCAAATACTTGAAGACGGTCACCTACCAGGAAATAACCAGCGATTCCGCCAGTGCCGAATTGGGCGAGCTTCTGGGCCGAGCCGCCCGTGCAGAAAACTTCGAAGGGCACGCGCGCTCGGGTGACATCCGCGCGTCCAGGATCGCCGGCTCACGTCCCGCCTGGGCTTCCTAAAACCTCCCGGCGGTGGCCGGCCGCAAGCGGCCCCGCCGGGACCCCAGCAAACCGTGGTTGGTGGACTCACAAAGTCTTGCAACCCTAAGCTCCAGGACACGTCGGGACATAAAACGCCCGGGCGCAGCCGACCAAAAAGGAGAAGCCATGGCCGCAAAACCGGCACCGGAGAATGAGGACTACACGGCCACCCAGGCTCCTGAAGACAAGGACGCCGTCACAGTCCCGGAAATCACGTACGACGAACAGTTTTACCCGGCCAGGCCCCGGCAGCTGCGGCCGGCCGCGCGCCGACGCCAGTCGATCTCAGAGGGCAAGCCGCCCTTCGATCCAGACGGCCGGAACAGCGTCTACGTTGAGTGGCTCCGGAACCAATCCATGTTGGGGGACGCGGATGCACTGGCACGACAGTTGTCAGGACAGGCAAGCATGTGGCACAACTCCTACGCTCATCCGGACCCGCGAACCGCACTGGAACGTGCCTCCGTCTGGTTTACCGCCTACCCGTTGTCCTACATCACCGGAAGCGGACAGTCGTTCTTGTCTGCGCTTGCGCAGAGCGATCTGTGGGACGCCTTCCAGGAAATCGGCATCCAGGCCCTACACACCGGACCGGTTAAGCGTGCAGGAGGCCTCTCAGGCTGGGACTTCACGCCCAGCGTCGACGGCCACTTCGATCGCATCAGTATGGGTATCGACCCAATCTTTGGCACAGAGGAAGAGTTCCGCGCCATGTGCAAAGCGGCGGTCGACCATGGGGCCACCATCATCGATGACATCGTTCCTGGCCACACCGGTAAAGGCGCAGACTTCCGTCTGGCAGAAATGAACTACAGGGATTACCCGGGTGTCTATCACATGATCGACATCCCCGAGGAAGACTGGCACCTGCTGCCTGATGTTGCCGAGGGTCATGACTCAGTCAACATCAGCATCGATGCCGAGCGTGCACTCCAGGAGGCCGGTTACATCATCGGGGCGCTTCAGCGCGTCATCTTCTACGAACCCGGTATCAAAGAGACAAACTGGAGCGCAACCAAGCCAGTAGTTGATACCACCGGCAAGCTACGACGGTGGGTGTACCTGCACTACTTCAAAGCGGGGCAGCCATCCATCAACTGGTTGGATCCGACCTTTTCAGGCATGCGCCTCGTCATGGGTGACGCTTTGCATTCCCTGGTCGACTTGGGCACGGGCGCCTTGCGTTTGGACGCCAATGGCTTCCTCGGCGTTGAGAAGAGCGCCGATCAGCGCCCCGGCTGGTCCGAAGGTCACCCGCTGTCGGAAGCTGCAAACCAGCTGCTGGCAAGCATGGTGCGCAAGGTCGGGGGATTCACGTTCCAGGAGCTAAACCTCACCATCGACGACATCAAGTCCACCTCTCAGACCGGACCGGACTTGTCCTACGATTTCATCACCCGGCCCGGCTATCACCACGCTTTAGTCACCGCGGACACAGAATTCTTGCGCCTGACCCTGCGGCTGGCCATGGAGCTCGGCGTTGACCAGGCTTCCTTGGTCCATGGTCTTCAGAACCATGACGAACTCACCTACGAACTGGTCCATTTCACGACCAAGCACAAGGACGAGTCATTCAAGATCTTTGGAGGCGAACTGACGGGCGCGGAACTGGCCGCCAGAATCCAAGATGATCTGCGGGCAGGAATCACCGGGGCAGCTGCCCCTTACAACCTCACGTTCACAACCAACGGAATTGCCTGCACCACCGCCAGTGTGATTACCGCCAGCCTGGGCATATCCGATCTCACCACTATTTCCGAGGAAGACGAGGAACGGATTCGGGATGTCCACATCCTTCTTTCCATGTACAACGCACTCCAGCCCGGCGTATTTGCCCTTTCCGGCTGGGACCTCTGCGGAATAGTCACCTTGGAGCGTTCCAAGGTTCAGCCCCTCATAGCAGCTGGTGACACTCGGTGGATCAACCGCGGCGCACATGACCTGATGGGCATTAACGCCGACGCAACGGAATCAACCTCGGGCATTCCGAAAGGCAGGAGTATTTATGGAACACTGCCCGAGCAGCTGAAGAACGGGGCATCCTTTGCCCGGAGGCTTTCACGGGTACTCGCGGTCAGAAAGGAGCTGGGCATTGATAAGGGAACGCTGATCGACGTGCCGGATGTTTCCCATCCCGGCCTGCTGGTTATGGTCCATCGTCTCCCGTCCGGTGCAGTCGCACTCACGGTCCTCAACTTCACGGACCAAGAGCTGTCAGGAACCGTGCGTTCCGGGCACCTCACCTCAGGCATGGACATTCGCGACGCTTTTACCGGTGACACGCTCGGCACCGTCGATGACCTTCACAGTTTCTTCATCAATCTCCGGCCATATCAGGGCCAGGCCTTGACCGCCCACGAAGCCAACCAGCATGACGAAAGCCTTCCACCAACCTCAGAGCGCGCTTAGCAAAATGACGGCTGGATCCCAGCCGACACGACGAAGGAGAATGACGTGACACGCATCAACGCAGAAGGTGGCACTACGGGGCATCTCGCGAGTCGGCTTCTTACCCGGGTACTCCAAACATTCGGCCAACGTCGCGACCAGAGACACTCGTCTCAGCGAATCGAGCCGCCGGACTCGCCAGCATGGACGGACACCATGCTGCCCACAGGAAGCCTTTTCAGCACCATTCAGGCTGCCCGGAGGAAGTCTCTGGGCAAATGAGCTGCCTCAGCGCCCACCAGGGGAATAACTAACGGCCCTCAACACGCTCAGGCGCGCATTTCCAAGACGCAGGGGCAACCGGGTCCAAAATCACAGGAACAACATCATGATCTTAGAAGCGACCGAAGAAACCATGGCCCAGGACCAAAACCTGCGAATCCAGCACGATTGGATCTCGGCGAAGGGCAGATATGTACACGTGCGGCTCAAGCACGGCCCTCAGGAAGAGGGAGTGGTCGAGGATGTTACAGCGGACGGCGCGATACTTTGGCTAGCCGCCCACGGCCCCAACACACGCAGCATGATCCTTCGTTGCGAGGGTTACGAAGTCTGGATGGCAGCGCAATAAATTCTGGATCCAGGCGGTCTATGACTTCTGGGAACCCGGCAACCCTCGACCTGGCACGCCCGCCTCGGGCAGGCTGCAGGCAGTAACCGACAAAAACATGAGGGTGGTCACCGACAGGATGCCCAGAGCGAACAGCGCCGGGACATCGGTGTAGCCGGGGCGAATCAACAAAATAAGAAGTGCCGCAGCGCCAAGACATGCAACAGCTCCCGCAAAGCTTCCAGCTGCAACAGCAGCGGATCTGCGCCGGCCGCGCCGCGCCAGGGACTCGAACCTTACGTTCCGATTCACCGGATCCTCTCATTGGGCGGCCAGGAGCCGACCGATCAATTCCTTGCTTTGAATCTACGCACCCGTTGTATCGGCAACAGTCCTGGATGTTGCGGGGACGTTACACTCTGGACAGCCAGAATAGGCTAACAAAATCAGCTCAGCCAGAAGCACACCCAGCATTGGAGAACTTGGAGGCGGGGGCAAAAAACCTTCAGGGACCATGGGAGGTCGTGCCGCTTAAATCACTCGTCAGACGGCTTTTCCTGCAAACGGGAGCGCCGCAGGGCCGGCCCGTAGTTATTGCCATCGACGGCCGCGGCGGGAGCTGCAGCCGTGGTTTAATGCATCAATCTGGATACACTCGGACCCGGCTACGGCCGCAGACAGGCTCGTTCAACGTGACGGTAACACGGACGCCGAAACGGCTTCTCCGGCTGGCGCGGGATGCAGAAGAAGACCCCTTCCTGCGTTCATACGAACCTTGGAACAGAGCGAACATCGTCATCGATGGCTCATCGACACTTAGCTATTCAGAGCAGAGTGGTTCTCGCTGGCACCGGAGGGTTAAGAACACCGTAACTAGTGCTGAGTGATAGGAACGGCGTCAAGATACGGGTGAGCGATGACCAACTCCCGGAGTGCCTGCTGGGCTGCCCGGATCCGGGCCAACCGCTGCAGCTCCCGAGGAACAGCCAGCCAATACTTTCGCTTAATTGATACCGAGTCCTCCAGGATCCGGACTAGACGAGGATCAGGCTCAGCAATAAATGCGGGGAGTATCGCAACGCCCAGCCCTGCGACTGCCGCCATCCATTGCCCGGTTATGTTGTTGGTCTGGATGCCCGGGCGGACTCCAGGAACTGCTGCATCCAAAAAACGAAGTGCCGGGATATCCAAGAGCGAATCAACGTAGCCGATAAGGGAGTGCCGGAGGAGCTCATCAACGCCGGATATTGGCCCATATCGTTGGACGTACAGTTCACTCGCATAGAGTCCCAGCGGATACTCCGCCAGTTCGGTCGCCTCCACTCCGCGGATCGTTGGTCTTGCCAGCGAGATGCCCACGTCGAATTCTTTTGTTGCCAGCAGGTTCAGGCGGGTCGCCGTGACTACCTCCACGTTCAGGTCCGGGTACCTTGTTCGCAGATCTCCTAGCCCAGGGCTGATAACAAACGCTCCAAACCCATCAGGAGTGGCAATTCGCAAAGTGCCAGACAACCGCCCTGGTGAGGAACCCAGTTCCTCGGCCGCAGCAAGCAACGATGATTCAACGGCCTCGGCATGCACGGCGAGGCTCTCTCCGGCCTCGGTGAGCTCCCAACCTCCAGGGGCCCGCACGAACAGTCTCGCACCACTGTCCTTTTCCAGCTGCGTAATCCGTCGGCCCACCGTCGTATGATCAACGCCCAAGCTGCGTGCTGCCGCGGCTAATCTGCCCGTTCGGGACACCTCCAGGAAAAAGCGCAAGTCATCGGCAGATATCAGCATTCACCAATCCTACCGTGCATTTTTGCCCGGGCGCGGGCCTTTTTGACCATTGTCTGGGCATCTGTGCCGTGCCAAGCTTGAGATAGTTCTCATACGAAGTCCCCTTAGCGGAACAAACAAAGGTGTTTTTTATGGTTGCCAGCATCGCTCTTCCCCGTCTTATGCGTGTGGGCGGGGGCGCCGCCCATGAGACGGGGACTTTGGTCAAGGATCTCGGCGGAAAACGTCCACTTGTTGTCACCGATTCCTTCATGGTCACGACGGGCATCGCTGAGCTTATAACCGAAGCTCTGAACAAGAGCGGGCTGAAAGTGGCGGTATTCTCCGGAACCGTGCCTGATCCCACGACAGATTCTCTAAGGGCAGGCGTAGCCGCCGTTAAAGAACACAACGCGGATATCATCATCGGCCTTGGCGGTGGCAGCGCCATAGATACAGCCAAAGCACTTGGAATCTTGAGCCGGCAAGGCGGCGCGATGCGTGACTACAAGGCGCCGAGGAATAATGTTGGGCCCGCGCTTCCCGTCGTCGCAATTCCCACCACCGCAGGGAGCGGCTCTGAGGCCACGCAGTTTACGATCATCAGTGACTCGGAGACCAACGAAAAAATGCTGTGTGCCGGCATCGCATTCCTGCCCGCAGCTGCCGTCATCGACCACACACTTACTTTGTCCATGCCACCGCGGCTGACTGCTGACACTGGCATCGATGCTCTGACCCACGCCATCGAAGCCTTCGTGAGCAAGAAAGCTAATCCCTTCTCCGATGCTTTTGCACTGTCGGCCATCAGGACGATCGGGACGAACCTGAGGAAGGTCTACGAAGACGGTTCGGACCAGGCAGCCCGGGAAGCCATGATGCTGGCCGCGACGCAGGCAGGTATCGCCTTTTCCAACTCCAGCGTCGCCCTGGTTCACGGCATGAGCAGGCCCATAGGCGCCCACTTTCATGTGGCACACGGCCTGGCGAACGCCATGCTGTTTCCGGCCGTCACAGAGTTCTCCGTAACAGCTGCCGAGGCTCGGTATGCCGAGTGTGCTCGGGCCCTGGGCGTCGCTTCCGCAGCTGCATCTGATAGGGAAGCTTCAGCGGCGCTCGTGACCGAACTTCACTCCATCAATGCCGACCTCGACGTCCCCACCCCGGAGGTGTTCGGGATCGACCGGGAAGCCTGGGAATCCAAGCTCCCGCTCATGGCCGAACAAGCGCTGTCCTCCGGTTCGCCGGCAAACAACCCCGTCATTCCTGATGCACAGCAAATTCAGGAGATTTACGCAGGCATCTACGCCTAATCCATAGGCCCTCCTCAGACTTCACATGAGCGGGATGGGGAACCAACCCTCCCATCCAGATTCTTCACATCCGGGCGCCTTAACGCCCCGGTGCTCTAGCCAGAAAGACCAAAAAAATGTCAACGACGACCGTCACCACCACCATCAACCACTTCATCAACGGCACCGAAACCGCCGGTGAGGGCACCCGCACGCAGCCTGTTTACAACCCGGCCACCGGTGCCGTCTCCGCGGAGCTGCGGCTGGCCAACCGTGCGGACCTGGACAACACCGTCGCCGCCGCCCGCGCCGCCGCCGACAGCTGGGGTGATATTTCCCTGGCCAAGCGCACCAATGTGCTGTTCAAGTTCCGTGAACTCGTCGCGGCCCACGTGGACGAGCTCGCCGAACTGATCACGGCTGAGCATGGCAAGGTCCTTTCCGACGCGAAGGGTGAGATCGGCCGCGGCCTGGAGGTCATCGAGTTCGCCTGCGGCATCCCCACCCTGCTCAAGGGCGACTACTCGGACCAGGTCTCCACCGGGATCGATGTCTTCTCCTTCCGCGAGCCGCTCGGCGTGGTTGCCGGGATCACCCCGTTCAACTTCCCTGTGATGGTGCCGCTGTGGATGGCGCCGATGGCTATCGCCGCCGGCAACGCGTTCATCCTCAAGCCCTCCGAGCGTGACCCGTCCGCCTCGATGCTGCTGGCCAAGCTGTGGAAGCAGGCCGGCCTGCCCGACGGCGTGTTCCAGGTCCTGCACGGCGACAAGGAAACCGTGGAGGGTCTCCTGACCCACCCGGACGTGGACGGCATCTCCTTCGTCGGGTCCACCCCGATCGCCCAGTACGTCCACGAAACCGCCACCAAACACGGCAAGCGCGTCCAGGCGCTCGGCGGGGCGAAGAACCACGCGATCATCATGCCCGACGCCGACCTGGACAACGCCGCGGACCACCTCGCCGCCGCCGCGTTCGGCTCCGCCGGGGAACGCTGCATGGCGATCTCCGTGGCCGTCGCCGTCGGTGACGCCGCGGACCTGATCGTCAAGAAGGTCGAAGAGCGCGCCCTCGCCGTGAAGGTCAACAACGGCACCGCGCCCGACGCCGAAATGGGCCCCGTGATCACGCCCGCCGCCAAGGTACGCATCGTGAAGATCGTCACCGAAGCCGAAGCCGCCGGCGCCGCTATGGTCGTTGACGGCCGCGATCTTGTGGTCCCCGGCCACGAGGAGGGCTTCTGGGTGGGCCCCACGGTCATCGACCACGTCAAAACCGAAATGACCGCCTACACCGAGGAAATCTTCGGACCGGTCCTCGTGGTGGTCCGCGTCGAGGACCTGGACGCCGGCATCGCCCTGATCAACGCCAACCCCTACGGCAACGGCACAGCCATCTTCACCTCCTCCGGCGCCAACGCCCGGAAGTTCCAGCGCTCCGTGACCGTGGGCATGATCGGCATCAACGTGCCACTGCCCGTCCCAGTGGCGTACCACTCCTTCGGCGGCTGGAAGGCCTCCCTGTTCGGCGACAAGCACATCTACGGCCCCGAAGGCGTCTCCTTCTACACCCGCGGCAAAGTAGTCACCTCCCGCTGGCCCGAACCCACCCACGCCTCCGGCGCCTCCTACAACTTCCCCTCCAACTAGACTCGACGCGCGTTACCAGGCCCCGGTACACGGATGAAGCGACCCGCTAAGACTGCTCGCCCTGCTGGCAAAGCTCAGAAGAAAACATACGCTGCCCTCGATCCCCTCAAGATCCTCCGGTACCTGATGAGCGGCTTTGTGATAACAGGGGCTGTCGTCTGCTTTCAAGCCCAGGGATCTCTAATGCTCGTGGGGGGACTAACAGCGCTGATCATCGCATGCGGGTGGTTGTCAGCCGACTGGGTAAGCCAACCAGGCAATGAACGTGAAAGGACAGGATGGAAGGCACTAAAGCCTTGCGCTGGGGACTCATCGGCGCCAGCGACATAGCCGAAACCCGGATGATCCCCGCCATCGACCGCGTAGGCGACGGGATTCTGGCGGTAGTCAGCGGGGCCCCGGAACACGGTAGCGCCTTTGCCCGCCGAAATGGCATCCCGCGCTATTGCCAGCGACTCGACGAGCTACTTGAGGATCCCCTCATAGATGCTGTCTACATTTCCAG
This sequence comes from Pseudarthrobacter xylosi, assembly GCF_055412765.1. NCBI lineage: Bacteria > Bacillati > Actinomycetota > Actinomycetes > Micrococcales > Micrococcaceae > Pseudarthrobacter > Pseudarthrobacter xylosi. The sequence goes on along the minus strand of NZ_JBVAYT010000019.1, from coordinate 1,486 downwards.
CAAAAACGATCGTCACGCGGAACAAACCATAGCGGCTGCAGCGGCCGGAAAACACGTGCTGTGCGAAAAACCTATCGCCACATCCCTTAGTGATGCTCGCTCCATGATTGCTGCCTGCGAGGCTGCCGGCGTCGTGCTGGCCGTCAACCACCATCTTCCTGCCGCCGGTACGCACCGAACCATGCGTCAGCTGCTGCAGTCTGGCGCCATCGGTCGGCCCCTCGCTGTCAACGTCAGGCATTCCACGCTCCTGCCCGAGCGGCTGAGGAAATGGCGTCTCGCGGGGGAAGCGGGTGCGGGCGTGGTAATGGACCTTTCAGGTCACAACGCGTCGGTAGTCAACCAGCTGCTGGGGACAAAACCATTGCACGTGATGGCTACAACAGCCCATCAGGGAGACTGGGAGGCACAGGCCGAAGACGCAGTGAGCGCTTCCATCCAATTTGAAGACGAGGTCCTCGTAGGCTTCCAGGACTCCTTTACCTTGCCGTTCACCGCCTCATTTATCGAAGTGAGTGGTGACAAGGGAACGATGGTCGCTCACGACGTCATGACGCCTGAACCTACTGGAACAGTCTTCCTGCACGATGGCATCGGTCGGCGAGAGATATCTGTGGCAGACCGCCGCCACACCTACGACATCACGCTCACAGCCTTCAAATCCTCAATCCGTGGCGCTTCCCGCCCGATCGTCGGTGGAGTGGACGCCATGAACACTCTCGCCATAAGCCTTGCAATCCTTCGCTCGGCGAGCCTGGGCCAAAGATGTGCGATCGACTACACCTCAGCATGAGCATGGACCTGCCCAGGGAAAATGATCATCATCCGCTATGTCTCCCAAACAATTCAGGGGACGGCACGTCCCCGCGGTCATACGATTTCCGCCATCTCTGCCCTGGCGACTTTGTGGAAGCAATACGGGGCACTGCGGTCGTTTACTCAGGGACCGTGTCGGAAGCCGAGCCAACGGTTGGTCTGTTCTGGATTCTGGATCGAGAGACCGGATCACGCCGGCTCGTTGACTTCGATGCTTACAGCGTGAGGTTCTCCAAGGCCCCCTAAAAGGTTCGGCCTGACCTAGGCGGCGAGAGCTCAGGGGCGCGGCCATGCCCAACTCGGCTCTGCATTCGTGATCAAGGGACGACGCAAGGGATCAAGTTGCTTGTGCCACCGTTGGTCTTTTGCACCTTGCCGGTCCGGTAAAGCTCTGCTCCCGTTTTCTCTTCAAGCGGCGGAATCCTTGCGCACAGCGCGCGCACGCCCTTTGTTTAGCCAACGCTTTTACCAAAGTTAGTACTTGAGTTAAATGAGATCTTGTGTACTCTTCCTTATAGGTGATGTGCGGCTAGTCACATACTCCCGGCGATGCCGGGTGCATTGCAACGAGTTGGTGCGCCTTCTCTTCAACCCTCAGCTATTGCGAAGGAATCGTCATGAACAAGAACACCCCGCTCGTCTCGAGCATGTCCCGGCGTGGATTCATTTC
>NZ_JBVAYT010000018.1:0-20215 GCF_055412765.1 Pseudarthrobacter xylosi | reverse complement strand
GCCCTGTGATTATGCCGACAAATCCGGTCCAAACAGCCCGCTGAGCAGGAGCCACGCGAAAAGGTCGGCATAACGCGAAGGTCGGCATAATCCGAATCAATGCCGATGATCGGGAACGGGAAGACGGAGATGACATGCTGCAGGGCGGCGATGACATGCTTTTGTGCCTTGTTGGGCACGGACCTGTTCACCGTCCAGCCAGTGGCGATGTCCGTGACCGTGAGCGTGAAGCAGAACTGCCCGGAATTGTTGGACCCCTCGTGGCCGACCAGGTCGATCTCCACAAAGCCGGGCACCGCGTCATCCCACTGCGCCCAGGTGCGGATCGGGATCTGGGACTTGAGCAGCGATCCGGGCTTGGTGTGAGACCGTCCGCGTGGCAGGAGCTTGGCTCGTTCCCCGGCCAGGCGCCTGTCGATCGTCGCCGCGCTCATCCGCGCCAGCAGGACCGCTTGGGCGTCCGTGAGCTCCAGGGCCTTCTCCTTGCGCAGCATCGGGATGAGTTCGGGCATCCCCGCTGCCAGTAACTTACCGGCAGGGGCACGCAGCACGGCCCAGCAGAGCACCAGGGCCGGCTGCAGATCCGGCCCGTATACCGGTGCCCGGCCCCGCCTCACGAGCTTGGGCCCGGGAGGATCCAGCGCATGCCGCAGCACAGCCCGGGCATCAGCCGGTCAGCTCAACGACCTCGTCCAGGATTCTTCCCTTGCGAAGCCTGTCACCGGCCCGATAGGACCGTGCCAGATGCTTCGTCACGGCCTTGCGCTCAGCCATCGTCAATCCCATTCACCCGGCGTAGCCCCCCATCCACCCACCCGGCAACCGCCAACCCAGCCGGAGGATTATTGATGAGGCAACGTATGCCCCTTCGCGGAGGTTTTTTACGAGTCAACGCGTGCCCTGTTCTTCCGTGGAGCTAAGACGTAGCCTAAAGTCACTACCCGCAGAAGGCCAGAAGTTGAAGGGGAACATCATGACCATTCCGCCGCAACGCGAACCAGCGCCGTTCCCGTCGGATCCTTTTCCTGCTCCGGGATCCCCGGATCCGACTTCGCCTCCGGCGCCGGTTCCTGATTCTCCGGACCCGACATCCCCCGGGCCGCCGGACCCGGGTCCCGTACCGGAGCCAGGACCACCAACAGAGGATCCCACCCACCAGTTCTGACGGCCGCGACCGGGAGCCCGGTGCCTCCGAACTGAGGGGACACGAATCCACGGGCTGCCTTGCCTCCGCGGAGCACGGCCTGCGTGCAAGTTCCGGCAGGCGGGCGGGCTTGAAGGGTTTGCTCAGGTAGGCGTCAGCGCCCTATCCAGAGTCCGCACCGTGCGGCGCCCTTGGGTGCCGCTCTTTGCTCCGTGCACTTCAAGACTTTCATCCGCTAGGAACTTGTCCTGCGACCCCTGCCACCGACTACCGGGCTGCTCTGGATCCTGCGGTGAACTAGGACCGGAAGTACGCTTACTATTCCGCCCCGGGAATGCTACCGTGAGGATCCACCCGCAGGCGGATCCTGGAGACGACGATGAGCGAGAATGAGGCAGGGAAAGACCCCCGCGACGACGATTCCACCAGTGACCGGAAGCGGACGGGCCCTGCTGGCCTCGGCCGGGACGGCACCATTCCCGGCTCACCGGATGGAGTGGGGCTCGGTGCGGGCACGGAGCCGAACACCTTCGAGCCGGAAGACGATCCGGAGGCCACCGCCGAAGCGGCCGAAGACATCGAAGATTCCCGCTGAGGAGACCACCGCAACTCTCAGGGCAATGACGCGGTCGACCGGTGAGCTGACCGTCAGAGCTTCGTTGACCCCGTCTTTGGTGCAGGGCACGCGGATCTCCTGTCCCTCGGTCAGTGCGCCTCCATCGGACAAAGGACTCTGAGGTTCCGAACAGTGCTGTCCTGACGGTCATCCGGCTGGGACGTTTGGTGTCTTCGTCCAGGTGGATCTGGCCTAAGGGGAGCCGATCTTGTTCCCGTCGATAGAGAAGACGTTTGTGCCTGTGGCACGCAGATCGTCGATGTCTTCCGTGGTGATCATGGGGTGACTCCTTGTTTTTCTGTAGGCACGGGGTGGATGTCCCGGCCTGGCGCCTGTTGCCTGTCGGGACCGTGGCCGGCTCCATCCGTGCCGCCACGTCATGCTCTGATCGGCTCGCTTCAGGACGGCAGCGATTCGGGGCCGGCCCTGAAGGAAGACCGTCAACGACCCGGAACCGGCGACGCCGGGAACCGGGTCCGGCTCGGGTAACGGGGGCAACGGTTCAGGTTCGCGTGGCACGGTGGGGTGGCCATATCTCCTGGGATTCTGGCCCGGCTGGAGATTTTCAGATTGCGTCCCCCTGGGTGGCTGGCGGCAATTCACAGGATCACGGCGGGAACAGACGTTGCCACGCATGGCAGGTACTAGCCCGTGGTCATGGCCTTAGAAGGGTCTACTACCCTTGGCGGGGCCATGGGATTGTGCGAGGATCCGTTTATGAGTGAACGCAAAGAAGCGCTTGCGCCCGGCGCCGGTAGCGGCGGAACGGAAAAGACAGCGGATACCAAACCCGGTACCGGTCCGGCCACGCCGTCCACCGGGCCAATCCGCACGGTAGGCCAACGCCGCAGAGACGCCGAGAACAAGCTGGAACAGCACCAGCAGGAAGCCAGACACAAAACGACGGAAGAAGAGGGTTCAGCTCCCGAATAGCCTCCTGCCGGGGTCAGCAAAACTGACACTTTTCTTCTCCTGCCATGAGGCGTACTGTGGGCGGGAATCCCCGCACCCCGGTCTCGGGTTCCGCGGGACATGGGGAAGGGCGGCACGAACGAGATGACACTCAAAGACGAGTGGGACAGGCTTGATTCCGAGACGCGTAAGTGGCTCATGGATAATCCGGGATGCGTGATCGTGCCGCGCACGGTCACCGCCCAGATCAGAAACAATGCGGCCGGAAACATTGAGTGTGACGGGCATGGGCAGATGATGCTTTCCGGGGAGGACCTGGATTTCATTCGCGAGATGGGACGCGGTGTGGGGACGGCTCACGTGGGTGAGGACTCGCGGTTCCTTGATGCCACACAACCTGAAAATGGCCCATTGCCGGGCGGCGTGAGGTCTTCTTGACCGACAACTTTCTGCGATACCAGCGCTGGGCCTCACCAGCGTGGTGCAAAACACCTATGGCACCGGACCCGGCGGCCAATCGTGAGGAAGGCGATCCACACGGGGTTCCCCAAAATCGCCATGGCCAAACCCAGCGTAAGAAGGACAACGCCGAGCGGGAGGGATGCCGAGCCCAAGGTCGCCTCCGCGCGGTCGCGGTTCCCCTGAATGTGCAACTATCGATCTATGCCCGAAACCGCAGATCAGTTCGTCGCCGTTCGTGCGACGTCTTCCATCCGACTCTCAAAGTGGCTGCACCGTCCGGTGCGCCTGGTCCGCTACGAAACCTACTGATACGAGTCGGACATGAAGGCGAACCGCGCGTGGCGTCTCGGCCGCGGAGTAGCCGGCCTCTACCTCGGCGTCTTTCTCACCACCGGTCCGGTAAGTGACGGGATCGGCGGTTTCGTGGGAGTTATATTCTGCGCCGGCGGCCTGGCTTCGCTCGCGGGCCGATCCCCGTAAACACCGGCGGTGGTCAGTCACGCTTCCACGGTGACAGGAGCTTTGTGGAGACTTGGTCTAACTAGAGTGGAGCGATGACCGTGCAGATCGAAAATCTACTAGCCTCTTTGAACGAGGAATTGCGCCTCGCGAAAGATGAGCGCGCCACCGGCGCGTCTGATTTATCACTTCAGTCCGTAGTGAGTTTGCTTCAGCAAGCCGACAAGTTTGCTAATTCGGGCCAGTCCGCAAACGCCCGGGAACTTTGTGATTCTGCCGCACGTCAGGTATCGGACGCATGGTCCTTCAGATCAGCGTTGAGTACAGAAGTTCTTGAATTCGTACGAGCGGTCGAGCGTAGAACATCGAGCCAGAGCCACTGAGGTCAACCCACGAGACACCTGCGGTCCATGACCAGCGCAAAGATGAGTATCACCAAGCCATAAAGCAGGTAGCCCAGATCGGCGCTCACGCCAGCATCTGGGACGGCCTGCCCAGTCGGCCGGTACGCCACCATAGGGATCGGTGAAGCGGCAATGGAGAACGTGTCGGCGCACGCGACGTGAGTAGGACTTCCGGCACACGATCCAAGAGGCGAGCCGCACTTATGGGCGGCAGCTGAAGCCTGGAGGATGGTCAGGATGCCGGCGCCGGCTGGGCGGGGTCCCGATTGGGCCCCCACGCCGCCGGCGTTCACTCAGTGTAGGGAAATCGGACCCGAGCCAACATCGTGGGTAGTACCTGTTTTTTCTCGATGCCCTATATTGTTCCCGCCCGGCTCGCGACATGGTTCGGTGCAGGAATTGCGTGAATCCTGAAGCCCTTCAAGGGCCAAATCTGTTGCTGGCCCCGGAGGATGGATCTGCGCGGGCCCGCTGGGGGCCTGCCCATTCACCGAAGAGGCCTCATGCCTGGTGTCGCCGGACGTTCGCGCTTACACGGACTCGATGAAGACGGTCAAGGCGTTCTGGGGCCAGCGGATGAAAGGGCAGGTCCGCACCGTGGAGGACCTGCTGGAGCTGGGGATCAATCGGCTGACGCTGCGGGACTGGGGGCAGCAGGCCATGGGCCTGCTCGGTGTCTTCCTGAAGCTCCTCTGGGTCGCCCTCATCGTCCTTTCGCTGTCGCCGTAGTAATCGCCTAAAAACGGGCGGATATGGCTGACCGTTGGGATCCCGGCCGTTCATTCAGTCGCGTCCGCAGCTCGACTGGAGCGTGGTGAAGTCGGTGTGGGCTTGTCAGTTCCTACTGGGGTGGCGTGTCATCACCGCCGCCTGGTTCTTCCAGTACCGCCGCGTTAGCCGTCGTGAGGCCGACTACGAATCAGCCCTGGAGAAACACCACACGAAACTGGCCGCACACGCGCATTTCAATGGTTAGTAAGGGTACTTGACAATTTCGGTTAACTTTGTAACTGGATGTGGTATGTTTCACGGTACGTCCCCCAATTTCTTGGGTGCGGGGCAAGAAGCGCGGATCTGCGACACAAAATTGCCTCCCACTCATCTGGTGACGGGAGGCGGTCTGTTCGTTCTCCTCTGCCCCCGGGACCAGGTCTCAACCTAACGGGGTACATCGTGGCAAAGAAAAAGTTTTTTCATAAGCTCAGCAAGAAGACGACGGCGGCACTTACGGCTACCCTCCTGGTCATCGGCGGTGCGGCCTTCGCGTACTGGAGCAACGTCGGCTCCGGACCGGGTACGGCGACGACCGGCACGAACGCCAGTGTGGTCGTCAATCAGACCAGCACCGTCTCCGGCCTCGCGCCTGGCCTGCCCTCCCAGTCGTTGAGCGGGAACTTTGACAACCCCAACACGGGACCCGTCTACGTGACCGCGGTGACCGCCGTCGTCACCGGCACCGACAAAACCGGATGCACCGCCACCGACTACACCATCGCCGGCACGGCCCCGGTGGGTGCCGAGATCCCTGCCGGCCCGGGCGTGGGCGCCTGGACCGGCCTGACGATCCAGTTCAACAACAAGGGCACGAACCAAGACGCGTGCAAGAACGCGGCCGTGACGCTCAGCTACACCGGCAGCTAGGGCCCTTGTTCGGTGTAGCGGGGGATCCTGCCCCGCTGCACCGGCGTGACCGGCGACATCCACGACCAGGTGCACCAAGGAAAACGGACGTCCGTGTTCTTCCCAGCGATTCCCGCAGATACCAGGACCGTTCGAACCACACAGGGCGGGCCGATGAAGCGACGTCTGTGCATGGTGCTGCTCGGTGTGGCCGCGGCGCTGTTCATCGGCACGGCGGCATGGGCGTTCTGGGGCAGCGGCGGTACCGGCGGCGCGGTTGCAGGGACGGGACGCCTGAACGCGCCCACCAGTACCACGGCGTCTGCCCCGCTGAACAGCTCCACGGTTGCGGTGGGCTGGAGTGGTGCGCAGCTCGGGACCGGCCAACCCGCCACCGGTTACTTCGTGACCCGGGTACGCAACAGCGACGGTGCGCCCTTCCCGGCCTGCGGCACGTCTCTTTCATCGCCGACGGCGGCGCTGAGCTGTAACGATCTGGGCGTCACCGACGGCGGCTACCACTACAGTGTCACGGCCCTTTTCGGCAGCTGGACCGCGGTGAGCCCGTCCAGCAACAACGTGACGGTGGTGAACGACTCCAGCCTGCCGAGCGTGACGGTGACCTCGATTTCCCCCACCCCGAACGGTAACGGCTACAACAATTCCAGTCCCGTCGTTGTCAACCTGTCGGCCTCAGGGGGCGCGGGAATTCTGTCGATCACGTACACGATCGACTCCGGGTCTCCCGTCACCGTCCTGTCCGCCACCGCCGCCGTGTCCGTTGCCGGGGACGCCATCCACACGGTCACTTACTACGCAACGGACATCACCCTCCGCGTTAGTGAGACGGGGTCGGTGTTCGTGCGGATCGACCGGGTGGCACCTGTCGCGCCGTCCGCGCCCGTTCTGGCTGCGGCCAGCGACAGCGGAACATCCTCCGCCGACGGGATCACCAAGGTCACCACGCCCACGTTCACCGGCACAGCCGAAACAGGGTCAACCGTCACACTGTACGACGGGGCGACGCCCGTCGGCACCGCGGTCGCCACCGGCGGCGCGTACACCCTCACCTCGTCCACCCTGGCCGCCGGCACGAAGACGATGACCGCCAAGGCCACCGATATCGCCGGCAACACCGGAGCCGCCTCGGCCGGCACCAGCATCACCATCGACACGTCCGCACCCGCCGCCCCGTCCGCACCCGCCCTGACGGCAGCCAGCGACAGCGGATCATCGTCCACCGACAGGATCACCAAGGTCACCGCACCCGTGTTCACCGGCACGGCCGAAACCGGGGCAACGATCACGCTGTACAACGGGGCGACGGCGGTCGGGACAGCGGTCGCCGCGGGCGGCACCTACAGCGTCACCTCCTCCGCCATGACCACCGGCACGAAGGCGATGACCGTCACGGCCACCGATCCCGCCGGCAACGCCGGGCCGGCCTCTGGCAGCACCAGCATCACCATTGACATTACGGCCCCAGGCGCGCCGGGAAAGCCGGCGCTGAACGCGGCCAACGACACCGGCCGGTTGGCCACTGACGGGATCACGAAGGTCGCCGCACCCACCTTCACGGGCACGGCCACCGCCGGAACGACCGTCACCCTGTACGACGGGGCAACAGCGGTCGGGAGCATCGCCACCGCGACGACGTCCTACTCGATCACTTCGGCCGCCCTGTCCAACGCAGCCCACACGATCACGGCCAAGGCCACGGATACCGCCGGAAACGTCTCCGTCGCCTCCACGGCGAAGATTGTCACGATCGACACGATCGCCCCTGCGGCTCCCCCCGCACCAACGCTGAGTGCGGCCAGCGACACCGGCAAGTCCAGCAGCGACCGCATCACCAAGACAGTCACGCCCGTCCTCACGGGCACGAACGAGTCCAAGGCCATCGTGATCCTGTACGACGGGGCCACCCAGATCGGGACGAAAACCACCACCGCGACGAGCTACTCGATCACCTCGACCACCCTGTCCGGCGGCAGCCACACACTGACCGCCACGGCTACGGATATCGCGGGCAACGTCGGACCTGCCTCGGGGGGCACCACGATCACCATCGACACCACCGCACCCTCGGCCCCGTCGGTGCCAGCACTGACCGCGGCCAGCGACACCGGTATTTCTTCCACCGATGGCATCACCAAGACGGCAACACCGGCGCTGACCGGTACCGCCGAGGCCGGGATCACCGTCGCTCTGTTCGACGGGGTCACGGCAACCGGGGCCGCCGTCACGGCGACCGGCGGCGCGTACACCGCCACGACCGGCTCACTTGCCGCAGGAAGCCACACCATCGCCGCCACGGCAACCGATACCGCAGGCAACGTCGGACCCTCCTCGTCCGGGACCGTCGTGATAATCGACACCACGGCGCCGACCGTGATCATCAACCAGGCGGCCGGGCAGGCCGACCCGACCACCGCGGCGACGGTCAACTTCACTGTGGTCTTCAGCGAGAACGTCAACGGGCTGACCGGCGCCGGGATAGCGTTCACCGGCACTGCGTCGGCCACCACGGCGACGGTCACCGGCTCCGGCACGACGTTCAACGTCGCTGTCAGCGGGATGACCAAGACCGGCACCGTGATCCCCAAGGTCGCGGCAGCCGCGGCGCAGGACGCAGCGGGCAACCTCAACACGATCTCCACCACGACCGACAGCACCGTGACCTACACCGACGCCACCGCCCCGGCCGTGGCCATCAACAACCTCGCCCCGGGCCCCACTCAGACGGCGACCGTCAACGGCGTAGCCGGCTTCGGGCCCGGAGACAGCGCCACGGTGACCGTGGTGCTGTGTACCGTGAACGCCTTCCCCTGCCTGGCCGGAAACACCGTCGCGACCCTGACACCGGCCGTCAACCCCTCCACCGGGGCCTGGTCCGCCACGACGGGCACCCTCGGCGCCCGACCCGCCCTGTACGCCCGCGCCACCCAGACCGACCTCACCGCCAACACTGGCCAAAGCCCTGTCGCCGGCCCAGTCGCAATATCCTAATGACCGCGAACATGAGGGGCGGATCCCGCTCAGACGTTGCCCGACGGGCAACAGCTACCCGGGGAGAGGTAGCACAAACGGAACCAACTAAGGCCGCGACCGGTGCAGCCCGCTCTGGACGTACCGTTCAGACGACTTCGAAAAGTGACAGGCAACATGTGTCAAGAACCGACGCAAACCACCCCGGCCTGACACAGCATTCGGTAAGCAGCAGAGTCCCGTTTGGGCTGCCCCAACTGGACATGCCCGACATGTCTAAAGGTTTCTGGTCCTCGTCATCGGGCGACGGCCACTTAAGAGAGATTAGGATCGTTGACATACAGACGTTGGGGGAAGACTCAGTGGAACCGATCATCGTTCAGGGTGACAAAGGCACGGTGGCGCTTGAGGAAAATGAAGTGATTCGTCTGCTCTGGAAGCCCAGAGTCCGAATTGAGGCAGCCGACGCCAAAGCCGCAATGGCGGCCGTAAACACCATTGCGCAAGAGTCGGTATATCCAATGTTGGTGGACATGACCGCTACAGAATCCCTGAGTCGTCAGGCACGCTCCGTGTTTACCCTCAGATGCGCCGCCTCATGTATAGCCCGGCTGGGCACCAGCCCAGTAGATCGGATGCTCGCTAACTGGTCTCTTGGCGTGCAAAACCTTCCCTGTCCCAGACGTTTTTTCAATTTCCAGGACCGAGGCCATGGAATGATTGCTCTAAGAGCCCACTTTCCGGACCCACTCGGTCGTAGGCCGATAGGAGTAGGCGCAACATATCCCACATCCTTGGAACCGGGACACCACTGATGGGTCCATCGCCCCGCGCCGGGTTCAGCATCAGCTAATTACTGTCCGACATCCGATTTCGTATGATGAGCACATGACAGCACCGCGGATCTATGTCAATTTCCCCGGAACGGCGCGTGAAGCGCTCGGCTTCTACGCGGACGTTTTCGGCGGAGAACTTTCCTTGCACACCTACGAGGACTTTAACCGCAGCGACGGCCCGCCAGGCGCCATAGCTCACGGAGTACTCAACGGCGCAGTCGCTTTGGCCGGATCGGATGCGGCGGCAGGCGAAAAGAGCGTTCGGCTCGAAGGCATCATGCTCTCGTTGCTGGGGACAGCGGAACCGGACGTTCTCCACGAGTGGTTCGACAAACTCACAATTAACGGCCGAGTAGTCGATCCCCTTGCCCCGAAGCCCTGGGGTGCTTCTGATGGTCAGGTCATCGATCGTCACGGACTTCACTGGCTTATCGGGTATGAGCCTGGGCCGTGAGCGACGGGAGGAATTGCCTTTTCCGCATTCGCGTATGGAGTGGCGATATTTGCCAGCGGGGGCGCATTTGATGGCTCGGGATTCGGACTGTTCATGGCCGGGTTCGGTGCATCCGAAATCTGCAATTAGGAGCTTCAAGTAACGCGACCATCGACACCGCGCCCTCGGCAGGGACGAGGTCCTCCTTGTTCTGGACCGACACTGGAAACGCCTCAGCCGGACCCTCGACCCGGATGACTTCCTGATGCCCAGGCGCAGTAGAACGGATCACCTGTGGCAACTTCCGGCTCCTCGAGCGGCTATTCCCGCAGATCACCCGCGTCCTCAATCAACCAACTAGAAACCATTACCGATGACGTCGTCGAAGCAGCAGCATGCATCCTGGTTATCGGGACCTAGCGACACGCAGCGAACACAAACGCCGCCAGCTACCGCCAAAACTCCTCAGTCCCAGATCCTTGGAGCTGAGACCGTACGTCGAGGCCAAAGAGTCCCCGTACAAGCCGGCGCCGGCAACGACTAGTGAGATATTCAGTTCCGACTCCCGTGGAGCGGTTCAGCGTGCGAGTCGCATCTGTGGGCCAGTCCCTAGCCCACAGAATCCCGGCGCGGATCAAATGTCCGCCGTGGGAACACTGTCGCCAAACGGAATGAACCTCCGCGATCGAACGCGCAGCTCACGCACGTGCCGCCGCTGTCGCTAAAGGCAAACGGATCGGCCGGCACAGCGTGATCGATCCAGCGAAGCTTGCTATGCCGTCCGCGACTCATTTCCAGGCCGGGCAGTAGGCAGATGATGTCGGGGCCACCCCCATCAGTTGACCATGTCGATCAGCCGGCGCACTGCCGCCACATGGCCGCGTAGGGCCTGTCTGCCGAGATTGGTCAGTCCGACCCACGTCGTCCGCCGCCCTGCGTGTGCTCTTGCGACTGATTTAGGGACATCACCATCCGGTGGTACTAGAGAGGACTGGGATTGAACCGCTTTGGAGCATTGCGCAAGTTTTCACCCTCGCCTGGTTGTGACAGGCCGCCCCCGCGGATGCTGTCTTCGATACCTCCCACCAGGCCTGTCTGTGGGTGTACTTCGGTGAGAAAATAGGCGTTACGCATCACCATATTTGCGTTTGCGCTTGCGCAAAGGATCGGAAATGAAGAGAGAGCTGAAGGACGCCGCGAACGCGGTCGAGGACGCATCGAACTCCAGGGCTCTAGTGATTGCCGCCAGGGCAGGTTTTGCCGTCAGCGGCCTGTTGCACCTGCTGATCGGGTTCGTCGCCATCCAGTTGGCACTAGGCAAGGCCGGACAGGCGGATCAGGCCGGTGCAGTCGCCCAACTCGCCGCCCAGCCGCAGGGTCTGCTGCTGCTGTGGGCCGGATTCGCCGCCTGCGTGGCTCTGGCGCTCTGGCAAAGCAGCAACGCCGTGTTCGATTACGGTCAGCTGGAGGCCAGGAAGAAGGTGGGAAAGAAGCTTTCCGCAGCCGGCAAGGCTGTGGTGTTCGCCGTCATGGCGCTGACGTTCGCTGCCTCCGCAAGCGGAAACAGCAAGAACAGCGGACAGTCCACGAGCGATTTCACGCTTTCGATCATGAAGGCGCCCGGGGGCTCGGTCCTGCTGATCGTCATCGGGGCCGGGATCGCCGTCGCCGGGCTTGTCTTCGTGGTCCTCGGAGTCAAAGGATCGTTCAAGAAGGATCTGCGGCTGCCGTCCTCGGGCACCGGCCGGGCCGTCGTGACCGGGCTGGGAGTGGTTGGCTACGTGGCCGAGGGCGTCGCACTGTTTCTGGTGGGCTTGCTGTTCATCATCGCCACCGCCAACGCCTGCCCTCAGGAGTCCACTGGCCTGGATGGCGGATTGAAGGCGCTGCGCGAGCAGCCGTACGGGGTTTACATGCTGACCGCCGTCGGCGCGGGTCTGATCTGTTATGGGCTCTACCTGATGGTGAAGGCCAAATTCGCGCGGATGTAAGCTCCCCGCCGACGCGGTCAGCTCCTGCTCCACTGTCCTAATGGAGCGGCCGGCTCTACCGCAACGGCAGCCGGCCAAGGGCGCGCCACCAAGCGAAAGGGCAGGGGGGAAGGTGAAACGAAGGCGGCCCGGCCGGTGCGGACGTGAGCCATGCAGATCTTTCCGAAAGCTTCTGTTCACACCGGATCCAGTTTAATGGAGCCGCAGACGAATCCAGGACAAATCGTCCTTCCGGCGATGTCATATCCTTGTCCGGTTCCTCGAGCAAGCCTGCCGGGCTGACCGGCGCCGCTGGCCGGGCCCGGCTGACCCGCACCGGCCTGCGCGTCCCGGAGTCCGCCGGCATCAACGTCCGGATCCAGGTGATCTGCTTACGGGACCCGTTCCTGCGAAACCCTCACGAACAGTCCGGGCGTCCGCCTGACGTTCGTGGGCCTGCCTACGGAGCCGTTCGGCATCCACTTCGGCCTGCTCGGCGTTATGGAAACAACCTTCGTCGCAGGCGGTTTCATGATCGCGAACCTCATCGGCTGGATCTACAGCCGACACCGGGAACCCCCAACCCGCTGACACCACGGTTGGAAGCAGCCTGCAACTCAAACGACCACCATCACTCGCCACACCGGAAGCTGCGGCAAAGCGTGGAGATGTTCCAGCGCCAAGCGAACGCCATGATGCCGGCGCTGTTCATCGGCGCCGGGCTCATGATTGTCGGCGTGCCGCGGAACGTCCTGGTCACCCTCGGCAGCGATCCGCTGTGGTCGGTGCTCGCCCTTATGCGTGTTGGCCTTCGTCGTCTCGATCTGCTCCACCGTTGACGCGCGGGTTGTGTAACGGGCGCGCTGCCGCGCGTCCCTAGGCTTGCGAAGACCGGCGGCCACCGGTCCTTCCAGGACAGTGGCTGCTCCAGCCGGGAGGTGGCTAAGAACCTACGCCCTCCGCAGTGGTCCGGCCTCCAGAGGCCTATCCAGAGCGCGATGGCGGTAGAAACGATGGAGCCTCCGAACAGGACCGTGAACGGATCAGGCATCGCGTGGTTAGGAGGCGGCGGCGCGGCGGAACGTGTCTTCGCTGTTGGTGGAGACGACGAGCCCGCTGGCAGTGGGGGCCCAGATCGATCCGTTTGCCTCCGGGCCCCCGTGGACTTCCGACTCATCTCGCATGTGTTGTTTCTCCGGGCCGTGTGGCGGAAGCGGGACCACTGGGACGCCGCCCGCATCGCCAAACATCAGGAACACGCGCTGCAGGAGCTGCGCCGCGCCGCATACGCCGGCTCGGAGTTTTACCGGCGCCATCACGCCGGCCTGCACGACGCCCCGCTGGACCAGCTGCGTCCGTGACGAAAGCGGACCTGATGGCGCACTTCGACGAGGCCGTCACAACCCCGGACCTGAGGCTGGCGGATCTGGAAAACCTTCTGCGATCCCTCACAGAGAGCCGCGGAGACCCCGGGGGGCCCTGGAAGGGCCGGTGGTGGGCTTGCAGCGACAGCCGGCACCACCGGCCCGCGCGGAACCTTCATCTGGAACCGTTCCGAATGGGCACCATGCTGGCCTCCTACGCCCGCGCCACCGACTGGGCCGGGATCTCCGCCGGACCCGCGTCCCCACACATCAGTCGGCAGTGGTCGGTGCCTCGTTGCGCTCCCGGCTCGTCCACACCCTCCGCCTGGACGTAATCGCCCCCATGGACGAGACGGTCGCCGCGCTGAACAGATTCCAGCCCAGGGTCCTGGTCGGCTACGCCTCAGCACTCAACCCCCTGGCCGCCGAGCAGCGGGCCGGCCGCCTGCAGATCTCGCCGCAGGGCGTGATGTCCGCCTCCGAAGTACTCAGCCCGCACACCGCCTCGGAACTGGAGACGGCACGGGGAAGCGCCCCCTTCGATGTCTACGCAGCCACCGAAACGGCCGGCATCGCCTCCCCCTGTACCTATCGGAACCGGCACGTCGCGAGCGCGGCTATTTCCCGCTGAGTTCCGCGTGGAGCTTCCGGAGGTGGGCTTTGATGTCGGAGAAATCCATAAGCTTTAGGGCCGGGTGCTTTCGCTGGGAGAGGCCGCAGTCTTGTCGCCGCCCAGTAGTATGCGGCGCGCCAGTGCCAGGCTTTCTCCGAGGCTGACGACCGGGAGATAGGCGCGGGTGACGGCGTTGCCGATGGTGGGCAGGGCGGCCGCATCGGGGTAGAGCATATAGAGCGGCTCATAGCGAGGATGGAATTTCGCTTTGAAAGCAAGAAGGGACCTGAAACCGTAGATGGGTTCGAGAGTCGCGCCCAACCAGTTAAGAAATCGTTCGAGGCCTCCCGCGCCCGGGGGCGCTGCTGTTGTTGGCCGGGCCGAGTCGGGGCTCGCCCACGCCAGAGGAGCCCCGGAGAGGCTGATGAATTCATAGCTTTCCTTTTTGAGGCTGAGCACGGCGGAAGCTATGAGAAATTCGGTGGCGGGGCGGAAGCCGTTGCTGCGGCGACGCATAAAGTCCAGCGTCCAGCCAATGACGCTTCCGTTCCGGTAGACAGGCAGCCATGAGGCGAGGGCGTGGACAATGTGAAGCTCGTCGATGGCGATTAGGCACCGGACTTCGGGGTCCTTGAGTTCGTCCAGGCTCCCCAGAGTGAAGCCCATTTCCGGTATTTTCTTATCTGCGACCCATTCTTCGGAAATCTCCAGGATCTGGGCTTGGAGGGGCAGTGGAGCGGTGCTGTAAGTTATCCATTCGGCGCGGATGCCCGCTTTTGCCGCGTTGTTCATCGCGGTACGGATGTCCTGGAACTTTTTTCCCTGGAATGACACTGAGTCCAGGGAAAGCATTGTCTCCTGTGCTATCTGCACTGAGCCCCATCCGAGCGAAACCGCATGGTCGCGCAGTGTCCGGTCCACGGAGTAGAAGCACGGGGTCCATCCGTGCTCGCGGCAAAGCCGGGCAAAGTCAGAGAGCGCGGTTCCCTTCCCGCTTTCGGGCCCGACCGGGCCGCAGAGTGTCAGCGCGACTCCTGAGATGACCCGGTAGGCGATGAAACTCTCGCTGGTGTTGGAGAACCAATAGGAGTTGCCGGTCCACGTCGTCATCCACGACATGGAGCCGCCTCCGTGTTTTGTGAGGATTGCACGGGCGCGGTCCGCGCCCCGGTGCTGGACTGTATCCGGGCGCAGGAATGACTGGATGACCAGAACACCCGCAACGGCCCAGAAGGCGACCCCGATGCCCTCGTAAAGCAGGACCGCGGCCAGGTTTTGGGGAGAGAGTGCCGGGGCTACACCCATCGTATGGGCCAGGGGAAGAAACCTGTCGGGAACATCTGCGAGCAGCTCAGCCGGACCCGGGACGGGGGAGAAATCCTGAGCCAAGGCCAGCCCGACGCCGACGTACACCACGCCCAGAGCAACCGCCGTGGCAGCAAGACCGATGCCGAGGCGCCGATAGGTGCCCGCCGGGGCGGCGATCGGGAAGAGTTTCCGGATCATCAGCAACACGAGGGTCAGGACGACGGGCAGCAGCAGTGGCAGCAGTGCTGTGAGCGGGTGCGGGTACCCGCCTCTTCCCACGGCGGCGCCGATCCCTCCGGCGGCGCGGGTGTTTGGCGTCGGTTGCTGGAGGACTCCGTTGATGGTGATTACGGCCAGCACGGACAGACTGAGCTGAATCAGCACCGAGGTAGCCCAAGCGAAGCGCCGTCCGCGCTTCAGACCATCCGCGAGCAGCAGCAGCAGAAACGAGGGAAGGATCGCCATGAAGATTCCCCCGGCCCCGGCACGCAGTTGCAGCTGGGCCGCCGCGCATTCCTTGACCTGGCCCTGGTCGCTGCAAAGGCTCTGGAGCGACTCGGGATCCATGGGCTGGATAGTGGTGAACAGGAATCGCAGGACAGACAATGGCCCGGCTGCATGCGGGACAAGGCCCGCCACCACCGGCCCGACCGCCGAGACCGCTACGAGAAGCCCGATCAGGACACGGCCTTCGTGCCGGGAGCTGACCGGACGCCCAAGGTACGTCCGCCGGCCGAGCATGATCGGTCCCAGAATTGCGCCCGCACAGGCAGCAGCAAGCCGGACCAGATCGGCAAAACCTCCGCTGTAGAGAGCCAGCAGCAGCAACAACGCGAAGACCACCACACGGATCCGGCGCCGCCATAGGGTCGGCATCGCCGAGGTCGCGGCGATGCCGACACCGGCAATGAACGCACTGGGGCCCATGAAGTGATGTCCGCTCATTTCCCGGGTCCAGCTCCCCATCACAGCCCGGGCAACGGCAACAAAACCGACAGCCGATCCAATACCCAAGACTTGGAGAACCAAGGCGGACGCACCAAATCTCAGGCTTCCCATCCGGCGTTCCAGGGGGATGCCGACGACGAGCACCACAATGGTTGCCACAACATATCCCGCCAGATTCCTCTCCCAGAACGCCGACGTGAACAGAGCCCACCAGTGGGCAGGGATTGAATGGGCAGTAGCTGCCATCTGGGAACGCAGTGCCCGTTCGGGCCCGGAGAGCAGGCTGAAGGACAGTGCGCCCGCACCCCAGAAAACGGTAACAAAACCTAACGTAACCGGCGAGTGGTGCAACAGCCTGTAGCACTGCCGGGGGTGCAGGCCACGGCGGGCCACGGTCATGAGAAAGAATGTCTTCACCGAGGGGCACTCCTTTCATGGCCGGGCCGTGGACTTCCTGCCCGGTCAGGATGCTGGGCCGTCCAAGCGGGTTCCCGCTGTGCCAGTTATGGTCGTTTGCGGTCCGGCCGACGAGGTCGTCGGGCCGGCGTGCCGGCACCACAGACTTGGTTCCAGTGGGAAATCTTCGCACGCTTACATCCGCACGCTCTGGACCAATGCGTTGTAGTATCCGCGCATGCCTTCTTCTTGATCTTCGCGGACGCGGGCGGCAAGGAACTCAACAACGTCCATGTCTGTTCCTCTCGGAAGGTGGCTTGGTACCGGCGAGGCCTGGGAGGGAGCCTTTTGTGTGGAAAAGTTGCACTTTAGCCTTAACTCCCTAGTCAACGACTAGACGAAGCTTTGGAACACGAGTAAGCGATACTCGTTTCTTGCGGAAGCAATACTTGCGTGCACCCTTGGGTGCATGGCATCCGAGACGTTCCCTAACTGAGTTGCAGGGCGTGGACCTAAGTTGGTCCTTCATAAATCAAGGGCCGTCTGCTTCTGATGGAGCCTTTTGGGCTGCAATGAGCGGGCATGCTGAGCCTGTTTGCTGAAACGGCGTCATCGTCTTTCAAAGCCCAGCACTGGCCGCCGGGGTGGCGGCATTCGTGTTCTACTTCGCGCCGGCCCACGATTTGCTCACATGCATTATCTGACCACTGGGCGGCAGCAGTTCCAGGCAGGCCGTAGGCAGTTGACGTCGGGGTCACCCCGTCAGTTGACCATGTCGATCAGCCGGCGCACTGCCGCCACATGGCCGGACAGGGCCTGTCTGCCGAAATTGGTCAGTCCGACCCAGGGCCGGACAAAAACAGAGTCTGCACGGCGCGACTATTAAGCTCGTGCACTTACGTGGACGGCGGGAGGAAGCTGCACAGGACGGCCATGTGACTGCATCCGCTGAGAAGGGTTCTCTAGGCAGGACACAGGCCTGGCCTCGGTAGGCTGACCGGATGAAGACGATCGAGGCCTTTGGGCCGACATTACTGGGTGTCGTCCTCCTCGTGGCCCTGACCGCGGCAGTGCTGACCGCCTATAAAGTGCCGCATCGGTGGGCGCCGACGTTGGCGATCCTGAGGGGGACCGTTCAGCTGGCGGCCATCAGTCTCATTCTCAGTGGTGTCATCTCAAGTCCTGGGTTCGTTGCCGCGGCACTGCTGGTCATGTTTGCCGTCGCTGCGCTGACGGCTGCCCGGCGCGTCGGATGGAGTTGGAAGAGCTTTGGCCTCGTCGGCGGATCCATGGGTCTGGGTGTTGCGATGACGCTCGGCATTATCTTCGCCACGGGCGCGATTGAGTTGACTCCACGTTATGCGTTGGCGATTGGTGGCATCATCATCGGCAACGCCATGACCACCGGGCGGCGTAGCCGGCAACAAGGACAACCATGCTGCCCAGCCGACCGGCTGACAGGAGCAGCATGACCATCCGGTCCCGGTCCTCGAAGGGTGTCAGTGACTGTCCGGCGACGACGACTTTGCCCGCCGCCGGGCGTTCGACGACAGCCCTCCGCAGGCCCGGCTCCGGCTGCCATGTCACGGCGTCGGATCCGGAAGTTCTTGCCGCCCGGAGCACTCCGGCGGGAAGGACGGGAAGCGACCCGTGGAGGGTGACCGTCCCGGATGTCGGTTTGTCGTCCTCCCTGTAGACGATGATGAAGACTCCGCTGTCGGGACTCTGTTCCAGTCGCGGCACCCCCGGTGGCTCCGAACCAATCAGCTGGACCTGTACCGCAGCGGTAGCCGCCGGTGCAGCATCCGCTGAGCGGCGGCCGAGCTGCTGGAGGGAGAGATAGGCACTGCCCAAGATGAGATAACTGCAGCCGTCAGCCAACCGATGACCCTTTGCATGTCTCCATCATCCGCTGCGGCGCGCACTTGGAGCACGACAGGCATGAAATAGGTGATGCTGATCAGACGGGCCACGTCGATTTGCCCGAAACATCCGGCAATGGAGTACAGCGTCGAAGTCCATCTGGAGGAGGCCGCGTAGAGAGGCCGGCGATGGCTGGGGGTAGCGCGAAGGTCTCAGTCCGCACTACTCACCGCCGGCCCTGTTCATCACACTAAGGGGACGAGAACGGCAGGCACGAGTAACGGTTATCTGCTTCGACCGTGCAGGGCTACCCGCCGGGGCGGGCGAACGCGCCGCACTTTCAGTCTCTTCGTGGTTCTGGTCCCATGCCCCCGCCCTAGGCCGTTGGCACTCCTACTCTTACGGGGTTCTCTCAGCCCCTCACGGCGCTCTGTGTGAGCGAGATGGGCAAGCAGGCTCCCAGTAACTGCAATCCACAGAACCGCCGCGGCCAGGACAATAAGGATCAGGGTCAGGGGATGCATGTGGTCCTCCACGGGGGTACCTCGGTGTGGGACGGAACACAACCGGCCCGGTTTGTTCGGTCCCACCTTCAGGAGGCCTGCTTGAATGATCGCAGGTTCGGCAGCCCCCGGGAAGTAGCCTCACGCAAGGGCCATCCTGAATGGGGGCTAACGTGCGGGGGTGGAGATTACAGGCCGGTCATCGTCCGCAGCAATGGTCCGGGCCATGCCCTCAAGAGGCGTCCTCCGCCTACTCAAGGACGTCCGCCATGTCGTCGAGGACCAGGTAGTCGCCCGGCGGCCGGCTGAAAGCCGAAGCCTTCCCAGTAGCGCTGCAGGGCAGCCTTGGCGGCCTTATAATCTGGTGTGCCCTCGCCTGGGGCGCCGTCCGCGAGAACAGGTGCTGCCTGCAGAATGACCATGGTTGCTGAGCGGCCAATGGTGCACAGGATGGCTTTCAGGACCGAGTGGCCGAGATTGTTCCCGCGGAACTTCGGCCAGATCCAAAGAGAGCATAGGATCAGCAGGTCCCCGCCCAGTGCCATGTCCTCGATCAGGTCTGGACGTTTGAGGCTGAGCATCTCCCCGACGTTTGCCGCCTCCTGGTTGACGGCATCCAGGGTGAGGAACAGGTCGATGATGCCCGCGTCAGGAACCAGGTACAGGTGGGCTTCCCCGACAGTGCCTTCTGCGCTGTCCCCGCCGTTATCGTCCTCATTCCAGACGGTCCCGACAACCCTGGCGGTCCAAGACACCGGGTAGTCCTCCGGGAGGTGGTGCGCCCCGGGAACCCCGCGGAACCGGGAGCTGTAATCGAAGGTCAGGTACTCGGGAACCAAGTCGGCCATGGAACTCCTTCAGACGGGGTGTTTCTCGGGTTAGCCAATGTCCTGAGAAGCTCAGTGAGTCCGTTGGGAGCGGACGTCTTCCGACATATTCTTCCGGTTGAGCTAATGTCCGGCGTTCGAATTCGCGGGGAGAAAGTGGTTAAGAGCGTGCACAGCGGGCACTTGTCATTGAGCGCCCATACCACCTTCGCGACCAGAAAAGTCAATCCATCGCGTTGACTCATAGGAAAGGTCCGCGGCGACGGATACGTTGCCTCACCTGAAAAGGTCCGGGAAGGTCCGGCCGCGGACATCCTTGAGGGATGGGACTGACGATGAGCCAGCGGCAGGCTGTCACGGTGATCAAGGCACGGGCATACGTGCGGGCGAATCGCGCCGGGAAGGTGCGGATCCTGGATGAGTTGGTGGATCTGACGGGCTGGAACCGTGATTATGCCCGCCGGGCGCTACGGCAGGCGCTGGAGTTGCGGCCGGTGCGTTCCCGTCCGCCGCGGGCCCCGGTGTACGGGCCGAAGGTCATCGAGGCGC
>NZ_JBVAYT010000017.1:0-22582 GCF_055412765.1 Pseudarthrobacter xylosi | reverse complement strand
ATGACTGTGTGAACGATGTCCCGACTCACCGGTGAAGTGTCAACTGTGAACGATGTCCCGACTCACGTGTGAACTATGTCGTGAAACTAGACACCTCCTGGGGCACAAAATGATGATGAGTTGGCACGTCCTTGACGGATGCGCCGGTCAGCAAAAAACACCCCGGTCAGCAGACCGGGGTGTTTTTCATTGTGTGACTGGAGTGAAATTGCCGCTGCTCAGGCGTACGGCAGGACGAGTTCCGCGAAGCGCTCCTTGACCGTGGAAAGGACGATATGGCCATCCGTGTCCCAGATCTCCTGATTGAAGATTTCGACTTCGATGTCGCCGGTGTACCCGGCGTCGCGGACCCAGGTGCCGATGGTGGCGAAGTCAATGACGCCGTCGCCCATGTATCCGCGCGACAGCAGCGGATCCGCGGCGATGGGCATGTTGAAGTCACACACCTGGTAGGAGGCGATCCGGTCCTCGCGGCCAGCGCGTTCAATCTGCGCCTTGAGCTCCGGATCCCACCAGACGTGGAAGGTGTCGACGGCGACGCCAATATCCTTCGTGTCGAACGGGGCTGCGAGGTCCAGGGCCTGTCCCAGGGTGGAGATCAGGGCACGGTCAGCGGCGTACATCGGGTGCAGGGGTTCGAGCACCAGCCGGATCCCGTTCTCGGAGGCGAACGGGACAAGGTCGGCGAGGCGGTCGGCGACGCGCTGGCGGGCAGCCACCACGTCCTTCTCCCCCGGCGCCAGTCCGCCGACCACCAGGAAGAGTTCCCGGGTGTCCAGCGCCGCGGCTTCGAGGATCGCCGCGCGGTTGTCCGCGAGTGCTGCGGCCTGGCCTTCGGCGTCGGCCGCTGTCAGGAAACCGCCGCGGCAGAGCGAGGAGACCCGGAGGCCGGCGTCCTTGATCAGCTTCGCGGCTTTGTCCAGCCCTGCTTCCTCAACGCGGTCGCGCCAGGGGCCGATCGACGGGATGCCGGCGTTGACGCAGCCTTCGACGACCTGCGCGAGGGTCCATTTCTTGGTGGTGGCGCTGTTGATCGCCAGGCGCGAGAAGTCGCTCATACTCCCACTCCGTTGATGCGCAGGTAGTCGGACATCCGGAACGCGGCAAGTGCCGGATCCTTCAGCAGTCCGGCCTGGTCTGCCAGCTCGAACGTCTTGGCCAGGTGCACCACGGAGCGGCCGGAGTGCAGGCCGCCCACCATCTGGAAGCCGGGCTGCTTGCCGTTGAGCCAGGACATAAAAGCGATCCCGGTCTTGTAGTAGAACGTGGGGGCGCTGAAGATGTGCTTGCCGAGCTCGCGGGTGGAGTCCAGGATGGCACGCGCTTCCGCAGCTTTACCGGCGTCGTAGTTCTGCAGCGCAACCGAAGCCGCCGGGTAGATCGCGGCGAAGATGCCCAGCAGCGCGTCCGAGTGGTGGCTGCCGTCGCCGTCGATCAGTTCCGGGTAGTTGAAGTCGTCGCCGGTGTAGAGGCGGACGCCGTCCGGAAGGGCAGCGCGCAGGGCAACTTCGTGGGAAGCGTCCAGCAGGGAGACCTTCACGCCATCCACCTTGTCCGCGTGCTCCCGGATCAGGGACAGGAACGTCTCGGTTGCGGCAGCGACGTCGTCCGAACCCCAGTAACCGGCCAGCGCGGGATCGAACATGGTCCCGAGCCAGTGCAGGATGACGGGCTGGTCCACTTCCTGCAGCAACGTGGAGTAAACGTGCAGGTAATCGTCCGGACCGGCGGCCACGCGGGCCAGCGCCCGTGAGGCCATCAGGATGATCTTGGGTCCGGCTTCGCTGACGACGGCGATCTGCTCGCGGTAGGCGTCCAGGACGGCGGCAAGACCCGCGTTGCCCGTGGGCAGGGTGGCAAGGTCCAGCTGGTCTGTGCCGGCGCCGCAGGAGACGAGGTCGCGGACAGTCTTGCCGGCGGTGGCGGCATTTCCGGCGGAGACCACCGAAGCCGCTTCCACTCCGGTGCGTTTGATGAGCTGCTGGGTTGCGGCCCAGTCAAGTCCCATTCCGCGCTGGGCGGTGTCCATGGCGTCCGCAACGCCCAGGCCGTAGGACCAGAGTTCATGCCGGTACGCCATGGTGGCGTCCCAGTCGAGGGTGGCCGGGGCCCCGGGGGTGTTGTCCGCCAGGACCTCGGGAATGACGTGCGCAGCGGCGTAGGCACGCCGCGACGTGAGCGGGGCGGTGGGGCGGGCCCACGACACGCCGCCCTGGAGGCGGTACTCGCGGGTGCCGCCGTCGTGCGTGGGAAGAATCAGGGAAGTCATCAGAGCGTGATCTCGGGGATGTCGATGGTGCGGCGTTCGTCGTTGGACTGCAAGCCCAGCTCGGCGAGCTGCACGCCGCGGGCGGCGGAGAGCAGGCCGAAGCGGTGTTCGCGGCCAGCCACAACATCGCGCAGGAATTCTTCCCACTGCAGCTTGAATCCGTTGTCCAGTTCGGCGTTGGCGGGAACTTCTTGCCACTGGTCGCGGAAGGATTCCGTGACAGGCAGGTCCGGGTTCCAGACCGGCTTGGGGGTGTGGGCGCGCTGCTGGGCAACGCACTTGTTCAAACCGGCAACGGCGGAGCCGTGCGTGCCATCGATCTGGAATTCCACAAGCTCGTCGCGGTAGACGCGGACGGCCCAGGAGGAGTTGATCTGGCCGGTGACAGGCTCGCCGGCCGGGGTCTCGAGTTCGAAGATGCCGTACGAGGCGTCGTCGGCAGTGGCCTTATATTCCTTGCCGGCCTCGTCCCAGCGGACCGGGATGTGGGTGGCGGTCTTGGCGTTGACGCTCTTGACCTTGCCGATGATGCCTTCGAGTACGTAGTTCCAGTGGCAGAACATGTCCGTGGTCATGCCGCCGCCATCTTCCTTGCGGTAGTTCCAGGACGGCCGCTGGGCTGCCTGGACGTCGCCTTCGAAGACCCAGTAGCCGAATTCGCCGCGGATGGAGAGGATGCGGCCGAAGAAACCTTCGTCTACGAGTCGGCGGAGCTTTACCAGGCCGGGGAGGTAAAGCTTGTCGTGCACAACGCCAGCCGTGACTCCGGCTTCCTTGCCGATGCGTGCCAGTTCGATAGCTTCTTCGAGGGTTTCGGCGGTGGGCTTCTCGGTGAAGATGTGCTTGCCGGCCAGCATTGCCTTCTTCAGGGTGGCGGCACGGAGGCTGGTCATCGAGGCATCGAAGATGATGTCCACCGAAGGATCGTTGATCACCGAATCCAGGTCCGTGGTCCATTCGGCCACCTTGTGCAGCTCGGCCAGCTCGCGGATCTTGGCTTCATTGCGGCCCACCAGGATCGGCTCCACCTGGACCTTGGTTCCGTCCTCCAGCGTGAATCCCCCCGCGTCACGGATGGGGAGGATGGAACGCAGCAGGTGCTGGCGATAACCCATCCGGCCGGTAATGCCGTTCATGGCGATACGGATCGTCTTTGTTTCGAAGCCCATGTGTCCTCCACGGTGAGTGAGCGGTGTTACTCAAGATGAATTGGGAAAGCGCATTCCCACTGCATCCATCATGCACCGGTCAACGCATATTGGCAAGCGCTTTCCCTGGGTATCTCCAAACTGCCATACTGAAGGCGGTGCCTTTCGCGCTGAAAATCCGTACGAACAGGAGAAGCTGTGGCTGCAAGTACCCTCACCGAGGTGGCCCGGTTGGCGGGCGTTTCGCCGGCCACCGCCTCCCGCGTGCTGAACGGCTCCGCCCGGATACCCGGCAAGGACATTGCGGACCGCGTGCGGCAGGCCGCCGAATCGCTCGGCTACATTCCCAACGCGCAGGCGCAGGGACTGGCGAAGTCCAGCTCCGGGTTGATCGGGCTGATCGTGCACGACATCGCCGATCCGTACTTTGCCGCCATAGCCCGCGGCGTTCAGGAAGCCGCGAGGGAACAGCACAAGATGGTGCTGCTGGCCACCACCGAGGGCGCTCCGGAAAGCGAGAAGGAAGCCGTGGCTGCCTTCGCGGCACGCCGCGCCGATTCCATCGTGATCGCAGGATCGCGGACATCCCGCGTCGAGGACCGGGACGGCAACGCTGAACTCGCTGCGGAACTGGACCGCTACTGCCGCAACGGCGGCCACGTGGGCGTGATCGGCCACGGGATTGTGGGCGCCACGGCAGCCGACGGCTACCACGTGGTGAGTGTGCCCAATGAGGAGTTGGCCGCGCAGCTCGCCACCGAGCTGGCCGCGTCGCAGGCAGAAGACTTCGTCATCATCAGCGGCCCGGAAGGGCTGTTTACGTCCGACGACCGGATCCGAGGGTTCCAGCGTGGCCTGGCCGACGCGGGCCTGCCAGCCGCGGACGTCATCCGCACGGACTTCAACCGTGCCGGCGGCTTCGAGGCCGGGCTCGCCCTGGCTGCCCGGATCACCGCGTCGCAGTCCGGGGGCAGGGCAACAAGGCTCTGCATCTTTGCCGTCAACGACGTTATGGCCATCGGGGCCGCCGCCGCGCTGCGCTCCCAGGGACTGCGGATTCCGCGCGACGCCACTGTCGCCGGTTTCGACGATATTGAGACCCTGCGCGATTTCCGCCCGGCCCTCTCCACGGTGCACCTTCCCCTGGAGGAAATTGGCCGGCAAGCCGCCCGCAGCGCGGCGGGAACGGCCGACGGCGACGCCGGATCTTCTCCGATAACCGGCCAGGTCACGCTGCGGCGCAGCACGGAACCTGTCCAGCCGGGCAGCGTTGAGTCGGTGGCCTGAGAATGCTCCCGGGTTCATTGACTGCCGTGCCTGCCCGTGGCAATCCAGGTTCGCGCCCAGCGGTTCTGGTCCTTCCTGGTGGAGGGTATGCAGGACAGGCCGACCACGAGTCAGAGCCGGTTGCCGAGTGGTTCGCCGCGCTGGGGATCCATGCCTATGTGCTGCGGTACAGTGTCGCCCCGCACCGCCACCCGGCGCCCCTGGAGGACGGCAAGGAGGCCATTCTGGCGATCCGAGAGGGCGCCCTTGGCCTTGCGGTGGACAACACGCGGGTGGGCGTCCTCGGATTCTCAGCCGGCGGCCACCTTGCGGCATCGCTGTCGACGGCGGTCGCCACCGGAAATCCCTCCCTGGATGTCGTGGCTGCCGTTCCGGACCTGACGGTTCTGTGCTATCCGGTTGTATCCTTCACGGACGCGGTCCATCAGGGGTCAGTGGACAACTTGGCGGGCGAATCACCGTCGGACGAGCTGCTCCGGGCACTGTCTCCAGATCTCCAGGTCACCGCCACCACACCGCCGGCTTTTGTGTGGCACACCGCCGATGATGCGGCGGTACCCGTCCGCCACAGTCTCTCCTACGCGGGAGCGTTGATCCGCGCCGGTGTGCCGGCGGAACTCCACGTTTTTCCGCAGGGCCGCCATGGCCTCGGACTGGCCCGGGAACTGCCAGGACCGGACCAATGGACATCCCTGTGTGCGGCCTGGCTGGGCAGGATGGGATGGACCGCAGTCCCGGCTGAACTGTCTGCCTGAACCATCGGCAGTTACGGAAGGGTGAGGATCACCGGGCCATCAGCCGTGATGGCAACCGTATGCTCGCTGTGGGCAGCCCGGCGGCCGTTGGCTGATCGCAGCGTCCATTCGTCGTCGTCGTGGTAGTAATCGTCCTTGCGCCCAAGGATCAGCATGGGTTCGATGGCGATGACCAGCCCCTCGGTGAGCTTGATCCCCCGACCCGGCCTGCCGTCGTTAGGTACAGGCGGTTCGGCGTGCATGGTGCGGCCGATGCCATGGCCGCCGTGGTCAGCCAACAGACCGTAGCCAGCCCGCCGCGCGGCGCCGCCGATTGCGTAGGCAAGATCGCCCATTTTGTTGCCGATCCGGGCCGCCTCAATCCCGCGTGCCAGGGCGGCGTCCGTGGCATCGATGAGGGCCTGGTCCACGGGATCAGGTGTTCCCACGATGAAGCTGATGGCCGCATCGCCGCACCAACCGTCCAGGAAGGCCCCGCAATCCACACTGAGCAGGTCACCGTCCTGGAGTGTGTATCCGCCGGGGATCCCATGGACCACGGCGTCATTCACGCTGGTGCAGATCACACCGGGAAACGGAACTGAGGCCCAGCGCGGGTGGTAGCCCAGGAAGGCCGGCGTGGCTCCGGCCGCGGCAATCGTCTCGGCGGCCAGCGCATCGAGGTCACGCAGGGTGACGCCCACCCCGGCCGCCTCCCGCACCGCCGCCAGCGTCATGGCCACCACCCGCCCGGCTTCGCGCATCAGGGCAATCTGCTCGGGAGTCTTGATCATGGACATGCAGCGAACCTCCGACGTCGGGTGGCACGGCCCAAGAGAACGTGCAGTTTGTCTCGTTCCACTCTAGAGCCGTCCCGCTGGGGACGGAGCGGACGGCATCCACGTCGCCGGCGCCTCGCTACAGTTGCACCCATGAACGGATTACCGCCGCATGGGGAATCGCCGGACAAGGAACCATTGGACACGAAGGCTCCTGCCACGGAGACTCCGAACCGCGAGTTGCTGGACACTGTCCGCGCGGCGCTGCGGGAGCGGACGGACCCGGTGCGGGAGCCGGAGCGCAGGCGTACATGAAGTCCGCCCTGCCTTCGCTGGGCGTCCGGGTCCCGGAGGTCAGGCGCATGACGCTGGCCGCTGCCGCCGCCCATCCCTTTACGTCGGCGGGCCAGCTGAGGGCCACGGTGCTTGAGCTGTGGCGCGGCTCCACGATACGCGAGGAACGCTATGCGGCCATTGACCTGACCGGCCTCCGGCTGGTGGCCCGTGACCAGCTGATGCTCCCCGTCTATGAGGAGATCATCCGCACCGGCGCCTGGTGGGACTTCGTGGACGGGGTGTCGCACCGTATCGGCGGGCTTCTGCAGGCCCACCCGCGCAAGATGACCGAACTGCTGCTGTCCTGGAGCACCGACCAGGACTTCTGGATCAGGCGGTCGGCCATCACCTCGCAGTTGAAAGCCAAGGGCCGCACGGATCAGGATTTGTTGAGGGCGGTGATCGAGCCGAACCTGGCAGACCCGGAGTTCTTCATCAGGAAGGCCATTGGCTGGGCACTTCGTGAATACGCCAAAACGGACCCGGAGTGGGTGCGGAATTTTGTTCTGGAAAGGGGAACCCATTTGAGTCCGCTTTCCCGCAAGGAAGCCATGCGGCATCTGGAACAGGGCAGGACGCCGGGGGTCACCGGCGCCGGATAACGGCGCCCGCGGAGACTAGCCCGCGGAGACTAGATGACGGGGCGTTCGGTCACCGGTTCGGCCGACTTCCGGAAAAGCCGTTTCGTGTCCGGATCCATGAAGATCAGGTACATGGCAAACAGCAGGCCCGTTATCGCGGCCGCGAAGCGGGCCAGGACGAGGGCAAGTCCCAGGTCCTCCGTCTGGAGGTAGGGAAATACCTCCAGCTGGTCGGAAATGGCGTAGATCATGAAGAACGACACGATGAAATACAGGGCCTTGACCTGCCAGTCGTTGCGGATGCCTGTCACCGCAAACAGCGGAATGAGCCACACCACATACCAGGACTGGATCATCGGAGCCAGCACTACAATGGCCGCAAAGCCCAAGGTGAGGCGGCGAATCAGGCGGTTATGCTCACCCTTGAAGATCTGGAAGGCGACGACGCCTACGGCAAGTAGTTTGCCGGCGTCGAACACCCAGCCTGCGAGCGTCCACCCGTCGAGGCCGAAGGCATTCGAAACGGAAGCGATCACGAGCCCCACCAGGCCCACCGGCGCGTACCAGATGAAGAGGCTGCCGGGGGCGGACAGCCCGTTGATCCAGCCGAAGCCGAAACCATTGACCAGGCTCAGGCCATACAGAATGGCCAGGCTCAGCCCTCCGGTCAGTCCCCAGAACAGGAATTTCCGCGGCCAGCCGGCGTTCTTGCCTGCCCAGATCAGGCCGATGAACGGCAGGAAAACGATGGTGATGGGCTTGACGGCGATGGAAAGGGTGACGAGGACTATGCCCAGCACCACGCGCCTGGTGGCCGCGTAATACAGTCCGGCGAGGGCCAACCCGATCATCAGGGCATCGTTGTGGACGCTGGCGATGAAGTTGGTGAGGAACAGGGGGTTGGCGGCGGTGAGCCACAGTGCGCGGTGCGGGTTGACGCCGTGAAGTTCGGCCAGTTTGGGCACATAGATGACGCAGAGGAGCACGCCGAACAGCGCAACGAGCCTGAAAAGCATCACGCTGGCCTCGGGCTGGACGTTGGTGGACCAGACCACAAACTGCTCAATCCACAGGAACAGCTGGCCGTACGGAACGGGAGCTTCAGTCCACTGCTTGTCGGCGCCAAGCTGGAAATAGTTGGACAGTGCCGAGATGCCGTTTTCGTAGGGGTTAAACCCCTCCACCATCAGCCGGCCCTGACCAATGTAGGCATACACGTCGCGGCTGAAAAGCGGGACGGTGAACATCAACGGCAGGCCCCATGCCGCGATGGCCTGCAGAGTTGCCTTTCGCGCCGCCGGCCCCCACACGCGCACCCGCTGGCCAAGCCTCAGCCAGGAACGGACCAGGAGCATCCCGCCAACCGCAACCAGCACGATGGCCAGGGCAACGCCGATGGCCTCGGTGCGCATCCAGATGAAGATCGGTACCCGGCGGAGTTCAGAAACGGGGGCCAGCCAGCCGACGCCGAGGGATCCGAACACCATAAGGACCGAGCCAACAAGACCGGCAAGGATGGGGGACCTGGCGTTATCAACTTCCGCCGCAACTGGCTCCGGGATCACACTGGCGGCCATCTCCCCCGTTGCAGGCACAGGCGCCGTCATCTCAGGATCGTCCAATCTTTTACACTCGGCGCGTCAACCCCGCGGGCGGCAATGGCCGCCCGGGCCGCGCGGGCACAGCACAGCGGCAAAATCCTCGCCCCCATGTACCCGAAATCCTAGCATCGGACGGTTGCGCCGGAGCTAAACGGTAGGCTGTTCCGGTGCCTATATCTAACGAACGCATCGTCTGGATCGACTGCGAAATGACCGGCCTGGACATCAAAAACGACGCCTTGATCGAGGTGGCGGCGCTGGTGACGGACTCAGAGCTCAACATTCTTGGCGACGGTGTGGACGTGGTGATCAAGCCCGAGGAAGCTGCCCTCGCCCAGATGAACGATTTCGTCAGGGACATGCACACCCGGTCCGGGCTGCTTAAGGAATTGCCGCACGGCAAGACCATGGCAGAGGCCGAAGCCGCCGTGATGGAATACATCGAAAAGTGGGTGCCGGACCCGCGCAAGGCACCGCTGGGCGGAAACTCCGTAGGGACAGACCGCGTCTTCCTCTCCCGCGACATGCCGGCCGTCGTGGAGCACCTCCACTACCGCGTAATCGACGTGAGCACCATCAAGGAACTCTCCCGCCGCTGGTTCGCCCGGGCGTACTTCCAGTCCCCCGCCAAAAAGGGTGGCCACCGTGCCCTGGGGGACATCCAGGATTCCATCGACGAGCTCCGCTACTACCGCGAGGCGGTTTTTGTTCCGGCTCCCGGCCCTGACAGCGCCACGGCCCGCGAAGTCGCCCGGCGCATCACTGCCACGCCCGGAACGGCAGAGACCCCGGAAGAGTAATCTGCACCACGTTTGGTGGAAATTTTCGCAAAAACCCCAAAAGTGGCGCAAGCACCCTCAAACAGCAGGTAAGCTATTTGAGTTGCCTTTCCAGAGCACCTGATCATCGGGAATCTGCGGGCGCATGGTGGGCTTAGCTCAGTTGGCAGAGCGCCTGGTTGTGGTCCAGGAGGTCGCGGGTTCAACCCCCGTAGCTCACCCTCAGAGGGCGGCAGTAACAGCCGTCCAGTTGGAGGCCGTACCGGATATCCGGTACGGCCTCCATTTTTTTGCATAACGCCGGCGTCACGCCGCACGCACGAAGGGCCGCCTGAGATGACAGTTCTGCCAATCACCGTCTGGGGAGAACCGGTGCTGCACCGCCGCGCCGCCGAGGTGGAGGTGTTCGACGACGATCTGCGCACCCTGATCGCGGACATGTTTGAAACCAACGATGCTGCCAACGGGGTGGGCCTGGCGGCGCCGCAGGTTGGTGTTGGCGAAAGAATTTTCGTTTACAAGTACGCCAATGAAGACGGCGCCCCGCCCGTCGGAGTCCTGGTGAACCCGGTGCTGACCCTGTCCAAGATCTCCGGCGCACTGCCGGACCCCGAGGAAGAGGAAGAGGGCTGCCTCTCCTTCCCCGGCGGCGGCTTCCCGCTCAAGCGTGCGGAGTGGGCGCGGGTGGAAGGCTTTGACGGCTACGGGCAGCCCGTTGAGTTCGAAGCGACCGGATGGTTCGCCCGGGTGATCCAGCACGAGTACGACCACCTCGACGGAAAACTTTACGTCAACCGCTTGATGGACCGATATGCACGGAAGGCCATGAAACTGGCCAAGAAGAGCGGCTGGGGCGTACCAGGGCTGACCTGGATGCCCGGCGTGGATCCGGACCCGTTCGGCCACTGAGCCGGCACACTACCGGGCGCTGATGGTTGGCTGGCCCGGGCAGGAGTCCAGGACCCGCTTCATCGCATCTTTCTCCGGCTGCGTGACCCACAGCTGATAGGACGCCTTCACCGAGATCTGGCGTGCAACGTAATGGCAGCGAATGTTCTTGTTCTTCGGCAGCCAGGTGGCGGCGTCGCTTGCGCTCTTCTGCTGGTTGGCGGGACCATCTGCGGCGATGAGGTTCAGCGGATCGTTGGCCAGGCTCTGGCGCTGCTGCGGCGTCAGCCCCTGTGCGCCTTTCTGCCACGCGTCACCGAGCGCCACGACATGATCGATCTGGATTTCCTTGCTGCTTTCCGGGCCACGCCGGAACTCCACGATTGCCCCCGTGTACGGCTCCTGGATGGCACCCGAGGCTACCCTGCATTTGGAGCCCTCTGCGAAGCCCACAGCGGTCAGGTCCCTGCGGAGGATGTCATTGCGGGTGTCGCAGCCGTTCCGGTCCACGTCCAGCCAGGCCTGCCCGAAGGCCTCCCGCTGGTAATTGTCCTTGGGAGCCCGGCCTTTGACGGGCAGCCCGTCGAGAGCGGCCACCGCACTCCCCTGCGGTACAGCGCGAACCGGGACCACCGGATTCATCCAGGTCCCGTCGAAAACAGGCGCCTCGCTGGGCCCTGCGATTGCTGGTTCTGCCGCTGCGAACTGGCCTGCGGTGAAAAACCAAAGCGCAGAGCCCACGGCTGACAAGGCCAGCACCGCCAGCAGGGCCCAGGCCTGCCTCGAGCGGCGGCGGGCAACGCGGTAGGCGCGCCAGCTGACGGTCATGGGTAACCAGCTCTTCCGGAAATGTCCTGCACCAGACGAGCCTAGGTCACCCCACTGACACCGAAACGGTTATCCACAATGGGGAGGAAGAGTGGCCCGGGTAGGCCGCCTACCGCTGGGGCGCGCTATTGCTCCCGGGCTACACGGTGCAGGTCTTCTTCGGCAACCTGGAGGAGACCTTCGAGCTGCCGCACCCGGTCGTCGCCGACATCGCCGGAAGCCCGAAACGCGCGCGCCTGTTCCAGGAGCCGGATGGCTTCTTTATGGTTGGCCTTGGCGACGTCGAGGGCGTGTTCAAGGGTGGTCTCGTGCAGAGTTTCGTTATCCATGTCACCAGTGTGGTCCCGATTCCCGGCTGATTCCAGCAACCAGCCGGGAATGTCGGGTGGCCGGCCCGGCAAACGGCCTAGACGGCGATGGCCGCCAAGGCGGCAGCGGCTTCCTTGGCGGGGAACGCCGGCGGGTTGACGCCGGCCATTTCTTCCATAACCCGGACTACCTGGCAGCTGTAGCCGAACTCGTTGTCGTACCAGACGTAAAGAATCAGGTTCTTGTCGTTGGAGATCGTGGCGAGGCCGTCAACGATGCCGGCACGGCGGGAGCCAACAAAGTCCGTGGAAACAACCTCGGGCGAATCGATGTAGTCAATCTGCTTGCGGAGGTCCGAATGCAGGGACATCTGGCGGAGGTAATCATTCACCTCATCCTTGGTGGTGCCGTTTTCCAGGCTGAGGTTCAGGATGGCCAGCGAAACGTCCGGAGTGGGGACACGGATGGAACTTCCCGTGAGCTTGCCCAGCAGCTCGGGCAGCGCCTTCGCCACAGCAGTAGCCGCACCGGTTTCCGTGATGACCATGTTCAGCGCGGCGGAGCGGCCGCGACGGTCGCCCTTGTGGAAGTTATCGATCAGGTTCTGGTCGTTGGTGAAGGAGTGGACAGTTTCCACGTGCCCGTGGATCACGCCGAATTTGTCGTTGATCGCCTTCAGGACCGGAGTGATGGCGTTGGTGGTGCAGGACGCCGCCGAGACGATCTGGTCCGTGTCCTCAATGCTGCCGTGGTTAATGCCGTGAACGATGTTCTTCAGCGCGCCCTTACCCGGAGCAGTCAGGAGAACGCGTGCAACGCCCTTGCTCTGCAGGTGCTGGGACAGGCCCTCAGCGTCGCGCCAGCGGCCCGTGTTGTCCACCACCAGGGCATTGTTGATGCCGTAGGCGGTGTAGTCGATCGTGGCGGGGTTGTCCGAGTAGATGACCTGGACCTGGACACCGTTCGCGGTGATGGTGTTAGCGTCCTCGTCCACGCGGATGGTTCCCTCAAAGGAGCCGTGGACCGAGTCGCGGCGTAGGAGGCTGGCACGCTTGGTGAGATCCTTGTCCGAGCCGCGGCGCACCACGATGGCGCGCAGGCGCAGGCCGTGGCCTCCGCCTGCCTTTTCAATGAGGAGGCGCGCCAGCAGGCGGCCGATCCGGCCAAAGCCGTACAGTACGACGTCGGTGCTGGTGCGGTCATCGCCACCACGCTTGCCAACTACCTCGGCAAGCTCGGCGCGGAGGAACTCTTCCAGGGTGGCGCCGTCGCCTTCTGCCTTGAACTTCTCCGCCAGGCGGGCGACGTCGATGGCCGCCGCGCCCAGCTCCAGCTGCGCCAGGATATTCAGCAGCGGTGCGGTTTCTTCGAGCAGGAGCTCGGTGTTGCTCATACGGCGGGCGAAACGGTGCGCCTTGAGGATGTTCATGGTGGACTTGTTGATCAGGCTGCGGCCGTGAATGCTGGTCACCACATTGTTTTCGCGGTACAGCCGGCCAATCACCGGAATCATGGCCTCGGCGAGAGCCTCCCGGCCCATCCACGTATCAAGACAAGAATCTGACGTCTGGCTCACAGAACTACCTTCCTCGGTTCAGCCGCGTACGTCCTCGTACGCGGTTGGCGGCCACCTGATGTTGTCCAGGGGCTCTGGCACCGGCAGGATGCGGTCCATCCCGGGTGCCGTGGAGAAGCGTAAAGAAAAGCCACCGGCTGCGAACGCAGACCCGGCGGCAGAACTTCTACGTTCGCTCTCCATTCTAGGCTGGAGCAGACCCGCGGACCGCCGCAACCAGCGTGAAATCACTCACATGCGGGGCTGGTCCGTGCCCGGCGGGGGTGTTGGATGGGTTGACCGATACGCCGGGTTCTGTGCTCCCGTGCCGTTACCAGCGCGGGAGTAGCGGCCATCCATCTACGGACGCCGTTGCCGACGCCCTCCAGCGGCCTACCCGGACACTCGGGCGGGCAGCCCTCAAACGTGTCCTGTCTGGCCTTGCTCCGGGTGGGGTTTACCTAGCCTTCCCGGTCACCCGGGAAGCTGGTGGTCTCTTACACCACCGTTTCACCCTTACCTGCTGAGCTTCCGTTGCCGGAAGACGCAGGCGGTCTGTTCTCTGTGGCACTGGCCTGCGGGTTACCCCGAGTGGGCGTTACCCACCACCCTGCCCTGCGGAGCCCGGACGTTCCTCGAGCCACTTGCGTGACGCGCGGCCGCCTAGTCAACCCATCCGCAGCCAAGTCTACCGCCGGTGGGAGGTGACGCCGTCGCCGGTAGGATCGTACGGTGCTGATTCTGCTTCCCCCGTCCGAAGGCAAGACCCCCGCGGTCCGCGGGTCCGCCGTCGACTGGCCGTCACTGAGCTTTCCCGAACTCAACGCCTACCGGGCCAAAGTCCTGGAGGCGCTGGGGACGGTCAGCGCACATGAGGATGCCCTCGCGCTGCTGGGCGTCGGCGCATCGCTGCAGGACGACGTCGAACGCAACACCCGGCTCCACGCCGAACCGGCGGCCCCGGCTCACCAGATCTATTCCGGCGTTCTGTACGACGCCCTCGGCTACAAGACCCTGACGCCGGCGCAGCGGCGGAAGGCCGATGCATCGGTGCTGGTGATCTCGGCACTTTGGGGCGCCATCCGCTTCGCGGACAGTGTGCCCGCCTACCGGCTGTCGATGGGAACGGCACTGCCCGACGTCGGCCGCCTCGCCTCGTTCTGGAAGCCTCAGATTTCGGCGGCCCTCGTGGAGTCGGTCTCTGGGCATCTGCTCGTGGACTGCCGCTCCAGCACCTATGCCGCCGCGTGGGCGCCGCCGGCGACTCAGACGGTGGCCGTCAATGTTTTTACGGAGGTCAACGGCGTGCGCAAGGTGGTCAGCCACTTCGCCAAGCACACCCGCGGCGAGCTGGCGCGGCACCTGCTGGCCCGGCGCGGCAACGCCCCGCAGACCCCGGGGCAGCTGCTGAAGGCCACGCGCGAAAAATGGGACGCCGAGCTGGTCGATGGTTCAGCGCGGAAACCCCATGCCCTGAACATCATCCTGCCCAACTAGGTAACAGCAGATGTCCTTATGGGCGCCCATAACGACATCTGCTGCGACCTACTTGGGATGCTAGGCAGCTGGGGCGGGCGTGTTCCACTCGGCTGAGCGCACCAGGATGGCACCCGAATCCGGGCAGAACACAATGTCATCCTCGGAGGCGGCCTTGATCTCGGCGAGGTCCCCGGGGCTCAGCTTCATTCCGGAGGCCTCAGAGGTTCCGTGGAACAACCGGGCGGCGCCTACTCCCCGCTTTGCCAGCGTCTTTTCGTAGACGGCCAGCATCCCGGCATCAAGTCCCTCAGCGAATTCGGCGCGCTTGCCGCGGACAATGGTCGCTTCAGCGGCCACTTCGGCCAGTGACTCATCGAGTTCGGCGCGGATGCCGCCGAAGGAGCCCTGGACGTTGTCCACGATGAGCTGCTGGGCAACCTGACGCTCGCGCAGCGAATCCAGGCGTTCCAGGACTTCCAGCTCCACGTCTTCAAGGTCGGAGCGGCGCTTGTTGAGGGAAGCGATGTCCTTCTGCAGGGCCACAAGGTCCTTTGACAGCCCCGTCCCGCTGTTGAGCCGCGCTTCGTCGCGTTCGATGCGGGAGGCCACCTGTTCGACGTCGGCCTCGGCGCGCTTCAACTCGGCTTCAGCATCGTGGACGGCCATCTTGGCGGAGCCGAGTTCACCGTTGGCGACGGACAGAGCCGATTGCAGGTCCTCGATCCGGGGATCGGTTTCCAGGGCGCGGCGGCGGTTGGACAGGGACCTGAGCTTTGCGTCCAGGCCCTGCAGTTCGAGCAACTTCAACTGTTCCGCCGGTGCTGCCTTGGCCACTATTTACCTCCGCTAAATCCAATCCGGCCGAAGCCGGGCACCGTATCGGCGCTCTATAGACTCTAGCGCCTGGCCTGCTCCCTTGCCTCGCACGCTCGCCCGGGGCCTCTCGGACGCCAGGCTTAGCCCGGAGTCAGAATGAAGTCCCACGGATCGCTGTTGGTGGTGCTTACCTGGATCTCGACGTCGTGGCCCTGATCGGCGAGCACATTGCCCAACGCCGACGCCGCAGCGGGCAGCCACAGCCATTCGCTGGCAAAGTGCGACACGTCAATCAAGTACGGCCGGCCGTTCACTGCCGCTTCACGGGCTTCGGACGCCGGATGGTGGCGGAGGTCGGCGGTGACGTAGACGTCGGCATTGTTGGCCCGCACCTCGTTGAACAGCGAATCCCCCGCGCCCCCGCATACAGCAATGCGCCGCACCAGCCCGTCCTTGTCCCCGGACACACGGACTCCGCCAGCCACCGATGGCAGGATGCCGAACACCCGGGCAGCGAAATCGCCGAGGCTCATCACGTCCGCCAGATCACCCACGCGTCCGATGCCTTCCTCGGGCAGTCCGTTCGCGGCGACCGTCAGCGGGACAACGCCTTCGAGTCCCAGTGCATCGGCCAGGACGTCGGAAACGCCCCCGACGGCGGAATCGCCGTTGGTATGGACGGTCAGCAGTGCGGTTCCAGACTCGATGAGGCGGTGGATGGCCTGTCCTTTGGCGGTGGTGGCCGCCACGGACGTGACGCCTTTGAGGAGCAACGGGTGGTGGGTGATCAGGAGCCCGGCACCCCATTCCACGGCTTCCTCGATCACCGCAAGCGTGGGATCGACGGCGAACATCACCCTGGTAACGGGCGCTGACGGGTGCCCGGCCACCAGCCCCACTTCGTCCCAGTTTTCGGCCAGCGACTCGGGCCAGAGCTCCTCGACCGCCAGAAGCACCTGCCCCAGCGTGGGAGCGACCGGACCAGCCGCTGCAGCGCCCTCCCCTGTCAGGGTGCCGTCGTCGTGCTTGTCCGCATCTCTGACGCCGATGTCTGCAGGTTCCATAGTCTCAGTTTTACCCCATCGGGCGGTTTGCCCCGCATCTTTCAAACTCTCGTAGGGTGGTCAGGGAATCATCCGGCGCGCTCAACCATTGAAGAGGTCATGAAAACTTTTGTTCTTGGCGGGGGCTGCTTTTGGTGCCTTGACGCTGTCTATCAAATAACGAAGGGCGTCACGTCGGTGATTTCCGGTTACACGGGCGGCCACGACCCACAGCCGGACTACTACTCCGTCTGCGGCGGGACCACGGGCCACGCTGAGGTCGTGGCGGTCACTTTTGACGAGTCGGTCATCCCGGCCGAGGTCATCCTGGACATGTTCTTCGCTCTGCATGACCCCACCACGCTCAACCGCCAGGGCTACGACGTGGGCACGCAATACCGCTCGTCAATGTTCTATGAGACCACCGAGGAGAAGATTCTCTTCGAGGAAGCCATTGAGCGGAACCAGGCGCTGTGGTCGCACCCGATTGTGACCGAGGTCAGCCGGCTGCCACGATTCCATGTGGCGGAGGACTTCCATCAGGACTATTACGGCAAGTATCCCGAGCAGGGTTACTGTCAGGTGATCATTAACCCCAAGCTCGCCAAGGCCAGGAAATATTACTCTGCGTGGCTTAATGCTTAGCAGCGGCTGCTCAGCCATCGTTAGGCTGACCTCAGCATTCACACTTGAGAGATAGGCATATCTACATGGCACGGATCTATGACGATGTAACGCAGTTGGTCGGCGGCACTCCGCTGGTCCGCCTGAACCGGCTGACCGAGGGCCTGGGCGCCACTGTGGCCGTCAAGCTGGAGTTCTACAACCCGGCCAACAGCGTCAAGGACCGCATCGGCGTGGCCATCGTTGACGCCGCCGAGAAGTCCGGCGCCCTCAAGCCCGGCGGCACCATCGTCGAAGGCACCTCCGGCAACACGGGCATCGCCCTGGCCATGGTGGGCGCTGCCCGCGGTTACAAGGTCATCCTGACCATGCCCGAAACCATGTCCACCGAGCGCCGCGTTATGCTGCGGGCCTTCGGTGCCGAGATTGTCCTGACCCCCGGTTCCGAGGGCATGCGCGGCGCCGTGGAAAAGGCCCAGGAAATTGTGGCCAACACGGAGAACTCCATCTGGGCCCAGCAGTTCGCCAATGAGGCCAACCCTGAGATCCACCGCACCACCACCGCCGAGGAAATCTGGTCGGACACCGACGGCAAGGTGGACATATTCGTCGCCGGCATCGGCACCGGCGGAACCGTCACCGGCGTCGGCCAGGTCCTGAAGGAGCGTAATCCTGAGGTCCAGATTGTTGCCATCGAACCGAAGGACTCCGCCATCCTGAACGGCGGCGCTCCCGGCCCGCACAAGATCCAGGGCATCGGCGCGAACTTCATCCCGGAAATCCTGGACACCAACGTCTACGACGAAGTCCTGGATGCCACCCTGGAGGACTCCGTCCGAGTCGCCCGTGAACTGGGCGTCAAGGAAGGCATCCTCGGTGGCATCTCCTCCGGCGCCATCGTTTGGGGCGCCCTGGAACTTGCCAAGCGCCCGGAGAATGCCGGCAAGCTGATCGTGGCGGTTGTCTGTGACTTCGGCGAGCGTTACATCTCCACCGTGCTCTATGACGACATCCGCGGCTGATCAGTCCGTTGTCGCCCCGTTTCCTGTAGAAAGAACTTTGTGGGCTTTTTCGCAAGACTGAAGGAAGACCTCGACGCCGCCCGGTCACACGACCCGGCGGCTCGAGGTTCTTTTGAGAACTTTTTCGCCTATTCCGGGCTGCACGCCATCTGGATCCACCGGCTGACGCACCATATGTGGCAAACCCCGGGGCTGCGGTTCCCTGCGCGGCTGGTGTCGCAGCTGGGCCGCTTCCTGACCGGAATCGAGATCCATCCCGGCGCCACGGTCGGCCGGCGCTTCTTCATCGACCACGGCATGGGTGTGGTCATCGGCGAGACCGCCGAAATCGGCGAAGACGTGATGATCTACCACGGGGTCACGCTGGGTGGCCGCTCCCTGGCCAAGGTCAAGCGCCACCCCACCATTGAGGACCGGGTCACCATCGGTGCCGGAGCCAAGATCCTGGGTCCCATCACCATCGGCCGGGACAGCGCCGTGGGCGCCAACGCCGTGGTGGTCAAGGACGCTCCGCCGGAATCGATTGTTACCGGAGTGCCCGCCAAATGGCGGCACCGTGATGCCCAGCGCGAAACCAAGCCCGCTGTGGATCCGGCGGAGTACGACATCGAATACCGGATCTGATCCCTCGCTGCAGCCCTACCCGGCAACACGCTTCAGGACTGCCATGACCACCGCATCGTAGAGCCGGTCCGGCAGGACCCGCCGAAGGCCCAGAATGGCCGCCGCGCCCCTGCCTACCGGATACCGGGTCCGGGGACGTGCTGCCGTGGCCGCGTGCAGGACAGCCGCAGCAATCACTGCCGGCTGCGTGGACGTTTCAGGCCTGCCGGTGGATGCCAGGACATCCGCCATGTGCTGTGCCTGGGCAGCATACGGCCCCTCGCCGCTGCTGGCCAGCAGCCCGTCAGCGGAAATCCGGCCCCATTCGCTGAGCGTACTTGCCGGTTCGATGATGGCTACATCGATTCCGTGCGGCTTGAGTTCCAGCCGCAGTGCATCGCTCATGCCCTCAACGGCGAACTTCGTGGCGTGGTACCAAGCACCGAGCGGTTCATAGAATTTGGCGCCGATGGACGAGATGTTGATGATCCTGCCACGTCCCGCACTCCGCATAGCCGGCAGGACCAGCTGGGTCATTCTGGCAAGGCCAAAGACGTTCACCTCGAATTGGCGCCGGCCTTCGGCCAGGTCCACCTGTTCCAGCGCGCCGTAGGACCCGTAGCCGGCGTTGTTGACCAGGACGTCTATCCGTCCGCGCTCTTCCAAGACACGGCCGACGGCGGCGCGCATCGAATCGTCCTCGGTCACGTCCAGCGCCAGGACTTGGATGCCAAGGGCTTTCAGCGGCTCCATTCTGTCCACCCGCCGGGCGCCGGCATAGACGATGAACCCGTGGCTGCTGAGTTTCTTCGCCGCTTCGAAGCCGATACCTGCGGAGGCTCCTGTAACTAATGCGACTGGCTTGGGCATTCTGACTCCTTGGATGGACGGACACCACAACAGCCGGAAACGCCAACGGCCGGCAGTTCCCAGAATATCCGGGAAGTGCCGGCCGCAGGGTTTGCAGCTTGATGCAATCAGAGCGTGGTGATTAGTGCGTGTCCACTGCTTCGATTTCGGACTTGTCCTCGCCCCAGAGGGTGTGGAACGTACCCTCGGCGTCGACGCGGCCGTAGGTGTGCGCGCCGAAGAGGTCGCGCTGGCCCTGGATCACTGCGGCCGGCAGGCGCTTGCGGCGCAGGCCGTCGTAGTAGGCCAGTGAAGAGGAGAAGACCGGCACGGGGATTCCGAGCTGGACGGCGGTGGAGACCACGCGGCGCCATGCCGGCAGGACCTCGGCGATGGCCTTGGTGAACGCCGGGGCGAACAGCAGGTTGGCCGGCTTGTCTTCGGCGGCGTAGGCCTTGGTGATTTCCTTGAGCAGTTCTGCACGGATGATGCAGCCGCCGCGCCACAGCGAAGCGATCTCGTCCAGCTTGAGGTCCCAGCCGTATTCCTTGGCTGCGGAGGTCAGCATGTCCAGGCCCTGGGCGTAGGAGACCAGCTTGGAGGCGTACAGCGCCTGGCGGACGTCCTCAACAAAAGTGTCCGGAACGTCGACGGCGATTTCCTCACCGGCGAGCAGTTCCTGGGCGATCTTGCGCTGCTCGGCCTGCGATGAGAGGGCGCGGGCGAAGACGGACTCGGCGATGCCCGACGTCGGGGAACCCAGCTCCAGCGCCGAGATGACCGTCCAGCGTCCGGTGCCCTTCTGGCCTGCGGCATCCACCACAACGTCAACGAACGGCTTGCCGGTGCGGGTATCAACGTGGCCCAGGACCTCGGCGGAGATTTCGATCAGGAAGGAGGCGAGCTCGCCCTTGTTCCACTCTTCGAAGATCTTGGCCTGGTCAGCAGGCTCGATGCCGGCACCGGAGCGGAGGAGGTCGAAAGCTTCGCCGATGACCTGCATGTCGGCGTATTCGATGCCGTTGTGGACCATCTTGACGAAGTGGCCGGCGCCGTCGGTGCCGATCCATGCGCAACAGGGCTTGCCGTCGACGTGCGCGGCGATCTTTTCCAGCAGCGGGCCCAGGGCGTCGTAGGACTCCTTGGAACCACCGGGCATGATGGACGGGCCGTTCAGGGCACCTTCCTCACCACCGGAGACGCCGATGCCTACGAAGTGCAGGTCCTTCTTCGCCAGCGCTGCTTCGCGGCGGCGGGTGTCCTCGTAATGGGAGTTTCCGGCGTCGATGATGATGTCGCCGGCTTCCAGGAGGGGTTCAAGCTGCTCGATGACCGAGTCGACCGGCTTGCCGGCCTTGACCATGATCAGGACGCGGCGGGGCTTCTCCAGGGAATCAACAAGTTCCTGCAGCGTTTCAGTGCGGACGAAGTCGCCGTCCGTGCCGTGCTTTGCCAGCAGCGCGTCAGTCTTTTCGACAGACCTGTTGTGCAGGGCAACGGTGAAGCCGTTGCGGGCCAGGTTGCGGGCCAGGTTGGCGCCCATCACCGCAAGGCCGGTGACACCGATGTGTGCAGACATCAAAACTCCAATTTCGTTGTGCAATGGATGTGCAGATGGCTCCGCGTTCGCTGCGAAGCACGCTGTCACGAACCGATGGATTCTAATAAAGCATATATATTCAATCGGCTTGAGGGAAGCGGTGCCCACTTTGTGGAACGAGGCCAGT
This sequence comes from Pseudarthrobacter xylosi, assembly GCF_055412765.1. Taxonomy (NCBI): domain Bacteria; kingdom Bacillati; phylum Actinomycetota; class Actinomycetes; order Micrococcales; family Micrococcaceae; genus Pseudarthrobacter; species Pseudarthrobacter xylosi. Next base: position 1,325 of record NZ_JBVAYT010000017.1, on the reverse strand, counting down.
CAATCCCAGTTTAGGCTTGAGTCCATGTCGACCAGCCTGCACCACCGTGCCATTGAGAACCTTGGCACCCGGATCATCACGGGCGAACTGCCCACCGGACACATCATGCTGGCCGAACACCTTGAGGAAGAACTGAAGGTTTCGCGGTCCGTGGTCCGCGAGGCCGTGCGGGTTCTCCAGTCCCTGGGCCTCGTGGAAACCACCAAGCGGGTGGGCATCCGGGTGCTGCCGCCGAGCCGCTGGAATCCCTTCGATTCCCAGGTCATCCGCTGGCGGCTGTCCAGCGACGCCCGCGGCGCCCAGCTGCGGTCACTGATCGAGCTGCGTTCCGCCGTCGAGCCCGCCGCTGCCGAGCTGGCAGCGAACAATGCACCGGCGCAGCTGCGGCGGGAACTGGTGGACATTGCCCATGCCCTGCGCGATGCCGGCCACTCCGGAGATGCGGCGAAATTCCTGGAGCTGGACATCGCTTTTCACTCGGTCCTGCTCTCCGGCTCGGGCAACGAAATGTTCGCCAACCTGATGGGGCAGGTGGCGGAGACCCTGACGGGGCGCACGGTCCACGGACTGATGCCGGACCACCCCCACGAGGGGGCACTCCAGTGGCACGTCGACCTGGCAGAAGCGGTCGCCGCCGGGGACGCCGCCACAGCCCGCGACGCGTCCGAACAGATCATGCGCCGCACCACCTCCCGGCTGTCCGGAACGTGGACGGACCAGCCCCGGGTGTTTATCCCGGTCCGCCGGAGCTGAGCGCGAACGTACACTTCGCGCCCTCTGCCTAAGCGCGAACGTACACTTCGCGCCCCAAATCGTCGACGGAGCAGGGCCTCAAGTGTACGTTCGCGCCCAAAGACGCGGCGCGGGCGGAGTGCTCAGCTTGCGGGCGTGAAGTTGAGGAGTACTTTTCCTGATGCGGCGGAGTTTTTGGCGGTTTCGAAGGCCTCGAGTCCTTGGCTGAGGGGGTATTCGTGGGTGATGACGGGGCTGATGTGGAGGGTGCCGTCGNTTGAACCGGAACGAGCCGCGCAGGTCCAGTTCCCGGGTGATGGCCAGGGAGATCAGGACCGGCTGCGGTCCGGTGGGCAGCAGCCCGACCATAACCACCGTCCCGCCCCGGGCCGCGCCGCTGATGGCTGAGGCCAGGCCGTGGTGGCTGCCCGAGGACTCAATCACCACATCGGCCTGCACCGCGGCGATCGCGTCCGCGTCCCCGGCCTGCAGGATCTGGTCCGCGCCGACCGCGGCGGCGATCTCCAACGGCTTGGCATGGACGTCCACGGCGGTGATCCGCCCCGCGCCGGCACGCTTGAGGACCGCGACCG
>NZ_JBVAYT010000016.1:0-28193 GCF_055412765.1 Pseudarthrobacter xylosi | reverse complement strand
ACAAGGTCAACACCTGGTTCAACCCGTCCCTGAACCGGACCTTTTCACATGAGGCAACGACTCACCGCTCCCGGACCTATTGACATGAGGCAACAGGTCCATCTCCGAGATCATCGAAGCCCCGTAGTTCCGCGGGATCCAGTGCAGACGACATCTGAACTGACAGCAGCATGCCGGGGATCCACGTCAGTGGGGATGTGTCCCACCGAGGCTGTCCCTTAACCAAGGAAGTGGGACACCTGGTCGACCAGGGGGGGTCTGAACCGGTTTGAACCCCAGGTCGAGCGAGAGTGGACGTCGGGGGATCCTCGGACTCTCGAATCGTTGGTGACGTGCGCGCGGGCGCCACGCACTTGCTAGAAAGGCGGAGCTCCGGGTCGATCTCTGCGTAGGCTCTGTGGTTCGTGATGTTTCGCCGATGGCTCTCGATTGCCAAGCAAGCAACGTCTTAATAGGGGGATGAAGATCTGTGGAGAAAATTCTCATGGGAGTAGTCGGAAGCGTTGGAGTGATCGTCGGTGTCTTGATGATCATCAACCGCTCATCCTTGACTAGGTTCATGGCTGATGCCCAGCGAGCAACCTTCGGCAAGGTAGGAGACAAAGTTGCGGCACAGGCCAACTCGGGGATGACGGCAATAGTTGGAGCCGGATTCGTCCTGATGGGTGCCGCGATGATTGTCCTGGCTTTGACCGGCGCTGAAATCTAGGACGGGCCGCCTTGGATAACTTCTGGCCGGCAGTGCTCTTGGGGGCCCCTCTGGTAGTCGCAGGGTCCCTCGTGCTGATATTCAGACGGCTGGCCCAACGTGTGATGCACGACCGCTATCGCAAGGCCCAAGAACGACACCCGGACATTCGCTTCCCCGGAAAATCTCTCGTCGTTTACCTAGGAGCGGGCATACTGCTGTTCGGCATTGTTGCCACAGGGCTGGGACTGACGACCTCACTCCGCCCCGGATAGAACTCAATGCTATCCCTTGTCTCTTCAAGGGGCGCTAAGATTCCGTTCTCCACTTCCAGACGTCGGATACCATCCCCTGGACAAAGCATCGCCCCCGGCCAACCCGCCTCTGTCCCGATACGCAAGCGGTCGCTACTGGGAAGGCGTATTGTCCGGACGCAGCTCCGGGCACAAATTGCTGCTGTCCCAGGATCAAGGATGTGGGACGGGCAATCCGTAGCCGGGCTGTAGGACCCTGCACATGCAGAGCCTCGCCAAAATCACGGATCCGTGTTGTCCTGAATGTCAGATAGTCAGCGAGCGACGGCCCAGGGGAGTTGGCATGACGGACCAGCAAGATCGTTTGATTCTGATTGAACGCAAGGACATTCGGGGTGCCCTTCTCGTGATGACCGGCTTCATCGCGCTTATTTGCTGGTGGATCGGCATTTCTGGCTATATGAATGCTGGCGGATTTATTAGCGGGGGGAGTGGGTTTCTCACGTTTCTGCTGGTGCCGATACTGGCAACGGTTGCCACTTATTTAGTTGGACATCGCCCTCGCCCATCGAGCTTAGGCCGGCATCGTTCCGGCAAATAGTTGTCAACTGACAGGGAAGTAGGATGCCTTCGTCTCGAGCCTTTTGGCCGAGTGGTTCGCTGGCCAGTAGCCTGCAGGGGTGACTGAAGACGAGCACGAACTAACGGGCGTAAATGCTTCGCAAAGTGTTATTCGCATTGGCGACACTGTCGGGAAACCGTGGTTGGATAACTCGGCTGGCGTGCAGCAATACCTTGCTGAGCTCCGCAGGGCGGCGTGGACGTTCCCAAACTCCTAGGGCGGGACGATGACGGCCCGCATGTCATTTGAGTACGTAGAAGGAATATCCGCGCTGGATCAGCTTCCGCTCGGACATGCTGAATTGCTACGGGTCGGCCAGATGATCCGTCAGATCCATGACGCCAGTGAAACAGTCGAAATTTCCTAAGTTGAAGGTTGGAAACCGCTGCTTCCGGCTGAGAACGTGGACTTGATGTGTCGCAACGATCTCGCGCCGTGGAACCTTATTATTGGGGATCGCTGGGTGTTCCTTTGGTGAGTGCCTGCTACGGCAGTTTCTTAGCCACATTGGCGGCGATCATGCCCGCGACGTTTGCCACTCCACCCTGGGCGATCTGCACGCCGAACATCACACCCACGAACAAGATCAGCATGCTCCTGGGATCCCTGTCGCGCATTGGCGGGAGCAACATGACCTTGGAGGGACAGCCGCTCCCGCTTCCACTGCGGTTGGTGGGTAGTGGAGGTTGGTGGTGTCAGGCTTGTAGGGAGGCTGCTTCTTCGAGGTTTTGACCCTTGGTTTCGGGGGCCATGAGGAAACTGACGGCTGCGCCGAGGAGGGCGATGCCGGCGGCGATCCACATGGTGCCGGAAAGCCCGAGGTGGGTCAGGGCCAGCGGGGTGGCGAAGGTGCCAATGGCGGCGCCAATGCGGCTGGTTCCGGTGCAAAGTCCGACGGCGGTTGCCCGGACTTTGGTGGGGAAGAGCTCGTTGGGGTAAATCCATTCCAGGATCGAGGGGCCGCCGTTGAAGATGGCGTAGAAGGCGAAGGCCAGTGCGATCAGGCCCAAGGGTGCGCTGGGGAAGAGCGCCAGGAACAGCAGGCCGACGCCGGAGAGGATGAAGCCCCAGATCAGGACGGGCCGGCGGCCGAGTTTGTCCACGACGAGGAGGGCGACGACGTTGCCGACGAGGAAGAACAGGTTGATCAGGCCGTAGCCGATGTTTGCTTCGTCGCCGGACTGGAGGTTGAACAGGGTCAGGATCTGGGGTCCGAAGGCGTAGATGGAGAACAGCGTGACGATGGTGCAGGTCCAGAAGATGGAGATGAAGATGACCCGGTGTAGGTAGCCGCCGGTCAGGACTAGTTTGAAGGCCTGGGCGGTGCTGAGTTTGGCCGCGTTGGGGTCGTGTGCGGTGATGCCGTCGAGGGTGGCGCCTTCGCCGATGGTTTTCTTCAGGATGTCCAGGGCCTCTTGGTGGCGGCCTTTGCCGACGAGCCAGTGGGGGGATTCGGGGATGGTGGCCCGGGCGATGAGGATCAGGACGGCTGGTACGGCTGAGGAGAGCAGCATCCAGCGCCATCCGTCGTCGAAGGAGAGGAGCCAGTAGCCGACGAAGGCGGCGACGGTGGCGCCGACGAACCACATGGCGTTCAGGCCGCCGAGGAGGCGGGCGCGCCAGTTTTTGGGCACGAATTCGGCGACCAGGGAGGTGGCGATGGGGTAGTCGGCGCCGACAGCGACGCCGATGAGGAGTCGCAGGACGAAAAGCTGCCATGCTTCCTGGACGAAGAACTGTGCGATAGAGAACACGATGATGGCGATGAGGTCGATCGTGTACATGAGCTTGCGCCCGATTTTGTCGGTGATGTTGCCGAAGATGAGGCCGCCGAGGAAGACACCGATCAGAGCGGAGGCGCCGATGAGGCCGTTCCACCAGTCATTCATCTGCCAGGCCGGGATGATCTGGACCAGGGCGATGCCGATGATGGCCAGGATGTATCCGTCGAGGAACGGGCCACCTGAGCTGAAGAGGGTGAGGCGCTTGTGGAAGGAATTCAGCGGCGCTGAATCGATCGTCATCTGAGATGCAGGTGCTGGTGCTTGGGAAAGCATGGTGGTTCCGATCTGGGAAGAGGGAAAGCGACGTTGGTACCCAACAGATCCGTGGCTTGGTCGGTCAGGCTACTACGGCTGCGACCGCATCGATCTCGATGCGTTTTTCGCCCCTGAACCGGGCCACCTGAATAGTGGTCCGGGGAGGCAGGGGGTGGCCGCTGAGCCTGGTGAGGTAGGCGGCGTTGTAGTCATCAAATTCGTCAAGGTTGGCCAGGAAGACCGTGAGCTTGAGCAGGTGGGACAGGCTGGAGCCGGCCTGTTCCAGAGCGGCTTCGAGGTTGTTGAAGGTCTGGGTTACCTGCTCTGTGATGCCGGGCGGGACGGTGCCGTCTTCGCGGGCCGGTATCTGCCCGCATAGGTAGATGATGCCGGCGGTTGCGGCGGAGGCGGAGTAGGGACGCGGTTTACCGTCGGTGAACTGCGTCCGGGTCACGGCGTTCATGCGTCCGGCACCAGGTATTTCCGGGATGTCTGGTACATGGTTTGCCATTCTTTCTCACGCATTTTCAGCGGTTTGGGCGCGATGTTGGTTGTTTCCGGATTCGTGTGGACTCGTTCGGGCAACGCCATGACGATGGTGCTGTCCCCGATGGTTTGTGGGATGAGGGCCGTGATCGCCTCCGACGCCAGGGTCTGGGTGGCCGAGAGGACTCCGTCCCTTAAGGTGAGGTAGTCGGTCGCGTCGCCGTCGTCCCGTGCCGTGCCGGTGTTGGCCGTGGCGATGATGATCCGGCGTTGCAGGGATGCGGTGTGCCTGAGTACCAGGTCATTCCAGAGAAGGCTCGGGATGCGGGCGTTCGAGGTGCGGGTCACGGATATCTCGCCGGCCGGGCCGTCGCTGGCGAGGTCGAGGAGTTGGAGGGCGGTTCGCAGTGGCGGTTGCCCGGCGGAGTTGAGCTCGCGCAGGGTGCCTCCCGGCCAGGAAGTGTCCTTGGCCGCTGTCGGCCGGAGGGGTGTTGTCCAGTCCGCGTCCAGCAGTTGTTCTAGGAGGCGGAGACCGGCGTGTGCTTCGGCTTCGGCGCGGAGGACTGCCAGGGCTCCTTCCTGGGCTTCGAGGGGGTCGGCGCCGGCGGCGCAGAGCGAGCGGAAGGCTGCTTCTATGATTTCGCGGGGCTGGACGGTGATGGTGCGGTCCTTGTGCTGCCCGTCGGGGGCTGGACCGGTGATGGTGTCAGACATGCGCGTGTTCCTTTGTTGTGTCCATGACTCGTGTGAACAGCCGGCTCCAGTTGCCGCCCATCACGGCGGTGATGGTGTGGTCGGTGAGGCCTGCTGCTGCGAGGCCGTCGGTGAGCCGGGGAAAGTCCAGTGGGCCTTTGAACCAGTCCGGCCATAGGGGCCAGGTCGGTGTGTTCTGTGGATCGGTCGGTTGCCAGCGGCCGTTGCGGAGCCAGCCGACGAATTCCTGGTCCCAGCCGCGGGTGCAGTCGCTGCCGATACCGACGCTCGTGGGACCGTATTGGTCCACCATGCGTGCAACCATCGTGCAGAAGCTTTCGATGGTGACGTGTTCACCGCCGCTGACGGTGGGGTAGAGGCAGCAGCCGATGACACCGCCGCGGTCCACGAGGGGCTGGATGACGTCGTGGGGTTTGTTCCGCGGAGTGTCAAAGAACCAGAGCGGGTTGGAGTGGGTGACGGAGACCGGAACCGTGGATGCTTCGATGGCGTCGCGGCTGGTCCGGTATCCGACATGGGAGAGGTCGATGAGCATGCCGACCCGGTTCATCTCTTCCACAATCACCCGCCCGTAGCGGGTCAGCCCGGCGTCGTCGGCTTCGAAGCACCCGCTGCCGATCAGATTCTGGTTGTTGTAGGTCAGCTGGGCGATCCGGACGCCGAGCCGGTGGAAGAGTTCAACGTAGCGGTAGTCGTCTTCGAAGGGGCTGGCGTTCTGGAACCCCAGGAACACGGCGATCCTGTTTTGCCGCTTCGCTGTTTCGATGTCTGCCCCGGTTGAGGCGAGGAACACCAGGTCCGGGTTGTGGTTGACGAGGTCCAGCCACTCACCGACGGACCGGAGGGTGTCCGCGGCGTTTTCCCAGACGGCGCAGGTCGCGTTGACCGCGCTGACGCCGCCGGTGCGCAGTTCTTCCAGGACGGGGCGGCTCCAGTTGCTGATCTGCAGGCCGTCCACGACGGTCAGCTGCTCGTGGAGGTTCATTGTTCCGGCTCCTTCGGCGCCGTGGGGAAGAGCCAGTCGTCCTCGTCCGTTCCGTGGTTGATGTCCACTGCGCGGGGGGCTCCGCTGAACAAGGTCACGCGCAGCCAGTCCGTGGACTGCGGGCTGAAGTTGTTCATCCCGTAACTGGCCAGCTGAAAGCGCTGTGTGCTCAGGGGCAGGAATTCAGCGTCGATGAGGTTGTCCTGCAGTTCACCGTAAAGATAGTGCCGTGTCTGCTGGACCCGGGCGGCGGCGAAGCGGTGACCGGGGTGGGCCAGGAGGAAGTCCGCGATACTGCGGTGGGCCGGGAACCGCTCGAGGTCCGTGGCGAGAACATTAATACGGCGGGCGATGTCTGTGCCGTGCTCGGCCGTGCCGGCGGGCCGGGTAGCGCGCAGTGCACGGCGGGGTTCTTCGTTGGCTGCGGAGGAGAACCAGTAATATCGCGTTCTCTCGGGATCCGTGAAGTCGTAGCCCCGGGCCCAGGCGTAGTTGGTCTCCAGCAACTGCCTCAGTTCCCAGCAGGGCATGGCCGCGTCGAACGGTGCGGCGCTGTCAACTCTGAGCAGGGACTCGGCGTGCTCGTCGAAGTCGGTCCGGAGTTCAATGACGATGGAGGCAAAGATCCCCCGGGCCTCCGGGCTGAGGTTTGCGGCCTTCTCGTGCAGGCGTGCCAGGACCGGTGTGGGCTCTGTCGCGGAAGACGTGTGGGTCTGCAGATCTTCCAGGAGCTGCTGCAGCTGGGGCCGGATTGCATCCGGGGGCAGGAACGGAGCGGTGTGGAGTGCGTGTTTCTCTTCCAGGTGGCGGTCAGCCTTGACCAGAAGCTCCGCGACGCGGGCAAGGTCCGGATGCCCGGGTGCGTAGTCCCGGCCGAGCCCGGCGGCAAGCGGAATTTCCCGCAGCCGGCACCAGGCGTCCAGATAATCCGGGTGGTTGATCACGAACGGGACCATACCCAGGCCGGTGGCGTTGCCCAGTCCAAGGTAACGGCTCCACTCCGGGTTCAGCGGGGCCGCGGTGGTGCCGGCCGCCAAGGCTTTGGCGCGGGCGACATGTTCAACCATGTCCATGCTTAGTTCGCGCAGCAGCCAGGCGGTGAGCATCTGGGACCGGTACGGCACGGCCAGCGGGTGGTCGGGGGCGATGTCCGTGAATTCCTTGAGCCCAAACTTTCCGTTCCCGTAGAAGGCGGTGCTGCGGATCAGATACGGGCTGGGGCCGATGGCGTCGACGTCGGGCTGGGAGCCGGAGGCCAAGCAGTCGCTGACGTAGTCAAAAAAGCGTGCGCTGCGGTTCGCCCGGGTCAGGACGATGGTGTCCGGGTCGACACGGCCGCGTTCCTGGACGGGGACATTGCGCCGCAGTTCAGCTTCGCGCTCCGGCGTGAGGTCTCCTTCAATGAGGGCCGCGGTCACGTCCCAGGCATCGGCGATGACCCGGTCGGTACGTTCGCTTTCCTCCAAAGTGCGGCAGAAAGCGATGAAGGTCAGCTGCCGGCCTTCGGCGTCCACGGTGTAGACGGCGGTTCCACGGGCGTCTGCGTCGAGATCCAAGCGGATCCTAACCACAGCCCACTTCCGGGCCGCGGAGCGGCGAAGCATAGTGCGGGCAAAGCTGTGCCGGGTGGCCCAGGCGCCGTTCATGTCGGTGCCGGAGAGCACGTCCTCCGGAGCGCGAAGCTCGTGTGCGGTTCGTTCGTCCTGAAGTGTCATGATCATGCCTTCTCGGGTGCCAGGCGCAGGTAAGCGGTCTTTTCGTGGGTGAAGAAGGCCGCGGCGACGGCACTGTTCTGTTCCCGGGGACCGGCAAAGGTTGAATCCTTCATTCCGCCGAAGGGGGCATGAAGTTCGGAACCGGTCGAGGGCGCATTGACCTTTACGAGGCCGGCGTCCAGATAGGTGACGCACTGCCGGGCGGCGCGCTCATCGTTGGTGAACACCGCGGCGGTGAGGCCGAATTCTGTGTTGTTTGCCAACGCAATAGCTTCATCAAGGGTGGCTGCGCGGAGAACGGTGACCACGGGACCGAAGACTTCTTCGCGGCAGATCGTCATCGACGCGGGCCCGGTCAGCACGGTGGGTCGGACGTAGTGCCCGTCTGTGGCGGGAGCAGGGGCCTGGGCGAGGATTTTCCCGCCTTCGGTGACGGCCGTCTCGATCGCGGCGTTGATTTCATCGCGGGCGGAGGCGGAAACGACGGGGCCGATCTGTACCGACGGATCGGTGCCGGGGCCCAGGACAAGTGCGGAGACTTTCTCCTTTACCCTCTCCAGGAACGCCTCGTGCCCGTCGCCGACAAGGATGATCCGCCGGGTGGCCGTGCACTTCTGGCCCGTGGACCCCATCGCGGCGTTGACTGCGCTGGACGCGGCCAGTTCGACGTCGGCATCGGGCAGGATAAGAGTGGCGTTATGTCCGCCCAGTTCCATCTGCAGTTTCGCGCCGCGCCCACAGACAATCCCGCGGATGTGGTGGCCCACCGGAACGGATCCGGTAAAGCTCACGCCCGCCACGGACGGATGGGAAACGAGTTCGGAGCCCAGCGGACCCGGGCCAAGGAGCAGGTTCGCGACACCGGCCGGCACACCGGCCACGGCCAGGATGTCCATCAGCAGGACCGATACTCCGGGGGTGTGGCTTGCGGACTTCCAGACCACGGTGTTGCCGTGCAGCAGTGCCGGTGCGATCTTCCACGCGGGGATCTGCAACGGGAAGTTCCACGGTGTGATCACACCAACGATGCCCAGCGGGCGCCGCACGGTGAGGATCCGCTCATCGGGGTGGCTGGAAGGGTACTCGGTGCCGACCGGGTTCCGGGCCGAACCCGCGTGGTAGTCGAACGTGTCGGCGGAGGCGTCGACTTCCATCCTGGACTCCGTCAGGGTCTTGCCGTGTTCGGCCGTCATGACGCGGGCTATCTCGTCGGCCCGTTCCCGAATCAGTACGGCCGCAGCCGACAGGATCCTGCCCCGGGCCAGAATCCCCAGCCTGTCCCACGCCGGTGTGGCTGCGGCAGCGGCCTGGATCGCCCGCGCCAGCTCCGCGGAACCGGCCCGGTGATAGGTAGTGACCGCTTCGTCGGGTGCCGACGGGTTGAACCGGGACGTCGTGTTCCCGGTCCCTTCAACCCAACTTCCGTTGATGAAGCTGCTGGCTGGCTTGGTCATGACGGGCATTCTCTAACCTCTTAGTGTTTGTTGATCTGTGACTGTCCTCACGATCAACGGTAGACCGGGAAAGCCCTCCATTGAAGTATCTATTTGACGCTAATCAATATGCGTTTAGTCTTGTTGGTATGAACATTCGTCGTCTGGAGCTTTTCGTCGCAGTGGCCGAAGAACTGCACTTTAACCACGCCGCGGAGCGGCTGCACATGGCCCAGCCGCCACTCAGTCAGCAGATCCGCAAACTCGAAGAGGAATGCAAGACCCAGCTGTTCGTGCGCAACTCCCGCAACGTGCAGCTCACCGCCGACGGCGAACTCCTCCTGAAGCACGCCAGAAAACTCCTGACCCAGTACGGGGCCATGGCCGCGGCGCTTCGGCAGGCCCGGGACGGCGAAATCGGCAAGCTGCGTCTCGGTTTCGTATCATCGGCAGCCATTTCGGCCCTTCCGCCCGTCGTGCGGGAACTCCGATCGCAATGGCCCGGCATCGACCTCGAACTCCGCGAGGAGACTACCGACGCCCAGATCGACCTCATTGCCGCCGGAGCGTTGGATGCCGGAATCGCCCGGGAAGTCCGGACAGTGCCGGGCCTCAGTTCTACGCTCATGCAAAATGAACGCCTCGTTGTAGCAGTCGCGACAGACCACCCCCTGGCCCCTCGCGCCTCGGTAGGGCTTAGAGAACTGAAGGGGGAGAGGTTCATTGCCTTCCCGAGGGACAGGATCTCGCGGCTTTTCGACCACATCGCCGCACTGCTTCACGCCGCCGACGTCGACTTCGATCTCGCCCAGCAAGCCGTCCAGTTCCCGACCATCCTCGGTCTGGTGGCCGCCCACCTGGGCATCGCAGTTGTCCCGGAATCCCTCCGTGCCTTCGCCATCCCCGGCCTTGCCTACCTGGACATCCAGGACACCAGCGCCATCTCCCGCGTCAGCCTGATCTACAGCAACGACATGATTGACTCGCCTCTCGTCGCCAAAGTCAGGGAAGCCTGCCGACAGAAAATGGGAGCCCCTGAGCCCTGCTAGTGCGGGCCCGTAGCGGGCGGTTCTCAAGATGATGTCAGCCGGGCAACCGGTCATTGCTGTGGGCCCGGCGCAGTGAAACGGTTATCCCGAACCCCCTGAACGGACCTGCGTACCGCAAACGTTGGGGTAAATGTTTACAGTTCTTCAGCCTTTTGAAAACGGCGAGCCGCCGCCGCCCCAGCAAAACGTTATGACCTACTGGGTCTGGGTCGCCATCTGTACCTTCGCCTGTTGGCTGCTCCGAAGGTAGACGTACCATTGCTCAGGCCAGGCATCGGCGGGCCCTCGCTGGCGGTCCAAGGATCAACATGCGCGGAGGCCACTGGCATACGGCGGGAACGCCATTAGCGGGATGCACGCCCCGTTGGCCAAGCAGGCCGGCCGGTTGAGGACGTCGCTGGACACGCGTTGCTTGAGCAACGATCCGCCCGGGCCCCTCAGCAACTTCCGGTCCTCCACCATGACGGTCCCGCGCAGCACGGTCATGCTTGGCCACGCCGCCACCCGGTAGCCCTCCCATGGCGTGTAGTCCGCCTCGTGAAGATCCGAGGCGCTGATCCGACGATCCACGTTGGTGTCCAGCACGGCAAGGTCCGCGTCACTGCCGACGGCGATCACACCCTTCTACGGGTACAGACCCAGGATCTTGGCGGCATTGGCAGTCGTGATGTCCACGAAGCGTGTCAGGTCGAGGCCCCTCTTCGCGACGCCTTCGGTGTAGGCCACCGCCATACGCATTTCGACGCCGGCATGGCCGCCGGTTGCGTCGAGGATGGTCTTGCCGCGCGTCTTCACGTCCAGGTCGGTACACACGCCGTCGGGGGCGAGGGTGCTTAGCGAACCGTCCAGCAACGATTCCCACATCGAGTCCCGATCCGTCTCGGACTTCAATGACGGGTAGGTGTGGTAAATCGCACCGTTCTCCTGCTTGTAGTCCTCGGCTGTGAAGTAGGCGTAGTGCGGAAGGATCTCGCCGTATACCGCCTGGCCGCGGCCGCGTGCCTTGCGTATGGCAGCCACGCCTTCGCAGGCGCTGACGTGCATGAGGTAGATGGGAGCCCCCACATGGTGGGCGAGGGTGATGGCCCGCTGGAAGGACAGTTTCTCGGAGAGGTTGTTGTGGGCGCGGTGCATGTACTCGAAGGCGGTCTTGACCACTACACGAGGCACCGTTGCGGGTATTGCCGGATGGCCCTGCTGTACGCCTTTGGACGATTTTATGTCTGAACCAACACGGGACCATCCCCAGCCGCTGATCCGCACCGGACAGCAGAGGACGCCCGCATGCCGGCACCGGGACGCCCGAGGCCCGAAACAACAGCTTGACGAACAGAACCCGAAATATCATCCGAGATCAAGGGAATAGTTATGAGCGAACGTTTTGACGTTGGCAGTGACGGGTATGGGATCCCGGCGGTGAAATCGCCGCGGGCCGGCTGCTGAAAGCCGGCAAAAAGGTCGCGGTCATCGAATGAAGTATTTGTGGGGGTACGCCCGGGGTCCTATTTCACGGTGAGGGTGCCTGTCATGTTGCCGTGGAAGGTGCAGTGGTAGGGGTAGGTCCCTGGTTCGGTTGGGGCGGTGAAGGTGCCGGTGCCGACTTTGATGATGGCGTCGAACGCGCTGCCGGTGTCAGCGGTGATGGTGTGCGCTTCTATGTCTTCGTTGGTGACACTGATCGTCGTCCCGGGGCTCACCGTTTCGGTCCCCTGGTATTTGAAGCCCTTGATGAGTATTTCGGCCGGAGCCTCAGCAGGTGAAGAGCCCGGGCCGGATGCTGAGGGAGCCGGGGCTGTGGCGGTTGGCAGGGCTGAAGTTGATTGTTCGGTCGTTGTTGGTGCTGCTGTCGTGGCGGACCCGGACATTCCGGAGGTTCCACAGCCTGCCAGAGCCAGCAGGATCAGTGTTGCCGCGGGTCCTAGTGTGCTGAGTGTTCTGATGTTCGTCTTCATGATGGAACCTTTCGTCTGCTTGCTCGGCGGCCTGCGGGGGTGGGTCAGTGGTGTTCGACCCAGCACGCGAGGATGGTGGTGGAGAGCTGGTAGGCCAGTGCGTTTTTGGTGATGTTGTCCGGTCCAAGGTTTGGGGGCATGTCGCTGGCGTCCACGTGCAGGACGAAGCTCTCTTTTTGGAACACGGCTGATCCGTCAGCGGTTTCGTAGGCCGGGAAGCCGAGGTTCGCGAGGCCTTGGATGGGTGTGGCGTCCTTCGCGAGGGCCTGCATCGCGTTGAAATATTTCAGTGCAGATGCTTTGTCCGCGGCTTCCTGGACGGAGATCACCAGTGCCCCTTCGGCCAGGTGGTAGGTGCAGGTGAAGGTGCTGTTGGCCCAGGTATTGATGGTGTGCGGGTCCGAGTCCAGATCCAGGATGGACCGCAATCTCTCCTTCGGCTGGTCCCCGCAGACCATCAGGGCTGCGGGACTGGGTCCGCCAGCAGTCGTAGCCGGCGAGGCTGAGCCCTTGCTGTGATGCCCGCTGCCGGTATGGCCTGCCTCGTGTGAAGCTGCCGGTGCGGGTGCCGTCGAAACCTCTGACGGCGCGGGGACGGATCCGGCCGCTGTTGCGCAGCCGGAGAGCAGAAGGGCGGCCATGCCCAGGGCTGCCAGCAAGGGCGTGTGCTGTTTCATGGCTCTTCCAATTCTGGCCGCCCTCTTTGGGGTGTGCGGTCCGTTGTCAGGTTTTGAGTTTGGCGTAGATGACGTAGTTGTCATCGAAGAGCCCGGTGGCGGGGTCGTAGCCGTCGCAGGTGATGAGGCGGAGTTCGGCTCCGGGAGTGTTGCCGTAGACCTCGAGGGTGGGGAACTGGTTTTTGCTGTAGAGGGCGCCGCGGTCAACGGTGAACACGGCGATGCTGCCGTCGGCCCGCGAAACGTTGATCTCAGCACCGGGGGTGAGTTTGCGCAGGTCAGCGAAGACGCCCGTATGGCCGCCCAGGGCGTTGACGTGGCCCAGCATCACTGAGGGTCCGCGTTCCCCCGGTGTGGGGGAGCCGTCGTACCAGCTGGCCGGTGCTCCGTTGCCGGTGTCCTGCGGTACCTGAAGGGAGCCGGTTTCCTCGAGTCCGAGGTGGAGAAGGTCTGTCCGGACTCCGATGGAGGGAATGTTCAGGGTGACTGGAGCCGAAGCGCCCAGTACCAGCGGAAGCTGCTCAGCACCCGGGGGGACCGCAGGCACAGCGGGGGCAGCTGCTGACGGGCCCACCGCCGAAGCTGAGGCTGAGGCGGAAGGTGGGGAGCCGGCGCCGGCAGTGGTGGCCGGTCCACCCGCGCAACCGGCGAGGGTGAGCAAGAGCAGAACCCCGGCCGCCGTGGAGGCCCCCAGACCTCTGCGGCGGCCAGGATTCTTGGTTGTCACAGTCTTGATCCGTTCGGCTTTGGCTTAGGCTGCTGCGTTGCGCCGGCGAACGGCGTAGGCTCCGCCGGCGAGGGCGATCAGGGCCAGGCCGGAACCGATCGCGAGGGCTCCGGTGTCGGTGCCGGTTTCGGTGGTGATGCCGGTGTTAGCGCCGCCTGCGGGCATCTTCATCTGGCCGGCCGTCAGGGTCCCGCACAGGGCGGGGGAGGTGGCGGCAAGTGGCAGGGTGGGGGCAAGATCGCTCTTGGCGGCCTGGCCTGCCGCGCTGAGGGTGGCGGGGTCAAGGCCATGGACGACTACCACGGCGGTGCCAGCTTGCAGGGCTGCCTTGGTTTCGGCGTTCAGTTCAAACGTACGGTCAACGGTGTACGCGGCACCCTGTCCGCCGACTTTAAGGTCAAGGCCTGCTGCGGGGCTGGTGTCACCGCTGGTGGAGAGGGTGGTCACGATCGCGCCGTAGGACGGGGCGCCTTCGGTGGTGGAGATTACCGCGTCTCCGTCCTTGTCGGCCGAAGGTGCCGGGCAGGTGCCCTGGGCTCCGCCGTGGATGTGCTGGACGTGCGGGTACGGGGCGTCCATGAAGGTCGCGGGCATGCCGGACACGTTCAGGACAACGTGGGCCTGGTTGCCCGTGACGTCAAGAGTGATGGTGCCGGAGCCTGCGCTGCCGTTGAGCTGGCCCAGGGTCGACTGGTAGGACTGGTCCGCTGCCATCGCAGGGGAACCGGACAGGGCAAGGGCGGCCAAGGCCAGGGTGGGGACTGCCATAAAGCGAAGCGTCTTATTCATTGGAAAAATCTCCTCATACACGCGCGAGTGATGTTGGCGCCCCAGGAAGGGGGACACCAGTACTTCGAAACTACGCAGGAGAAGGATGGGCGCAGATGTGTCAGAACACACATATTCTGGGTAAGACTCCGCCAGGTGGACAACCAAGGGGCTTCCGGCGTCGATGATCCAGCCGTGTTCAGGCAGCCGAAGCGCCGCGGCGGCGGCCCCTTGTCGTTGTTCTTGAGACGGGCCGGTTCTTGTGAGACAGGGCGTAACCGGCGACACCGAGGCCGCCGGCGGCGGCTTCGACGACCGCCGTGATGGTCTTGGCCGTGTACCAGACCGGTTCATACATTGAGGGCAGCGGGCCGATAGCGGGCACCTGGACATACCGGTAGAGGACGACGGCGGCCAGGGACGACAGCGCCACTAACGCCGCAGCTGCGAAAGCGCTCCGTGAACCTTTAAGCAGAACAAACACCGCGGCCAGCGCCGCGGCTCCGGCCTGGACCAGAAAAAGCGTGCCTTGCCCGAGGCCGCCTGGGGCGGCCTGCTGATAGCCCGGGGCGAGCTGGACATGGATGACCGCACTGACCAGAAGGCCCGCCGCGACACCGACACGCAGCACCCAAAGAGAACTGTTCCGTGGGTTCCGTTCCGCGCGGTTCATTTCACGACCAGCGTCCCGGTCATCTGCGGATGGAAGCTGCAGATAATTTTGTACTCACCCGGGGCATCCGGTGCCTGGAATATCACCGTTCCACCTCCAGGGACTTCGACGTCGAATCCGCCCTTGTCCTTGGCCGTGAGGGTGTGCGGGGCGCTGTCGGCGTTCGTGACCGTCAGCATCGCCCCCGGCTTTACCGTCGCCGGCACCTCATACTTGAAATCCCGTATCGTGATGACACCTGCAGCTGCCTGGCCCGATCCATCAACGGACGGGGCAGCGGAACTGACCGCTGGCGGCGGCGCCGCAGAGTCCCCGCCCTGAGCCGCGCACCCGGTGATGCCCGCCAGCGATACGGCCGCTGCTACGGCTACGAAGCACTTTCGAGTAATGGTTTTCATGACAATCCCATTCAAGGGATGTTGTCCTCCACCCGCCGGTCGGCGCGCCCATCAGGAAACTACCCCACAGCATATTCGTCACCCCAGCTCTTCCGGACTGCCCGGCCGTGTGGTTCGAAGGTTTATCACGCCGATTCTGCACAAATACCGGGAACTGGGGCGGTCCCGCCCTACAGGATGCAGACCGACGGTAACCCCGACGGGCCCCTGGTAAGGCCGAGGCCGCGAAACGTCAACCCGAGCCGCGAAAGGTGCCGGGTTCCTGCCCAACGCCGTTATAGGGAGTCCTGCAGGGTTCGCGGTGCGGGTGAAGCCGCCAGAACAGCAAGGGGAGCGCTTGGGAGGAGCGGCCCCAGTATGGCAGGCAGTGTGACACTATTCGTGCGTTCGGGCCTGTACCAGCCCACAGCGGTGCCGCGTAGGGCCATGATCGCCGAGCCGAACACCACGTAGGCGCGGAGGGGTTCGTAGATAAGCCTGTAGATCGGCACCATGAGCAGGTGGAGGAGGCTCTCGCGGACCATCAGGACGGCCACAATCGAGATGATCATATGGGTTGCGGCGACGAACGCCGAGAAGATGGCGATGGCCTGCCATTCTCCGTGGGCCAGGCTGTTGATGGCGACGATGACTGTCAGGGGCATAAAGACCAGCGGGACGAGGACCGAGATCAGCGCATACGGCATGGTGAGCAAGCCAAGCGCCCCGTACTTGGGGTTGAAGAGCATTGAACGGTGCTTGTACAGGGTCTGGAAATTGCCGTAGGTCCAACGGAGCCGCTGTTTGAACAGGCCTTGGACTGTCAGGGGCGCTTCAGTCCACGCGACGGCCTCGTTTTCCTGAACGATGCTGTAGCCAAGGCTTTGAAGTGAAAGCGTGAGGTCAGCATCTTCGGCAAGGGTGTCATGGGAGTAGCCGCCGGCCCTGACCAGGGCCTCACGGCGCCACGCGGCGCACGCACCGGGAACGATGGAAATAGCGCCCATGAGGCCCTCGGCCATGCGGGTGACACAGATACCGGAAAGATACTCCAGGCTCTGCCATGCCGTGATCAGGTTGCGCCGGTTTCCGACTTTGACATGTCCTGCCACAGCCCCGACCTCCTTGCCCTGCCGGGGGGCCAGGAAATGGCGGGCGAACATCTTGATGGTCTGTGGTTCAAAAAGTGTGTCACCGTCGAGGGTGACCACAACTTCTCCGCGGGATTGGGCGATTCCGTTGTTGCTGGCAGCTGATTTGCCGCCGTTCGGCTGGTCGATGACGCGAAGATTGGGCCACGTCCTGGCGTAGTCCGTGAGAACGGCCAGGGTGCCGTCCGTTGACCCGTCGTTGATTGCTACCACTTCCATGCGGGGGTAGTCGCTGGCTCTGAGGGCATCAAGGGTTCTGGCCACGACGAGTTCTTCGTTGAAGACGGGCAGGACGACGCTGACGAAGGGCCAGTCTTTCTCGTCGATGGCGTCCCATTGGCGTCGTTTCTGCCGGGCGTTGTTGATCACGGCAAGAACCACGAAAAGGAATGTCAGGATGGTCAAAGAGCCGATGCCGAACCAGAACAGCCAGTTGAGGACGACGTTGGGTGTGACCAGGTAGGTGGTGAGTGCCGCCAGTGTCATGGTGTCTTCCACGCTGGCGGGGATGCTGCGCCGCGGTACATACTCGGTCGGCAGCAGGGGCTGGACAGTAGTGAACGTGTAGCCCTGGGCTTTGGCCTGGGGGATGAGGGCTTCGAGCATTTTGAGCGTTGCGGTGCGGTCGCCTCCGGCGTCGTGCATCAGCACGACGTGCCCTTCGCCGTTCAGTTGCGGTACCTCGATGGGCACTCCCGGGGCGTGCTCCCAGTCCCTCGTATCGAGGTCCATGTTGATGTTGAGGTAGCCCAGCTGCTGAGCCTGCAGGAGCGCCAGGGTGTTGTTTTCCGGGTTGCCGGTGGGGATCCTGAACAACCTGGATTCGTAATTCTCCGCAGCACGAATAACCCGGTCCGTACCAATGATCTGTTGGCGGTTGTAGGCGTCGTCGTGGGCCCAGAAATCGGCGTGAGACATGGTGTGGTTGCCAACCATATGCCCTTCACGGACGATGCGGCGGAAAATGTCCGGGTGTTTAACGATGTTGTCGCCGACCGGGAAGAAGGTTGCCGGCACGCCTTCGCGGGAGAGCAGGTCCAGGAGTTGCGTGGTGAAGAGCGGATCGGGCCCGTCGTCGAAGGTCAGCATAAGCGTCCGGTTCAGCGGCCGGCCATACGCCTCCACAACGTAGGGGCTGCTACCAATAACGGCCACCTCGTCAGCGGTGGCTTCCCGCCAGACAGTGTCGCTGAAGGGATCCTTGAGCAGGACCTTGCCATCTTTGGGCTCTACCAGCGCGATCCGGTGAAAAATGGCGGCGCCTTCTCTGTAGCCGATCTTCGGGATGTTCTCCAGGTCCTGCTGCGCCAGCAGCAGCCGTGGATAGCTGACTGCCTGGTTGCGGTCCCCATAGCGCACCGGGGCCGTCGCCGCGGGGAGGATTGAAACCAGCGAAAGGACCATCAACATCACTGCGGTAAACAGAACGGTCAGGACTCGGGGCCAGCGATTTCCGCTGGCGTCGAAGAATACCGGTGCCGGGGCAGTTGAAAGAGGAGCGGCTGGTTTTCTCATCATGCCTCGCGGGGTGGCAGTACGTGCAGGGCAACCTGACAGCGTCAGGCAAGTGACCGCCATGGGAGAAGCAGAAAGGGTTAGATCTGCCCGCAACCTGGTGCCCCGGAGCCAGCCGCTCCGAAGTGTCACCGTACCTAGAAACCTAGTTGAGCCAGACACAAGTACACATGCGTAGCAGGTACTCGAGTTTTTTCAGCGCGCTACTTGCTGAAAATATCCGTCCAGGGCGCCCGTAGCTCAGGAGCCCTTTGCAGCCGGCGTACCAGCTAGGTGGCCTCCCACCGGATGTTGTACTCCCCGTCGGTGTCCCACTCAACCAACACCTGAGTGACCGTATAGGAGATGGCATTCCCGGTCTCTCCAGCGCATGCTCCCAGCCCAAGGTCGTGAGTAGGAGGGATACGACACCGAATCCGAGGTGGACTGTTACGCCGGACTGCAGCTCGCGGGCCATCACCGTGTCCCAAGAAAAGGAGCACGTGGTCCCCCGGGGCCGCAGGTGGTGCTGAACTAGTCCTGGCGGAGGGCTGCTGGTTGTCTTGCGGCGCGGTCCTGCCCGTAGCGGGTGAGGCCCCGTGGCTTGTAGACGGAAAGTACCGTCACGATCAGCAGCGCGGCCAAGGCGGCACCGGCGTCGGCGACGAGTTGGATGCGAATGCCCGTCATATCAGCCGCAGCAAGATCGGTGGAGGAGGCAATTGTGGCCATCTGGGTGACCGGTTGCAGGTGGAGTAGCAGCAGGGCGGCGGCCACCGTGGTGATCAGCAGTTTGATCAGCACCCAGTAATGCCGGAAGAGACCCCATGGAGTGCTCAGTGCCTGGACAATGCCCGACAGCAGGGCAGCCAGACTGAGCGGGAAGATGACAGTCCAGCCAACCAGGCTCATTCCAATATATGAGGCGCGTACCAGCTGGCTGTCGACGGAGCTCAGGCCGGCGATGGCCAGGACAAGAAATGTTGCAACAGCGCCGAGCCAGCCCACAGAACAGGCCACGTGGACCAGCAGTGTGGCCTTGCGCAGGGCCGGCGGCATTACTTTCACGGAGTGTGGTTCACCATTCCGCCGCCGCTCAGGTGCACGACGGCGACAACTACAACGATCAGGGCCGCAGCGGCAAGGAAGCCCAGCACCCACCGCGGCGTTTTGTGCCGGGGCGCCGGTCCGCGTTGTTCGCCTGAAGGGGCCTTGGATGCAGGATGTTCTGTCATAACTTTCCTCGCTTCTGGTGGGCAGGGTGAACACCCCATTTTATAAGACAGTATGTATTGGTTGCGTCACTATGTCGAATGTGCGTCGTGTTGTATTCTGCGGTTATGCCGAAGCTGTGGAACGAGACCATCGAGACGCACCGCGACGCCGTGCGTGGGGCGATCCTGGACGCCACGGCGCAGCTCGTAGCAGCGGACGGCGTTGGCGGGGTGACGATGTCCGGGATCGCACAGCGCGCCGGTATCGGCAGGGCGACACTGTACAAGTATTTTCCGGACGTCGAGACTATTCTCCTGGCCTGGCATGAGCGCCAGATCCAGGCTCATCTGCGACACCTGGACGAGGTCCGGCAGCAGACTGAGGAACCTGGGCGGCAGCTTCAGGCAGTGCTGGAAGCCTATGCCTTCCTCAGCAGTGCCGGGCATGGATCACCCGATACTGTCCGGCTCCACCGCGGCGCGCATGTCGGTTTGGCGCAACAGCATCTGAACGGATTCCTGGCGGATCTGGTTCGCCAGGGCGCCGGGGCGGGGGAGTTCCGGCAGGACGTCGCGCCGGAAGAACTTGCCGCCTTTTGCCTCCACGCCCTTGAAGCGGCGGCCACACTGACGTCCCGGGAGGCGGTGCTCCGGCTGGTCATGGTGACCATGGCCGGATTGCGGCGATAGCCTCGCGGTCTTGGGGACGGGGCGGGATCCTAGGGGAACCCGCCCCGCAGCGCAGCCGGAGTGTCAGCCGAGTGAGGTGAGGAGTTCGTTCGGTGTCCGTCAGTTAGACGGCGTCGGCGGGCCGGAACGTCGCCCCGCCGTCAGTGGAAACAACCAACCCGGTAGGGGTTGCAGCCCACAACCAGGGTTTGCCTGCCGCCCCTTCTACAGCGGCTACCGCCTGGACCTGTCCGTCGATCCGGCCGACGCGGGACCATGTAGTTCCGGCATCTGCTGAATAGTGGACCGAACCGTCCGGTTCAATACCGAAGGTTTCGGTGCTGCTGTCAAATGTCACGAACTGGACAATGGGGGCCGTGGTGTTCAGTTGCCAAGTTTTCCCGCCGTCGGTGGAGCGCTGAAGCCCGTCCTTAGTGGTGGCCAGAACGGTGTCACCTTCCGGGGTGCCAGCCAGGACGGCGGGAACGAACCCGGCGGTGGCCGCTGACCAGGATTTCCCGTCGGGACTGGTCCAAAGCGCCCCGTCGTAGGCGACTATTCCAGACTTGACTGCCGTGAGGGCATGGAAGTCCGATACGCGCTGGCGTGAAAGCTGCTCCCACGTCTTACCGCCGTCCGCAGATTTGATCAGGCCCATGGGGTTGGGCAGATTCGAGCCGGGGCCAGGGTGCCCGGAGGCGTAAAAGACGTCCTGGTCAGCGGCGGCGGTGAAGCCCATCAGGTCGTTGGTGTCCCCGATTTTGGTGGCCGGGGATTTGGTGACGTCGAAGAGACCGTCATGGGTGGCCAGTAAGACCTGGTCGGTTTCGCGGTTCACGCTCAGGCCGTGAACGTGTGAACTGGGAAGACCGGAGGCGGCAGTGGAAGGTGCGGTGCCGGCGTTCGGAGTGTTGGTTGATGAGTTGGGGCTGCAGGCGGACAAGGTGAATAAGAGGGTTGCTGCGGCGATGGCGGCTGCGGGCCGGGGACGGGTCAAAGAGTGCAGGGGCACGGAAAAACTCCAATGGTGGACCGGAAATGTTTGTGGGGAGGCGCCGGCCCCGGGGGAGGGGCCGGCGCTGCTGGTGTGCTGGCTAGAGGGTGGCTAGCAGGTCTTTCATTTCCTGGATTTCGGTTTCCTGTGAGCTGACGATGTCTTTACTGAGCTGGACCGCTTCGGCGTTCTTTCCGTCGGTGGTTTCGGTCTTGGCCATCATGACGGCGCCTTGGTGGTGGGCGATCATCTGGGTGAGGAAGAGCTTGGCCGCTTCGGTGCCCTGTGCGGACTCGAGTTTGGCCATGTCGTCCTCGCCCATCATCCCGGACATGCTGTGGCCCGAAGGCATATTAGTGGGCATCATCGTGGGCTGGCCCCAGCTTTCAAGCCAGCCGGTCATCTTCTCGATCTCTGGTCCCTGGGCCGCTTTGATCTTGGTGGCCAGATCTGTCACAGCGGCCGGGAGGCCTTCTTTTTTGAGCATGGTGTCACTCATGGTCACGGCCTGGGCGTGGTGCGGGATCATCATCTGCGCGAACATGGTGTCCGCGTCGTTGAACTGAGCCGAAGCAGGAGGGGCTGAGCTTGATGCCATGCCGGAGCTGCCGTGGTTCATGCCGGGCATGCTGCTTCCGTCCGAACTTCCGGTTCCTGAACCGGCGGAGCATCCGGCGAGGGCGATTGCTGCGGCGACGGCGGCAGTGGAAATGGTCAGGGTCTTTTTCATTTAAATCAGGGTCCTCAAAGTATCAGCGGCGCCTGGGCGCCTTGGTGGTGCGTGTAGTGTGGGCCGCCCCCGGAGGGCGGCCTGTTTCGTTGCGTGCCCATGCTGCGACTGTGCGCAGGATACGGGGCGCAGCAGTGCTCGTTTACGTGCGGCTGATACTGAGGTCACCGGGTGAGGGGCCGTCCGGTGAGAAGGAATAGTTCGTGCCCGCTGCAGTCGCGCGGCCGAGGTCAGGCACCGAGTAGGCGGCTGCTCCCGACAAGGAGGCCGCGAGGGAGGTATTCCCTGGCGCCAGCACGCAGGAAGCGTCCATGGCCGACATCTTGGGGCAGCCTCCGGAAGTGGAGCAAGAGGAAGGCGAGTCATTTACCGGTTCGGCGGCTATGGCCGCGTCCGGCGACAGTTCAGTCCCGTGGCTGGCGTGGCCGGGCGGGGTGCTGTGCGTCTGGCCCATGACCGTGTCCGCAGTTGCGCCGGGCATGTTGTGGGCGCCAGCCATGTTGTGGGCCCCGGTCATGATGTGCATGCCGAAGATTCCGGCGATGATGGCCAGGGTCATGGTCAGAAGGCCTGCACGGAGGAGGAAAGCGGTGACGGGGCCGCGGGATACTGCGGTCACAACTTTTCCTCCTTTCCGTGCCGGCTTGGTGGTCTTAAGGCTACCGGCTGTGGGCTTTAGGGCCGGTCAGCGCCATAGGGTTCAACGTACTTGGGAGGGGTTCAGTTTCATCCTCCGCAGCAGTTGGGCGTTCAGGGCCACCACAATCGTGGATATCGACATCAGCACCGCCCCGGCGGCTGGGGACAGAACTACCCCGGCGAACGCCAGGACGCCGGCGGCCAGGGGGACGGCGAGGACGTTGTAGCCGGTGGCCCAGATGAGGTTTTGCCACATCTTGCGGTAGCTGGCGCGGGACAGGTCCACCATGGACAGGACGGCGCGTGGATCGTTTCCGGCCAGTACTACACCTGCCGATTCCATGGCGACGTCGGTGCCGGCGCCGATGGCGATGCCCACCTCTGCGCGGGCCAGTGCCGGGGAGTCGTTCACCCCGTCGCCGACCATGGCGACCTTCATCCCACGGGCCTGGAGTTCGGCGACCTTCTTGTCCTTGTCTGCCGGAAGTACTTCAGCGAAGACCTCATCGATCTTCAGGTCTTCAGCGACTGCCTGGGCGACCTGGCGGGCGTCGCCGGTGATCATGGCCACCTTGACGCCCCGGTTCTGCAATGCTGCCACCGCTTGGCGGGATTCGGGCCGGATGCTGTCTTCGAGGCTGACCGCTCCCAGAACCTGATCCCCGTCGATGACGTGCAGCACCGCGGCTCCCCGGCCCATCCAGGTCTCGGTGGATTGCGCCAACGCGTCGGGTTCGGTGAGGCCGAGTTCGCGCAGCAGCGCCGGGCCGCCGACATGGACGGTGCGGCCATCGACGGTGGCGCGGACACCCCGTCCCGTCAGTGAACTGAAGTCCGTTGCTTGCGGGAACCTCAGGTTCCGCTCCCGCGCTGCCCGGACGATGGCCCGGGCTACGGGATGCTCACTGTCGGACTCCACCGCGGCCGCGAGGGCCAGCACCGCATCAGCTTCCTCACCGGGCACCGTCGCGATGTCCTTCAGATCAGGCTCACCAGTAGTCAACGTGCCGGTCTTGTCGAACAGGACCACGTCGATGGTGCGCATGCGTTCCAAGGCCATCCGGTTCTTGATCAGCACCCCTGCCCGGGCTGCCTGCTCGGTGGAGATGGCGATGACCAGCGGAATGGCCAGCCCCAGCGCGTGCGGGCAGGCGATGACCAATACCGTGACGGTGCGGGTGACAGCCTCCGGGACGCTGCCGAGCAGCGACCAGACGATGAAAGTGATGACGCCGGCGCCAGCGGCGAAGTAGAACAGGAAGGCCGCCGCCCGGTCGGCCAGGGCCTGTGCTTTAGAGGAGGACGCCTGGGCTTCGGCGACCAGCCGCTGGATCCCTGCCAGCGCCGTGTTCTCACCGACGGCGGTGACCTGGACCCGGACGCTGCTATCGGTGGCGACGGTCCCGGCCACAACAGTGTCACCGGGGCTGCGGAGAACGGTTTTGGATTCGCCGGTGATCATCGACTCGTCGAACTCGGCCTGGCCGTCCACGACCGTTCCGTCCGCTGGCATCCTGGCGCCGGGGCGGACCAGGACGTTGTCGCCTTCGCGGAGGGCAGAGACCGGAACAGTTTCCGTGCCGGCGTCGGTGATGCGTTCAGCCTCGTCGGGAAGGAGCGCGGCGAGAGCATCCAGAGCGCCCTGGGCAGAGCCGAGGGCCCGCATTTCGATCCAGTGGCCCAGCAGCATGATCGCTACCAGCAGTGCCAGTTCCCACCAGAAATCCAGGTCGAGCCCGCCGATGCCCAGGGTGGTGACCCAGGACGCGGCGGACGCGACGGTGATGGCCATCGCGATCAGCAGCATCATCCCCGGCTGCCGGTTCTTTAGTTCCTGCCATCCGCCCTTGAGGAACGGCTGGCCGCCGTACAGGAAGATGACGGTGCCCAGGACGGGCGGGATCCAGGTCGAGCCGGGGAACATCGGGGCCATGTAGCCGAGGATGTGCCCGACCATGGGGCTGAAGTAGACGACGGGGACGGACAGGGCCAGGGTCAGCCAGAACCTGTTTTTGAACATAGCGGTGCTGTGCCCGGCGTGCTGTCCGTGGCTGTGAACCGCATGGTCATCCTGCCCGCTGTGGACCTCGTGGTGGCTGTGTGGGTGTTCGGTGACTGTGGTGACCGACGCAGGGGAAGTGTTGTTTTGTTCGGGCGGGGGCGTGGGTTCGCTTGGATGTCCACCGTGATGCTGGGTGTGATCTTCCATGGGTTTTCTTTCGAGAGGAGATTGCGCTTTTTCCGGGCAGTGGCTGCCAGGGGAGGCGTGAAGAGGTCAGTGGCTGGTTAGGGCGTAGCCGGCGGAGGTGACAGCCTCACGCACAGCGGCACTATCGGCCTTACCTCCGACGATAAGACGGGAACGGCCGCCGGGAACGAGATCAACAGAGGCGGGTTCCACACCGTCAAGGGCGGAGACGGCCTTCTCAACAGTCTGGACGCAATGCCCGCAGGTCAAGCCTTCAACAGCGAACTCGACGCCGCTGGCGCCGGCGGCCGTGGCGGGTGCGGAGGAGGCTTCGGTTGAGCAGCAGCTGCAACCCGCGGCGGAGGAGGCGAGGGGCAGTTCGGTCCGGTTTTCAGTTCCACACATGTCAGTTTCCATTCTGGGACGATGGATCAAGGGGCGCTGGGGTTGAACGGCTGTGAAGGCGGCGCCAATCGCGCCTGCCGGGACATACCACTTCACTGACAACACTCCAAAATATACCCCCAGGGGGTATCAGTGTCAAGGGTGGCGGCCCGCTTCGCGGAACATCACCCCCACTGCAATTGCTCACGCACGGCGAAGGAAAGCGAAACACCGTTATGCAAATGTGACATCGACTTGGGTTTTCCCGTAGGGTCGGGCGCGTGCCGGTTATCCGAATGCGGCACTCCTGAGCTGATTGCCTAACTCTGCCGCCGCCTCGGGATCCGTTCGCAAATTCGTCCGGCAGAGACGGGGAAACCAATTGTGGCCTGCTTCGAGCAGGCCTTGGGGTGAAGCCGCACCTCCAGCTTGCGCTGGAACTGCGGCCGGGTGTCTCCCATCCGAATCCGACAGCTAACCTCGCAGGCAGTGGGAGAGGCCCTTTCATGCCCATTCGCAAAGCTCACGGCCGCCGCTGCGCGGTCCCCGTCCAAACCAGTGCTCTTGCGGTCCTGTCCAAATCCGTCGCTGACAATGCTGGCGGTGTGGGCCGCCAGGCCGCCGTCATCGCAGCAGCTTCCGGCCTCGTCCTGACCAGCGGCATTGCCGCGCAGGCAGCGGACGCCCCGGCCCAGCGCGATGCGGAGTCGACCTCAAACCTTGAACTCGCCAGCCAGGCACAGGCCCCGCTTAGCGCAGATTCCACGGTCCAGATTTCCTTCGAGCGTCCTGCCGTTGAGACCACGCCGGCGCCTGTCGTGGAAGCACCCAAACCTGTGGCCGTTGAGGCCGCCCCGGCAGCCGTCGCGAAGGCTGCTGCGCCGGCCAAGGCTCAAATCACAGTCACCCCCGCTGCTGCCGCGCCGGTGGTCGCCCCGGCAACAGGTGGAGTCAACGCCGCGATGGTTTCCTCCGCCTACGCCCAGATCGGCATGATCCAGGACTGCACACGATTGGTGGAAAACGCCCTGGGTGCTGCCGGTATCCCCGTTGGGGACCTCGGTCCGATGCAGTTCATGAACTACGGCACCGTTGTCACCGATCCCCAGCCCGGTGACATGGTGATGCAACCTGGCCACGTAGGAATTTACGTCGGCAACGGTCAAGTGCTTAGCTCCGGGCTGAACGGCAAGAACGAAACCGCAGTCCACCCCCTGACATGGATGACATCCAAGGGCGCCGTCACCTTCGTGCGCGCAGGCTAGTCGGACCACTGAAGGCCGGCGATTCAATGCCTGGGGGCAATGAATCACCGGCCTTTTGAATGCCTGGCAAGCTCTGTCGCTCTGCCTGGCTCAACCCGACGCGGTGGCGGGCTTGGCCCTGACATGCTGGTGGTGGGCCTACCACCTAGTGCAGGTCACTGTTTTTCCGTCCACCGTTCGTGGGCGGACTGGCGACTGATGCCGACGGCGCGGCCGATATCAGCCCACGAAGCCCTAGCCGTCACTGACCAGAGGGTGTTTTCACGCCTCAATGGTGAAGGAGGCGGACGGAGAGTGGCGGATGGCTGGACAGTCCTTTGGCTGGGTGGGACAAGACATGAACGCAGCGAATCCAAGGATCCGGCGGGCGACTACCATGCCCTCCGCTGGATGGCCTCATAGTCGCCTCTTGGCGTGGTCATGTCCGTGTCTGCCGAACAGGTCATGAGATGGGTGCACGTAGCGTCACTGCAAGATGGCCTACTTTGTTGGGTGGGCCTCCCGGCGAGTACATGCTTCGCCCTGGCAGACGGCGTCACACACAAGTTAGGACGGGGCGAACCCGTCCGGATTCCTAGCGCACGGAGGAACCGCGCTCCAAAAGTGGGTAGCGCGGTTGGCGTTCGGCGTGTGCAGAAGAGTCATTTCGGGGGTGTGCACAATGTGCACACTATTGCCGTCGGACTGGGTCGTACAGGGGTCGGATCGGGCCGGATTCCGCATGTTTCCGTGAGTTCCCAGTGTTTGCAGGGGCTGGAATGCAGTTCGAGTCCCACCTCGGGCACGACGTTTTCCCTCGTCAGAGGCGATTTTGCTTTGGCGTGTTGACAAAGCTTGTGGTCGCGTCGCTCTGACGGCTGGTGTGCGGGCTGTGGCCTGGTCGCCGCGGGGCCTGTTCAGGTGTGTGGGCTGACGGGTTCAAGACCCTGGCTGGTGGGCCTTCCGCCTGCTGCGAGCTTTGGCTATGCGGTTTCCTCGTTCCGGTTCTGTCGGGTTGGCCCTGGTTGGCCTACACCTCTTCATGGTTCTGGGCTGCGGGTACGACATGACGTAGCCGCTTTAGCTGGACGTCCCTCTTGGAAAGCTGCTTCTGGACGTTTGATCGGCAGTAGGTACCGTGTTTGTCCGGCCAAAAAGGGTGTTGACACTGTCAACACCCAAGTCATATGTATTCGTCTGCCCGTGGCGACTAGCTTTTGGGTCTGGCGCATGCCTTCATTGGCAGCGTCACAGGCTCGTTCAGCTATGGTTGGTGTCTGCGCCCGGCCAGAGCGGGGGAGGGGCGGCCTGAGAGCGTGGGGCTGATGCGTTCTGTGCTGGTGAACCAGGAGAGCAGCTGCGGATCGATGGCGCCGATGACAGTTCGCATGTTGACCAGTTGGGCTCGGACGTTGCTGTTGATGATGGGCTCCAGGTGGGCGACCCGGTTCCGGAGGTGGTAGACGCCCTCAACGGCCCGTTCGAGTTCGCGTGGTGTTCTGCGCAGGTGCGGAAATGCTTTGTGGAGTGCTTCGTCCCAGAGGCGTTGTTTGCCGGCATCGTGGCGCCCAGGCAGGATGAAGCGCCAGGTTCCCAGGGACATCGCGGCAAGGATGTCTGCGTGGATGGGGTCTCGTTGGCCCTGTGGTCTGCGTGTGGTCGATTTAAGTGCCCTACGCCTGGCATCGGGGATGTCGCGGCCGGCAATGCGGAGCAGTAGGGCGCTTGGGTCGATGAGCCAGTCCGGTGAATGGAAATTGTCAGTAGCCGGATCCGGCTGGAACGCGTTCCAGATGCAGAGTTGTTCGTCCAAAGCGTTGCGGAGGACGACTTCGAAAACGTGCAGGGCTTCGTAGACGGCGCCTGAGAGGTCAATGTTCCAACGGTAGAGCCGGATCGCCTCATGCAGGGTGGGTGTCTCGCGGATATAGGGTGCCAGGCGCTCGGGGCTGATCCTGTGCTGAAGGACCAGTTCGATCGGTGTCCTGTTGCCTCATGTCAATAGGTCCGGGAGCGGTGAGTCGTTGCCTCATGTGAAAAGGTCCGGTTCAGGGACGGGTTGAACCAGGTGTTGACCTTGTAGTCCCGTGGTGCGGCTTTGGCTTGTGCCAGGGTCTCGAGCTGGCCGGTGAGCGCCAGGATCTGCCGGGACAGGGCGGCGGGTTTGAGGCGTTTGAACTGGGCGTTCATGGCGATCACGGGGCGTTTGCGGATCTCGGGGTGGCTGGCCGCGCGCTGGTGCGGGGTGAGCGCGGCGTCGTGTTTCTTGACCACCTTCGCGCCGTGTCGTTCCTTCGAGACCAGTTTCTGCTGAGGCAGCAGGTAGT
>NZ_JBVAYT010000015.1:0-40326 GCF_055412765.1 Pseudarthrobacter xylosi | reverse complement strand
AGCAACTTTTCAAACTTACCCGGTTTCCCGCCCCGACGCAAATCCATATTCCAGGACCCGCACCAGCAGAAAACACATCCCCACCAAACAAAGGCGCTCAAAAGAACAACCAACATTTGGTCTTGAATTAGGGGGTTTGGCCGCCCGCGGTAACCAGCTCTTCGCTGTTCCCCTCGCGGCGACTTAGAAAACAATACACCCACCCAACCCCCACCGCAAATCCACCCACACGCAAGGCCCCAACCCCGCCATTCCGGGCCCAGAGCCGGCATTGGCACCCAAAACCGGGCGCCGCCGTCGTACTTCAGTTTTGTGGGCTGCAGCACAACGGCTAATACAGCGCGGGATCTCGCCAAGCTCGGCCACCGGGCAGGGCTCGATCAACAGGAAGAGCACCACCACGGCAAGCCTTAAACGCAGAAGGACCGGCAACCAAACGGTTGCCGGTCCTTCTCAAGCAGCTGGAATCAGCGGTGCTGGATTACCAGGAAGACTTGGTGATGCCCGGGAGCTCACCGCGGTGAGCCATGTCGCGGAAGCGAACACGGGAGATACCGAACTTCTGGAAGGTACCGCGGGGACGGCCGTCGATGATGTCGCGGTTACGCAGACGGACGGGCGACGCGTTGCGGGGAAGCTTCTGCAGGCCGAGGCGTGCAGCTTCGCGAACTTCGTCGGTCGAGTTGGGGTCAACCAGAGCCTTCTTCAGTTCGAGGCGCTTTGCAGCGTAACGCTCAACGATGACTTTACGCTGTTCGTTCTTTGCGATCATTGACTTCTTAGCCATGTGTTTAGCGCTCCTCTCGGAATTCGACGTGCTGACGGATCTTGGGATCGTACTTCTTCAGAACCATACGGTCCGGGTCGTTACGACGGTTCTTCCGCGTCACGTAGGTGTAACCCGTGCCCGCAGTCGACTTGAGCTTGATGATCGGACGTACGTCCTTGTCCTTAGCCATTAGAGCTTCACTCCCCGAGCAAGGATGGCGGCGACGACAACGTCGATGCCGCGCACGTCGATGGTCTTGATGCCCTTTGCAGAAAGCTGCAGAGTGACGTTACGGCGCAGGGACGGAACCCAGTAGCGCTTCTTCTGAATGTTCGGATCGAACCGACGCTTGTTGCGACGGTGCGAGTGCGAAATGCTGTGCCCAAAGCCCGGCTCGGCTCCGGTCACTTGGCAGTGTGCTGCCATGACTTCTCCTCAAAAATTGAATGTAATGATCCGCATATCTGCTGCAGGATCATGCGGCTGAGTGCGACCCAAAGTGATCAGGGTGAACGGTTAGTCACGCAACTTGAGCCCCTAACTACCGGCTACCCTGGAGAAAATTACCGGGCCACCGGAGCAATTGCGCACGCTCCGCGCACTTAGCGCTCACCAAGTCTACGAGTTCACGCAATTAAAGACCAATCCGGGCTCGGACGGTGTATAAGGGCACCGCACCGGGGCCGCTTTTCAGCAGAGTATTCATAGCCGGCCAACCGGCAGTTTCACAGCTGAATGAAAGCTTTGAAGCTCACCGTTGAAGCATGACAACAAAGCTCCGTCCGGCTACCAGGGCTCCACGCCGCTCCGGTCACAATGATCCGCGCGCAACGCCGGGCCGCCCTCCGCGGACGGGTCGATTCGCCGGACAATATCGCCGGCGACGGCTCCGCACAGATGCGCTGACGGTCATCGCCTGGGGATCGGTGTCCGCCGCCGTGGCGTTGTGGCTGGCCGACGGCGGCGCAACAGTCATCAATTCGCCCGCCACCGCGTTTACAGCGTTGGGGATCGTGGCAGGTTTGGCGGGCATGGACCTGGTCCTGTTGATGCTCCTGCTGGCGGCCCGCATTCCCTTCGTTGACCGGACAATTGGCCACGACCGTGCCCTGGAATTCCACCGGTCGCTCGGCAAACCATCGTTGTACCTCCTGCTGGCCCATGGGCTCCTGGTCGCGGTGGGCTACGGGCTGGCCGAAGGCCTGGACCCCCTCAGCGAATCCGTTGCCCTCTGGGTCCTGGTCCCGGACATGTGGCTGGCCTATATATCCATGGCCCTGTTCATCGCCGTGGTAGCCACCTCGCTGGTGGCCGTCCGGCGTCGTTTCCCTTACGAATTCTGGTACGCGGTGCACCTGCTGACGTACGCCGCCGTCGGCACCTCCCTCCCCCACCAGTTCAGTGTGGGCGGGCTCTTCGCGGAGGGGACGTGGCAGCGCTGGTACTGGCTGGCCATCTGCGTCGCCACCGGCTTGGCCCTCGTGTACTTCCGCCTGGTGCAGCCGGTGGCGGCCTCGGCCCGACACCGGCTCACGGTCAGCCGCGTGACCATGGCGGCCCCGGGCGTGGTGAACATCGAGATGTCCGGGCTGCAGCTGGATCGGCTGGCCGGCAACGGCGGGCGGTTCTTTATCTGGCGCTTCCTCGCCCCGGGCCTGTGGTGGCATCCGCACCCCTTCAGCATGTCGGCCGAGCCGCTGGCGTCTGGACCTGTGCGTGGGTCCGCGCTTCGGATCACCGTCCGCAACCTGGGCCGCGGATCCGCGCAGCTTGCCAGGCTGCGGCCCGGCACCAAAGTCCTTGTGGAAGGACCGTACGGATTGTTCAGCACCGCGGCCCGGACGCGGGACAAAGTAGTGATGATCGGAGCAGGAATCGGCATCACACCGCTGCGCGCCCTTTTGGAAGACACCCCTTTTGCCCCCGGCGACGCCACTGTCCTGCTGCGGGGTCACAGCGAACAGGAGCTTTACCTTGGATCCGAGATCCTGGCGCTCTGCCAACAACGCGGAGCCGAATTATTCCATCTGACAGGTCCCCGGGCTTGGTGGGATGACCACAGCTGGCTGCCTGAGCCCGCCGCCCGCAACGGCTACAACATCCAGTCCTATGTCCCCCATATCGCCGATTCGGACGTCTACATCTGCGGCCCGGCAAGCTGGGCCCGGAACGTCATCGCCGATGCCCGGGCCGCGGGCGTCGGTCCGGAACAGATCCATCATGAAAGGTTCGACTGGTGAGGGCACGGGGAGCAGTTTCGGCGGCGCTGGCCTCGGCCGGCATCCTCCTGGCCGGCTGGCAGGCCGGTGCACAGGTAGCGGAAATCCGCAGCTCGGTCGCCGCCGCGCCGGCGGCAACCGGCACCGGAGGGACCGGCGCGGCCGGGTCCGGAAGTGTCGGGTCCACAGGAGTCCCCGGTGCCAGCGGAGCCTCCGGTTCCACCAAAGCGCCGGCAGCGGCCGGCACGTACGACGGCGCTGTGGTGTCGACGCGGTTTGGCTCCGTTCAGGTGCAGATCACCGTGCAGGCAGGGACCATTACCGATGTCACGGCACTCCAACTGACCGACGGCGACCGAAAATCAATCCAGATCAGCAACCGCGCTGCGCCCCTGCTCCGGTCCGAAGTCCTGGCCGCCCAGTCTTCCGAGGTCAAGACAATCAGCGGCGCCACCGTCACAAGCAGCGCCTACCTCACGTCCCTGCAGGCAGCCATCGATGCCGCGAACCTCTAGGAACCCCGGAATCCAGGCGGGCTGGCCACCAGTGAAAGCAAGGACATTCCGCAGCATGGGCACTGTCATCAGCCTGACCGTGCCGGTGAACCCGGCCGTGGAAGGGAACGTGCAGGAGGACGAACTGGCAGCCGCCACCGCCGTCGTCGAACGCCTGTTTCTGGACCTGGACCAGACGTTCAGCCTGTACCGTGCCGACTCTGAAGCGAGCACCATTGCCCGTGGCGAACTGTCGCTGCGGGACGCGTCGGCGGTCATGCGCGAGCGGTACAACGAGGCTCTGGGCTGGCGATTGCGCACCGAAGGTGCCTTCACCCCGGAAAGGCCCGACGGCGCGCTGGACCTTTCCGGTCTCATCAAGGCTTTCGCGATCCAGGAGGCAGCCACCTCGCTGCTGGCGCTCGGGCGTCCGGACTGGTGTCTGAACGCGGGCGGCGACGTGCTTGTGAGCGGTTCGCCGGTGCCTGGAAGCAACGCACCCTGGGATGCGGGCATCGTGGATCCCGCAGACCGTGGCGCCCTGCTGGCCTGCTATCCGCTGGGTCAGCGGCATGCGGCATTGGCGACCTCCGGCTCCACGGAAAGGGGCGACCATATTTGGGGCCGGTCCAGGGGCGCCTCGGCGTTCACCCAGGTATCGGTTGCGGCTGCGGACATCACGACGGCGGACGTCCTCGCCACGGCGATCGTGGCCGGCGGCAGGACGATGCTGGACAGGGCCACCGACGGCTGGGACATTGCGGTGCTGGCGGTTCTTGCGGACGGGGAACTGCTGGCCACACCGGGCTTCCGCAGCTAGGGAATTCGCAGCCAGGGTCTCCGCAGCTAGGGAATTCGGCCGCTAGAGGCGGCTGAACTGTGCGTACTTGGGCGCCAGGCCGTCACCCGAGGACTTGCCGGTGACACGGCGGACCACCCACGGCCCGGCGAATTCGCGGACCCAGCGGGCGTTGGCGCGGAGGGCTTCGGCCCGGTTCAGCTCGGGCACCGGGGTCATGGGCGGGACTTCGATCGAGTGGTCGTGCTCCAGGACGGTAAGGACCCGTTTGGCCATGTTGGCGTGCCCGGCGGCGGACATGTGCATCCGGTCCTGGGCCCACATGCCCCAGTCGTAGTACTCATTGAAGCGCCAGTAATCCACCAGCAACGCACCGTGGTCCCCGGCAATGCCCCGGACCAGTTCGTTGTAGATGGCGGTGCGGCCGCGCATGGTGCTGAAAACCTTGGAGCCGCGCGCGTCAAAGCCGGTGAACATCACCACGGTGGCGCCGGTGGCCGCCAGCTTGCGGATGCCGGCGTCGTATTCCGCCAGGAGATCGTCGATGTCGATCCTGGGCCGCAGAATGTCGTTGGCACCTGCGTAAATGGTCACCAAGGTGGGGTTAAGCTCGACGGCGGCGTCCACCTGTTCTGCCATGATCTGGCGGAGCTTCCTGCCGCGGATGGCCAGGTTGGCGTAGCCGAAGCCGGGATCCGCCGCGCCCAGCTGCTCCGCCACACGGTCCGCCCAGCCGCGGACACTGTTGGGACGGCTGGGGTCGTCATCCCCGACCCCCTCCGTGAAGGAGTCGCCAAGCGCTACATACCGGGTCGAAAAGTCCATAGCGTCAGTCTTTCATCTGTTGCCGGGAGCAACCAAGGCGGAGCCTGTCCGGACGGTGGCCGTCAGAGCGACGGCTTATTGCCGGTTTTCAGTCTCACGCAGGATCCAGTGGTCATCGTCCAGCCGGGCCACGATCTTTTCGCCGATACGGGCGAGGTCATTGACGTCGCGGTCGGTGAGGGCGTCCAGGAACTTGGTGCGGACTGCCTCCACGTGCCCTGGTGCGAGCGCTTCCAAAGTGGCCATCCCGACGTCGGACAGGTGTGCGGTGGTGACCCGGGCATCGCGGGGGTGCGGACGCCGCTCCAGCCATCCGCGTTTCTCCAGTTTGGAGACCACGTGCGAGAGCCGTGACAGCGACGAACTGGTGCGGGCGGCCAGCTGGCTCATCGGTAGGAAACGGCCCTCAGCTTCGGACAGCATGGCCATGACGTTGTAATCGAACAGGGACACCTTGCCGGCGGTGTGGAGCTGGTTGTCCAGGGCAGCCGGCAGCAACGTGTTGATGCTCAGGAGTGCCAGCCAGGCACGTCGTTCGTCGGCGTTGAGCCAGCGCGTTTCGGTCATGCGTCCATTCTAGAAGCAGAGCGTGGTTGAGCGTTCAAGTGACGCACCAGTACCCCTGGACCCGTCCGAGTAGGCTGGCTTTATGTTTGTTGTATCGCTGACCTACAAGGTGCCCGAAGACATTGTGGACTATCACCGCCCCGCGCACATGGCCTGGGTTAAGCAGGCGTTCGACGACGGCGTGTTCCTTGCGTCCGGACGACTGGTTCCGGCGGTGGGCGGCGTGCTGTTGTCCAAGGCCGACCGAACCACCCTGGATGCTGCGTTGGCCAGGGACCCCTTCTACAGCAAC
This sequence comes from Pseudarthrobacter xylosi, assembly GCF_055412765.1. Lineage (NCBI taxonomy): Bacteria > Bacillati > Actinomycetota > Actinomycetes > Micrococcales > Micrococcaceae > Pseudarthrobacter > Pseudarthrobacter xylosi. The sequence continues at coordinate 34,361 of NZ_JBVAYT010000015.1, read as the reverse complement.
GGTGTGGCCGAGTTCGAGGTTATCGAATTCACTGCCACCACTGTGGCGGAGGGTTACGAAAACCTGCTGGACACCTAGGCCTCAGGCCACCCCGCTCCGGTAGGCGCAGGCCCCGGGAAACTGACCGGCATCCCCGGCAGTTCCCCGGGAGGACCTACTGCTCCAGAACCAGGAGCTGTGCCTTGTCCGGCTCCCAGGCGACGAACAGCTCCGCGTCGGATGCGGGCCGGCCCGACGCATCCGAACTGAGTTCGCGCACCTGCAGCTCGTGGCCGCCGGCGGTCAGCCGGTGGCGCACCGTGGCACCCAGGTTCGTCGAGGAGACCAGTGTTGCCCTCCCACAGTTGTCCGGGCTGGCCTCGGAGCTGAACTTAAGGTGTTCGGGACGGATGGACACGGCGTACTTCTCGCCGGTGACGCCGCGGTCGCGCACCCTTCCCAGGCCCAGGCCACCGAGGTCAACCAGCGCCTCGCCGTCCTTGCGTTCCAGGACGGTGCACGGGACCAGGTTGGTGTCGCCCAGGAAGCTGGCCACCCAGTCCGTGAGCGGGTGGTTGTAGACCTCTTCGGGCGGGCCCGACTGGACGATCCTGCCGTCCTTCATCACCACGATCCGGTCGGACATGGCCATGGCCTCGTCCTGGTCGTGCGTGACGAAAAGGACGGAAATGCCCAGGCTTTTTTGAAGGGTCTTGATCTCTTCCTGCATGTGTTCGCGGAGCCGTTTGTCCAGGGCAGCCATGGGCTCGTCCAGGAGCAGCGCGGCCGGGTTGAACACCAGGGCGCGGGCCAGGGCCACCCGCTGCTGCTGGCCGCCGGAGAGCTGGCGCGGCTTGCGGTCGCCCATCGTGCCCAAGCCCACGCGGTCCAGCGCGGTTTCGGCGCGTTGGCGCCGTTCGGCCTTGGGTACCTTGCGCATCCGGAGCGCGAACTCCACGTTTTCGCGGGCGGTCATGTGCGGGAAGAGGGCGTAGTTCTGGAAGACGACGCCGAGGTTCCGGTCCCGGGGCGGAAGCGCATCCACGGGCTTTCCGTCGATCAGAACGCTCCCGGAGGTGTGCTCCTCGAAGCCTGCCACCATCATCATGGTGGTGGTCTTGCCGGATCCGCTGGGTCCCAGCAGGGTGACGAATTCGCCGGGTTCCACCACCAGGTCCAGCTCGTCGACGGCAACCACATCGCCGTACGTCTTGCGGACCTGACGGAGTTCAATCGAACCTTGCGCGGACGCCGTCGTCCGGGTGCTTGCTGCTGCGGAAATCACTGAAGTAGTCATGGGCCTTCCTTAGTTTGGTGCGGACACGGCCAGCGGCAGCATCCTGGCGGTGGAACGCCGTTTGAGAACGAACATGACCTGGAACAGGAGCCCCAGGGTGGCCACGGTGACCAGCAGTGCCGAGGACACGGCGATCTTGGGGGTCAGGTTGAACTGGATGTCGGTGAACATTTTCACGGGCAGGGTGGTGGCACTGGGTGACTGCATGAACAGGGACATCACGGTCTCGTCGATGGAGACCGAGAAGGCGAAGAGCGCCCCGGAAACCAGCCCGGGCAGGATGACCGGCAGGTAGACGTGCCGGAACACGGACAGCCATCCGGCACCCAGGCTCTGCGCCGAATTGACCAGCGCCGGGTTCAGTCCGGCAAGGCTGGCGCGGGTGGTCAAGTACACGTACGGGGTGGCGATGACGGCATGCGCCAGGCCGATGGGGAGGATACTGCCCAGCACACCGAGCGAGATGAAGAACTGGTAGAACGCCAGCGCCAGCACCACGGTGGGGACGATCATCGGCGCCAGGATCAGCCCGACTACAGCCTGCTGCCCGGGGAATTTGCGCCCGTGCAGGCCGATCGCCGCCATCGCGCCCAGAAGCACACCGATCACGACGGCGATCGCTGCCGATTGGAGGCTGGCCGTCAGGGCCGAGGTCCAGGCCTTGTCGGCGAAGAAGCCGGCGACGGCCGCGAACGAGATCCCTTCGGGCGGGAACGTGATGTAGCGGCTGTCGTTGAGCGCAACTGGCACCACGATCGCCGTTGGCACCACCAGGAACAGGAACACCGGGATGGAAAGCAGCGTCAGCAGACGCTGACTGGGATTAGTTGTCTGCATGTTGGCCTCCTGCCTTGAGCACACGCTGGTAGACGGCAACGAGGATGCTGACCAGCACCGTCAGGATCACGGCCAGGGCCGCAGCTCCTGAGAAGTCCGTCAGCTGGCGTGCGTAGTAGTCGATCTGGTTGGCGATCATCATGTCCCCAGGTCCGCCCATTACCACCGGAGTGATGAAGAAGCCCGTGCTGATGATGAATACCAACAGTCCTGCCGCGGAGATGCCGGGCGCACTGAGCGGCAGGGTGATCCTGCGGAAGATCGAGGCTTCCTTGGCTCCGAGCGACCGAGCCGCCAGGGCCAGCCGGTCATCGATGGATGTCAGCGACGAAAAGATGGGGAACACCGCGTACGGCAGCAGGCAGTGCACCATGCCGATGATCACGGCCAGGCGGTTGTGCAGCAGCTCGATGGGACCATCGGTGAGGCCCACCGCCTGGAGGAAGGAGTTCACGATGCCGTTGTCCTGCAGGAGCACGGCCCACGCGAAGTTCTTCACCAGGATGCCTGTCCAGAACGGCAGGAGTACCACTGCGAACAGGATCACGCGGGTCACCGTGCCTGAATGCCACAGCACCAGGGCGATCACGTAGCCGAGGACCACTGTAACGATGGTGGAAGCCAGGCTGATGCTCAGCGTGTTCACCAGCGAGCGGATCACCAGGGGGTCTTCGAGGACCCGCTGGTAGGCGTTGCCGGTGAAGCTTGAGCCCACCAGTTTGCCCAGCGGGCTGAGGAACAGCAGGACATCAAAGGCCAGGATCGGGGCGAGCAGCAGCCACCAGCCGGTTCGCCGCCGTCGGGGTTTCTGCTGCTCCGACGCCGGGGCGCGCCCCTCCGGACGGGCCCGTTGCAAGGTCGCGTTGCTCATCTCAGCTGGCCTGCCACAGCTTGAACTGCTGCTCGGTCTTCTTCAGGTTCTCCGACCACCACTTGTCGTCGCGGACCAGGATCTTGTCAGCCAGGCGCGGACTGGTGGGCAGCGTGTCCGCGACTTCCTTGGGCAGCTTGGACAGCGCCGGAGTGTTGGCCAGCGTCAGGTTGGTGACCTGGTCGAAGGCGGCTCCCGCATCGGCGTCGTTGGACATGAAGTTCATCAGCTTGAAGGCGGCTTCCTTGTTCTTGGCCCCCTTCGGCACCACGAAGTAGTCGCCGGCGAGGACGGCGTTTTCCGCACTGAAGTTCAGCTTGGCGCCGTCGTTGCGGGCCGCGTTGATGCGGTTGTTGAAGCTCGTGGACAGCGAGACCTCGCCCGAGGTGAGCTGCTGGATGGGCTCCTGGTTGGCCGCGTGGTAGAGCAGGCGGTCCTTGCCGGGATGGTGGCCCAGCACGCGCAGGGCCCGGTCGACGTCGAGCGGGTAGATCTGGTCAAACGGCACGCCGTCGGCCAGAAGCGCCGCCTCCAGGACAGAACTGTCCGAGAGCTGGTTATAGACCGAGCGCTTGGTGTCGTACTTGCCCTGGTCGAAGAACTGCGCCCAGTCCTTGGGGGCCTGCGCATCGGGGATGGCCTTCTGGTCCCAAGCCATCACAAACAGGAAGCTCAGGTACTTGATGCCATACTCGGCCTTGGCGTAGCCGGGAAGGCCCTTGTCACTGATGATGTCGTAGTCGAACGGTTCCAGAAGGCCTTCTGCCACGGCCGTTTCGTATTCCGGGGCGGTGATTTCCACGAGGTCCCACTGCACGTCGCCGGACTGCACCTGGGCCTTGAGGGAAGCCAGGCTGGTGTTGGCCAGCAGCGTGGTTTGGATCCCCGACTGCTTGGAGAAGGGGTCCAGGATGGTCTGGGTCAGCTGGTCATTGTAGGAACCGCCGTAGGACGTGACCGTGACTGTCTTGTTGGCTGCCGCAGTATCTGCAGGCTTTGCTCCGCAGCCGGACAGCGCCAGGCCTGCGAACGGGGTCAATGCTGCTGCTTTCAGGAGTTTCCTGCGGTCAAAATGAAGGGAACTGTCAGTCATTGCGGTGGCGCCTCTCAAGGCTGTGGCCCGCCCGGCGCACGCCAAAGGACGCCGTGTGCCGAGGGGCAGGGTGGGGATTCCACGTTCACGCTGGGATCCCGTCGGCGGCGGTTCTCGCCCCGAACGGTCCACGCAGCGCTGAGCGGACTTAACTGACGGGTTGAGTCGCCGTCAGTGCCGCAACAGTATCTGTGATGTTGCACACAAGTCAACAGTTGTTACAAAATCAGAGCTTTTGGCAGCCCTAAAGTCTCACGTCCCGGTCCATCAGCTTCTTCAGCCCACGTTTCCGCGGCACTTTGACGGGTTCCGGCCAGCGCGGCGCCAACGTATCCCCGAGCGTGACGCCCCTGATTTTGCGGCCGAAGAGCGGCAGCACCCAGTCATTGACCCAACGCCGCTGCCGCTGCTCCCACTCCCGCAGGCTGAGCCGGGCCGGCGGGTCCCAGTCCTTCGGGCGGATCTTGTGCGGCACCCCGAGCTGGTCCAGGACCTGCCCGGCGAGGTACTTATGGCCCGCCTTGGACATGTGGAGGCGGTCCGTGTCCCACATCCGACGGTCATGGAAGGCGTCCAGGCACCAGTAATCCACCAGGATTGCCCCATGCTTAGCGGCGATCTCGCGGACCCGCTGGTTGTAGACGGTGTTCCGCTTCTTCAGCAGCTCAAGGACCGCTGATACTTTGACGTCGAAGCCGGTAAACAGGACCACAGTGGCCCCACTCCCGGCAAGCTGCGCCACGAGGCTTTCGTACTCGTCCATCAGGGCGGCCATGTCCGTGCCAATGTCCAGGATGTCGTTCCCGCCGGCATACAGGGTGATCAGCGCGGGTTTCATGGCGAGCGCCGCCTCCAATTGCTCGCTGATGACGTGCCGCAGGCGCTTGCTCCGGATCGCAAGATTGGCATATTCCCAGCCCGGCTCAGCCTTGGCCAGCTTCTCGGCCACCCGGTCAGCCCACCCCCGCACGCCGTTGGGCAGCCGCTCATCCCGGTCCCCCACGCCCTCGGTAAAGGAATCCCCGAGGGCAACAAAAACACGCCGCCCATTCCGCGCAGGCAGTAAGGGAGAGACATCCACTCGACCAACCTAGCCACCCAAAACAACGCCAGGGTTAACGCCAAGCAACAGCAAGTGAGAGAGCGATTGCGAAAAACCCGCAGGAAGTGAGAGAGCGTCCTAGAGCTCGGCCTTGCCCTGCCGCCAGTACCCCATGAAGGCAACCTGCTTGCGGTCGATCCCGACGTCGCGCACAAGGTAACGCCGCATGTCCTTGATAACGGCGGCCTCGCCGGCGATCCAGGCGTAGAAGGGCATGGCGCCGGCCGGCATGGCGGGGTTCTTGGTGGCCTCGATTTCGGCTGTCTCCATCCGCGCGGGCGTCTCCCAGAGGATGTCCACGTCCACGTTGACGTCTTCGGGCTCCGGGCCCGCGCCGGCGTCGGACGCTTTGATGCCCACCCAACCGGGAACGGGGATTGCGGTGCGCACTGCCTGCTGCAGCAGCTCGCCGTGCGGGCGTGAGCGGCCTATGGCGGCGCCGCGGGCAAGCCAGGTGATGTCGATGTCGGCATCCGTCTTGAGGTCGAGGAAGTCACCGGCCTCCGGTACTTCCAGGAGGGCGTGGCCGGTCATGTAGGACGGCAGGCTTTCGAGGATGGCGGAGATGGCGGGAATGGCGGTTTCATCGCCGGCGAGCAGGACGCGCTGGGCCATTCCGGGCCGCCACTCGATGCCGCCGTAGACCTCGGCGGTGTAGCACTGGGCGGCGCGGTTGTTGGGGCCGATGAGGGTGATCGAATCGCCCGGTTTGGCGTTCAGGGCCCAGTTCGCGGCCGGACCGCCGTGGCCGTCGGCGTCGAAGTGCATCACGAAGTCAACGTCAATTTCCGGGTAAACGGCATCAAGCCGGGACTGCCGGACCGTGTAGGTGCGCATGGAGCCGCGCACGGCGGGGTCCATGGCAAGCCATTCCCGGTACCAGCCGGCCTGCTCCATTTCGAAGACCGGCAGGGGCAGCTGCGTGCCGTCCTCCGCCAGGGAAGGGATCATTAGTTTGATCCGCAGATCAAGGCTGTCGCCGTTAACGCCGAAGTCCCGCAGCGAGTACCCGCCGAAGGTGATCCGGCGGAAGTTGGGGCTCAGCTCCTGCACCGAGGAAACGGTCACCTCGAAGGCCAGGGTCATGGGCTCGGTGGCGGCGATGTCGCGGGTCTTCATGAAACGAGCTCCAGTTCGGTTGCGGTGCTGTGGTGGCGGCCGATGGGGATAATCAGTGGCGTGCCGGAGACAGGATCGGGAATTACCCGGGACTCAAGACCGAAGACGTCCCGGACCAATTCCTCGGTGACAACGGCTATGGGGTCGCCCAGCGCCACAATCTCGCCGCCCTTCATGGCGATGACGTGGTCCGCGTAGCGTGCTGCCAGGTTCAGGTCGTGCAGGACGATGGCCACGGTGGTGCCGCGCTTGCGGTTCAGGTCCGTGACCAGGTCCAGGACTTCCACCTGGTGCGCCAGGTCCAGGTAGGTGGTGGGTTCGTCAAGCAGGAGTACGTCGGTTTCCTGGGCCAGCGCCATGGCGATCCAGACGCGCTGGCGCTGTCCGCCGGAGAGTTCATCGACGTTCCGCTCAGCGAGTTCCAGCGTTTCCGTCGCTTCGAGCGCGCGCTGCACGGCGAGATCATGGTGCGACAAGTCACCCGTGCTCCAGCTGCGGAAGAAGCCCTGGTGCGGATAGCGCCCGCGGCCCACGAGGTCGCGGACGGCGATGCCGTCCGGCGCGGTGGGGTGCTGCGGGAGGAGGCCCAGGGTGCGCGCCAGTTCACGGGCCGGGCGGGAGTGGATGTCCTTGCCGTCCAGGGTCACCGTGCCAGCTGCCGGTTTGAGGAGGCGTGACAGGCCGCGGAGGAGCGTGGACTTGCCGCAGGCGTTGGCGCCCACAATCATGGTCACCTTGCCCTCGGGGATTTCTGCCGTGAGGCCGTCCACCACGCAGCGCTGGTCGTATTTGAGGGTGAGGTCCTGGGCGCTAAGAACGGCCATGTCAGGCATCCTTTCGGTTGGCCGTGACCAGAAGCCACAGCAGGAACGGGGCACCGAGCGCGCCGGTGATAACTCCGACGGGCAGCACGGTGCCTCCCAGCAGCAAGGGGGCGAGGTTGGCCGCGACGTAGTCCGCGGTGAGGACAATCAGCGCACCCACCAGGGCCGATGCCGGGAGGCTGGCTTTTCGGGTGAAGCGCCGGGCGATGGGACCGGCCAGGAAGGCGACGAACGAGACCGGCCCGGCAGCCGCCGTCGCCACCGCGGCGAGTGCGACCGCGGTGACCACCACGGCGAGCCGGGTGAACCCAACGCGGATGCCCAGCCCGGCCGCGGCGTCGTCCCCGAGTTCCAGGATGCGCAGCGGCCCGGCAAGGGCGATGACGGCTGGGACCAGGACCAGCAGCGCCAGTGAGAGCATGCCCGCCCGGTCCCAGTTGGCGGAGTTGAGGGAGCCGTTGAGCCAGACGAGTGCGTCGGCTGCCGTGCGGATGTCCGCGCGGGTCATCATGAAGTTGACCACCGCGTGCAGTGCGGCGGCGATGCCCACGCCGGCCAGAATCAGCCGGTTACCAGCGGCGTTCCCCCGGTTGCCACCGCCGGAGCCCAGTGACGGCCCGCGGGAGATGGCGTAGATCAGCGCTGCGATGCCCAGCGCACCGCCAAGGGCCGCGCCGGACACGGCGGGACCGGTGGCGCCGAAGATCACCATGGCGGTGACCGCGGCCGCGCTGGCACCGTAGCTGATGCCGATCACATCCGGGCTGGCCAGCGGGTTGCGGAGCATGGTCTGGAAGAGGCCGCCCGAGAGGCCGAACGCGGCGCCGATCATCACGCCGATGACGGCCCGGGGCAACTTGTTCTCCATAACGATGAAGCTTGCGCCGGGGATTTTCTCGCCGCCGGTCAGGTGCCCGATGAGGATCTTGAAAAAGTCCGGGACAGTCACGGTGTAACTGCCCAGGAGCACGTACACGGCGAACATGACCACAACGGCGAAGGCCAGCGCGGCGGTCCGGTTCAGGATGATCCGGCGCAACAGGGACGCGCGAACGTACAGATGAGGCCCTGTTTCCGACGCTTTAAGGGCACTATCTGTACGTTCGTGCTTTGTGGAGGTGGTCATAGCCCGGCCCCCTTGCCGCGGCGGATGAGCCAGACGAAGACCGGCGCACCAACAAGTGCCGTCATGATGCCGGCCGGAACCTCGCCGGGAAGCAGCACAACGCGGCCGATAATGTCCGCGCCGAGCAACAGCGCCGGGGCCAGCACCAGGGAGAACGGCAGGATCCAGCGGTAGTCGGGGCCGGTGAGTGAGCGGACCGCGTGCGGGACGACCAAGCCAATAAAGCCGATGGGCCCCGCCAAAGCCGTCGCGGAGCCGCACAGGAGCACGATGCCCAGAGCTGTCACGCCGCGGGTCACGCCCACACGCTGGCCGAGGCCGCGGGCAACGTCATCACCGAGCGCGAGGCTGTTGAGGATGCGGCCGGTGCCAAGAATAATAAGTGCCCCGACGGCCAGGAACGGGAGGCCCGGAAGCACCACCGCCCAGTCGCGGCCGGAGATTCCGCCCACCTGCCAGAAACGGAAGCGGTCCAGGGTGTCCTGGCTGGAGACGAGAATGACGCTCATCAGGGAATACAGCCCGGCGCTGAGCGCTGCGCCGGCGAGGGCGAGCTTGACCGGCGTCGCGCCTTCCCTGCCCATGGACGCGACGAGGTAAACCACGACGGCGGCGGTTCCCGCGCCGATGAAAGCGAACCAGATGTAGCCGCTCAGGGAGGTGACGCCAAAAAGGTAGATGCCGGCGACCACGGCCAGAGCCGCTCCGGCGTTGACGCCCATGATGCCCGGATCTGCCAGCGGGTTGCGGGCAACGCCCTGCATGGCGGCGCCGGCCAGGCCCAGGGCACCGCCAACCAGGATTCCGAGGACAGTGCGGGGGATGCGCGCGTGGACCACGGCGTGGTCGCCATTGGTTGCGTCGAACTGGGTGAGCGCCTGCCACACAGTAGCCAGGGAAAGGCCCCTGGCGCCGATGGCCAGGGACGCGGCGGCTAACAAAGAAAGCACGACGACGGCAGCCAGCAGCCAGGCGGCTTGCCTGGTTCTGGCATTCCCGCCGGCGCCAGCCCCTCGACCGGCGCGAGCCAAACGACCGGCGCGAGCGGACACTTGAGGCCCTCGTTGCGACCCGATCGGGGCCCCAAGTGTCCGTTCGCGCTGTCCGGCGGGTGCCGCCGTCGTACTTTCCGTCATGGAACGGTGCCTACTTCACTGCAGCGGTGACGTTGTCCGCTGCGCGGCCGAGCTGCGGGAGGAACGTGTCCAGTGCCCACGGCAGGCTCAGCGGCGAGGAGGCGGAGATTGCCAGGACCAGGCTCTTGTCCGCGTCGGCAACGAACGCGCCGTTCTTGACGGCGGGAATCTGGCCCAGCAGCGGGTCGGCCTTGACGGCATCAGCGGTGGCGGCATCCTCAACCGAGCTCAGGAAGATATCGGCCTCAAGTTCATTGGCCTTCTCGGCGGACCACTTCACGAAGAATTCCTTGGAGCCGGCGGATGCCTTCTCGGCCACCGGGGCCAGTTTCATCCCGATGGCGGAGAGGAACTTGGGACGGTTGTCGTTGGCGGTGTAGAAGCCCGTGGACGTGAGGTCTGCGGGATCGGCGTAGCCGTAGATGAAGCTCTTGCCGGCGATCTGCGGGTACTTGGCACCTTCCGTCTTGACGGTGGCCTCAGTATCGGCGATGAGCTTGGTAGCCTCAGCCTCCTTGCCCAGCGCCTTGCCGATGATGGAGGTTGAATCCTGCCAGGAGGTTCCGTAGGCAACCTCAGGGTGGGCCACCACCGGCGCGATCTCATTGAGCTTTTTGTAGTCCTCTTCGGTCAGGCCGGAGTATGCGGCCAGGATAACGTCCGGGGTGAGCTTGGCGATCTCGGTGAAGTTGATGCCGTCGGCCTCGGAGAACTGGACCGGGGCCTTGTCGGAACCGAAGCTGGCTCCGAGCTCTTTCAGCGCCGCATCCTTCCACGGGGTGGAGCCCTGCTCGTTGCCGCCCCATTCGTTCTTGGGGACGCCCACAGGCACAACGCCAAGGGCCAGGGCAACGTCGTCGTTGACCCAGGAAACGGTGACCACGCGCTTGGGCTGTGCCTTGATGGTGGTCTCACCGAAGACGTGCTTGATGGTGACCGGGAACTGCGAGCTGGTGGAGCTGGAGGTGCTGGCTTCCGAGGTGGAGGACGCGGGGCCAGTGGAGCAGGCGGACAGCGTGAGTGCCGCGGCGGCGAGAACGGCAGTTGCCTTGCCGGCTGATTTGAACAGCGTGCGGCGGGTGGCGCTCGAGCCGGAGAAGAAGGGGGAAGTCACGGAACTCCTTAGGTGAATGATGCGAACCTAAGTAAGGGTAGCCTAGCCTGCCCATAATTAGAAAAGCTTTGTATTGCGTAATTGATTGTGTGACGCAACGAATAGCGAGAGGTCATTGCAGGCGGGGGGTGAACGGTGGTTCACTATTAAGGGGTAAACGTGCGTTCACCGCGCGAGCCACCGCCCCAAAGTCCACACCTGAAAGCACCTGATGCCGCGTTCCAACGCCAACACCAAACGGGGTCCGTCCCCGTCCGCCATCACCGCCGTCCTGGCCCTTAGCGGCACGGTGGTAGCCCTCATGCAAACCCTGGTGGTGCCGCTCCTTCCGGATTTCCCCCGGATCCTGGGCGTCACCGCCGACGACGCCTCCTGGCTGGTGACCGCCACCCTGCTCGCCAGCGCCGTGGCAACGCCCATCGTGTCCCGCAGCGCGGACATGTACGGCAAACGCAAGATGATGGTGGTTTGCCTGGCGATCATGGTGGTTGGTTCGATCATTGCCGCGGTTGGCGGATCCTTCCTGTGGCTGGTCATCGGCAGGACGCTCCAGGGCTTCGCCTCGGCACTGATTCCGGTGGGCATCAGCATCATGCGCGACGAGCTGCCCAAGGAGAAGATGGGCTCCGCGGTTGCCTTGATGAGCGCCACGTTGGGAATCGGCAGCGCGATGGGCCTCCCCCTGGCCGGAGTACTGTACGAGAGCCTGGGGTGGGCCTCGATCTTCTGGGTCTCCGCTGCCGCCGGAACCCTGCTGCTGGTTGCCGTGGCGCTGGTGGTCCCGGAATCCAAGGTCCGCACGGCCGGGCGCTTCGACTACGCAGGAGCACTGGTGCTCTCCGCAGCCCTGGCCGCCCTGCTGCTGGCGATCTCCAAGGGCGGCGCCTGGGGCTGGGGATCGGAGCCGGTGCTGCTGCTGTTCCTTACCGCCGCAATCCTGCTCGCCGCATGGGTCCCGTATGAGCTGAAAGTCAGCCAGCCGATGGTTGACCTGCGGACATCGGGACGCCGGCCAGTCCTCATGACCAACGTGGCCTCGCTGCTCATCGGCTTCGCCATGTTCGCCAACATGCTCCTCACCACCCAGCAGCTCCAACTGCCCACGTCCACGGGCTACGGCTTCGGGCTGAACGTCATCACCGCAGGGCTGTGCATGGTCCCGTCCGGGCTCGCCATGGTGATGTTCGCGCCTGTTTCCGGACGCATCATCCGGGTCTTCGGCGGCAAGTCCGCGCTGATCGCCGGCGCCAGCGTGATGATTGTGGGCTACGTGAGCCGCGTCTTCTTCTACGACTCCATCGCGTGGGTGATCATCGGTTCAACCGTAGTCAGCGTGGGCACGGCCATCGCCTACGCGGCCATGCCCACCCTGATCATGGGCGTCGTGCCGATCACCGAGACCGCCTCCGCCAACGGGCTGAACAGCCTGGTCCGGTCCATCGGCACCTCGACGTCGAGCGCCGCGGTTGCCGCGGTCCTCACCTCGGTCAGCATGAGCGTGGGGGCCGTGCAGCTTCCGTCCTTCGAGGCTTTTAAGGACGTATTCTGGCTGGCCGCTCTGGCGGCGGCAGCATCGGTGGTCGCGACCGTATTCATCCCGAAGGCCACGGCAGCCCACCGGCCGTCCGCCGGTGACGCCGCTGCCGCCCTCAAAGCGACCGAAATCGTGGTGCAGGGGCGCGTCCTTGCGCCTGACAACCGCCCTGTCACGCCCGCCGTCGTGACCGTCCTTCAGACGGCCGGCGAGCCTGTGGACTGGAGCCGGGTGGACACGGAAGGCAACTATTCGGTGGCACTCCCCGGCGCCGGGAAGTACCTCATGGTGACCAATGCCGCGGGCTGGGCGCCGGTGGCCGAGGTCTTCGACTTCGACGGCCACACCCGGCACCAGAACTTCCTGCTTCGGGACCGGCTGGAGATCGGCGGACGAGTCACCGCCGGCCGCGAGGCTGTGGCCGGCGCGGTGGTGACGCTCCTTGAGGCAGGTGGCGGTTATGTGGACACCACTCTTTCGGACGACGACGGTGCGTATGCGTTTCCGCTGCCCCACGCCGGCCGTTACGTCGTGACCATGGTGGATCCGGCGACACATCAGGCCGCGGCACGGAAGCTCGCGGTGGACAACCGCAACGTCACCGTTGACCTCTCCGCGCCGTATGTGGAGGACAAGTCCACGGCGTCGGTGGGCGCATGAGCAGCCCAAGCCACGACGCGATCTTCAGCGCCGCCGGACGCCTTTTCGGTGAACGCGGCTACCGTGCGGTGACGGTGCGGGACATTGCCGCGGACGCAGGTGTTTCGGCGGCCCTGGTCATGAAACTCTTCGTCTCCAAGGAAAAGCTCTATGCCGCCGTGCAGCCGGACGAGTCGCTGCTCACCGAACTGGAGGTCCCGACGTCGGAACTGGGCAGGGCACTCGTGTTCCGTGTGTTGATGCGCCGGGAACGCGGAATGCAGGAGCCGTGGGCCATCATCCCGTTCGCCGTGCTGGACTCCCCCGACCCCGAGGCCGCCCGGACAGATATCCGCGAACGCTACGTCGCTGCCATTGCCCGGCTCACCGGGGACACCACACCGGAGCGCCGGTTCGCCTCCACCGTGGTGGCCCTGATGACCGGCTTCGGCGAGACCGTCCGCACCCTGGACCTCTTCGACGGCTGGGACTTTGACGAGCTGGTGGGACACTACGGTGCAATCGTCCAGGCCCAGATCGACGCCTGCGCCGCTGCCACCAACCAATAACAACGCGGGGTCAGATACGGCCCATCCCGGAGGGAATTATGGGCGCTAAGTGACCCCGCGTTGGGTCAGGCAAGAAGGGTCAGCGGAGCACGATGTCCACGGGGTTCGCCTCGGACCGCCACTGACCTTCCGCGCCGGGCCTGGGCCGGATCACCGGGGCGGTGAGCACGCCGGAGCGGTTGGTGCGTTTGTCCCGCAGGATCTCGGTCACGGAGCCCAGGTGCCGGGACAGGTCGATCACGTTCTCCGGTGCGGCCAGCAGCAGCTGGAATCCGAACTCGTGCAGCGCCTTGATCCCGGCGCCGGCGAATTCCTCGGAGGCCAGCACAAAGGCCTCGTCCATCATCACCGTGCCGTAGGTGGTGAACCCCTGCTCGGCGATGCCCAGCTGGTAGCTCAACGCCGCGGCCATAATGAACGCCGTGAAGCGCTGCCGCTCGCCACCGGACATGGAGCCGGTATCTGCGTGCATATAAACGTCGGTCCGCTTGCCGCCGCCCTTCTTGGCACTCTTGCCGCCTGACGGCGAACCGGTCACCTCCCGGTGCTCTTTGCACTGGATAAACAGGTGCCCGCGGACATCCAGCACTTCGGCACGCCAGCGCCGGTCCTCCGGCGTGGGCGAGCCGAGCCGCTTCACGAGCGTTTCGAGGGTCTTATACCGGGCGGTGAGCTCGGCGTCCTCGCCTCCCCCGGTTTCCGGGCCGGAACCCGCACGGGCTGGCCTCGTGTGCCGGGCCTTCAGTGCGTTCTGGATAGCGTCCTTGAACTGCTTGGCCGTGGCCGGCAGGGTCTGCTTGATGTCCAGTTCCAGGAAGCTGCCCTCATGGAAATTGACCTCGGACAGGATGCCGTTGAGCGGCAGGATACGGCTTGTGATGGACCGCCGTTCCTCGTCCAGCAGGTGCAGCAGCGTGCTGAAGGATTCGTGCGTGCGCTGGTTGAAGAACTGCCGGAACTCGGACTCCTGGGCGGGCAGGCCGTCGCTGATGATGGCGTGGTAGCGGCCTTCGAACTCCCCCGCCGCCCCGATGGAGGTGCCGTGGTCCGCGGAGATCGCGGAGCCCCACTCGCGCACAAAACCCTCGAAGATCCGGGTCAGCCGCTCGGAGGTTCCCTGCCCGCGCGTTTCGGCGGCGTGCAGCTCCCCGAGCAGCTCCGTCCGGACGCGGTTAGCCAGGTTGTCCAGCTCATGCATCTCAGTGACGTCGCCGAAATCGGTGAAGTACGGTTCCAGCGCAGTGACGGTGGCGTCCGACGGCGGCACTTGCGCCAGGCGGGCACGCGCGGCTTCCAGCAGCGAATCGGCGGCGCTCATTTGCCGGTCCAGTGCCTTGTATTCGCTTTGCAGGACGGCTGCGGCTTCGGTGCTGGCCTGGTGCTTCTCCCGCGCGGTTTCGATGTTGGCCCGCAGCGGTTCCAGGTCGGCCTGGGCCGCGAAGGCGTCCTTGAGCCGCTGTTCAATCCTGGCGAGTTCATCGGCGGCGACGGCAGCTGAGACCTGTTCCCAGTGCCGGTGGTCCTCGGCGATCCGGCGGAGGGCATCGAGCTGCCGGCTCATGCCCTGGTGCGACTCTTCACGGCTCTGGGCCAGCTCGGCCGCCTTGGCGAGTTCCTGCTGCAGGTCCTCCACCTGGGCGGCCACGAGTTCCAGCTTGGCGGCGTTGTCGAACCCGAGCACGTAGTCCTGGCGGCTGGTGAAACGGTCGTCCTTCTCTACCGTGTGCCGGTTGCGTTTGACCACACCGCCCAGGCTCAGGCCCTTGTCCAGGGTGGCCAGCTCGTTGGGGTCCTCGACGCACGGGTAGGCGAAATCGAGGGCGATCCGCTCCCGGATCCATTCCCCGGCGTCCGCCACCGCACCGCTGGCGAGGATGTCCAGCTTGGTCAGGAGGTCGCCGTCGTGCGCGTCCTCCACGGCGAGGGCGCCGCCCGCGAGCGGCTTGGATACATCCACCGCGCGCAAGGCGCCACGTACCTTGTTGTCGTTCAGGTAGCGGGTCACCGCGGCGAAATGTTCGCCGGGGACCAGCAACGTGGTGGCAAGGTTCCGGAGCGCGCGCTCCGCGGCGGGCCGCCACTGTTCCTCCCCTTCGGCGAGGTCCATCAGCTCGCCGCCGAACGGCATCCGGTCCTCAGGAACGCCGGTGGCCGCAGCGATGGCCGCACGGTTTTCAATGCTCGACGGCGGCAGCAGGGACTTACGCGTCTTCAGGGACAGCAGCTCCTGCTGGGCTGCCGCCAACTCACGCTTTTTGGTGGCGTGGCCGTCGAAGGCTTCGAAGCGGAGCTCCTGCAGGGCCTGCGAGTCATCCTTGAGCTCGGCCGACCTGGCGGCAGCCTGCTCGTGGGCCTGTTCCCAACCTTCAGCGGTCCACTCCAGCTGCAGGCCGGCGTCGGACAGCGCCTTGCGGGCCGCTTCCTCCACCTGCTCGCGGAGCCGCAGGCCCACCTTGGCGTTGTCCAGCGACTGCTCGATCGCGGAGATCGCGTTGCCGCCCTGGTTGTTGTAATCGGTCTCCAGCTGGCGCAGTTCCTTGGCCAGCCCGTCGCGCACCGAGCGTTCCGCGCCCAGCTCCTTGGCCTTCACCTGGGCCAGGTCCTTGAACCGGGCCAGGGTCTTCTGGTGCACCGTGACGGCGAGCTGCTGCTTGTAGGCTTCGAACTCCTCGCCAGACAGCTCGCGGAGCCGGTTCGCGTCCAGGAGCGACTGCGCGTACTCCTTGTTCAGCCCGGGGACGGGGGCCAGCTGGTCCCGCTGCTGCCGCACGTCCTCCAGCCGCTGCCGGATGGACATTAGGTTGCTGAATTCCTCCACCACGTCGTCCGCCGCGGCCAGCGTGGCCGGGGCGTCCAGGACCTGGTCGCGGAAGAACGTATTAACGCTGCCGCCCAGGCCCTTGCCGGCCTGGATCACACGCAGCAGCGGCAGCGCCTGGTCCGAACTGATGCCCAAGAGGCGGCGGAAACGCTCCGCGAAGGCCTTGTGGACATCGAAGATCTGGGCGTCCGGGAAGATCGTCTCCAGCGCAGCCTTAGTGAAGCGCTTTTCCGCGATGTCCTCGATGGCCGGCAGGTCCAGCGGCTTGCTGTCGATCACGTAGAAACGCCCAACACTGGACTCCGTGCCGTTTTTGGGCAGGTCAAACAGTGCCGACACCGTGATGCGCGTGCCCGCGGCGTTATCGAACGTCAGGGCGACGGCGGACCAGGTGGCACCCGGGCGCTGGAACGCGCTGGCCGAGCCTTCGCCCACGGCTTTGTCGCCCACCTTGCCGCGCATGTACGTGAACGTGGTCCGCTTGTCCTCCACAGCACCGCCGGCACGCTGGGCCGCGGCTTCGTTGGAACGTGGCCTCGCGTCAAACACCCGCAGCATGGCATCAAACAGCGTGGACTTACCCACGCCCGAGTTGCCCGTCAGCAGGGTTCCGTTGCGGTCCACGTGCATGGTGTGGGCCCCGTGGAACGTCCCCCAGTTGACCACCTGCACTAAGGCAAGGCGCATCTGGCCGGGGTTCGTGAGGTCACCCATCGGCAGCATGGTTGCAATGCTCATGCTTCTACCCCCTCGGTGGTTGCGTGCGCGGCGCCACCGGACACATGCTCTGCATGCTCGCTCGTTCCTCGCTTAGACGCATGCTGCCGCATGTCCCCGGTGTCGTCGCTGCTGTCAGTCACCGGATCGTCGTTCTCAGCACCACTGTCGCCGTCGAGCTCTATAAGTGCTTCTGTGCCTGTGGGGTCTGTGGTGGCGGCCACCAGGGCTTCGATTTGGGCCGGGATGTCACCGATGTTTTCGAAGGGGAGGGCCAGGGGAAGGGCGTTGGAGATCGTGTAGACGTCGTCCAGGCCGGTGGTGAGGAGCAGCTGGCGGGCCAGGAGCTTGGTGATGGCCCGGGCGACCACGTCCGAATCGCGCAGTGCGTCCTGCTGTCCGGCGGGCTGATAGTGGGCCACGAGGTCGGCGATTTCCTCGCGGGTGATGGTGGCATCGGTCTGGGCGGTGACGTGGCGGTCCAGCAGCATCCGCAGGCGGAGCAGCACGATGGTCTCCACCCGGCTCAGCGCACGCTGTTGGCGCAGGATGCTGGAGCGGCTGCTGCCGCCGATGGCCTCAGGATCCACCGGGCGCAGGACGGCGATCTTGCGTTCGTGGTCCACCTGCAGGGTCAGGAACAGCTCGGACAGTCGGCTGCGCAGGATGATCTGGTTGTCCAGCAGCGTGGTCCACAGTTTCTCGTCGCGGCCGCCGTCAACGTACGGACCCTTGAGCAGCCTGACCAGCGCCTGGCGCACCTTCATGGACAGAACACCGGTGTCGCCGGGAAACAGTGCCGCGCCGTCCACAAATGTGTCGCGGGGCGAAATGGCGAAGGGCCGGGTTTCGACAGGCTCAACCACCGGAACTGCAGGCTCAACCACCGGAACTGCAGGCTCAACCGCCGGTGCGGCTTCCTCAACGGGAGGTGCCGCCGTCGTAATCTCTTCAGTCATCGTCAATCCTTCTTGAGCGTTACCACCGGCAGGTACGCCGTGCGGGTGGTGCCGTCGATCTGTTCGTAGTCCAGGCCATCCCAGCCGTCGCGGTCAAAGGCCGCACCTTCCTGGAGGGCGTGCGAGAGGAGTGCGCGGATGGAGTTGATGTGCTGTTCCTCCGGCGGCAGCTGAACCCAGGCCTCGGCCAGCGTGGACGCGCCGGCCACGGCGGCCCGGATGGCCTCGGGACGGGCCTTGCCTGTTCTCGGCGAGCGCACGCGGTCTGAGTCGCTGAACGCGATGGGGTCTGCCAGCTTGGGCGGGACGGCGAACTCGTCCGGGTCGTAGAGCTTGACCATGGCCAGGGATTCGAACCCGGCGTTGAACAGTACCGGACCGCGGACCAGGCCCGGCCGTTCGCGTTCATACGGCAGTGACCTGATAGCCTGCTCGGCCTCGCGCAGCACCTTCCGGAGCCGGACGGACTGGCGGAAGTCATCGCTCTGCACGTAGGTGTTGAGGCTTTCGCTGAGCTTGCCGTAGATCCGCTGGATCTGGCTGTGCTGGTGGCGGAGCTCGGCCACCAGGTTCTTGAGCGTCTCGCGGTCCTCCGGCGAAAGGTCGTCGGCGAACTGCCGGCTGAGGACTTCGCCGATGGCCGAACGGAAGCGGACCTGCTGCTGCGGGTCTTCCAGGAACGCGGTGAAGGAGCGGAAGGTCCTGCCCTCGGGGCTCTGCCGCAGCCGTTTGTCCGCCTCGAGCACCTGCGCCATGGTGGCACCCTTGCTCAACGACTCCTCGATGATCTGGTTGCGCAGCTCGCCCACCAGTTCCTCGATGCGGTCACGCATCTTTTTGTAGTCGGCGGGCAGGCTGGCTGCGAGGTCCAGGATGTTCCCGGCGGCTTCCACGGCCTCGTCGTCGTCCAGCAGGCCGTCAAAGTCGCCGGAGCTGATGTCCTGGATCAGCTGCTGGCGTTCCCCAATCTCGTCTTCCAGGGATTCCAGCCGGGCACTCTGGTCCGGGTTGGTCTCGTTGGCCAGCTTCTCCACGTCGCCCAGGAGCGTGCCCAGCCGGGAACCGTTCAGCGTGGAACGCTCGCTGGAGAGGCTGTCCAGGAACGCGAGTACGCGGGCGGCCGGCTCAGTGACCTCGTAAACGATCTGCCCCGACTGGTTGCGGCGGGTCAGGAAATGCTTTCGCGTCCACTCGTCCGCATAGTTCCTGCCGGACGACGTGCCAATGGCGGCACCACCCGGCCCGGACTCCTGGCGCCGGAGCTGCTCAAGGAAGGAATCGACGTCGGCGTGGAACTCCTCGAGCGGAAGCTGCGGACGTGTACGGGTAAAGGATGCCTGCAGCACCGCGATCACCCAGGGCGCCGAGCGTGTCAGGGCCCAGGCGGGTCCCTTGGTAAGGAGTTCGAGGTCCCGGAGCCGGGCACTGATCGCGTCAGCGGATGACCTGGCGGAGCGGGGCACGCGCTCTCCTTCAGCTGCTGGGGGATGGTTGGGCAGCGCGGATCGCGAAAACTGCCAACTATAAGGTTAACGCAGAGCCCCTGTACCCCTAACAGTGATCGTTCCGCGACCGCCCCGTGACCTACCTCCGGGTAGGGTTGCGATCCCGTATCAACCCGCCGTGACGGCGGGGCAGGTCTGGCTGGGCCCCACCGGCACCCCCTACGCTCATGCTACTGAACTCAACCGAAGCAACGGCGCAGCAGGGGGAACAATGCAGTTCGACTTAAGTGCAGTGGAGACAGGCACCATGGTGTTCATCGGAACCCTGGTGTTTGGCCTGGTCCTGGTGGGCTTCGTCCTGACAGCAGGCTTCCTGGCCCTGGTCATGGTGGGGGTGGGCAAGTTTGCCTGGTTCCTCGCCTCCACCACGCTGCTGACCGTTGTCCACGGGATCAACCATGGCTGGGACAGGCTGGTCCACCATGCCTCCACCGTGGAGATCCCCGGGGAATTCCAAGGCCAGCCATCCCCTAGCACTGGAAGCTACCCGCGGGTAATGTTGAGAGACAGCTGAAGGGTTCTCCAACCCGGCGGATCCATGGCTTGAACCGGCCATCCCGGGCAGAGGAGATACCCCATGAGCTCCGCCACTGACAGTCCCGCCACGAATCCGCCCGCCACCCATATTCCAGCCACCGACGCCCCGGACGCCGAAGTCCCTGTCGCAGCGGCCAATATCGGGTCCGAAGCCACCGCGGCGGATGCCCGGGCACTTGCTGAGGCCTCCCGCGAGCTCGGCTGGGACCGGCCCAGCTTCGCCAAGGGACTGTACCTGGGGAATTTCGACCTCAGCCTCGTCCACCCCTGGCCGAAGGCAAAGACCGATGACGTGGAACGCGGCGACGCCTTTATGGAGCGCCTCACGGAGTACGCCCGCACCATGTCCGGCCGCGTGATCGAACGCGAGGCGCGGATTCCGGACGAGTATCTCCAGGGGCTGGCGGGCCTTGGCGTCTTTGGCATGAAGATCCCGCAGGAGTACGGCGGGCTCGGCCTGTCCCTGGTCTACTACGGCAGGGCCCTGGCGCTGCTTGGCAGTGTCCACCCCAGCATTGGCGCCCTGATCTCCGCACACCAGTCAATCGGCGTCCCCGAGCCTGTGAAGGTCTTTGGCACACCGGAACAGAAACATGAGTACCTGCCGCGCTGCGCCGCCGGCGCCATCACGGCCTTCCTCCTCACGGAGCCTGACGTGGGCAGCGATCCCGCCCGGATGGGCAGCACCGCCGTTCCCGCGGACGACGGCGGGAGTTACGTCCTGGACGGCGTGAAGCTTTGGACCACCAACGGTGTGATCGCCGAGCTGGTGGTGGTGATGGCCGTGGTGCCGGCCCACACCGACCCGGACGGCACCGACCATAAGGGCGGCATCAGCGCCTTTGTGGTGGAAATGGACTCCCCCGGCATCACCGTGGAGAACCGCAACACCTTTATGGGACTGCGTGGCATCGAAAACGGCGTCACCCGCTTCCACCAGGTGCGGGTGCCCGCAGCCAACAGGCTGGGCCGCGAGGGCCAGGGCCTGAAGATCGCGCTCACCACGCTGAACACGGGCCGGCTCGCCCTTCCGGCGTTGTGCGTGGCGTCCGGCCGCTGGAGCCTGAAGATCGCCCGGGAATGGTCCAACGCCCGCACCCAGTGGGGCCGGCCGGTGGGCCAACACGAGGCCGTGGGCAAGAAGATCGCCTTCATCGCCGCGTCCGCCTTCGCCCTGGATGCCGTCTTCGAACTGTCCGCGGAACTCGCCGACGCCGGGCAGAAGGACGTGCGGATCGAGGCTGCCCTGGCCAAGCTGTGGTCCTCCGAGATCAGCTGCCGGATCGCCGACGAACTGGTCCAGATCCGCGGCGGCCGTGGCTTCGAGACGGCGGACTCCCTGGAAGCCCGGGGAGAAAGGGCGGTTCCGGCAGAGCAGCAGCTGCGCGACCTCCGGATCAATCGGATCTTCGAGGGCTCATCGGAGATCATGAAACTCCTCATCGCCCGTGAAGCCGTGGACGCCCACCTGGCCGCCGCCGGCGACCTTGCGTCCGTGGACGCGAGCCTCCAGGACAAGGCGAGGGCCGCCGTCGGGGCGTCAGGCTTTTATGCCAGGTGGCTTCCCAAACTTGTGGCCGGCGCCGGAATGGACCCCCGGTCCTACAGCGACTTCGGCAGGCTGGCCAAACAGCTGCGCTTTGTGGAACGGTCCTCGCGCCGGTTGGCCCGCCAGACGTTCTACGGCATGGGCCGCTGGCAGGCGAAGCTGGAGTACAAGCAGGCGTTCCTTGGCCGGGTGGTGGACATCGGCGCCGAACTGTTCGCCATGGCTGCCTGCTGTTCACGGGCCGAGATGATCCTCCGCACTACGCCGGAACGCGCCGCCAGTGCCTATGAACTCGCAGAGGCATATTGCGAGCAGGCCCGCGTCCGCATTGACGAGTACTTTGACCAGCTGTGGCGGAACACGGACGACGGCGACCACATCCTTTCGCGCAAGGTCCTGGCCGGGGACTACACCTGGCTTGAGGCGGGCGTATTGGATCCGTCGGAGGGCACCGGCCCGTGGATCGCTGATGCCACGCCGGGGGCGTCCACGAAGGAGAACCTGCACCG
Source organism: Pseudarthrobacter xylosi (assembly GCF_055412765.1). Lineage (NCBI taxonomy): Bacteria > Bacillati > Actinomycetota > Actinomycetes > Micrococcales > Micrococcaceae > Pseudarthrobacter > Pseudarthrobacter xylosi. The sequence goes on along the minus strand of NZ_JBVAYT010000015.1, from coordinate 12,524 downwards.
GAACTACCGCTAGCGGTTGCTAAGCATACTTGTTATCTCTGGTCGGCAGTGGTTGAGTTGACCCATGAGCAACCCAACGGACCCAGAGGACAGATTTCCGCCAACGACGCGGAACGAGAACCTGCGGAGTGAAACCACTCGCGACCAAAGCTTCGCCGGTGGCGAGCCCACGCGTGCCTTCGATCAGACGCCGGCGCCGTCTGCCGAGCGGGACTATGCCGAGCAGGGCTATGCCCCGGCAGCCGACGCTCCGGTGGCCGACGCTTCGGTGCTGGATCCACGCCTGACGGATCCGCGCCTGACTGACCGGCAGACGGCCGTAGCCAGGGAGAAGGAACAGTTCGGCGGCATCAAGGTGGGCTCGGCCTTTTTCGGCTGGCTCGCCGCCACCGGCATGGCCGTCCTGCTCACGGCGTTTGTGGCCGCGGCCGGAACGGCGGTAGGCCTGGCGAACAACACCGACGTAAACGACGCCGTTAGCCAGGTGACGACGAACGGCGCCGTCGGGCTGGTGGGCATCATTGTCCTGCTGGTGGTCCTGTTCGTCTCCTATTACTCCGGCGGCTACGTCGCCGGCCGGATGGCTCGGTTCAACGGCGCCAAGCAGGGCTTTATGGTATGGATCTGGGCGCTGATCGCCGCGGTTGTGATTGCGCTGCTGGGCATCATCGCGGGCCAGCAGTTCAATGTCCTGGCCAACCTGAACAGCTTCCCCCGGATCCCCATCAATGAAGGCGAACTGACCTTCACCAGCATCATTGCCGCCGTGGTGGTGGCCTTGGTCGCGCTGGTGGGTGCCGTGCTCGGCGGACTGGCCGGCATGCACTTCCACCGCAAGGTGGACCGCGCCGGCTTTACCCCGGACGAAACGTACAGCGGCTGAGCCTTACGAGGCCAACCGCGTGTGGGCGGTGGGGCCGGAGCTGGCCGGTTCAACACTGCGTTCGGGCCGGTTGATCTCCACCCACACCGCATCAAGGGAAAGGCCGACGACGTCGGCGATCGCTGCGATGGTGGAGAAGGCCGGGGTGGCTACGCGGCCCGATTCGATTTTCCGGAGGGTCTCCGGTGAGACGCGCGCCTCGAGCGCGGTGGTGAGCATCGAGCGTTCTCCCCTGGCCCGACGCAACAGGGCGCCGAGGCGCTGTCCTCGTTCGACCTCTTCGGATGTGAGTGGCAATCTGACCATGGCTCCAATACTAATACCGGGATAATATGGCCGGGATAGTTATTGGATGTATGAGAGAGGCGCCGCATGATTGAGATCCTGAACCAGAACGAATTGGCCCGGGCAAAAGTGACGGGCGTCCTCGTCTCTGACATCCTGCACACCCTCAAAAGCCGGAGCACGGTGGGGACAAACCTCCTGGACATCGACCGGTGGGCTGCGGCTATGATCGTCGAGGCTGGTGGGCTGTCCTGTTACGTCGACTACGAGCCATCCTTCGGCCGGGGGCCGTTCGGCCACTACATCTGCACGGCCGTCAACGACGCCGTGCTGCACGGGCTACCCCACGACTACACACTTGCCGAAGGCGATTTGCTGACACTCGACCTCGCCGTCTCCAAGGACGGAATCGCCGCAGACTCTGCCATCAGCTTCATCGTGGGCGAATCCCAGCCGCCGGAGAGCGTCGCCATGATCAGCGCGACCGAGCGCGCGTTGAGCGCAGGGATAGCTGCCGCCGGACCCGGGGCCCGCATCGGCGATATCTCCCATGCCATCGGCTCCGTCCTCAGCGAGGCTGGATACCCGATCAACACCCAGTTCGGAGGGCACGGCATCGGCTCAACGATGCATCAGGACCCGCACATTGCGAACACCGGACGGCCCGGCCGCGGATACACACTGCGCCCAGGGCTACTGCTCGCGCTTGAGCCGTGGATCATGGCGGACACCGCGGAACTCATCACGGACGCCGACGGGTGGACGCTCCGAAGTGCCACAGGCTGCCGGACAGCACACAGCGAGCACACGATCGCGATCACCAACGACGGAGCCGAAATCCTTACCTTGCCGACGCAGGCACTGCTCTGACGCGGAAGCCGTGCCCACCTCTGTGCTCCTGACGCCTCCTCAGGGCAGTCAGGCGAGCATCACGGCGTCGACGTAGTACCAGCGGCGGTTCTCGCGGACAAAGCGGCTGGTTTCGTGGTGGACTCCGCGTCCGCCGTCATGCCGGTAGTGAGCCTTGAACTCCACGGTCCCCTCGGTATCCAACGGGCCGCCGCGGCTCGTGGACAGGATATCCAGGCGGCGCCACTCCATGGCCGGGTCCAGCTCCAGATCCGAAGGCGCGGTATCCGGGTGCCAGGTTTTCCGGAGGTATTCGGCGTCCAGCAGGACAAACGCGCTGTAGCGGGAGCGCATCAGCTGCTCCGCCGTGGGCGCTTCGGCCCCGCCATGATGGAACCGCCCGCAGCAGTCCGCGTAAGCCTCGCCGGACAGGCAAACGCACGGACCGGCGTTGATCGGATTCTCGGGCATGGTGCTCCTGTCTCGGTTGTCCGGACCGCTTTCCGGCGGCCTCGTGGATCCCTTTCGACTATAGGTCGCAGCCGGCGTTGTCATATCCGGTAACAGCTTCGAAACAACCTCGGACGAACCCCGCCCGGAGCCCTCCTGACGGAAAAATAGTCCGTAAGGTGGTGGGGGGCTGTTGCCCGTGGTGATGAGTGCCGGGACGGACTCCGCTGCCGGCAGAGAGGAGAGATGACGTGGGAGATTCAACGACGATCGCTCTCAACCTGACTTTTTTCGGCACGCTCGGCCTGGCGCTCCTGATGTTCCTGGGCCTGTTCCTGTTGGTTGTCCTCACCCTGCTGCTTGCCGGCGTCGGGCGGCTGTTTGTCCTCACCGCGATGGCCCTCTTCGGCCGGCTACCGAAAAGCGAAACCCTCCCGCTGGTCCGGCTGACCGGCGAGCCCGGGCCGCCGTCGGACGCCTCTTTTGAAACGCACGACGCCGGCGCTGCCGCCCCCTCTGTCGGCGAGCCGGCCCGCGCCGGGGTGCTGCGGGCAAAAGCCAGCGCCCTGCGGGCGGCGGCCTGCTTAGCCCTGTCCACGGTACGAGCCCACAGTGCGGCTGCCTTGGCCGTAGTGAGCACGCCGCGCGACTGGCGCAAGGCCCTGCGGGACAGCCGCAATTTCCTGAAACCCTCCGAGCTCCGGCCCCGCTTCAACCATGTGGTGGAGCACCACCCGATGCTTACCGCGGCCCGCAAGGAGCCTCCGGTGCTCGCCGAGGACTGGGCCGCGGCGGTGGCCGAGGCGGATGCCCGGGCCATGGCGCGCGCCCGTGCGGCCGCCCCCGAAATCAAGATCTCGGTACGTGATCTTCCCGGCCCCTCCGTTCCCGCGGCGACGTTGGAAGCGGTGGCTCCCCTGGTGGAGTCGGCGCTGCATCAGGACAACCCCAACCGCGATAACCCCAACCGCGATGACTCCGCCGGTGAGACCACTGCCACCGGGGCTGCCCGCTCGTTCACGAAGCCGCCCGCCCCGGCACCGTTGTCCCTGTTGGACACCGGTTCGCTGGTGTCGTTGTCCGGCCACGCGAAGGTCCTCAAAGCCAAGCTGCCTGCCGACCGACGCTAGGACCGCGCGGCGCCCGGGCGTCACAAACCGTCACTGCGCCCGGCCGCGTTACCCCGTGCTACGAAAAGCGAAGCACTGTGGCGCTTTCCTGCGGCGCTGCGCCGAATTTGTGTAGCGTCGTGACGATCCACAGCAATCCGCGTGGGAAATCGATCGTGAGGAGCCGGGGATGAGCCTCAGCGAACTTCGTGTGTTCGGGCGGTCCGGCACGCCCATCAGCCCGCTCACACTGGGCACCATGAACTTTGGCGAAGGCCCGGGCGGCGCATCCGGCGGCGCCCCCACTGGAGCGGACGAAAGCATCCGCATCATCCAGGCGGCCCTTGATGCCGGCATCACCGCGGTGGACACTGCGGACGTGTACTCCCAAGGTGAGTCCGAACAGGTGGTAGGCCGTGCACTCCGCGGGCGCCGCGACGACGTCTTCCTGGCCACCAAGTTCCATGGCCAGATGAGCGCCAACCCCGCCCACTCCGGGAACTCCCGGCGCTGGATCATGCAGGCGGTAGACGGCAGCCTCCGCAGGCTGCAGACGGACCGGATCGACCTGTACCAGGCGCACCGCCCGGACTACAACACTGACGTGCTGGAGACCATCACTGCCCTGAACGACCTCATCCGGCAGGGCAAGATCCTCTACTACGGCACCTCGGTGTTTACGCCCGCGCAGCTCGTGGAGGCGCAGTGGCTGGCCACCACCAACCACCTGATTCCTCCCGTTGCCAACCAGGTCCCGTATTCGATGCTGGTCCGCGGCAACGAGCGCGATGTCCTGCCCATTGCGCAGCAGTACGGCCTGGGCGTGCTCGCCTACGGTCCGCTGGCCGGGGGCTGGCTGTCCGGCGAGTTTGTCCTCGATGCCGGGAAACCGGCAACCCGCGTCCATTCACTCCCGGGACGCTACGACATTTCCGGGCCTTCCAGCGAACGGAAACTGCACGCCGCCGACGCGCTGGCCAGGCTGGCCGACAAGCTAGAGATCTCGCTCGTGGAAATGTCCATTGGGTTCGCACTGAACCACCCCACGGTCAGCAGTGTGATCATCGGTCCGCGCACCGAAGAGCACCTCGGGGCCTACCTGAAGGCCGCGGACACCCTCCTGGGCGAGTCCGTCCTGGATGCAATCGACGAACTGGTGCCGCCCGGGACCAACTTCGTGGAGCGCGACGCCGGCGCCGTGGTGCCGTCCCTGGAGTACGCGGAGCTCCGCCGCCGCTGAGCGCGAAACGCGGCGCAGCGCCGTCGTCCGTTCCGAACGCACACCCGGAAAGCCCTTACCCTGAGCAACTATCTCGGCTAGCGTGGAAACCATGGAATTCAGATACCTCGGAAACAGTGGCCTCAAAGTCTCGGAAATCACGTTCGGCAACTGGCTGACGCACGGCTCGCAGGTGGAGAACGACGTCGCCACCCAGTGCGTACGGGCAGCGCTCGACGTTGGCATCAGCACCTTCGACACAGCGGACGTCTACGCCAACACGGCCGCGGAGACAGTCCTCGGCGAGGCGCTGAAGGGCGAACGCCGCGAGTCCTTGGAGATCTTCACCAAGGTCTACGGCCCCACCGGCCCCAAGGGCAAAAACGATGTTGGCCTGTCCCGCAAGCACATTATGGAGTCGATCAACGGCTCGCTCCGCAGGCTGCAGACCGATTACGTGGACCTTTACCAGGCCCACCGGTTCGACTTCGAGACGCCCCTGGAAGAGACCATGCAGGCGTTCGCGGACATTGTGCGGCAGGGCAAGGCGCTGTACATCGGCGTCAGCGAATGGACCGCAGACCAGCTCCGCGACGGCCACGCGCTGTCCAAGGAGCTGGGCTTCCAGCTGATCTCCAACCAGCCGCAGTACTCCATGCTGTGGCGGGTCATCGAAGCCGAGGTTGTGCCGGCGTCGGAGGAGCTGGGCGTGTCCCAGATTGTCTGGTCCCCCATGGCGCAGGGCGTCCTCAGCGGAAAGTACCTGCCCGGCCAGCCTGCGCCCGAAGGCAGCCGTGCCACGGATGACAAGGGTGGCGCCAAGATGATCCAGCGCTGGATGCGCGACGACGTCCTGGCCGCCGTCCAGGACCTCAAGCCGATCGCCGCGGAAGCCGGGCTCACCATGCCGCAGCTTGCGGTGGCATGGGTCCTGCAGAACCCGAACGTGGCCTCCGCCATCGTGGGCGCGTCACGCCCCGAGCAGATCGCTGACAGTGTTGCCGCCGCCGGCGTGACGCTGGAGCCCCAGGTCCTGAAGAAGATCGACGACGCCGTGGGCTCCCTCGCGGAACGCGATTCGGCGCAAACCAAGTCCCCCGCCACCCGCGAAGCATAGGAGCGCCGCTCCCCTGGAGTTTTTGTCCCGATAACGGCCGGAAAACGCACGGACGGCCCCATTGTCGGGACAAAACTCCGGGTCATGCGTCGAGTGGGCGGGCCCGGCGACTAGGCTGGCAACCGTCAGCATGAGCCCGCCTCAACGCGGGCAACTATTTGGGGGAACCATGAAAAATCTGTTCGACCTGTCATTCACGAAATTCGTATCTCCATCAATCGCCAGGATTGTTTACATTCTGATCATGGTTGCGCTGGGCATCGGATACATCGGCATCGTCATCGCCGCCTTCGCAGGCCGGAACATTGTTCTCGCCATTCTGGTCATGCTTGTGATTGGGCCCTTGATTGCCCTGATCTATCTGGCCCTGGCTCGGATCGGCCTTGAGTCGTTGGTGGCAGGCATCCGCACTGCGGAGAACACCGCAGAGCTCATCCGGATCCAGGGAGGCACGCCTCCGGCATTTGCCCAAACCGGCCAGGCAGGTGGCCCTGTACCTCCCAACGGCTGGAACGCATCTTATGGTCAACCGCCGGCTTCGCCTTCGAATTACCCACCGAATTACGAGCCGCCGGCTCAGTAGCGGGCGGGCGGTACCCCGGCTCCTGGCAGTCATTGGACAGGACACGTTACCGCTACGCCGTATACTCGGTGCCAGCCATGACCATCCCTCCGTCCTCCCCCGCCAGCGTCCGCATTGATGCGTGGCTGTGGGCGATCCGCGCCTACAAGACACGCTCGGCCGCCACCGCTTCGTGCCGCGCGGGGCACGTGCGGCTGAACGGAAACCCGGCCAAAGCCTCGGCCACACTGGTCACGGGCGACACCGTTACGGTACGGATGTCCGGCTTCGAACGCACCCTCGAAGTCCGCCGCCTGATCGCCAAACGTGTTGGCGCAGAGGCCGCGTCGCACTGCTTCACCGACCACACGCCGCCAAGGCCGGTGGCACCGGCGCTGGGCCTCCCGCAGCGGGACCGCGGCGCCGGGCGTCCTACCAAGAAGGACCGGCGCGAGATGGAACGGCTTAAGGGCTCCGCAACCTAGCCTGTTCGCCCGCCGAGCTATCAGAATGGGAACTGTGAACAACATCGTCCTGGCCTCCGTCCGCCAGCCCGGCGAGGACACCGTGTCGGACCTGCACATCGTTGACGGCGTGATAACCCGGGTCAGTGCCGGCGGCGGGATCCCGGGCGACACCCGCGTGGTCAGCCTGGACGGGCGCTACGTCATTCCAGGGCTCTGGGACGAACACGTCCACATGACCCAGTGGGCGCTGCACTCAAACAGGCCGGACCTGTCCGCCGCCGCGTCCGCCGGAGAGGCGGCGGCCGCCGTCGGACTCTATGTTCTCGGCGCCGAGCCTTCCGTTACCACCGTGGGGGTAGGCTTCCGCGACGCCTTGTGGCCGGACGTCCCCACTCTGGCAATGCTCGACGCCGCCACCGGCAACCAGCCCACCGCCCTGATCAGCCACGACCTGCATTGTGTCTGGCTGAACAGCGCCGCCGCCAGGCGGCATGGGGTGGAGGTTGACGCTGGGGGCCTGCTCCGGGAGGAACCTGCTTTTGCGCTGACCCGTGAGCTGGGGAAGCTCCCGGACTCAGTGGTGGACGGCTGGGTCCGCGATGCCGCAGACGTGGCAGCCGCCCGGGGCATCGTGGGCATCGTTGATTTCGAGATGACCTGGAACCGTGACGCCTGGCTGCGCCGCATCGCCGGTGGATTCACCGCCCTCCGGGTGGAGGCCGCCGTCTATCCCGAGGACCTGGAGCGGGCCCACCACGACGGTATGCGCACAGACCTGGAACTCGACGGCGGCAAGGGGCTCCTGCGGGCCGGTCCGCTGAAGGTGCTTATTGACGGCTCGCTGAACACCCGGACGGCGTTTTGCGTGGACCCGTACCCCGCCGGCGGCTACGGGCTGCTGACTGTCAGCTTTGCCGACTTGGTGTCCCTGCTTCGGCGCGCACGGGAATACGGCTTTGTCCCGGCGGTCCATGCGATCGGGGATGGCGCCAACCAGGTGGCGCTGGACGCCTTTGAGCATGCAGGGACCGCCGGCCGGATTGAACACGCGCAGTTTGTCCGGACGGAGGATCTGGCCCGCTTTGGGCCTCTGGGTGTGACGGCCAGCGTGCAGCCGGTGCATGCTCTTGATGACCGCGACGCCGCGGAGTCCAACTGGGGCGGCCGCACGCAGCGGGCGTTTCCGCTGAGGTCGCTCCTCGACGCCGGAGCCACGTTGGCGCTGGGTTCGGACGCACCGGTTGCGCCGCTGGATCCGTGGGCCGCGATGTCGGCGGCCACCACCAGGTCTCGGCAGGACGCCCGAGGGCCGTGGCATCCCCAGGAATGCATCAGCCGGGGGCAGGCGCTTGCCGCTTCAGCCAGGGGCCGGAGCCGGATCCGCGTCGGGGACCCGGCGGACCTGGTGGTGCTCGACGCCGATCCGCTGACCTCGCCGGACCCGAGATTCGCCGCCATGCCGGTTGCGGCAACGCTGGTGGCCGGCCGCTTAACGTACGACGGCGGCCTGGCTTAGTTCCGCACTTTGGCCTGCACGAGGTTCGCGAACGGCAGCTTGCCGTGGTCCGCGAGGAAGGCAGCGTGGTACGCGGCCTCAGCCTGGCCTACTTCCTCGGCAGGGAGCTCTTTCCACGCCATGATGAGCTCATCCGTGTGGGTCAGCTGCCAGATCAGCCGGCCGTCCCAATGGCCCGGCGGCCTGCCCCGCCCAAAATCCAGGAACTCCTTGATCTGGTTCCGGAGGCCGCGGTTGCCCTTGCTTCCCGGCCCGGCTTTGCCGACGTAGAGAATGTCCGCGCCGTCCACCCATTCAGCCCATATGGCGTCCGCCGGCAGGGTGGGATTCTTTTTCTTGAAGGTCCCGGCGGTGCTGATCTTTAGGAAGTGCGGCTCGAACTCATTCGGCCGGAGAACGGCGAACACCCCGGTACCCTGCGGAATTCTGATGATCTCAAGGCTGTCGAAGGCCCGGAAACCGGCAAAGCCGTCGGACTTGAGCGTTTTCCTGTTCATCTTGATGACGTTACCCGGCCAGGCGCCGGTCCGGACCAACTTGCACTGCGCACCTATACGTCCAAAAGCGTAGAGTGGGTTTAGACGCCTGTTTCTGGACGCCGTGCTGCTGAGGGAGAGATCGTGACGATTGACTGGGACGAAAAAAAGGCCCTGCTACAGGAACCGAACATCGCGGCGGTAACGCAGCTCTGCGATGAACTGATGGAAAAAAAGCCAGGGTCCGTCGTCCCGTACATCGACCCCGTGCACGACGAGGACGAATGCCGGATCGTCAGCCTCCATGTCAGTCCCGGCAAGGGTACCGAGTCCGGGTTCGTCTCCCATTTCAACGACGACGAAGCCGCCCGCCGGGCCACCCAGATTTACGAACTTGCCGAGCTTGATCCGCGCTACGTGATGCCGTGGAATGCGTACCCGTGGGTGCGGGATCCGGAGCTTCCGTCAGCGCTGAACGTCCAGGAGAAGACCGACGGCCTGCGGCCCTTCCGGCAGTTCCTCAAGATCAACCGCCGGGTCTCCGCAGTCATCGCCCACGGCACGGACGCCTCCACGTTTCTCACTCTCTTCGAGAAGACCTACCATTCTTCCCTGAAGAACAGCGGCATTAAGATCTATAAGGCCAGCGCGCTCGGCGGGCGGGCCTTTGCTGTTTCCGAAGCAAAACAGGAGGATCTCCTGACCAAAAGCGTGGACGTCTATAAGGACGCCATGCAGCGGGCAGGCATCCAGCACCTTTAACCACGCACGACGGCGGCAGTCACCGCGGGTGCCTCAGCCTTCCAGCAAGCGCCTGCGGTGCCTGAGCTCCTTCACCCACGCCCTGGTGACCATGCCAGAAAACGGCGCGCCGCCGCCGTCGTTCCTCTCTGGCCCCCCGAGCCCGGCGAACGCGGCGCCTGCCTCCAGGTCGGCGATGAGCGGACCTGACGCCTTGAGTGCGAGCTCCAGCACCTGGGCAGCGGTGCGGTCTGTGAGCCCTAAGTCGGTGGCCCAACCCAGAAAGTGGCGGCGCGAGATCCCGCTCCGCTTCCCGTTCAGGGTGAGCGCAAGGGTCTTGTCCCCGTAGACCACCGTGGAGGGAATGTCGTAGACCGGGGCGATGGTCCACTCCCCGTGCGGCTGCTGGACCATGGAAACGTTCTTAGCGTGCAGGTCCCCATTGCCGCTCAGCCAGGCAAACGCCCCCTGGATAGCCAGGTTCCGGAGCGCCGGCAGAGGCGCCGAGCAATAATCGGCCAGAGCATGGCAGACCTGCCCATAAGCCACGTTGTACTTGTCCGCCGGGTAAAGCTTCAGGACCTGGGCCCCGTCCTCCACCGCCAGGCGCCGGACGTCGTCCGGCCCGCCGCCGGAGACGGGCACCCTGTCGAAGCGTTCCACCAGCAGCCCGGGCCGGCCCGCGACATCCCGGATCAGCCGGACCCGGCTCAGCGGAATCCGCAGCCTGGCCGCGTACCGGAACATCACCAGCTCGTTCTCCACTACATGCGGGAATTCGGGGGCGTTGAGTTTAAGGATGTACCGCCTGCCGGCGCTGGCCACCGGGAGCGAGATCATGCCGGCAGACAGCTTGTCCTGCACCCCGGCCAGGGCAACGGGGTCGATCAGGTCGGGGTCGCCGAGCAACTTGTCGAAGTCAACCGGCAGTTTGGGATCCAGCTGCACAGCGTGCTCGTCCGGATCAAGCGCCTCGCCGTGGCCCACGATCTGGACATCGCCCACCGGGTTCCCGCCGGCGGCGATCAGCAGGGACAGGTCATCGTCGGCGCTGGTCTTAATCGAGCGCCGCAGCGCGTTGAGCCGGCGGCCTTCAGGCAGCAGGCCGGTGAAATAGGGCGGCGCCGCCCCCGCCGCTGAAAGCACCGGGGCGGTGGTGAGCGGCAGGGAACTGGCCACGGCGGGTCCCCCGCTTTGGAAGTAGGCCGGCAGGTAGCTGAATCGGGTGCCACCGTCGAGGCGTTCGAGTTTGGCAGCCAGGACACCTGCCTTGTAGATGTCGGCGATGCGGTGCTTCACGGCTGGGTTTCACCTACATTGCTTGAGGCACTGGCCGGGCCCACAAGCATCCGGGCGGCCTGGCTGGCTCTTGTACTGAGCTGCAATTCGAGGCCCAGCGCCTCAAGCACGGCAGTGAGCGAATCCAGCTGGATGCTCGGTTTTCCCTGCTCGACAAAGCGGACAAAGCGCTCGGAGACGCCGGCCATGTCGGCAAGATCCTGCTGGGTCAGGCCCAGCTGACCGCGACGAGAACGAACCACGGCGGGCAACAGGTCGGTGATGGGTTCCGTCATTGGTGCTCCTATAGGTACGATCGTGCCGTTTTCCTGTTACGGGCGAGTTTACGCCCGTCCAGGCCCGGAGGATAGAAGCAGACCGGCACGAACGTACCTGCCCCGAGGGCCAGCAAGTAGCGACCCGCGATAAAGCGAGTAGTGACTACTCGGGATACTCGCTTCTGCCGGGGACTACCGTGACTGCAGCATACGGCCGGACCTCAGGTCCTGGCCCACTCCATAGTCGCGGCTGCCTACCAGGACCCTGGCAGGGGCCGGCGGCCGGCACGGGATCCCACGAGGCAGGGGCTGGACGAGATGGAAATCATGAACCGATTCCGGATACTTAGGTCCGCCTTCCAGAACAGGCCTGACCGTGCGCGCTCCCCGCAGCCCCTATCGGTCCCGGAAACGCGCGGGAATGGCGCAAAACAACTATCGATCAGACAGCTGGGGGCGGTTTCGCTGTCCCTCAGCCTGGTACTTGGCGCCGCTTCGCTCTGGTCTGGCCCCGCGGTCCAGGCCGCGGCCGGTGGCATGGTCAGTGTGACGTTTGACGACGGGTGGGCGAGCCAGTACAACAATGCGCTGCCAGTCCTGAACAAGTACGGGGTTCCGGCCACGATGTACATCTACACGGCAGGGATTAATGACGTGCCTGCCTACATGACGCAGGCCCAGATCCAGGCGTTCGCAAACCGTGGCGACGAGATCGCTTCCCACACCGTCACCCACGCGGACCTGACCACACTCACCGCTACGCAGCGCAATAACGAGCTTTCGCAGAGCAGGGCCACGCTGCAACAGATGTTTGGCCCCACAGCCGGGATCGATTTCGCCTCCCCCTACGGGGCGTACAACGCGACCACCACGGCGGCGGTGAAGAACTACTACGCCACCCAGCGCAACACAGACGACGGGTTCAACGCCGCAACCGGCTTCGATCCGTATAACGTCCTCGTACAGAACGTCGTTTCCACCACGTCCAACGCCACGGTGCAGGGTTGGATCAACTCCGCGAAGGCCAACAACACCTGGCTGGTACTGGTCTACCACGAGGTGGGAGCGAACATCGGCGGAGATATCTACAACACCCCTTCGGCTGCGCTCGACGCCCACATGGCGGCAGTGAAAAACAGTGGGCTGCCCATGGTCACCGTCCGCCAAGGTGTCCAGGCACTGACATCACCGGCCAGTACGGCACCCGCGGCACCGACCGCAGTCACCGCCACCGCAGGGAACGCCTCCGCAACCGTGACCTGGACCGCACCCAACAACGGCGGCTCACCCATCA
>NZ_JBVAYT010000014.1:0-48337 GCF_055412765.1 Pseudarthrobacter xylosi | reverse complement strand
CCAAAGTGTGAACGATGTCCCGACTCACCGGTGAAGTGTCAACTGTGAACGATGTCCCGACTCACCTGTGAACTATGTCGTGAAACTAGACACCCCCTCGCGCACGCAATCAAAGGAACCCCGGTCTTCGGACCGGGGTTCTTTTCTTTTAACCCTGGGGCCGAATTGTTGTCAGGCCGCCAATAGGTCCTGCGACTACGCCCGTAACGCCCCGAAACCCGCAATAAGTGCCTCAAGCCCCAAGCTGAAAGCCACGTCCGCCGGTTTCTCGTGCCCTTGCGCGGCGAGGCTCCGGACTGCTCCGGTGAAGCTCGGCGTCGACTCCGCCATGCTGCCGGATTCGAATATGTCGGCTGGGGCCGTGACGTCGTAAGCGGATCCGAAGATGAATGATTCCAGGGCCACGATGGCGGACACGATCCGCTCTTCCGGGAATCCGGCCGTCCGGAATCCGGCGCTGACGGTCTCATACATGGCGAGGGTCTGGGGTGCGTCCGTCACGGGAAGTACTGCGATGACAGGAATCAGGGGCGTGTGTTCCGCGAAGACATCCCGGTAACTCCAGGCCCATTTCCGCACCGCCGACTCCCAGGGATCCGCCGCGAACGCGGTCACGTCCACCAGGGCAGTCAGGTGGTCTTCCACGAGCAGGAGCACCTCCCGCTTGGATTCCACATGGTTATAGAGGGCCGACGGCGCCACGTGCAGTGAGCGGGCCAGTGCTGCCATGGTGAGGCCGTCGTAGCCGTTCCTCCCGATGAGGTGCAGGGCCGCTGCCGTGATGCCCGCAAGGTCCAGGACGGCAGCGGCGGGCCGCCCCGCGCGACGCCGTGCCACACCGGTCTTCGGCGCGGTTGCGTGCTCCCTGGTGCTGAGTGAATCGGCGGGTGATGCCGGCATTGCTGGCCTTTCTGCGTGCAGTATCCCCAGCATTATTCCACCGGCCTCTTCCTCGCGGGCCGCGCAACAGCTATAGTTCTAATAAATGAATGGCATTCATTTAGTGGTATTCATCACTGAATGGCCACAGAGAGGACATCATGCTGAATCTTGACCGCGACGTCGTTATCGTCGGCGCTGGACCGTCCGGGCTCACCGCTGCCCGCGAGCTGAAGAAGGCCGGGCTCAGTGTGGCAGTGCTGGAGGCACGGGACCGAGTGGGCGGCCGGACCTGGACCGACACCATTGACGGGGCCATGCTGGAAATCGGCGGCCAGTGGGTCTCCCCGGACCAGACTGCACTGCTGGAGCTTCTGGACGAGCTTGGCCTGCAGACATACTCCCGCTACCGTGAGGGCGAATCCGTCTATATCGGCGCCCACGGCGAGAAGACCCGCTACACCGGTGATTCCTTCCCGGTGAGTGGAGCCACCGGCGCGGAAATGGACAAGCTGATCGGCATCCTGGACGGCCTCGCCGCTGAAATCGGCGCCACCGAACCCTGGGCGCACCCCAAGGCCCGTGAACTGGACACGATCTCCTTCCACCACTGGCTGCGCGCCAATTCTGCCGACGAAGAGGCGTGCAACAACATCGGCCTGTTCATCGCTGGCGGCATGCTCACCAAGCCCGCACACGCCTTCTCGGCGCTGCAAGCGGTCCTGATGGCAGCTTCCGCCGGGTCCTTCAGCCACCTCACCGACGAGGACTTCATCCTGGACAAGCGGGTCATCGGCGGGATGCAGCAGGTGTCCCTGCTCCAGGCAGCGGAACTGGGTGCCGACGTCGTACTTAACAGTCCGGTGCGCACCGTCCACTGGGACGATGACGGTGAAGGCGGGCACCGCGTCAGTGTTGTATCGGAGCGGGCAACCGTGAATGCGCGCTTTGTGATCATGGCTGTTCCCCCGAACCTCTACTCGCGCGTTTCGTTTGATCCACCGCTTCCGCGGCGGCAGCACCAGATGCACCAGCACCAGTCGCTGGGCCTGGTGATCAAGGTGCACGCCGTCTACAACACGCCGTTCTGGCGTGAAGACGGACTCTCCGGAACCGGATTCGGCGCCGGCTCGCTGGTCCAGGAGGTCTACGACAACACCAACCACGGCGATTCGCGCGGCACGCTGGTGGGCTTCATCTCGGACGAAAAGGCCGACGCCGTCTTCGAGTTGAGTGCCGCCGAACGGAAGCGCGTGGTGCTGGAGTCCATTGCCGGGTTCCTGGGGGATAGGGCCCTGGAGCCAGAGGTCTATTACGAATCCGATTGGGGCTCCGAGGAATGGACCCGGGGCGCGTACGCCGCCAGCTACGATCTGGGCGGCCTGCACCGCTACGGCAAGGACCAGCATGCCCCTGTGGGTCCGATCTACTGGTGCTCCTCAGACCTCGCCGCCGAAGGCTACCAGCATGTTGACGGAGCCGTCCGCATGGGCCAGCGCACGGCGGCGCGCATCGTGGCTGCGACGGGCGTCGCAGCCAAAGCGGGCGCATCCAGTGACGCAAACGCGGTCGCGGTCGCGGCCGCCGTCGGCTGAGCGCACCAGCACCAGCTCCAGCCCATTCAGCGTCGAATGATATACGAGAGGCAATGCCATGAGTCCCAAAGAAGTGACAGCACAGCCAGCCAGCGGCGTCGACAAGGGCCTGGCCGACAAGGGCCTGAGCGGGAAGGGCCTGAAGGCTGGAGCGGTGGGGCTGGTGGGCGCCGTCGTGATCGGGGTTTCCTGCATCGCGCCGGCGTACACGCTGACGGCGGCGCTGGGGCCCACGGTTTCGGAAGTGGGGGTTCAGCTGCCGGCGGTCTTCCTGGTGGGCTTTATCCCCATGATCCTGGTGGCGTTCGGCTACCGCGAGTTGAACAACGCCATGCCCGACGCCGGTACCTCGTTCACGTGGGCATCGCGTGCCTTTGGTCCGTGGATCGGCTGGATGGGTGGCTGGGGGCTGATTGCGGCCACCATCATTGTGCTGTCCAACCTGGCAGCTGTCGCCGTCGATTTCTTCTATCTCATGCTGGCCCAGCTGTTCGGAAACCCGGAGCTGGGCGAGCTGAGCAAGAACCTGCCGCTGAACATTGCTACCACCCTCGTGTTCATCGCCCTTGCTTGCTGGATTTCCTATCGGGGTATGGAGGCCACCAAGGGCGTGCAGTACGTGTTGGTAGCGTTCCAGTTGTTGGTGCTGGGCTGGTTTGCCGTTGCAGCCTTCAGCCACGTGGCCAACGGCTCGGCATTTGATGCGACCGCTATTTCACCGGACTGGTTCAACCCGTTCGCGGTTGGATCCTTCTCAGCCTTTGCTGCCGGGGTCTCGCTGTCCATCTTCATTTACTGGGGCTGGGACGTCACCCTGACCATGAACGAGGAAACCAGGAATCCGGAGAAGACTCCGGGGCGGGCGGCAACTGTCACCGTGGTGGTGATTGTGGTGATCTACATGACCGTTGCGCTGGCAACCCTTTCCTTTGCGGGAGTGGGCGAAACCGGCCTGGGCGCCGGGAATCCGGACAACCAGTCGAGCATCTTCGCGGTCCTCGCCGGGCCGGTGATGGGACCGTTCGCCATCCTGATGTCCCTCGCCATCCTGAGCAGTTCGGCCGCCTCGCTGCAGTCCACGTTTGTCTCCCCGGCGCGGACCATGCTGGCGATGGGCCACTACAAGGCACTTCCGGCCCGCTTCGGCAAGGTCAGCCCGCGTTTCAAATCCCCGAACTACGCCACAATCGCCGCGGGCGTTGCCGCTGCAGCCTTCTACGTCGTCACCCGGACCACCTCAGAGAACGCGCTCTGGGACACCATCACAGCACTGGGCATGATGATCTGCTTCTACTACGGCATCACAGCCCTGGCCTGCGTCTGGTTCTTCCGGGCACAGGCGTTCAGCACTGGCCGCGCCTTCTTCTTCAAATTCCTCGCGCCGCTGCTGGGCGGAGTCATCCTGCTGGTGATGTTCTTCAAGACCGCGTCCGATTCCATGGACCCCGAGTATGGCTCCGGATCATCGGTGGGCGGGCTGGGGATGGTGTTTATCCTGGGCATGGGTGTGATCCTGCTGGGCGTGCTGATCATGCTGGTGATGTCCCGGTTGCGGCCCGAGTTCTTCAAGGGGCACGTGCTGGCCCGCGGGAACTGAACGTCCCGCCTAGGCGGGTGGACGAACCGAAGCCTTGAAACGACGTCGGGAATTTGCCAGGTGACTCCGCATGGCGGCTGCTGCTGCGCTTTCATCGCCGTCCGCGATGGCGGCGGCGATGGACCGGTGCTCGTGGACCACCTGGTCGAAGTGGTCGCGGGCGTAATGCTCGGCGCCGGTGAGCAGCCGTGTGCGCGGCATCGCGATCATCGTCTGGCCGAGTGCTGCCAGGCAGTCCGAGTAGAAGGGGTTGCCGGAGGCGGCCGCGATGGCGCGGTGGAACTCGAAGTCGGCCTTCATGGCGTGGCCGGGATGGTCCGCGCTGGAGGTGAACTGTTCCAGGGCGGCCGTGACTGCCCTGAGTTGGCGGTCGGAGTGGTTTCGGGCAGCGAGGGCGGCGGCCTCGGCCTCAACACCCATTCGGAAATCGAGGAGGTGGAGGCGGTCTTCGACGCTGGCCACCGGCCGGCTGCCCGGAACTGGCTGGGGTCCGTCGTCGGGCGGGGTCAGCGCGAAGCTGCCCCGCCCGCGTTCGGTTTCCACCAGCCCTTCGGCCTGGAGGCGCGTCAGCGCCGAGCGCACCACGGTGCGGCTGACACCGAAGTCGCCCATCAGCGTGTTTTCGCTGGGAAGCTTGTCGCCGGGCTGGATGACGCCGTCCACGATGCGGGTGCGAAGGTCGGCGGCGAGGTCCGCGGTCAGGTTCCGGCTCATGCGTTCTAGGTTACGCGCCGAACTCCACGGACTCGGTGGTCCAGGCGCGGGCCTGGTCACTGAGGGTCACGCCCAGGCCCGGACGGTCCGGCACAATCATCCGGCCGTTCTTGGTTTCGAGGCGTTCGTTGAACAACGGGTCGAGCCAGTCGAAGTGCTCCACCCACGGCTCCCGCGGGTACGCCGCGGCGAGGTGCAGATGGATCTCCATGGCGAAGTGCGGCGCCAGGCCCAATCCGCGCTCGTCCGCGAGGGCCGCGAGGCGCAGGAACTGGGTGATGCCGCCGACGCGCGGTGCGTCCGGCTGGATGATGTCGCAGCCGTTGGCGTTGATGAGGCCCTTGTGTTCAGCAACGGATGCCAGCATCTCGCCCGTGGCGATGGGCGTGTCCAGGACGTTTGCCAGGTGCGCGTGGCCCTCGAAGTCGTAGGCATCCAGCGGCTCTTCGATCCAGATGAGGTTGAACTGCTCCAACTGGCGGCCCATGCGCAGGGCGGTGGCCCGGTCCCACTGCTGGTTGGCGTCCACCATCAGGGGAACATCCCAGCCGATGTGTTCGCGGATGCCGGCTACGCGGCGGAGGTCTTCGGCGGAATCGGGCAAGCCAACCTTGATCTTGATGCCGCCGATGCCTTCCTCCAGGAGGACAGTTGCCCGGGCCTTGACCTCGTCGAGGGAGGCGTTGAGGAAACCGCCGGAGGTGTTGTAGGTCTGGACGGAGTCCCGGTAGGCGCCAAGGAACTTGGCCAACGAGAGGCCGGCGCGCTTGGCTTTGAGGTCGTACAGCGCGATGTCGATCGCGGCGAGGGCCTGGGTGGCCACACCCGAGCGGCCCACGGAGGCGCCGGCCCAGAGCAGCTTGGTGTAGATCTTGCCGATGTCGTTGGGGTCCTCGCCGATGAGTCCCTCGGCCACCTCCTTGGCGTGCGCGTACTGCGCGGGGCCGCCGGCGCGCTTGGAGTAGCTGAAGCCGATGCCGCTGTGGCCCAGTTCGGTGGTGATTTCGGCGAACAGGAACACCACTTCGGTCATGGGCTTCTGGCGGCCGGTGAACACCTTGGCGTCACTGATGGGGACGGCCAGCGGGAGCCGAGCGGTGGAAAGTTTGACGTGCCGGATGAAGTCGACGGTACTCATTGATGCTCCTCGAAAGCAGGCTGTCCGGGCTGCAGTGCCCTAAGCCTTATGATACAAGTAGACTACTTGTATTACAAGAAGCGCTATTCTTTGGGGCTACCAGTTGTTGACCGGGGGTCGTTGCACCACCCTCACGGTCTGGGTGGTGCAACGACCCCTCTGGCCTGCCTGTAGGGAACCCCTTCTTACGTCGGACTAGTTGTTGCTGAGGTAGCCGTTCGGGTCCAGGACATACTTCGTGGCTGCTCCGGCATCGAATTCCGCGTACCCCCGCGGGGCATCCTGGAGCGAAATGGCCGTGGCGTTGACCGCCTTGGCGATCTGGATCCTGTCATGCAGGATCGCCATCATCAGCTGCCGGTTGTACTTCATCACCGGGCACTGGCCGGTCGTGAAGGAGAGGGACTTCGCCCAGCCGGTGCCAAGGGACAGGGACAGGCTGCCCTTCTGGGCCGCCTCGTCCGTGGCACCCGGATCCCCGGTGACATAAAGGCCTGGAATGCCCAAGGACCCACCGGCGGCGGTGAGATCCATCAGCGAATTAAGCACGGCGGCCGGCGCCTCCTGGGCCCCGGCACCGTGTCCGTGTCCGCGGGCCTCAAAACCGACCGCATCGATACCGGCATCGACCTCCCGGACGCCGAGAAGCTGCTCGATCTGGTCAGCCGGGTCGCCGTTGGCCACATTGACGGTTTCGCAGCCAAAGGATCGGGCCTGGGCCAGGCGATCCTCATTGAGATCCCCCACGATGCCACCGCGGCCCCCAGCAGCTGGGCACTGGCCGCCGCGGCAAGCCCCACGGGACCGGCTCCGGCAACATAGACGGTGGACCCGACGCCGACCCCTGCTGTGACGGCACCGTGGAAACCGGTCGGGAGGATGTCCGAGAGCATGGTCAGGTCCATGATCTTCTCCAGGGCCTGGTCCCGATCGGGGAACCGCAACAGGTTCCAGTCCGCGTAGGGGACCAGGACGAACTCCGCCTGCCCGCCGACCCATCCGCCCATATCGACGTAGCCGTAGGCGGACCCGGGCCGGTCCGGGTTCACGTTCAGGCAGATCCCGGTCTTGCCCTCCTTGCAGTTCCGGCAGCGCCCGCAGGAGATGTTGAAGGGGACCGAGACGATGTCCCCGACCTTGATGAACTCGACGTCGGGCCCGGTCTCGATGACTTCCCCGGTGATCTCGTGCCCCAGGACGAGACCGGCCGGGGCGGTTGTGCGGCCACGAACCATGTGTTGGTCCGAGCCGCAGATGTTGGTGCTCACGGTGCGCAGGATGACCCCGTGCGGGACCTTCCGGCCGACATTGACGGGATTGACGCCGGGGCCGGCCTGCAATTCAAAGGTGGGAAACGGGGTATCGATGATTTCCACGATCCCCGGCGCCTTGTATGCAACGGCTTTGTTACCTGACATTGATTGGCTCCTATGGGTTGGCGATCGAACCCTCACGGCGATGCTGGTCGCATCAGATTGTCTGTGAGGAAGTTGTTGTCAGTTTTGTGAAGCTGGGTCAATTGATACGTGCAGCGCATATCGCTACGGGGCAACGAAGGCGTTCCGCTGGCGGCTACGCGTCGATCACCATATCGGTGCGTGCGGTGGAGCAGCAGGGCAGGAACTTGCCGGCATCGATTTCCCGAGCGCGGATCCCGCCCTGGTGGTTCATCTCGACCTCCCCGGAAAGCTTGACCACCTTGCAGGAGCCGCACATGCCTTCCTTGCAGTTCGCGCCGATCCTGACTCCCGCACGCTGGGCCGCCCCGAGGATGTGTTCGGCGGGATCGATGCGCACGTTGATGCCGGTGCGCATAAAGGACAGGGT
This sequence comes from Pseudarthrobacter xylosi, assembly GCF_055412765.1. Classification (NCBI taxonomy): domain Bacteria; kingdom Bacillati; phylum Actinomycetota; class Actinomycetes; order Micrococcales; family Micrococcaceae; genus Pseudarthrobacter; species Pseudarthrobacter xylosi. Next base: position 40,587 of record NZ_JBVAYT010000014.1, on the reverse strand, counting down.
GAGGCTTCCCGTTCCCACCGTGTCGAAGCGCGACGCATCAGGGGAAAATGGCTCCGCCCCCACGTCCGAACTGCCGTCGGAGGCTTCGGAAGAGGGCGCCTCCGGGTCGACGGTTTCCAGCGGCAGCCCCGTGGCCCTAAGGGTTCCCTCGGCGTCGTAGCCGGGCTCGTAGAGGCCGAACGCGCTGGGCTGGCTTTCGTAGTAGTCCTCGGCGGAGTCGGCGATTTCCTCGGCGATTTCCTCCGCAATGTCCACTGCAAGCGCGAGCTCCGCCTGGTATTCAAGGATCGTCTGGCGGTCTCCCGAGAAGAATTCCATATGGATGGATGTGTCGTCGACGCCGACCTTCTCGAGGAGCTCGGTGGCGATGTTCAGGTAACCCTCGGGGCCGCAGGCATAGACCTGGCGGCCGTTGGCATCGGGGGACACCTCGTCGAGCATGGCCGCCGTCAGCCTACCGGTGAGCCCTTCCCATCCCTCGGGTTTGCCGCGGTCGCCCAGGGAGTAGAACACCTTGACCCGCGAGTCCACGGAGGCGATGTAGGCCAGTTCCTTGTGGAAGGCAAAGCCTCCGGCTTCCGCACCGTGATAAAGCACCACAACATCGGCCTGACCGGGCAGGGAGTGGATGGTCCGCACCATCGACATGATGGGTGTGATCCCTGCGCCAGCAGCCAGCAAAAGGTACCGTGCCCGGCGGTCGGCATCAGGCAGGTGGAATGCCCCGACCGGACCGAGCATTTCGAGGACCGTGCCGGGTGTGACGTTCTGGTGCACCCACGGTGAGACAAGTCCAGTGGAGTCGCGTTTGACTGTGATGTTGAAGGTCCACGGCTCTGTGGGCGAACTGGACAGTGAGTAGCTGCGGTCCGCTGCTTCCTGGTCCTCGCCGTTCACGGGGAACGCGACGTTGACGTACTGACCCGCACGGAACGCCAGGGGCGCACCGTCGCAGCGGCGGAAGATGAAGGTCATCATGCCGCCCACCTCGGGAACGACCTCCACACATTCGGCCATGAACTCCTGCGGATGCCAAGGCCCCAACGCGCGGGCAGCGCCCGCGGGTCCCTCCGTGCTGCCCATCACCCTGTTCCACGGCATCTCAAGACCGCGGATGCGCTGTGGTTCCTGGATGGCGGTCTCGGTGAGGAGTTCAATCATGCCAAGTGCTCCTGCACGCGCTGCACGTACCAGTTGATGAACGCCTCCACCTGGTATTCGCTCTTCATGTACGGGCCGGGCTCGTAGGCGGGGCTGCCGGCGCCCTTCTGGCACAGCTCTACGAATGCCTTGTCCTGGAGGTTGGTCTGCTTCCAGGTGTAGGTGAGTTTGTCCAGGTCGTAGTCGACGCCTTCCACGGCGTCGTCAGCTACCAGCCAGGTGGTGCGGACGAGTGTCTGATGTTCGTTGATGGGGAAACAGCCGAACGTGATGACGTGGTCCCCCTGGAAGTGGAACCAGCTGTTGGGCTGCAGGTGCATTGAGCAGCGGCCAAGGCGGAAGTCCCGCAAGTCGCCGAGCAGCTTCTTGGAGAGCCGGCGCCCATCGGGCGAGAACGATTCGCCTTCACCGTCGAGCGATTCCCGTGAGATGCGGATACCAGCTACCCGTGTGTCGAGCTCCTCCACCACCTCGTAGGGAAGGCCATAGCGGCGGCAACGCTCCTCGAGCGAGGACTGTGCTTCTTTGTTGCGGTCCCAGACTTCTTCCAGGTGGGCCGGGATCAGGCCCTCCGTCAGGCCCCAGGTGGGAAAGAGGGAACAGGCGAGCTCCGGGTGGCCGTCACAGTGGTAGCACTCACGGTTGTTCTCCATGACGAGCTTCCAGTTGCCCTCCTCGACGATGTTCTGCTGGTAGGCGATTTTCGTCTTCGACAGATCGTGGGGCGCCAGGTAAGGCTCAAAGATCTTGGCGGTTTCGTCAAAATCCGCCGGCGGCTCGTCCGCAATGCAGACGAAGATGAGTCCGGCCACCACGCGGCCGTGGGCGCGCTTGAGGCCGAAGCAGCCCTTGTCGAACTTCGTCTCCCCCGGGGCCGAGGCGTGGATCAGATTGCCCTCCGGGGAGTAGGTCCAGGAGTGATATCCGCATACCAGGTTTCCCGTTGACCCGGCGGGCTCGGTCAGGACGCGGGCGCCGCGGTGGCGGCACACGTTGTGCAGGACGTTCACGCCGCCGTCATCGTTGCGCAGCAGGATCAGGGAGTAGGGACCATAGTCGACGGTGACGTAGTCTCCCGGCTCCGGCACTTCGGCGATGCTGGCGGCAAAGATCCAGTGCTGGCCAAAAATGGCCTGCATATCGATGTTGAAAATCGTGGGATCGGTGTAGAAGGGCGCATCGAGGGAATATCCCACGCGCCGGAAGTCGAACAGCTCGCTGATTTCTGCCAGCTGCGCTGCAGGCAAGGATGAAGCGAGTTTTCCGCGTGAATTGATGGGCAAGACTGGAGCTGTCATGTGTTTCCTCCCGGGAGGCGTGGTTAAGTGTGCGATTCGTGGAGGCCAGGTTGTTGGGGCGCAACCCGGGCGTTTTAGAAAACCTTGTAATCATGAGATTAGGGATGATTGACCTGCGACAAAAGCGCAATATTTAGAAGATAACCGTGCACAATAGGTGCATGATCGATGCAAGGCTCATCACACTGCGAGTGTTTGCCCGGTGCGGCACCATTGGCGCAACCGCGGAGCTCACCGGCTATTCTCCGTCCGCCGTCTCCGCTCAATTGCGCGAGCTCCAGCGCATCCTTGGAATGCAGCTGCTGACGAAGGACGGACGAGGGGTGCGGCTGACCGCCACGGGCCGCTTTCTCGTGGCGGGCTCGGACACCCTCATTGCCGAATGGGAGAGCCTGCGCGCCGCAGCCATGGAGGCCGGCGACCAGGTGCAGTCCCATTTTGGCCTCGGCGGATTCTCCACGGCGGCCGCCCAGCTGCTCGCGCCGCTGGCCGCAACCCTGCGCTCAACGCGCCCCCTGGTGGAGGTGCAGGTGCTTGAGGCCAACCCGGCCCGCTGCTTCGACTTGTTGGTTGCCGAGCGAATCGATCTCGCGGTCATCGTTGCCATGCAGTCCGACACCTATGGCGAGGACGATCCGCGCTTCGAGCAGACTGTCCTGCTTGACGATCCGCTGGACGTGATCATTCCCGCCGACCATCCTTTGGCATCGCGGGAAACGGTGACGCTCGAAGAGCTGGCGTCCGAACCCTGGATCACAGAGGCAGTTGGTTCCACCTACCATTCCCTCTTCACCGCGGCGTTTACGGCAGTCGGGGTGACACCGCGGATTGCCCATGAGGCCGTTGAATGGGAAACCCAAATCGCCTTTGTGGGTGCGGGGCTGGGCGTGGGACTGCTGCCACGACTGGCACCCCTGCACAGTGCCGAAAACGTGGTTCGACTTCGCATTACTGGCAAGGGGAAGCCCACGCGCCGCATTGTCGCTGCGGTACGCAGGGGCAGCATCGCAGCGCCCCTGATCCAGGAGTCGCTCGCCATCCTGCAGGCCAGTGCCAATCGGATCCTCAGCGCCCGGCCCGAAGACGGCCTCTGAAATCGCATGGCCGCGATTCGTTGCCCTCGGGCGCACGACGCCGCCCGCAGTCAGCGGGGACTGAGGTCACTGTCAACATACGAGCCGGGGCGGTTTCCGTTGCCGTGTTGGCAATTGCAGCCCCCATCCACCTGCAGCCGAACAGTCACTGGACTTGAGGACTCCAACTGGATATTCACGAACTCCTTCCCTTCGCTGCTAACCCGGAGAGTCTGTTCTTGGTCGTGGTGCTGGGACATGTAGAAAACCTTGCTATGCGTTGGGGGTGGGTGTGCCCAGGCGGCACGGGCCGGAACAAGCCGCGTGCCGCCGAGGTGGGTTGGTACTTAAGGTGCGCAGCTATTTACTGTCCGGGTGCCGATGCTGGGGCTCGACGGCTGGGATGCTGCCCGTATGCGTGCCGCCCTGGTGGGAGTCAGGGTCCGGGCATGAATCAGCGCAGTCATGCCTCGTGACGAGGTCGAATTGGACGCCGCCGTGCTGTTCCACGCCGGTGCGGATGGCGCGTTCGACGACGGATGTGGCCAGGCGCCGTCGCAGGGACAGGGGATCGCGACGCAGGTCCTTGGCGAGGGCAAAGCAGAGCAGGAGCATAACGATGACGAACGGTAGCGCTGCGACGATGGTGAGGCGTTGCAGTCCGGCCAAGGCTTCCGAGGGTTCGTCGCCGCCGGCCAGCAGCATGACCGCCGCCACAGCGCCGGTGAGACTGCCCCAGAAGATCACTACTCCGCGGCGGGGGTGCTCGGCGCCGTTGGAGCTGAGCGATCCCATCACGATGGAAGCGGCATCGGCGCCGGTGATAAAGAAGATCGCCACGAGGACCATAGCCAGCAAGATGACACCAGCAGTAAGCCAGCCGGGCATGCCAAGGTTCTTGACCAGGTCGAAGAGTGCACCGTCGAAGTTGACGGACGGTGTCCCGTTGACCATGGTTACCAGCCCGGGCGTGCCTGCCTTATCGGCTTCCTGCTGGACATGGAAAGCGGCTCCGCCGAAGATACCAAACCAGATCACGCTGACGACGCTGGGCACCAGCAGTACTCCGGTGACGAACTGGCGGATGGTGCGGCCGCGGCTGATGCGGGCGATGAAAAGTCCTACGAAGGGCGTCCAGGAGATCCACCAGGCCCAGTAGAAGATGGTCCAGCTGGTCATCCAGCTCCGAAGGGCCTCATCGCCGACCGCTTCGGTCCGGGACGACATTTCGGCCAGGTCGCGGGCGTAGTCGCCAACCGCGGAGGGGATCAGGTTGAGGATGAACAGGGTGGGGCCGGCAATGAAGACGATAAGTGCGAGGACGACGGCCAGGACCATGTTGATGTTGGAGAGCCACTGGATGCCGCGGCTGATGCCGGAGACGGCCGAAGCGACGAAGCATAAGGTCAGGACCGCGACGATCGCCACGAGCACGGGGGTGCCGATTTCGCCGAACCAGCCGTTGGAGGTCATGCCGCTGCCGATCTGCAGGGCGCCCAGGCCCAACGATGCTGCGGTACCAAACAAGGTGGCGAAAATGGCCAGGATGTTGATGAACTTCCCGATTGGCCCTTCGACCCTCCTGACGCCGAAGAGCGACGTGAAGGCGACAGAGATCAGTTGCCTGCGGCCCAGGCGGTAGGTCCCGTAGGCCATGGCGATGCCTACCACTGCGTACATGGCCCACGGGTGCAGTGTCCAGTGGAAGATGGATGTGGCCATGGCCGTCTGGATGGCTTCGGGTGTCCGTCCGTCCACGGTGCCGGGCGGGGGAGAGATGTAGTGGTAGAGCGGTTCGGCCACGCCGTAGAACATCAGCCCGATGCCCATGCCGGCGGCAAACATCATGGACACCCAGGAGACGGTACGGAATTCGGGTTTTTCGCCATCCTTGCCCAGCGGGATGTTGCCGAACTTGCCCAGGGCCAGCCACAGGACAAAGACCACAAAGAGCGAGGCCAGGAGCATGAACAGCCATCCGGTGTACTCCATGACCCAGTTCAGGGCAACCGTAGAGGACGAGGCGAGGCTGTCCCGGCCGACAAAGCCCCAGATAACAAAGGCAATGGCGATGGCGCCCGTGATCCCGAACGTGACCTTGTCGAGAATGAGCTTATGGTTACGGCGATCCGCAACTGCTTGCACTGTCTTGGCATGACGCAGCTCTTCGAGGATCTGCTCGTGCTCTTCGACGTCCGGCAAGTTGGTTGTGCCTCCTTCCGCCGGATCGAGGACAGCGGGGTTTGTCTCTATATCCACGGAGACAGGGAAGACTGGTTTGCTCTTCTCCCCACGTCCAGGTTGTTCGTTAGGCGGAGCCTTTGCCACCCAGTTGCCAGCAGGCAACTCCTCGGGTGTATGGGATTTTAGGTCACTATTAAAAGTCATGAGCGGGTCCTTTGCTCGGTGAGGCATGGGCCTGTATCAAATATGGCCCTCGGGAGTCAGACCGGGCGGAAGGTTGGGGGCCTCGTCCGATTCGATGATCATGATGGTGCCGTCTACGATTTGCATTCCGTGGGTGCGTACCCGCAGTTTGGCCGGAGGTGCAGCGAGTTCACTGGGCGGGCAGGCTTGTGCGTGGGGCACCTCTTTCGAGCTGCGCTCAGAAAGGGGTCGGCATGGGCCTGGGTGAGGTCAGACATAGCTTCCCTCCAAATCAACTACTGATATGCTTTAATGGTCAGTAAAGATATATCAGTTACATCGTATTGCAGGACTGGTTGTGTGTCCAGAGATTTCTTAGCGGCCGTGTATCAGGCTGAGTGCCTCAGCCCGGGCCGCCGGCAGGCGGAGCTCCCCGCGGACGGCTGAAGTGATGGTCTTGGCCCCGGGCTTGCGGACACCGCGCATAGACATGCAGAGATGCTCGCACTCGACGACCACAATGGCCCCCAGGGGCCGCAGCGAACTGACCAGTGCATCAACGACCTGGGTTGTAAGTCTTTCCTGGACCTGGGGCCTGCGTGCAAAGACATCGACGAGCCGGGCCAGCTTGCTCAGTCCCGTGACGAGACCCTCAGCCGATGGGATGTAGCCAACGTGGGCTACGCCGTGGAATGGCACCAGGTGGTGCTCGCAGGTGGAGTAGAAGGGGATGTCCTTGACGATGACCATCTCTCCGTGCCCAAGGTCAAAGGTCTTATCCAGCACGGCCAGGGGGTCCTCATGAAGCCCGCCAAATATCTCCGCAGCCGACCGGGCCACCCGCGCGGGCGTATCCATAAGCCCTGGCCTGTCCGGGTCCTCTCCGATCGCAAGCAGATATTCGCGGACGGCCTGCTCAACCCGCGGCCCGTCCACACCCTTGGAGGCTGTTGCCGTCGTCATGTCGGCGCTCACGCGTCGGCCCGTTCCAGCCGCACGATGACGGACTTGGATGTCGGTGTACCGCTGGTGTCAGCTACCGAATCGAGCGGCACGAGCACGTTGGTCTCTGGGTAGTATGCTGCCGCACAGCCCTTCGGCGTCGAGTACGAAACGATCCGGAAGTTGTCCGCCCGCCGCTCTGTCCCGCGGAACTCGGAAATCAAATGAACCATGTCACCGTCCCGAAAGCCCAGCTCAGCGATGTCAGCCTCGTTGACAAGAACCACCCGACGCCCACCGTGGATACCGCGGTAGCGGTCATCCTTGCCATAGATGGTGGTGTTGTACTGGTCATGTGAGCGCAGGGTCTGAAGGACCAGCCGCCCCTCCGGTACTTTGATGAATTCCAGCTCATTGCCGGTGAAGTGGGCCTTGCCCGACGCGGTCTTGAACTGTCTGGCGTCCCGCGGAGGGTGGGGGAGGACAAAGCCGCCAGGGTGCTGGATCCGCTCCTCAAAATTTTCGAAGCCCTCGACGACCGCCTCGATGTGTTTCCGGACCAGGGAGTAATCGTCTTTCATCGAGAGCCAGGCAGCTTTAGGCGTGTTGGGCAGTGGGAGGCTGTCACTGTCGGTGAAGAGCTTATGGGCGAGGTTGCACACTATGGCCACCTCTGAGTGGAGGTGCTCGCTGGCCGGCTTAATGCGTCCGCGGGACGCGTGGACGGCGCTCATCGAGTCTTCCACGGTCACCCTCTGGTCCCCGGTGCGCTGCGCGTCCTTTTCGGTCCGACCCAGCGTCGGGAGGATCAGCGCGCGTCGGCCCGTGGACACATGGGAATGGTTCAGCTTCGTGGAGATCTGTACCGTCAGGTCTGTGTTGGCCAATGCCCGCTCCGTGACCTCGGAATCCGGGGCCGCCCGGACGAAGTTTCCACCCATTCCAATGAAGACGCGGACTTTGCCGTCCCGCATGGCACGAATCGCCGCAACGGTGTCGTAGCCGTGCTCGCGAGGGGAGAGGAACTCGAACTCCTGGTCTAGCCTGTCGTGGAACGCCTCTGGCATCTTTTCGAAGATGCCCATGGTGCGGTCGCCCTGGACGTTCGAGTGGCCGCGGACGGGGCATACTCCTGCTCCGGGCTTACCGATGTTGCCTTGGAGAAGCAGCACGTTCACGACGTCCCGGAGCGTGGGAACTGAGTGCTTGTGCTGGGTTAGGCCCATGGCCCAGCAGACGATGGTGGCATTGGAGGCCAGCAGGCGTTCGCCCGTGGCCTTGATCTGCTCCAAGCTCAGGCCCGTGGCTTCGACTATTTCACTCCACTGGACTTTCTCGAGGTGCCGCAGGTATTCGTTGATCCCCACGGTGTGGTTATTGATGAATTCGTGGTCCAGGACCGTAGCCAGTCCCGGGGTCCTCCTCCCCTGCGCCTCCGCCTCGAGGAGGTATTTGCCAAGCCCCTGGAAAAGGGCCTGATCCCCGCCGGCCCGGATCTGCAGGAAGTCGTCGGTCAGTTGCGTGCCCACCAGCGTTCCGGAGATCGTCTGTGGATTCTCGAACCGGAGGAGCCCGGCCTCGGGAAGCGGGTTGACGGAGATGATGACGGCGCCGTTCTTCTTCGCCTTTTCCAGGGCGCTGAGCATGCGCGGGTGGTTTGTACCCGGATTCTGCCCGGCAACGAAGATCAGCGAGGCTGTCTCCAGGTCGACGAGGCTGACCGAGCCCTTGCCGATGCCTATCGTTTCAACGAGGGCTGAACCCGTGGACTCGTGGCACATGTTGGAGCAATCGGGGAGATTATTTGTGCCCAGTCCCCGCACGAGCAGCTGGTAAAGGAAGGCGGCTTCATTCGAAGTCCGCCCGGAAGTGTAAAAAACTGCCTGGCCGGGATGGTCCATCTCTTTCATCTCCTGGGCGATCAGCTCATAGGCTGCGTCCCATTCGATAGGTGTGTAGTGCGTGGCTCCTTCGGCCAAAAGCATGGGGTGGGTCAGCCGGCCCTGCTGACCCAGCCAGTAGTCGTCCCGCGTTTTCAGGTCCTCGATGGAGTGTGCGGCGAAGAACTCGGGGGTGACGCGGCGGCGGGTGCCCTCCTCGGCCACTGCCTTCGCGCCATTTTCGCAGAACTCGGCTGCGTTGCGCTTTTCGTGTTCGGGCCACGCGCAGCCCATGCAGTCGAACCCGTCGACCTGGTTGACTGCCAGCAGCGTTTGGACACTGCGCAGCGGACCCATCTGCTCGAGGGAGATTTTCAGCGAGTTCACCACCGCGGGGATTCCGACGGCTTTGGTCTTGGGTTTGGTGACAGTCAGCTTTGACTCGTCGATGTTATGCAGGGGGGCTTTTGAAGCCATGTGACGGTTCCTTCAGATCTGGGCAGGAAGCAGGGGGCTTGGGTTGCTTGATGGCTTCAAGGTGGTCCATGCCTGAACCTGCGGGCCGGGTTGAGCGAGCGGCCCACACCGAGGCGTGCTCCCCTGGACACAGGCTTTCAGTCGAGGGTCTATCTTGGTAGGCACTGGGCCCCTTGACATTCTTATGCATACGTATTGATATATCAGTTATAGGAATACTATGTATTGTGAGCCGGGGCGTCAAGGCTCGGACGCACACAGAAGGAGACTTGGACATGGCACACTCTGGCGGATTACCGGCGGAGGCGGGGGTTTCGTTAGTGCCGCTGAGGCACGACGACGAGTCCTTCGCCGACTTCGCCTATAGGGTCTTGTGCGATGAGTTGATTGTTCTGGACATCAAACCGGGCGAGCCGCTCAACGATGAAGTCATTTCAAGGCGCCTCGGTGTTGGCAGAACGCCCATCCGGGAAGCTATGAAGCGGCTCGAAAGCGACCATTTAGTGGTGGCCTATCCCCGGCGTGGAACATTTGCCGCGGGCGTTGACATAACTGACCTGGCTGAAATCTCCGAGATACGCCAGCTCTTGGAGCCGGCAGCAGCAGCGCGGGCTGCCCGCATGGCATCGCCGCAGCGCCGGCAGGAGCTGAGGGACTTTGCCCGGGAAGTCGGCCAGCTTCTGCCCGGAATGCACTCGCAACGGGATCTTATGCGCCTGGACATGCGGGTCCACCGGATGATCTACCGAGCCACTGGAAGCCGGCACCTTGAAGATATCCTGATTCGGTATGACAACCTGGCAACGCGGATTTGGAGCCTGGTGCTGGAAAAGCTCCCGCCGGTGTCGGAGCATATCGCCCAGCACATAGAGCTTCTTGAGTGCATCGCGGAGGGCGACTCCGAAGCAGCTGCACGGCTGACCACACAGCACGTCGCCGACTTCGAAAATCTGATCAGGGCAGTCCTGTAAATTCACCCGAATAGGCCCGCGGTGGATCATCCGGCGGTTCCCGGGACCAAGGCCCGTGACTGTTTCCGCGCGGCCTCGGTTGTGTGCAGAAGAAGCAGGGATGTGGTGACGGACCCGACGCCGCCCGGGACCGGAGTCAGCGCCGCGGCGATGCCCCGCACGCTGGCCTCGTCGACATCCCCCACGAGTGAGCCGTCAGGAAGAACGTTGGTGCCGACGTCAATCACCACCGCCTCGGACGAGACATGGCTGCCGGTCAACAGGCCGGTCCGCCCGGCTGCCACCACCACGACGTCGGCGGCCTTGGTGTATTTCTCCAACGGACCTGACCGGGAGTGGCAGACGGTGACCGCGGCGTCGCGCTCCAGCAGCAGCAGGGACAGCGGCTTTCCCACTACGGCGGAACGGCCAATGACGACCACATTCCGGCCTGCCAGCGGGGTGTCGAAGTGGTCTAGGATCTCGATTACGGCGCGAGCCGTGGCGGGTGCGAACGAGGGCTGGCCAACGGCCAGACGGCCAAGGCTCAACGGGTTCGCGCCATCGACGTCCTTCTCCGGGGCAATGTGCCCTACCAGCTCATCTGTTCCAACGCCTGGAGGCAGGGGCGTCTGAAGAATGATGCCGTTAACGGATGGATCCTCGCTGAGTTCCTTCAGGACTGAGGCCAGGACCTGTCCGGTGGCATCGGGCCCAAGGTCCACGATCCGGCAACTGATGGCGGCGCTTTCTGCGGCCCGTTCGATGGACCGGACATACCAGTGGGTGGAGCCGTCGTCGGTGGCCACAACCACCGCGAGTGTGGGGCGTAGCCCGTCGGCTTCGAGCTCCCGCGCCTCGTGGTGGGCCCTCTGCTGAATGGTCTTTGCCAGTGCTTTTCCGGAGAGGAGTACGGCGCTCAACCGAGAATCCTTCCACGTACGCGCCCCACGAGGGAGTCTGCTGCCAGGATGACCTTTTCCTCGAGCCCGTCGGTTTGATCAGCCAACCTCGAACGGGCCGCGGCGTCTTTAATGGCCACCACGTTAATGTCGATGTTCACCCGGGCGGTGCTTGCGGCTGCGCGGGCTGCGTCGGCGGCAGCGGCGATGTCGCTGATCACATTGGCGTTCGCGACCTCGAAGAGTTCCGTGGCAAGATCCAGGATGGCGCCGGCGAGCCTGATGAGCTGCGCGGGGGTGTGTGCGGCCAGGATGAGCGCATCCTGGATGGATGCCGTCCGTGCGGCTTTGAGGTCTTCGGTCCCGGACGGAAGTTTGTACGAGTCGATGACGCCTTGGAACGCATGTTGGTCAGCGTCCGCCAGGCACAGGGCTTCGTGGACATGTCCGTCGGCGGAGCTGATGATCCTTTGGACGAGTTCGGCGTGCTGCTCGTATTTCAGGCCGGTGGTGTATCTGGCAACCATGGCGACGAGCGCTGCCCCCTGGGCGGCGTGGAGGGCGGCGGCCGCACCGCCGCCTGGGGTGGGTTCCCGCGAGGCAAGTTTGGCGAGGTATTCGTTGATTGTTTCTGAGCTGATCATGTGTCTTCCTGGGCTGAAGCTTGAGTCGACTGGGCAGGGTTTGAGACGTGATGAAGGGCAGCGGCCCGGACTCTGGTTGCGAGGTGAAGAGTCCGGGCCGCGTGCCCTTGAACGGTCTGGCGGGTGGTTAGCCGCGGAGCCTGGTCATCGTCGGGTCGTACAGCGGATCTGCGGTGACTGTGGCCTGGATGCGCCGGCCGAAGTACTCGATCTCGACCGAGTCACCGATGGACACAGCGGCGGGGAGGTACGCGTAGGCGATCGGCTTGGCGACGGTGTAACCGTAAGCGGCACTGGTGACGTAGCCGACTGCCTGGTCCTTGTAGAAGACCGGTTCCTTGCCCAGCACGATGCTCCGGCCGTCGTCGACCGTCAGGCAGCGCAGGCGGCGGGCGGAGTTCTCCTCGGTGCGGCCCTCCAAGGCGGCCTTTCCGACGAAGTCTGCCTTGGCCATCTTCACGGCAAATCCGAGACCGGCTTCCAAGGGGTCGTGCTCGGTGGTCATGTCGGTGCCCCATGAGCGGTAACCCTTTTCAAGACGCAGCGAGCTGAAGGCGGCCCGGCCCGCGGCGATGACGCCGTGAGGCTGACCGGCCTTCCACAGGGCATCCCAGAGGCGCTGGCCGTTGTCTGCACTCGCATACAGCTCCCAGCCCAGCTCGCCGACGTAGGACAACCGCATCGCGGTCACGCTGACGCCACCGATGATGACTTTCTTGGACCTGAAGTAGCGGAGACCGTCGTTGGAGAAGTCGTCGCTACTGACGGTGCTGATCAGGTCCCGGGCGAGGGGCCCCCACAAACCGATGCAGCAGGTGCCGCCAGTCGTGTCGCGGACCTGGACCCAGTCGCTGGCGGTTCCGCTTTCCGTCTGGTGGCGTGCCGCCCGTTCAAAGTAGGCGGTGTCGATGTTTCCGTTCGCACCGAGCTGGAAGGTGTCTTCGCTCAGCCGGGCGACGGTGATGTCGCTTCGGATGCCACCGGCGTGGTCCAGCAGGAGGGTGTAGGTGACTGCCCCGGGCTTCTTGTCCATCTCCGCCGTGGTGAGCTCCTGCAGCAGCTTCAGTGCTCCCGGGCCGGAAATCTCGAGACGCTTGAGCGGAGTCATATCGTACATGGCCACCGCGGTGCGGGTCTTCCAGGCTTCAGCGGCTGCAATGGGCGAGCTGAACATCGCGGACCAGGCATCACGGGCCGGGGGCTGCCACTCAGCCGGCATCTCCTTCAGCAGTTCCGCGTTGGCTTCGAACCAGTATGGGCGTTCCCATCCGCCGCCCTCCAGGAAGAATCCGCCCAGTGCCTTGTGGCGGGCGTGAAAAGGGGTGACGCGAAGGTTGCGGGGGGAGAGCTTGGGCTGCAGGGGGTGCAGGACATCATAGATTTCCACGAAGTTCTGCTGGGAAGTTTCGCTGACATACTCAGGGGTCAGCTGGACGTCTTCGAAACGGTGGATATCGCATTCACCAAGATCGGTCTGGGATTTTCCGGTGGTCAGGAGTTCGGCAACAGCCCGGGCGATGCCGGCCGAGTGGGTCACCCAAACGGCTTCGGCGACGAAGAAGCCATCGAGCTCCTTGGACTCGCCCACCAGGGGCCCGCCGTCGGGAGTGAAGGAGAAGATGCCGTTGAAGCCGTCCTCGATCTCGCTTTCCCGCAGCGCTGGAAGCAGCTGCTTGGTGGCCTCCCATGCCGGGAGGAAGTCCTCCAGGGTGAAGTCGAGGCGGGAGGGCATGTTGTGCTCGCTGATGCTGTTGGCATCGTAGGAGCCAAGGTCCGCAAGGTCCACGGGCATGGGACGGTGCGCGTAGGAGCCGATGCCGTAGCGGTCGCCGTGTTCGCGGTAGTACAGGTCCTGGTCCTGGTGCCGCAGAATCGGCAGGGAAGCCCCGTTGGGAAGTTCGTTGCGTCCCTTCTGTGCCGGCACCGGAGTGGTTTTGACGTACTGGTGGGCGAGGGGGAGAAGGGGGACGGACATCCCGATCATTTCGCCGATCTTGGCGCCCCAGAAGCCTGCGCAGGAGACCACGATGTCTGCGGGGATGACGCCTTCGGAGGTCTCGACACCGGTGACGCGGCGGCCGGACTGCTCAATGCCCGTGACCGTGGTGTTGCCCAGGTACTTGACGCCTGCGGCTTCCGTGCGCTTGATCAGCAGCTGGACGGCGCGGGCGGCACGTGCCAGGCCGTCGCTGGGAACGTGGAGCCCTCCCAGGATGTCTTCCTCGTTCAGGAGCGGGTAGAGCTCCTTGCACTCAGCACGGGAAACGATCTTGCCTTCGATTCCCCACGCGGCGGCGTATCCGAGTTTCCGCTTCAGATCCGCCAGGCGGGTCTCGGTGGTGGCAACTTCGAGGCCACCGACCTGGTCGAAGCAACTGACGCCGTCCTCGGTCAGGGACAAGAACTTCTCAACGGTGTACTTGGCGAAGGTAGCCATGGTCTTTGAAGGGTTCGTTTGGAAGACGAGGCCCGGGGCGTGGGACGTGGAGCCCCCGGGCATGTTCAGCGGTCCCTGGTCCAGGACGGTGATGTTGTTCCAACCGCGGGTAACCAGTTCATCGGCCAGGTTTGTGCCGACGATTCCAGCTCCGATAATGACAATGCTTGGCGTCGATGCCATGTGGTTTCTCCTGCTGATTTTCGTGTGTTGTCTCTGCTGGGCGGGTGGCGGGTGCTTAGCGGAACACTACGGTGCTGGTTTCGTCCAGGAGCACACGGTGTTCGCAGTGCCACCGCACGGCGCGGGAGAGCGCCAGTGCTTCGGCGTCCTGTCCGACTGTTGACAGGGTGTTAGGTCCGTAGCTGTGGTCGACCCTGATGACTTCCTGTTCGATGATTGGCCCCTCATCCAGTTCCGCGGTTACGTAGTGGGCCGTTGCGCCCACCAGCTTGACTCCACGGTCGTACGCCTGGTGGTAAGGGCGTGCACCCTTGAATCCCGGGAGGAAGGAGTGGTGGATGTTGATAGCCCGGCCTTCCAGGGAGCGGCAGAGGTCGTCGGACAGTACCTGCATGTACCGGGCGAGCACGACGAGGTCGATGTTGTGCTCGTCCACCAGTTCCAGCAGGCGCCGTTCAGCATCTGACTTTGTCCCAGGGGTCACCGGGAGATAGATAAAGGGGAGGCCGGCGGCCTCGGCCATGGCCCGGTGGGTTTCATGGTTGGAAACAATAAGGGCGATGTCGCCGCCGAGGCTTCCCCCGCGCCAGCGGAAGAGCAGGTCGTTCAGGCAGTGGCCGAACTTGGACACCATCACGAGGATGCGTTGCTTGGTCTGGTCATGGAAGCTGAACTTCATGTCGAAGCGGTCAGCGATCGAACGGAATTCTTCCTGGAGCCTCTCCGGGGTGTAGGTGGACGAGCCGGAGATGGCGGTGCGCAGATGCAGTGTCTGGCGGAGGCCGTCGTCGAACTGCTGGTGTTCGTCGATGTTAAAGCCACGCTCAAAGAGAAAGGTGGTGACCGCCTGGACGATGCCCGCGCGTTCGCCGCACGACAGTGTGAGCACGAACTTCTGCGTCTGGTCTTTCACGCGGGCCTCCGACTGAGGCAGCGTGCTGGTAGATGAGTTTGTCGCCACTAGGGTCATGTCTCCTCCTTTAGATATATTCCAAGATTTAGAACTGATATATTAGGACTGGCAATTAGCGTATACTGGTCAGTGGTGGAGGTCAATAGCCTTCTAGGCTTGAGTGAAAAAGGGGTCCACGCTATGGCATTTGAAGTTCTGGCAATTGATGATGCGGCAAAGAGGTCGCTGGCTGACGTAGCCTACGAGCGCATCCGCGACCGGCTGCTGATGCTTGACATCAAGCCTGGCGACCTCCTCAATGACGGCGACCTTGCCAAGGACCTTGGCGTCGGGCGGACTCCGGTGCGTGAAGCCCTGAAGCGGCTTGAGCTGGATCGCCTGGTGGTTTCCTATCCGCGGAGGGGTACCTTCGCGACGCGGGTGGAGGTCACTGATCTTGCGTTCATTTCCGAAATCCGCACCCAGCTTGAGCCTCTTGCCGCCTCCCGGGCGGCGCGGGTGGCCACGGAGTCGATGCGAGAGCAACTGCGGGCCGTTATGCACGCTGTGGAGTCTTTCGACGCAAGTGCGGCCTCCGTCGTTGAAACCCTGCGCCTTGATGCCCGTGTGCACCAAGGCATTTACGCGGCCGCCGCCAATCCCCACCTCGAAGATGTCCTGATTCGCTACGACAATCTCGCGACAAGAATCTGGTGCATGGTCCTGGATCGCCTTCCCGACCTCTCCCGTCACGTGCATGAGCATGTGGACCTGCTCCGTGCCGTTATCGACGGAGATGAGGCCCGGGCCGCGGAGCTCGCGCGGATCCACGTCAGTGGCTTTGAGCACGCTGTGCGCGAAGCTCTTTTCGCCGCCTAGCCCAGGTCTGCACGCCGGGAGTGAGGCGCAGCCCGGAAGGGCTGCGCCTCAGGCGTTTAAGCCTTCCGTCTGTTGCGCGGCCACTCTTGGCTCTGCCGGCGAAACCCTCAGAAATCTGTTGACACCCTCCGGAGCCGATAGCATACTTGAGTCACGAAACTAATATATCAACAGGATATTAGATGGCAGACTTAGGAGAAATAATGGTCGACGTTCTGACCCGCTCGCTTGCAGAGACCGATCCTGTGATCCACGCCGCCGTGCAGCAGGAACTTTTGCGCCAGCAGGACACCCTGGAGATGATCGCCTCCGAAAACTTCGCGCCGACTGCAGTCATGGAGGCGCAGGGATCCGTCCTGACCAACAAGTACGCCGAAGGCTACCCGGGCAAGCGTTACTACGGCGGCTGCGAACACGTTGACGTGGTCGAGCAGCTGGCCATCGACCGTCTTAAGTCATTGTTCGGCGCCGAATTCGCCAATGTGCAGCCCCACTCCGGCGCCCAGGCCAACGCAGCGGCGATGTTCGCCCTCATCCAGCCCGGCGACACCATCCTGGGGCTGAACCTCGCACACGGTGGCCACCTGACCCACGGGATGCGAATCAACTTTTCCGGCAAGCTCTACAAAGTGGTCCCGTACGGAGTCCGCGAAGACACCATGCTGATCGACATGGCTGAAGTCGAGCGCCTTGCGGTTGAGAACAAGCCGAAGCTGATCGTCGCCGGCTGGTCCGCTTACTCCCGGCAGTTGGACTTCGCCGAGTTCCGCCGTATCGCGGACCTGGTAGGTGCCTACCTGATGGTGGACATGGCGCATTTCGCCGGCCTGGTGGCCGCTGGGCTGCACCCCAACCCCGTGCCTCACGCCCACATCGTCACGAGCACCACCCACAAGACCCTTGGCGGCCCGCGCGGTGGTGTGATCCTGTCCAACGACGCCGACATCGCCAAAAAGGTCAACTCCGCGGTGTTCCCCGGACAGCAGGGTGGCCCGCTGGAGCACGTCATTGCCGCGAAGGCAGTTGCGTTCAAGCTCGCTGCTGAGCCGGAGTTCCGCGACCGCCAGGAACGCACCCTGGAAGGCGCCCGCATCATCGCAGAACGCATGCTGTCCGCCGACGTTGCAGAGTCCGGCGTGACCGTAGTCAGCGGTGGCACCGACGTGCACCTGGTCCTGGTGGATCTGCGCAATTCGGAACTGGACGGTCAGCAGGGCGAAGACCGCCTGCACCGGATCGGCATCACGGTCAACCGCAATGCCGTGCCCTTCGACCCGCGTCCGCCCATGGTCTCTTCCGGTCTTCGTATCGGCACGCCGGCACTGGCCACACGTGGGTTCGGGAAGGCGGAATTCACCGAGGTTGCGGACATCATCGCCGCAGCACTCAAGCGCGAGTTCAGCGACGAGACCGTGGTGGAACTCCGGCAGCGGGTTGAAATCCTGGCCGGAAAGTTCCCCCTCTACCCCAACCTCTCCTCTGACACGACCGAGGTGGCATGATGGCCGATCAGCTCCCGGAGCACCCGGATTTCCTCTGGCGGAACCCGGAGCCCAAGTCCTCCTACGACGCCGTGATTGTGGGCGGCGGCGGGCACGGCCTGGCAACGGCCTACTTCCTGGCCAAAAACCACGGGATGACCAACATCGCCGTCCTGGAAAAGGGCTGGCTCGCCGGCGGCAACATGGCCCGGAACACCACCATCATCCGTTCTAACTACCTTTGGGACGAGAGCGCGGCCATCTACGAGCACGCCCTCAAGCTCTGGGAAATCCTGCCGGAGGAGCTCGAATACGACTTCCTGTTCAGCCAGCGCGGCGTGATGAACCTCGCCCACACCCTGGGCGACGTCCGCGAAAGCATCCGGCGAGTCGGCGCCAACAAGCTCAACGGCGTGGACGCTGAATGGCTGGACCCGAAACAGGTCAAGGAACTCTGCCCCATCCTGAACATCAACGACAACATCCGCTACCCCGTGATGGGAGCCACGTACCAGCCGCGCGCCGGCATCGCCAAGCACGACCACGTGGCCTGGGCTTTCGCCCGCAAATGCGACGAACTCGGCGTGGACATCATCCAGAACTGCGAAGTCACGGGCTTCGTCAAGGACGGTAACCGCGTGGTGGGCGTGAAGACCAACCAGGGCACCATCAACACCGAAAAGGTGGGCCTGTGCGCCGCCGGGCATAGCTCGGTCCTGGCGGAAATGGCAGGCTTCCGGCTCCCCATCCAGTCACACCCGCTCCAGGCACTGGTCTCCGAACTGCATGAACCGGTCCACCCCACCGTGGTGATGTCCAACCATGTGCACGTCTACGTCTCCCAGGCCCACAAGGGCGAACTGGTCATGGGCGCCGGCGTGGACTCCTACAACGGCTACGGCCAGCGCGGCTCCTTCCACGTGATCGAGCACCAGATGGCTGCCGCCGTCGAGCTCTTCCCCATCTTTGCCCGGGCGCACGTGCTCAGAACGTGGGGCGGGATTGTGGACACAACCCTGGACGCCTCCCCCATCGTGGGCACCACCCCGGTGGAGAACATGTTCGTGAACTGTGGCTGGGGCACCGGCGGCTTCAAGGGCACCCCCGCCGCTGGGCTGACCTTCGCGCACACCATCGCCACCGGGACCCCTCACAAGCTGAATAAGCCGTTTGCGCTGGAACGCTTCGAAACCGGCGCCCTGATCGATGAACACGGCGCAGCCGCCGTGGCCCACTAGAAGAGAGTCCGGACATGCTCCTCATTTCATGCCCCAACTGCGGCTCCCGCGACGAGACCGAGTTCCACTACGGCGGCCAGGCCCACGTGCCCTATCCGGAGAACCCTAACGAACTGAACGACCGCGAATGGGCCGAGTACCTGTTCTACCGCGACAACACCAAGGGCGCCTTCGCCGAACGCTGGCTGCACAGCACCGGCTGCCGCCAGTGGTTCAACATGCTCCGCGACACCGTCACGTACGACATCCAGGCCGTCTACCCGATGGGCGCGCCCCGGCCTGATGTGTCGGCCCCAGCAGCCCCGGAATCCGGCACAGCGAGCCTGGCTGCGGACAGCACCACCACTGGCACCGCGGCTCCCAGCATCGCTGCGACCAGCACTGCCACAAGCACAGCCTCCGCCAGCACCACCGCCCCGAAAGGAGCAACCAAGTGACTTCCCAGAACGCCCGGCTCGCCGCCGGCGGACGCATCGACCGCACCATCTCCTGGCGCTTCACCGTGGACGGTGAGGAGTTCACGGGCCACCCCGGCGACACGCTCGCCTCGGCCCTGATTGCCAACGGCAGGATCGCCGCCGGCAACTCGCTGTACGAGGACCGCGCCCGGGGCATCATGTCCGCCGGCGTGGAGGAATCCAACGCGATGGTCAAGATCTCACCGCGTTTCCCCGGCGACGTTGCCGAGTCCATGCTCCCCGCCACCACCGTCACCCTGGTGGACGGCCTGAAGGCGGAACTGCTCAACGGCCTGGGCAAGCTGGACCCGGAGGAGGACCGCGCCGAGTACGACAAGAAGTATGTCCACGCTGACGTCCTGGTGATCGGCGGTGGCCCCGCCGGCCTCGCCGCCGCCCGCGAGGCAGTCCGCACCGGCGCCCGCGTGATCCTCATGGATGACCAGCCCGAGTTGGGCGGCTCCCTCCTGTCCGGCTCCACCGCCCCCGAGCTGGCCGAGACCATCGAAGGCAAACCGGCCCTGGAATGGGTAGCGGACGTGGAAGCCGAACTCATTTCGGGAGCCGAAAGCACGGTCCTGAACCGCACCACGGCCTTCGGCGCGTATGACGCGAACTACGTGATCGCGGTCCAGAGCCGCACCGACCACCTGTCCAGCCCGGCCGCCCCCGGCGTTTCCCGGCAGCGGATTTGGCACGTGCGTGCTAATCAGGTGGTGCTGGCTCCCGGCGCCCACGAACGGCCCCTGGTCTTCGAGAACAACGACCGCCCCGGCATTATGCTCGCCTCTGCCGTCCGTAGCTACCTCAACCGCTACGCTGTGGCCGCCGGGCAGCGGGTGGTCATCAGCACCACCAACGACAGCGCCTACGCCCTCGCCGCGGACCTGCGCGCCGCCGGCGTCAAGGTAGCGGCGGTCATCGACGCCCGCCCGCAGCTCTCGAGGATGGCAGCGGCCGCCGTCGAAGCCGGCACCCGGGTACTGATCGGCAGCGCGGTTGCCAACACCG
Source organism: Pseudarthrobacter xylosi (assembly GCF_055412765.1). NCBI lineage: Bacteria > Bacillati > Actinomycetota > Actinomycetes > Micrococcales > Micrococcaceae > Pseudarthrobacter > Pseudarthrobacter xylosi. The sequence continues at coordinate 20,314 of NZ_JBVAYT010000014.1, read as the reverse complement.
CCGCCGGCCCGGCCGGAACAAACGCAGGCCGGCTGAACGCCGTGACCGTCCGCAGCATTAACGACGACGGCGAGCTCACCTCCGGCGTCGAAGAGATCGCCTGCGACCTGCTGGCAGTTTCCGGTGGCTGGAGCCCGCTGGTCCACCTCCACTCCCAGCGCCAGGGCAAGCTGCGCTGGGACGATGAGCTCGCCGCTTTTGTGCCGAGCACCGTGGTCCCGAACCAGCAGAGCATCGGCTCCGGCCGCGGCAGCTTCGAACTCGAGGACTGCGTGGCCGAGGGCATCTCCGCCGGTGCCGCAGCTGCCATTGCGGCTGGCTTCGAATCCGGCACAAAGCCGTCCGCCATCAGCGCACCGAAGGCCTCCGGCCCGACCCGCCAGCTCTGGCTGGTCCCCGGCCAGGCCGGCACGCCGGATGACTGGCACCACCACTTCGTGGACTTCCAGCGAGACCAGTCCGTGGCAGATGTCCTGCGCTCCACCGGAGCCGGGATGCGGTCCGTGGAGCACATCAAGCGGTACACCTCCATCAGCACCGCGAACGACCAGGGCAAGACCTCCGGCGTCAATGCGATCGGCGTCATCGCCGCGGCACTCCGTCAGGCAGGCGAAGCCTCCCGCGGCATCGGCGACATCGGCACCACCACCTACCGGGCACCGTTCACGCCGGTGGCTTTCGCGGCACTCGCCGGACGCCAGCGTGGCGAACTGTTCGATCCCGCCCGCAAAACCTCCATCCACCCGTGGCACGAGGCCAAGGGTGCGCTGTTCGAGGACGTGGGGCAGTGGAAGCGTCCCTGGTACTACCCGCAGGGCAGCGAGGACATGGACGAGGCAGTGCTGCGTGAATGCGCCGCCGTCCGCGAATCCGTGGGTTTTATGGACGCCACCACCTTGGGCAAGATCGAAATCCGGGGCAAGGACGCAGGTGAGTTCCTCAACCGGATCTACACCAACGCGTTCAAGAAGCTCGCCCCGGGTTCCGCCCGCTACGGTGTGATGTGCATGGCGGACGGCATGATTTTCGACGACGGTGTGACGCTCCGCCTCGACGAGGACCGCTTCTTCATGACCACCACCACCGGCGGCGCCGCGAAGGTGCTGGACTGGCTGGAGGAATGGCTGCAGACCGAGTGGCCGGAATTGGACGTGCACTGCACCTCGGTGACCGAACAGTGGACCACCATTGCCGTCGTCGGGCCCAAATCCCGGGCGGTCCTCGCCAAGGTGGCGCCGGAGCTGGCCGCCAACGGCGGACTGGAAACCGAAGCCTTCCCGTTCATGACCTTCCGCGAAACCACCCTCGCCTCCGGGGTCCGCGCCCGGGTCTGCCGGATCTCCTTCTCCGGCGAGCTGGCGTACGAGATCAACGTGCCTGCCTGGTACGGGCTGACCACCTGGGAAGCCGTGGCCGCGGCGGGGGCCGAATTCAATATCACCCCTTACGGCACCGAAACCATGCACGTGCTCCGCGCCGAAAAGGGCTACCCGATCGTCGGGCAGGACACCGACGGCACCGTCACCCCGCAGGACGCGGGGATGGAATGGGTGGTTTCCAAGGCCAAGGACTTCATCGGCAAGCGCTCCTACGTCCGGGCCGATGCCCGGCGAGAGGACCGCAAGCACCTGGTCAGCGTCCTGCCTGTTGACGGCACCTTCCGGTTGCCGGAAGGCACCCAGCTCGTGGAAAAGGGGATTTCAACGAACCCCGCCTACGGCCCCGTCGCCATGCAGGGCTTCGTGACTTCGAGCTACCACAGCGCCGCACTGGGCAGATCGTTTGGACTGGCCCTGATCAAGAATGGCCGCAACCGCATCGGCGAGACCCTCGTGGCCGCCGCCGGCGACCAGCTGGTTGACGTTGTTGTGGCAGAAACCGTACTTTTTGACCCCGAAGGGACCCGCAAAGATGGCTAACTCCGCAGCACCCAAAGCCTCCTCCGAGACGAACCTGTCACTCCGCACCAGCCCCGCTGCGCTGCTCAGGGCAGCATTTGAGACCGGCTCCGTCTGCGGGACCGTGGAACTGAGTGAAATCACCTTCCTGACCATGCTCGGCCTGAGAGTGGACCGAAATACCGAAGCTGGGCAGCGGGTCGCGTCCGTCACCGGCGGGCTGCCCGCAGTGTGCGGCGCCGTCAGCGGCACCGGCGACACCACCGTGCTTTGGCTCGGACCCGAAGAATTCCTGGTGGTGGCACCCCAGGAAGCCCACGAGTCCCTCGGCGGCGACCTCATCCAGGCGCTGCGGGAAGCCCTCGCCGACGGCGAGGGCCAGATGGTGGACCTGTCCGCCAACCGCACCACCTTCGACCTCACGGGTCCCCGCGCACGGGCCGTTCTGGAAAAGGGCTGCGCCCTGGACCTGCACCCCCGCAGCTTTACCCCGGGAACGGCAGTGTCCACCGAGGTGGGCAACATCCCCGTGATCCTGTGGAAGACCGGCGGGGAGAGCTACCGGATCTTCCCCCGCGCCTCGTTCGCGGACTTCCTGGGCCGCTGGCTCCTCGATGCCATGCGCGAGTACGCCTCGCCCGAGGTCCCCTAAGTGGCCCTCAGCGTCCTGGACCTGTTCTCCGTTGGCATCGGGCCGTCGTCCTCACACACGGTCGGCCCGATGCGGGCAGCGAAGCTGTTCGCTGACGGACTCAAAGGCGACGGACACCTGAGCTCCACCAGACGCGTCCAAGCCGAACTGTTCGGCTCGCTGGGTGCCACCGGCCGGGGCCACGGCTCCGACAAGGCCGTTGTCCTGGGCTTCAAAGGACTGGACCCCGAAACCGTGGACACCGCCACGGCAGACGACCAGGTGGCCGCCGCAGCCCTCGACGCCGAACTCCTGATCGGCGGGCACCACCGGGTGGACTTCAACTGGGACGAGGACGTGGTGCTGCACCGGCGCAAGTCCCTCCCGGCCCACCCCAACGGCATGACCTTCCGCGCCCTGGACCACACCGGGGCCACCCTCAGTGAACGGAGCTTCTACTCCATCGGCGGCGGCTTCGTGGTGGACGGCGACGCCGATGCCGGCGACCGCGTGGTGGCCGACGCCACCGTCCTGCCCTACCCGTTCACCACCGCCGACGAACTCCTGGCGATCTGCAAACGCGAGGGCATGTCCATCTCCGACGTTATGCTCGCCAACGAGCTCGTGTGGCGCAGCGAGGCGGAGCTTCGCGAAAAGCTGCTGGCACTCTGGGCGGTCATGCGCGAATGCGTGGACAACGGCTGCGCCGCGGAAGGGATCCTTCCCGGCGGGCTGAACGTGAAGCGCCGCGCGCCGTCGTTATTCCAGACCCTGACCGCGGACACAGGGGTCACCGACCCCCTGCGGGCGATGGAATGGGTGAACCTGTTCGCCCTCGCCGTCAACGAGGAAAACGCCGCCGGCGGGCGCATCGTCACCGCACCCACCAACGGCGCGGCCGGAATCGTCCCCGCCGTCCTGCACTACTACATCAAGTTCGTTCCCGGAGCTGACGACGACGGTGTGGTCCGCTTCCTGCTGGCCGCAGCCGCCGTCGGAATCCTGTTCAAGATCAACGCCTCCATCTCCGGCGCCGAAGTGGGCTGCCAGGGCGAGGTGGGCTCCGCCTGTTCCATGGCGGCCGCCGGGCTCTGCGAGGTGCTGGGCGGATCCCCGGCCCAGGTGGAGAACGCCGCGGAAGTGGGGATCGAACACAACCTCGGGCTGACCTGTGATCCCGTGGGCGGCCTGGTGCAGATCCCCTGTATCGAACGGAACGCCATTGCGAGCGTGAAGGCAATCAATGCCGCCCGTCTTTCCCTGCACGGGGACGGCAGCCACAAGGTATCCCTCGACAAAGCCATCAAAACCATGCGCGAGACAGGAGCGGACATGAAAACCAAATACAAGGAGACCTCCCGCGGGGGTCTCGCCGTCAACGTGATCGAGTGCTGAGCCCTATCCCACCAGCCAGGCAACGACCACCAGTGCGCCCACACTCAGCACCGTGGTGCACAGGATGACGTCGCGGGCCACGGTCATGCCACGGCCGTAGGGCGACGCGAAGAGGAAGACGTTCTGGGCTGTGGGCAGCGCGGCCATGATCACGCTGGCGAGCAGATGCTGCCCCTCGAGCCCGAACACATAGCGCCCAAGAACCCACACAATCAGCGGCATACCGGCAATTTTGAGGAACGTGGCCACGAACGTTTCGGTGCGGCCATCGCCCTTTTGCAGCGGCGCCCGGCCCGCGAGGGACAGCCCGAAAGCCAGCAGGACCATGGGCACGGCCCCCGCGGCGAGCATGTCGATCGGTTTCTGCAGCAGGTCCGGAGCGTTCCAGCCCGTCAGCGCGACGACGACTCCCAGTGCTGAGGCGATGATCATGGGATTCGCGAACGGCGTGAGCAGCATTTTCTTCCACGAAACTTTGGACCCGGAGGCCAGCCCCATCACGGTCAGGTAAAACGGCGCCATCACCAGGAGTTGCACCAGCAATACGGGCGCCACATGCTGCGCCGTCCCCACGGCGTACAGCGAGACGGGGATGCCGATGTTGTTGGCATTGGCGTAGCTGCTGGCCATGGCCCCAACGGCGGTCTCCGCCACCGGACGCCGGAAGAACAGGAAGCTCGCAGAAGCATAAAGGAGCCCCACTATCGCCGCAGAGAGCAGCGCCAGCGGGGCATCGGTTCCGAGGGCGGCGCGGATGTCGCTGCCGGCAACCACCGTGAACAGCAGGGCGGGATTGGTGACGTAGTAGGCAGTGCGGGTCAGCGCACCTTGGACTTCCGGTCCCAGGATCCCCAGCCGGGCAGCAAGGTAGCCCACAAAAATGACGACGGAGACGATCAGGATTCCGGAGACAACGCCGCCCACTGTGCGCCCTTCTATTTAACTGTTGGGAATCCGCACGGCCGTCTCCTGTTGCGCGAGGAGGTCCGGCCGTGCGGAAGTGCTTGAAATAGTTCGATGAAGTAGCGGCGGTTAGCGAACCAGGCAGGGCCGCTTCGGATCGAAGGACCAGTCTGCATGCTGTCGTGGCCGGCCACCGGCACCACTTCCACGCGGGCGATGGTGGGCTGTGTGCTCATGCGCTGACCTCTGCATCTGCAGCAACAACGGTGCCGTCGATGCGGCGGTTGAGCTGCCAGGGGTTGGTGTCCTGCAGTGCTGTGGGCAGGAGCTCGTGGGGCAGGTTCTGGTAGGCGACGGGCCGCAGGAACCGGTTGATGGCGAGGGTTCCCACGGAGGTGGTGCGGGTATCGGAGGTGGCGGGGAAGGGTCCGCCGTGGACCATGGCGTGGCCTACTTCGACGCCGGTGGGCCAGCCGTTGACGATGATGCGGCCCACTTTCTGTTCGAGTGCGGGGATCAGGGGCGCCGCCGTCGGGTAGTCCGCTTCGGTGAGCTGCAGGGAAGCGGTGAGCTGGCCTTCGAGCCGGCCGATGGCTTCGAGGAGTTCCTCGGTGGAGGAGTAGCGGATCACCAGCGACGCGGCGCCGAAGATTTCCTGGTGGAGGACGTGGTTGGTGACGAAGTCCCTGACCTGGGTGCCGAAGATGGTGGGGGCGGGGGCGTTTTGGGTGGGGCCTGCGGTGCCCTGTCCGACGACGGTGACGCCGTCCGCGGAGCCCAGCGCCTCAGCGCCGGCGTTCCAGGATCCGGCGATGCCTTCCGTGAGCATCGTCTGCCCGGCGCAGGTGGCGATGGCGCGGCCGACGGCGGCAGCGAGTTTATCGCCCAGCTCACCTGCCGGGGCGAAGAGGAGCCCGGGGGAGGTGCAGAGCTGGCCTGAGCTTCCGGTCACTGCGGTGACGTAGGCGGCAGCGAGGGCGTCAATTTGTTCGGCGGAGCCCTTGAGGGCGCCGTCGAACACAAACACCGGGTTCAGGGAGGACATTTCGGCGTAGACGGGGATGGGTTCGGGGCGGGTGGCTGCGGTGCGCATCAGGGCGATGCCGGCGGCCTGGGAGCCGGTGAAGCCGACGGCTTTGATCGCGGGGTCGGCCACGAGGGATTGGCCGATGCTGGCGCCGGGGCCGTAGATCAGGGAGAACACGCCGGGGTGCAGACCGAAGTCCTTGACGGCTTTGACGATGGCCTGGCCCACGAGTTCACTGGTGCCGGGGTGCGCGTTATGGGCCTTGAAGACGACGGGGCAGCCGGCGGCGAGGGCGGACGCGGTGTCTCCACCGGCCGTCGAAAAGGCCAGTGGGAAGTTGCTGGCACCGAACACGGCCACGGGTCCGAGCGGGATCTGGCGCTGGCGGATGTCGGCGCGCGGCATGGGCGTGCGTTCCGGTAGGGCTGGGTCGATGCGGACGCCGCGGAAGTCGCCCTGCCGGACCACTGTGGCGAAGAGTCGCAGCTGGCCGGTGGTGCGGGCGCGTTCGCCGGTGAGGCGGGCGGCTGGGAGGCCTGTTTCCTGGCCGGCCCGGGTGATCAGTTCATCGCCGATGGCCTCGATGTTGTCGGCGATGGCGTCAAGGAAGCCGGCGTGCGTCTCGGGATCCAGGGTACTGAAGGAAGGGTAGGCGGCCGCGGCGGCGGAGGTCGCCGTCGTCAGCTGTTCCTCGGTGATCAGCGAATACGCGGGAGGGAGCTGTTCGTTGGTGGCGGGGTTGAAACCGAAGGCAGTTTTGCCGCCGCCGACGATCGGCTGTCCGGCGATCAGGGAATGTCCGGTGAGTGTCATAGTGCTGACTCCTTAGGAGAGGCGTTGATCAGGAGACGGTGGCGATGAGCGCCTTGAGGTCTGCGAGGTCCTTTTGTGCCAGGTTCTGCAGCGGCGGGCGGACACCGCCTGCGGAGCGGCCGATTGCATCCAGACCGCCCTTGACGATGGACACGGAGTAGCCCTTCACGCGGTCGCGGATGTCCAGGTAGGGGATCACGAACTCGTTGAGCTTCTTGTTGACGGCGACGCGGTCGTTATTGCGGACGTCCTGGTAGAAGTCCAGGGCGAACTGCGGAACGAAGTTGTACATGGCGCTGGAGTAGGTGCTCATGCCCAGCTGCAGCAGCGGGAGGGCAAACGTTTCGGCTGTGGGCAGGCCGCCCAGGTAGAACAGGCGGTCGCCGAGCTTGGCGTAGACACGGGCGTCGTGTTCGAGGTCGCCCACGCCGTCCTTGAAGCCGATGAGGTTTTCGTGGCGGTCCGCGAGGGTGGCCACCGTGGTGTCTTTGTAGATGGCGTTGGCGCGGTTGTAGATGATGACGCCCAGCGAGGTGGAGCGGCAGATGGCGCTGACGTGGTCAATGAGCCCGGCCTGGTCTGCTTCGGTCAGGTACGGCGGGAGGAGCAGGAGGCCGTCGGCGCCGGCGGCTTCGGCTGCCTGGGCGTTCTCGATTGCCTGGGCCGTGGAGCCGCCTGCAGAGGCGAGTACCGGGACGATGCTGCCGACTTCATCGACGGCGGCGCGGACCACGCGCTCGGATTCTGCAGGGGTAAGGGAGAAACCCTCGCCGGTGCCGCCTGCCGCGAACAGGCCGGCTACCGGAAAGCTTGCCTGCCAGGCGAGGTGCTTGCGGTAGTTTTCCTCATCGAACTGCAGCTGGGCATCGAATGACGTCACCGGGAACGACAGCAGGCCTTCCTTGAGGGTGTCTGCCAGTTCCTGCGGAGTGTATTTTGCCACGATGTTGTCCTCTGTCTGAATGCCGCCAGATGAATGCCGCGGGCGGCCGGATGCTGATTCCTGTCCAGAGTAGGCAGGCGGCGTGATGCCTGTCTAAGTGTTTTTGTGTATGCGTTGATACCAAAAGGGTATTGAACTTCCGACGGCGGCCACTACTCCGTCCGGAACTCCAGGTTCTGCAGGAGCCGCCGCAGGGCGGGGTTGGTCACCTTGCGGTTCCAGATGGCGTGCAGTTCAACCGGTTCGTCGCTGCTGCTGCCGGCCAGCGGCAGGAATTCGACGCCCTTGATCGCCAGGAGCGTGGCTGAATGCGGGACAAAGGCTACGCCTCGCTTGGCAGCGACCAGGGAGACCATGGTGAGGATCTGGCTCACGGTATGCAGGACGTTCCCGTGTTGGATGGAGTGCTTACGGATGACCAGGTCGTAGAAGTAGGCGGCTTTGGTGGGCGAATGCATGATGAGCGCTTCGTCCCGTATGTCTTCGTCCTCCACGGGGCGGGACAGCTCGGCCAAGCGGTGGCCCGTGGGCACGGCCAGCACCATGGACTCCCGGTACAGCAGATGCGAATCAAAGACGTCGCGGTCGAAGGGTGGCCGGGCCAGTCCCAGATCCAGCTCGCCCGTCAGCAGGCCCTGGATCTGTTCTCCGGTCACGAGCTCCTGCAGGTCGATGTCCACGTCGGGAAGTATGGAGGCGATCTCTTCCAGGAGGGGACCCAAAATGCTGAACCCGCTGGCGGCGGTGAAACCCACCCGCAGCACCCCGGAACGGCCGGTGGCGATCCGGCGGGCGGTCACCGGTGCGCGGTTGGCCAGAGCCATGAGCCGCTTGGCTTCGTCCAGGAACGCGCTCCCGGCTGGCGTGAGCTGCACTTTGCGGTTGTCGCGTTCCAGCAGTTCCGTGCCGATGCTCTTTTCCAGTTTCTGGATCTGGCGGCTGAGCGGCGGCTGGGTCATATTCAGCTTTTCGGCTGCCCGTCCGAAGTGGAGTTCCTCCGCCACGGCAATGAATCCGGCCAGTTGGTCAAACGTAAACATGATGCCTTCCGGGTATCACCTGATGCTTATTGGGGCTTAGACATGCATCATAAGGCCTCACTATGGTCGTTGGGCGAGCCAGAAGTGATTCGGTTCACACGCGAAGACCGGGCCTCGCCCCGGGATTCGGTTCACACGCGAAGACCCGGCCTCGCCCCGAATCTCAACGAGGAGTTCCAATGGGGTGTTCGTCCTGGTAGCCGTGCTGCCGGTTATTGGCGATGCCGCAGCCAAGCGCAAGGCCTCCATCCAGGCCGGCCCGTCAACCTCAGAAATCAAGGAGAAGGTATGAGCATCGTTGTCGGATTCGTCCCAACACCCGCAGGGGAAGCCGCTCTGACGGCAGGCATCGCGGAAGCCAAGCTGCGCAACGAGGACCTGGTGATCGTCAACTCCGCAAGGGAAGGCGCACTGGTGGACAAGTCAGTGGCGCCCGATGACGTCCTCGCACAGGCAGCCCAGCGGGCCACCGAAGCCGGTGTGAAGGCCACCGCTATCCAGCCGCCGTACCTGAATGATCTTGCTGACGAGTTCCTGGAATTCGCCCGGGAGGCCGATGCGTCGCTGATTGTCATCGGCCTGCGCCACCGCACGCAGGTGGGCAAATTCATCCTCGGCAGCCACGCGCAACGGATCCTGATGCAGGCGGACCGGCCGGTGCTGGCCGTCAAGGCGGCGGCTCACGCATAGGCCGGCGCGCTCACCGTCACTAGAAAAGAAGCATGCTTACCAATAGGCTGGACGCGGGAACTTCCCTTTCGATCAGAACGAGGTGAGCATGACGGACACTGAGAACATCAGCAAAGTTACGGGCATCATCAACGATTCCCACATCGGGATGATGACCACCATCAACGAAGAAGGCGCCCTGGTCAGCCGTCCCCTCGCCGTCCAGGACGTGGAGGAGGACGGTGACCTGTGGTTCTTCACGAGCGTTGGCACCTCGCAGGTAGCTCACGTACAGGCCAACCCGCGGGTGAATGTTTCCTTCGGCAAACGCACCGAGTGGGTATCGGTGGCCGGCACGGCCGAGGTGGTCACCGACCGCGCCAAGATCCACGAAATGTGGAACCAGACTGTTGAAGCCTGGTTCCCGGACGGGCCGGACACTCCTGAGGTGTGCCTGCTTCGCGTCGACTCGGACTCCGCGGAATACTGGACCAGCCCTGGCGGGACCGCGGCCACGGTCTTCCAGTGGGTGAAGTCCAAAGTGACGCACAGCCGGATGAGTGTGGGCGACAGCGGCACGGTAGAGCTTTAGGAATTGGAGCGGTAGAGGACGGGCCGGCCGCGTAAGCGGTCGGCCCGTCCTCTGGTTAAAGCGTCGGTTTCTTCCAGCAGCTATTGCCGGGCAGCAAGTGCGGCGAGGACGGCCGGCAGCAGCACATCGTTCCGGCCCCAGACCGGATCGAGGATTTCCACGTACCAGGAGTCGGCGAGCAGGAGCGCCAGCGTTTCGTTGGTTTCGTCCGCCCAGTCCCGGATCTGCTCTTCCTCCACCGGAGTCTCACTGGAGCCGAGGACGGTCACTACCTCGTCGCCGTCGAGCGTTACCGGAATGGCGGCGCTGCTGGCCTCGCCCGGGGCGTGCGCCACAGTCACCAGCTCAGTCCGGGTGGAAAGGGCCAGGAGTTCCACGGCCGCCTCTGCACTGCAGAAGCCGGTCACGTACTGCCGCTGGGCGGAGTTTTCGGTCCGCAGGCCGGGCTGGGATTCCTTGGTGAACAGCCCGCTCCTGTTCAGGGCGGACAGCTCCGCCGCGATGGGTTCTGTTTCGGCGTCGTAGCGGGCGGTGAAGGTGGCGGCCTGGTACTCGCTCTTGCCCTCCAGCCAGCGCGCCGTCAGTTCCCCGGCGGCTGCAAGGGTGATGGCCTGCCGCCAGGCGCCTTTGTCCTCCAGGCGCCTGCCGAACTGGTCACGGATTTCCGCTTCTGTGGGTTCCATCCTCGGATGCTACGGTGCCCGGCCGCCGGACTCCAGTGGGGGCGACACGGCAGTTAATGTCCGCCGGCGGTAATTCCGGCAGGGATCCCGGCAGCCCGTTCCGCTGCGGCGAGGGCAACACTAAAGCGGACGACGGCGGGAGCGTACCCTTCGTGCGGCACCGCCCGCAGCTGCTCTGCCTCCCTCATGGCCCGGATCAGGGCGGAGGTTTCGGGCATCCGGACGTCCGTCATGGCGGGATAGTCGATGCAGCTGGCAGGGTCCAGTTCGTAGCGGCTCCACCGGGTCAGGAGTGCGTCATGTTCAGCCTGCGCCGCGTGGTGAACGGGCCGGTCCTGCCGCTGCTGCCGGCGGCGTTCCTGCCAGGCGAGGATCTGTGGACTGCCCCGGTAGGCGGCCACGCCCGTCCCTGTCCCCAGAACGGCGAGAGCCGCGCCGGACAAGGGTGATGCGAGCGTGGGAATGAGGATTGCTGGAAGTGCTACAGCGGATCCCATAAAGACGTCCCAGAACACGGGGTCCGGGGCGTGGACGGCAGGGTCCGGTGTGGAATGCCGGCGGACAGCCAGGACGGTGGCAGTCACCGCGCACACCAGCACTGCACCCCAGAAACCCAGTTGCAACGCTCCAAACAGGACGGATTCTGCGAATGCCGGCACTGCGGCACCTCCCCGCGTCAGGCCCGGCCCAGGATTCCGGGTTGCTACTTCCATTGCAACCCCTCCGGACGCGGGGGTCAATGGGGGGACCTCTCGCACCGGCGGGGCGTCGGATTGGAGGTTCCCGCGCTGGCTGCTTGCCGGGTAGCTTGGGACCATGAGACTGAAAATGTGCAGCATCCATGTCCAGGATCCGGCCGCGGCCCACACGTTCTACACCGGGACCCTCGGGTTCGAGACCCTGATGGCGATGCCCGAGTACAACCTTTTCATCATCAAGGATCCCGGCGCCGATGCCGGGTCTGTGGGGCTGCTGCTGGAGCCCAGTGACAACCCGATCGGTGCGAACTACATGAACGCACTGCACGACGCCGGGATCGCGGCCATCACGTTCGGGGTTCCGGATGTGCAGGCCGAGTACCGCCGGTTGGTGGCTGCCGGCGTGACGTTCCAGGGCGAACCGTCAGAGGATCCGTCCGGGATCAGCGCAGTGTTCGACGACGGCTGCGGCAACTTCGTGCAGCTGCACCAGGACTGACTGCCAGCCTATGAAATGCGGAGGCTACTCGGCCTGGGCGCGGGCCTTCTTGGCGTCCTTCTTGGCTGCCTCGTCCTTGACCCGCTGGGCTTCGGTGCGGACGGCGGCGTGGGTGGAGCGCTCGGTGACCAGCCACGCCGGGGGAGCCTGCAGCAGCGCGGTGATTTCCGCCGTCGTCAGCGCTTCCTCAACACCGCCGCGGGCCAGGCCGCTGATGGAGACGTTCAGCTTCTGGGCCACCACCGGGCGGGGGTGCGGGCCGTTGCGGCGGAGCTCCGCGAGCCACTCCGGCGGGTTGGCCTGGAGTTCGGCGAAATCGGCGCGGCTGATGGTTGAATCCTGGAACTCCTGCGGTGTTGCCGGCAGGTAGATGCCAAGCTTCTTGGCAACGGTGGCCGGTTTCATGGACTGGGAGTTTGCAGAGGTCATGGTTCAAGGGTATCTGGCTGCCCGCCTGAAAGGCACCAAAACAGCACCAGTCCAGCACCATCTCAGTACCAGTCCCGCATCAACCCCGCACCCGTTCCGGCATCGCGGGGCCGCGCGGGCGGTACTGTGAAGACGTGCCCGCAGACAATGAATCCCCGCAGAACGCAAGTCCCGACCACTCGGCCCCGTCCGACGATGCCGCGCAGGAGGCGCCTCGCGTGCTCCGCTTCGCCTATGTGGCCGGCGTGACCCCGGGCAAGTGGATCCGCCGCTGGGAAGAGCGCGTGCTGGACATCCCGCTGGAGTCGTTTATGTCCGACGACGGCGCCCAGCTTTCCGTATTAGGCGACGGTTCTGCGGACCTCAGCTTTGTCCGGCTTCCGGTGGAGCGCGAGGGCCTGAACGTGATTCCCCTGTATGAGGAGCAGCCCGTGGTGGTGGCGCCCAAGGGGCACGAGATTTCAGTGTTTGAGGAAGTGGCACTGGCCGACCTGTCGGCAGAGACTTTCCTGGATGTCGCTGAAATGGGTGGCCCGGAAGCGGCCATGCAGGTGGTGGCGTCCGGCGCAGGCCTGGTGATCTTGCCCATGTCCGTGGCCCGGCATTTCAATGTCAAGGACACCGTGGCCCGCCGGCTGACAGGCGCGCCAAGCACGGAGATCGCACTGGCCTGGCCCAGTGATTCCACGGACGACATCATCGAGGAGTTCATCGGGATTGTCCGCGGCCGCACCGCGGCGAGTTCCCGGCAGCCCTCGGCCCAGCAGGAGAAGCCCAAGAAGGAACCGAAGCCGGACCGGCGCGGCCCAGCCGTCAAGAAGCCAAAGGTGGCCCAGCGCTACGCCCCGAATCCGGACAAGGGCCGAGGCAAGGGCTCACGCAAAAAGGGCAAGCGGTAGTTCTAACCGCCCGGGCCTTGGACGGCGACCGGGAATGGACCAAGGTATGGTCCAAAGTTAGATCGAATCGAGTCGTGGGGCACGATGCAGAATTCAAATGATGCAGATCTGGCAGTGGCAACAGCATGGTACTTAGAGTCCGCAATTCGGGTGCAAAGCGCCTCAGCGCTTGACGCACCCTTTGCATAGTGCCCGATCAGTAATATTTGGAGTATCAGTGGGCGCCTACATATGTACACTTGTACACATGGCCACGGACTACTTCGCGGGAGATGACCGAAGCAACCACGAACGGATGCTCGCGGGTGACTTATATGTCTCGGATGACCCCCTGATTCTTGAGCAGCAGCAGCGGGCTATCAGGTTAGCCGGGGAGTACCTCGCCGCATACCTTGAGGACATCGATGAAGCGCAGCCTATTATCCGGGAGCTCATCGGCAGTTTGGGTAGCGGGGCACACATCCGTCCGCCCCTGTTCGTAGACTATGGGAGCCAAATCTCAATCGGGGAGGGAACCTTCGTGAACTACGGCCTCGTCGCTCTGGATGTTGCGGCGATAACAGTGGGCAGGGACTGCCAGATTGGCCCAAACGTTCAGCTGCTGACACCCACTCATCCGGTGGAACCTGGTCCAAGGCGCGACAAATTGGAAGCGGCCCGGCCCATCGTCATTGGCGACAACGTGTGGCTGGGAGGTGGAGTAATCGTCCTACCCGGGGTTTCGATCGGAGAAAACAGCGTGGTTGGCGCCGGTTCTGTCGTCACTAGGGACGTGCCGCCTAATGTCGTCGCGATGGGCAACCCTGCGCGAGTTGCCAGGGTCATTGGGGAGTAGCGAAGAATGCCTGCACGACGCTTTGACCCTGACCGGAGGGATCGCATCATTGACGCGACCCTGAAGCTTATAGCGGCAGAAGGAGTGGCAGGAACATCCCATCGGAAAATAGCCGCGAAGGCTGACGTTCCCTTGGGATCTATGACCTACCATTTCGACGGCATGGACGACCTCTTACACGAAGCATTTACACGTTTTGCCACCAGGATCAGCGATCGCTTCGAGCGCAGAATGCGAGAAGCACGGAGCGTGAGCGAAGTGAGGGACGCTATCGTGGAAATGATTGTCCAAGACACGTATGAGGACACGGACTCACTCGTGTTGACTCTGGAGCTTTACACGTTGGCTGCACGTCAAGAGAAGTTCCGCCACCTGACCCATGATTGGATGCTGCGCAGCCGCGAGGCTTTTGAACGTCACTTCGATCCAACGGTATCGCGACAACTCGACGCACTTGTGGAAGGTCTATCCATTCATCGTGCTTTTGAGCCCGGCGGATATGACCGACCACTCGTGGCGGAAGCGGTAGAAAATCTGTTGGCCAAAAGCAGGGTAGTTAACGTTGCCGTTGAGAACTCGGCTGACGGTCAGCCGGCCGTCCCAAAAGGGGTTCACGGTGAACCGGTAAATGAATTGCAGTTCTCCGACGATCCTTCTGCCAGCAGCAGCGGTGGCTCGCTTTCCTAAATCTACGGATGCCCGGAAGGTAGACCGCAGGGCTGGGCCCTATTCGACATTGACGTGCGTTCCCGTGCCATTCGCTCAAGTTCCAGACTGACAGCATTAATTGCTTCAAGTCTGTTTGCCTTTGAGTCCCGGCGAGGCTTTGCCTTTTGTACCTTTCGAGGCGTAACGGGGCGGCCAGCAGGCATCACCGCCGCCGGCTCGGCAAACGGATCGATGAAAAGGAGTGTCGAAGGCGTGGCGGTTGTTAGTGGTTGGGTGCCGGAGCAGTGGCTCCATACTTGGCTACTCCTTTCAATGAGTACCGACAGCGGACACTGGGCGCGGGGTGTTGGTGCCCGGCGGGCCCTACGCCTCTGAATGCCTCGGAGCACTGGCTTTTCCTGAGCCTGCCGGGCCGGAGCCAGGTCGTGGGGGTATCAGCCGCTGAAGGGCTTCGACCGCTAATTGACCGGTTGTGAATGAAGGATCCAGAGCCATACGGGACGCGAGGCCATCCATGACAACTTCGATGAGAGCTGCTGTTAGAGGGTCGTAGTGCTTCTCAAGCGACCGGGCTTTTGTGGCCATCAACGATTGATAGAGCCTTCGCCACTCGGGCTTTCTCATTGCCAGGGCCTGAAGTTCGGCGGACAGGACAAGCTGGTGGGGGTGTCCAGCCAATCCTCCTGCCCCGATCATCTCTAAGATGACTGGGCCGGCAGGCTCGCCCTCGTGAACCTCGCTGAATCGATCCAGATAACTGGCGGCCGACCGTTCGATGAATCTTGAGAAGACAGCATCGAGCAGGTTATCAACGCCGGAAAAGTGGTACGTCAGCGATCCCAGTGGAATGTCTGCTTTGATCGCTATCTTTCGATACGTTGCCCCGGCTACTCCTTGCTCGGCGATAAGGCCTAAAGTGGCCTCGATTATTCGATCCCTCCGGGATGGATCAAAGCGGCGGGTACTCACGGGCCGCCTCCTTCCCTTACTGCCTAGGTGGGGATGGTCTCGCGAGAGATGCGTCAGCACTTGTCACCGAGCCCTTTCAGAGGCTAAGAGAGCTGATCGTAATGTACGGTCGTACACTCTTTACCTTCGATGCGTACGATCGTACACTAGAGGCAGAGGAAATGAGAAGGGTCACAAAGTATATGGCTGGCCCCCTCGCCCCAATCGCTCCGCAGTTCTAACGTTACCCAAAGTCCAGGCTTGAGTAAATCAATAATCTGTGTACTCTTACTTATAGGTG
Source organism: Pseudarthrobacter xylosi (assembly GCF_055412765.1). NCBI lineage: Bacteria > Bacillati > Actinomycetota > Actinomycetes > Micrococcales > Micrococcaceae > Pseudarthrobacter > Pseudarthrobacter xylosi. The sequence continues at coordinate 4,442 of NZ_JBVAYT010000014.1, read as the reverse complement.
ATGCGGCTCTCACTGAGCTACTCAGCCTCTTTCCGAAGCAAGTACGCAGTTGCTGGACCATTCACCCCGCCTGGCTGCAACCGAGAGGTATTAGAAATGACCGTTGAGACCCCAATCCGCCATCAGGGGCCGACCAAGACCACCTATGACGTTGTCATTATCGGCAGCGGCATGGGTGGGGGAACTCTCGCCTATGCCCTGAAGGACTCCGGCTGCAGCGTTCTGCTCGTGGAACGGGGAGGGTTTGTCCCTCAGGAGAAGCAGAACTGGAGTCCGGAAGCCGTTTTCGAAAAAGGCCGCTACAAGAATGCCGAAAATTGGTATTCGCAAGCGGGGGAACCCTTTAGCCCGGGTACGTACTACTACGTGGGCGGAAACACCAAGTTCTACGGCTCCTCGCTCGTCCGGTTCCGGCGTGAGGACTTCTTGGCAACTGAACACGAAGAGGGCACTTCACCTGCCTGGCCGTTTGGGTACGACGAGATGGCGCCCTACTACACCCTTGCTGAACAGGTGTACCGGGTCCATGGCGACCAGGAGGATGACCCGACGCTCCCCAGGGAAGAACCATTTCCCTACCCTGCAATTGGTCACGAGCCCGAGGTCCAGTGGGTCGCTGACGGCCTGCGCAAAGCAGGATTAACCCCCTCAAATATTCCCCTCGGCATAGACCTGCGTCAGGGCGGAACCTGTATCCGATGCCGCACGTGCGACGGTTTTCCTTGCAGGGTGCTCGCCAAAATGGACGCCGACGTCGCATGCGTGCGCCCCGCGGTAGCAGCAGGCACAGTCGAACTCATCACTGGCGCATATGTGGACCAGGTGTTCACAAACGAGACCGGACAGCGCGCGACCGGCGTGAAAATCGTTCAAAACGGCTCGGACTTCGTCATCGGCGCTGCCACGGTTGTGGTCGCATGCGGCGCAGTTAACTCCGCCGCATTGCTGCTGAGGTCAGCCAACGGGCAACACCCAGAGGGCCTGGCCAACTCATCCGGAATGGTGGGCCGCAACTACATGGTGCACAACAACAGCATCATGATCGCGATACACCCGAAACGAAACAAGGTCGAATTCCAGAAGACCCTGTACATCAACGATTACTACACCAAGGGCACAAAGGACTTTCCCTACCCCCTCGGACACGTACAGCTCATCGGCAAACTGCAAGGCGCCATGCTCGTCGGCCAGAAGCCCCTGATACCAAAATGGGCATTAAACGAGGCCGCAAAGCACAGCGTGGACTGGTGGCTCTTCACCGAAGACCTTCCCGATCCGAAGAACCAGGTAACTCTGCGATCCGACAAGGGAATCCAGATTCGGTGGGTACCGAACAACGTCCGGGCTCACAAGGTGTTGGTCCGCGAAATGAAACGGATCCTCCACAAGCTGGGTTACCCCCTGGTGTTCAGCGAAACGACAGGGATTGAGGTCAACTCGCACCAGGCCGGCACCATTTGCGCCGGCGAGGACCCCAACACGTCGGTACTTGACCCCAACTGCCGCTCCCACGATGTCAACAACCTCTTTGTGGTTGACTCCTCGTTCTTCCCGTCCCTCCCCGTGATGAATCCAGCATTGACTATCGCTGCGAACGCCTTCCGCGTCGCAGAACAGGTCGCCCTCAGCGCCAAAGATCCCTCCTATTCGCGGGCTTCCAAGCTCGGAAGCTCTTAGTCAGTAAGCCCTTACAGGAAGTAAAGAACAATGACAGATCAGCAACTGACCGGTGGACAGATGATTGTCGACTGCCTCATCCGAGAGGGCGTCGACCGCGTCTTCGCCGTTCCCGGCCACGGAAACACCGCCCTTCTGGACGCGTTCGTGGACCGAGCAGACGAAATCGAAGTCATTCCCGCCATGCACGAGCAGGGCGCGGCGCATATGGCCGACGGCTACTACCGGGCGTCCGGCAAAATCGCTGCCGTTTGTACCTCCATTGGGCCCGGCGCCACCAACACGCTTACCGGGCTGACCACAGCATTCGCTGATTCGCAGCCGTTCATTCTTATCACCGGCGCGGTGCACACGTACATGGAAAACCGCGGCGTACTTCAGGAGATCGACCGGCCGCACGGGAACAACTTCCCGCGCATGGCAGAACCCGTGGTCAAGCGCTGGTGGCAGCCGAGCCGCCTGGAGCAGATTCCCATGGTCATGGCCCAGGCATTCAACACCATGAACGAAGGCCGAAAGGGTCCGGTACTCGTCGATGTGCCTCAGGACCTCCAGGCTGAGTACGGGAACTACGAGCACATCCCCGGAGCCCGGCGCCCCCGCATGCGTCCCACCGGTGACGCAACGTCCATGGCTGAAGCTGCGGCCCTGCTTGCCACAGCAAAGCGCCCCGTGATTCTCGCGGGCGGCGGCGTTATCGCCGCCGAAGCCAGCGCAGAACTCCTGGCCATCGCAGAGCGGCTCGGAGCCCCCGTCACCCACTCCTTCATGGGCAAGGGCGCCTTCCCTGCAGATCACGACCTCTACGCTTGGCCGTGCGGAGACATGGGCTCAATCCCGGGCAACAGCATGACGACTAAAGCTGACGTCATCCTTGCCGTGGGCTGCCGCTTCAGTGACCGCATCACCTCCTCCTACAAAGAGGGCATAACCTTCAACATTCCGTCCAAGACCAAACTGGTCCAGATCGACATCGACGGCTTCGAAATCGGACGCAATTACCCGGTCGAAGTGGGCATCGTCGGCGACGCAAAGAGCTCGCTGGCCTTGCTGCGGGAATCCCTTGGCGAAGGCCCCGACTACCACGGCACCGAGTACTTCGAAGAGCTCCAGGAGTACAAGGAACGCTGGGAGAACCACCTGCGCCCGATGCGCGAAACGGACTACCTCCCCATGACCAACTCCCGGGCCATGGTCGAAATCCGCAAGGCGCTGCCCCGGGAAGGAATCCTGGTCACGGACTCCAGTAACCCCGCCAACCAGGCCTTCAACGAATTCCCGATTTATGGTCCGAAAACCAACATCGTCGCCGGAGGCATGTCCGGGATCGGCTTCGGTCTCCCCGCCGCCATCGGCGCCCAGATCGCCGTACCCGAAACACCCGTGCTTGCCCTGGTCGGCGACGGAAGCTTCCTCCAGACCGGTACCGAACTCTCCACGGCCGTAATGTTGGGAACCCCGCTCGTTGTGGTTGTCCTTAACAACGGTGGATGGGAAGCGATCAAGGACCTCCAGATCAGCCTGTTCGGGTCGGACCGCAAACTCATAACCAACTGGACCACCCCCGACGGCAAACCGTACTTCGCCAACATCACCGAGTTTGCCCGATCCTTGGGCTGCACCGCTGAACGTGTGGAGGACCCCTCAAGGCTCGTTGAAGCCATTGAGCGCGCCTTCGCCACCGAAGGGCCGGTCGTCATCGAAGCCATGAGCGCAACCGAGCTCCCGTGGACAGAAATGCACCCCACGGGCTGGTGGGACATCGCCGTACCCGCCTACCACGGGGACACCCGCGACGAGTACGTCGCCAAACGCGGATTCTAAGCAGGAGAAAAAAGTCATGGGCGAGGTTAAACTAGGGCTCAATCTCGAGTTCGCACGATACGAAAACGGCTCTTTTAACTGGGCCATGGACCGTGCGGCGGAAATCGGATACAAATACGTCGAGCCGATGGTCCACTGGGGCCGTGAACTGCTGAGCGAAGCAGGGTACTTTCACAGCCGATCGATGCTCGATGACCCCCTCATCCTCAAGGACGCCGCCGAAAGCCGAGGTCTGCGGATCTCGTCGCTATCCAGCCACGCGCCCCTAGCGAAACCGGACATTGCGGTTGACTACCTCAAGCAATCGATCCGCTACGCCGCGGAATGCGGAGCGCCCATGATCATGGTCGACGACGGGCCGGTCCCCACATGGACGACCGAGGAAGAAAACTACAGCCTGATGCGGTACACCCTGCAGGAGGCTGCCTTCGTCGCCGAACGCCGTGGGATTGCCATTGCGATAGAAACCCACGGTCCATATACGGCGACCCCGGCCGGCCTTGACCGGTTGTTGAAGCTGGTCGACTCGCCTGCGCTCACAGTGAATCTGGACACCGGCAACAGTTTCCTGAGTGAAAACGATCCGCACAAATGGCTTGAAGCTATCGTCGGCAATGTCACCCACCTGCATGCCAAAGACATCTCGGCGCAGGACGCCGCCAAGTACCGCGGCAAGGTTCGCGGAATGCTTGGGTGCGCCTGCGGTGAGGGAGTCATCGACTGGGAGCGGATCGTGAGGACGCTCGCCGCCGCCGACCACGACGTGGTTCTATCCGTGGAATGCGGGTCCTTGGACGCGGCCACGAAGAGTTATCACTACCTGAGCGAAGTAATTCAACGAGTCGGTGCGCCTTCTCTTCAACCCTCAGCTATTGCGAAGGAATCGTCATGAACAAGAACACCCCGCTCGTCTCGAGCATGTCCCGGCGTGGATTCATTTC
>NZ_JBVAYT010000013.1:0-69762 GCF_055412765.1 Pseudarthrobacter xylosi | reverse complement strand
ACTTGGCACACTATTGAGTTCTCAAACAACAGACACACCCGGCACCACCACAACCAATCGGCCGTGGATCGCTCCGGAGCAACTTTTCAAACTTACCGGCTGTTCTCCATCTTGTCAAACCGACATCCGCGACTTCGTCAGCCTAAGGCTTTCGTGTCGGTTTTTTCGGTCTGACTCTGTGGAGCAGCGCGGAAATAAACTCTACCACCACTTTGCCGGGATGACCAACCAGGCCCCATGGAGTCCCCTGCAGCCCTACCCCGAGGGCAGCAAAAAGCCCGGAATCCCAAGGAATTCCGGGCTTTTCGCCCCGCACTTAAGAGAGCGGGTTCACACGAATCAGTCAGCCTGCTGCCAAAGGAACGGGCTTGAAGTACGCCGCACCCAGCGGCGGCAGCGTCACGGTCAGCATTGCCGGCTGGCCGTCAAGCCCTTCGTCCAGGGCAATCAGCTCGCCGCCATTGAGGACACCCGAACCGCCATAGGCCGCAGCATCGGTGTTCAGCACTTCGGTCCAGGCCCCGGCAGCGGGAACGCCGAGGGCATAGCCCACATGCGGACCTCCGGAGAAGTTGATGGCGCACACCAACGGATTGCCCTCCTTGTCCCAGCGGACAAACGTCAGGACATTGCGGTCGGCATCCCCACCGTTGATCCATTGGAAACCACCCGGCTCGTTATCCCGGGCGTACAGGGCCGGCGTCGAGCTGTAGATCTCGTTGAGGTCCTTGGTGAGAAGCTGCATTCCGCGGTGCGCAGGAATATCGGCCAGGTACCAGTCCAGTCCATGCTGCTCGGACCATTCAGCCTCCTGGCCAAATTCGGTGCCCATAAAAATGAGCTGCTTGCCCGGGTGCGCCCACTGGTACGCAAAAAAGGCGCGCAGGTTGGCCAGCTGCTGCCAGCGGTCCCCCGGCATCTTCCGGAGCATGGAGCCCTTACCGTGAACAACCTCGTCGTGGCTGATGGGAAGCAGGAAGTTCTCCGTGAACGCGTAGACCATGGAGAAAGTCACCGTACCGTGGTGCCACTTTCGGTTGATCGGCTCCTCGGATGCGTACTTGAGGGAGTCGTGCATCCACCCCATGTTCCACTTGAGCCCGAAGCCCAGCCCGCCGTGGCTGGTGGGAGCGGTGACTCCGGGGAAGGCTGTGGACTCTTCGGCGATCATTACCGCGCCGGGGTGGGTCTTGTAGACCGTGGCGTTGACTTCCTGGAGGAAGGAGATGGCTTCCAGGTTTTCGCGTCCGCCAAAGCGATTGGGTGACCACTGCCCCTCTTCGCGTGAGTAGTCCAGGTACAGCATCGACGCCACTGCATCAACCCGGAGCCCGTCGATGTGGAACTCATCAAGCCAGTACAGCGCGTTGGAGACCAGGAAGTTCCGCACCTCGGTGCGGCCAAAGTCGAAGATCAGCGTTCCCCAGTCTGGGTGCTCGCCCAGGTTCGGGTCGGCGTGTTCGTACAGGGGTTCGCCGTCGAACTGGGCCAGTGCCCAGGCATCCTTGGGGAAGTGCGCCGGGACCCAGTCCAGGAGCACGCCGATCCCGGCCTGGTGCAGGGAATCCACCAGGAACCGGAATTCGTCCGGATGGCCAAAGCGCGAGGTCGGCGCAAAGTAGGACGTCACCTGGTAGCCCCAGGAACCGCCGAAGGGATGTTCGGCCACGGGCATGAACTCAACGTGCGTGAAGCCCAGCCATTTGACGTAGTCCACCAGCTCCTTGGCGAGCTCACGGTAGCCCAGGCCGAGGCGCCAGGATCCGAGGTGGACTTCGTAGGCGCTCATCGGCGAATTGTGCGGGTCACGCTGGGCGCGTGCCTCCATCCACTCGGCGTCCTTGAACGCATACGACTGCTCCACCACCCTGGACGCCGTCAGCGGCGGGACCTCGGTGCCGAAGGCCAGGGGGTCGGCCTTTTCGACCCAGTGGCCGCTCCTGGTTTTGATCTCGAACTTGTAGCACGCCCCTGCTAAAATACCCGGCAGGAAGACTTCCCACACGCCTGAGGATCCCAGCGAGCGGAGTGAGTTCTGCCGGCCGTCCCAGGCGTTGAAGTCGCCTTTGACGCGGACCGCCTGCGCGTTCGGCGCCCAGACAGCAAAGGAGACGCCGTCGACGTCGCCAAGGGAGGACTTGTAGTGCTGGACGTGTGCGCCAAGGACTTCCCAGAGCTTTTCGTGCCGGCCCTCGCCGATCAGGTGCAGGTCCACTTCACCCACGGTGGGCAGGTAGCGGTACGGCTCATCCACGGTCAGCGGCGCGGCACCGGGATAGGTGACCTCCAGCCGATAGTCGGGCACGTGGCCGGCCTGCAGCGGCTCCAGGACTGCCACCCAAACACCGTTGTCCTCATGCGTCATTGGCACCGCACCACCGGCGGTCACCACGTTCACTGCCTCGGCGAGGTGCTTGACCGTCCGGACAGTCACGTGGCCGTGGTCGTCCAGGTGGGCACCAAGAACCGAGTGGGGGGCGTGGTGTTCGCCGTTCGCCACGCGGGTCAAGGTTTCCGGGTCCACGTGTAGGGGCACACGGGGCCGGTCTGTACGTGCTGAGCCTGTCATTTTGATACCTTCCGATGCTGCTCGGGCCTGATCGCCGGAGCCTTTAACGCTAAGGAGCCGCCTGGATGCATTCGTGGGAATGGCCAGCCAGTCAGGCCTGTTGCGCAATTCATAAACGACTTCGTAAAGGGCCTTGTCCAGCCACAATGCCACAAAGAGCGGTGAAGTCCGGTCGATGGTCCCGGGTGTGACTACGGCATAGCCGGCAAGGAACGCATCCGCGCAATCATCCACCCAGGACGCCGGCACGCGGGCGCCCTGATATTCGCGTTCTGCCGCGCCTGCCGCGTAGTCGAATGAGCGGAGCATTCCCACCACATCGCGGAGCGGAACGTCGGGAAAGTTGCGTTCGGCGATGGGCCGCAATGGCTCACCTTCAAAATCAAGGATGGCCCACCGGCCCGGGCCGGCGCCGTGGCCGGGGACCTGCAGGATCTGGCCGAGGTGAAGATCGCCGTGGATCCGCTGCAGCGGCCCCGCCGGCACGCCGTCGAGCTCGCCGACAAGCGCCTCCAGGGCGTCGTCGTAAGGCCCGACGGCGGCACCGGCTTCCGCCCATGCCTGCCGGACCCGCTGGGCTACTCCGGGCGCAATAACCTGACCCGGGGCCGGTTCAGCTGCCGTGCCAAGCGCTTCCGCCAGCCGGCGGTGGACAGTGGCTGTGGCGGCGCCCAGGGCATGAGCTTCGGCGGTGAAATCGGCGCCGGTGCGCGCGGCATCCACGGCCAGGCGCCAGGCATCACGGCCGCCGGCGAGGAATTCGTGGGCAACGGCAAGCTCGCCCTGCGATGGCGCCTGTGTCGGGAGCCCCGATGACGCCGGCGTCTGCCATTCGCCGCGGACCCACCCCAACGTGGCCGGAACCTCGAAGGTGCCCTGGGCGGTCAATGCCGCCCCTACCTCAACCTCAGGATTAACCCCTTCTGAGAGAACGCGGAAAAATTTCACGATCGCCGCGGATTCGCCGTCGTCAACAATGACCGAGCTGTTGGACTGCTCGCCGGAGAGGACTTTGACCATTCCGTGCGCGGTAGGCAACCTGTGCTCCGACCGGGTGCGGTGGCCAGTCGCCGAGCCTGTGCTTGAGCCTGCTTCAGACCGGATCAGCTCCAGCCAGGAGGACACAAAGGAAGGATCGTGCACGGCGTCGTAGATCCACGCCATGCCAGCCTCAGGAGCCTGGCCGACCAGTGCCCGCTCCGCTCCCGCAAGCGGACTTGCACGGTAACTCAGCGGGACCTGGACCACGTCAGTGCGGAGACCGCCGTCGGCCGTCCGGGAGGCAACCGCCAGCAGGAATATCTCCAGCCGCGCCTGCCCGGCGGCATCCTCAAGGCTCAGGCTGCCTGCCTGTTCCAGCGAAAAATCGGCTGTCTTCACGGGGAACCACCGCTGCCGCGGAAGCCATTCGCGAAGGACAGCGCTCAGTGTGGCTGTGAGAGTGGGCTGGGCCATATCAGTTCTCGATGGACAGGATGGGCAGTGCCTGCGTGTACGGTGAGGCCGGGTTGGACGTCGCAGAGCGGATCCGCAGCCAGAAGAAGTCATGACTTCCCAGGGTCAGCGTCAGCGTTCCGTCGTCGTCGATCCCGGGGAACGGCTGCCCCCCGAACACATCGCGCAATCCGCGGCCGGCAAACTGCGGAATCCGCAGTTTTGCCGCGACAGGGTGCTGCGAAAGGTTGAAGGCGCACAGGATGGTTTCGCCGGGCAGCCCCGCAGTGTTGTCATCCGAAAGTTCCCGGAGATACGCCACCACGGCGTCGTGGTCCGCTTCAACATGTTTGAACGCGCCCAGTCCGAAGACAGGGTGGTTCTTGCGGACGCTGAGGATCTGCCGGGTCCAGCGGAGCAGCGAACCGGAGTGCGCGGCCTCGGCTTCCACATTGGCCATGTTGTAGTTGTACACCAGCGACTGGATGACCGGCAGGTAGAGCTTGCCGGGATCAGCGTTGGAGAATCCTGCGTTCCGGTCCGGGTTCCACTGCATGGGGGTACGCACGGCGTCGCGGTCATCTAGCCAGATGTTGTCCCCCATGCCGATCTCGTCCCCGTAGTACAGGAAAGGGCTGCCAGGCAACGACAGCAGCAGCGCATTGATCAGTTCGATCTCGGCCCGGGAATTATCCAGCAACGGTGCAAGCCGGCGACGGATCCCGATGTTGGCGCGCATCCGGGGGTCCGGCGCGTACCAGCCCAGCATCGCCGCACGCTCGTCGGCCGTGACCATCTCCAGCGTCAGTTCATCGTGGTTACGCAGGAAGGTTCCCCACTGCGCCCCTTCGGGGATCTCCGGGGTGTCATGCATGGTCTCGATGATCGGAGCGGCCTTCTGGTCACGCAGGGCGTAATACAGGCGCGGCATGATGGGGAAGTGGAAGGCCATGTGGCATTCGGGCTCTTCGGCTGTTCCGAAGTACTCCACCACCTCGTTGGGCGGCTGGTTGGCCTCGGCGATGATGACGCGGCCGGGGTAGCCTTCATCCACCATGGCCCGCAGCTTGCGCAGGAAGTCATGGGTGGCCGGCAGGTTTTCGCAGTTGGTCCCCTCCTCCTCGAAGAGGTACGGGATGGCGTCCGCCCGGAACCCATCGATGCCCTGGTCCAGCCAGAAACGAACCACGTCGAAGAGCGCTTCAATGACCTTGGGGTTTTCAAAGTTCAGGTCAGGCTGGTGGCCGAAGAAGCGGTGCCAGAAGAACTGCCGGCGGATGGGGTCGAAGGTCCAGTTGGACTCCTCGGTGTCCACGAAGATGATGCGGGCGTCCTGGTACTTCTCGTCCGTATCGCTCCACACGTAAAAGTCGCCGAAGGGACCGTCCGGGTCCTTGCGCGACTCCTGGAACCAGGGGTGCTGGTCCGAGGTGTGGTTCAGCGGCAGGTCAATGATGACCCGGACGCCGCGGGCATGGGACTCGGCCACCAGCCGCTTGAAGTCGCTGATGGTGCCGAATTCATCCAGGACGGAGTTGTAGTCCGAAATGTCATAGCCGCCGTCACGCAGCGGTGACTGGAAGAACGGCGGGAGCCACAGGCAATCGATGCCGAGCCACTGCAGGTAGTCCAGCCGGTCGATCAGGCCGGTGAAGTCGCCCGAACCGTCACCGTTCGCATCCGCGAAGGCCCGTACCAGCACTTCATAGAACACAGCCTTCCGATACCAGAGCGGATCGTGGGCCAGGCCCGGCGCATGTAGCTCAAATGTGCTCTTGGGGGTGAAATGCTGGCTGGAACTCTGCGGGTTAAAACTCACTGATGCAATCTCCTCACGCTTAGGATGTGTGCGGGTTCAACGTGCGCATCCAAGCGGACGTAGTTATATTCGCCCCATTCCCAGGATTCTCCGGAAATGAGGTCCTCCACCCGGAACCCGCCGTTGGGCGACAGGTCCTCGGGGTCAAGATCAAGGGCAGCCAGGTCCAGGGAAATAGTGCTCTCCCTCGTGCCGTGCGGATCGACGTTGACCACCACAATGATGGTGTCCTTCGTGCCGTCCGGCAGGGTCTTGTGTTTGGAGTACACCACCGTGGCGTCGTCGGTGCTTTGGTGGACCGTGAGATTCTGCAGGTCCAACAGCGCCGGGTGGCTGTGCCTGATGGCGTTGAGCCTGGTCAGATACGGCGCCAGGGTCCGGCCCGAGGCCGCGGCAGCGTCCCAGTCACGGGCCTTGTACTCAAATTTCTCGTTGTCGATGTACTCTTCCGCACCGGGGCGGGCAACATGCTCATAGAGCTCGTAGCCGGCATAAACCCCCCACAGCGGGCTGGCCGTGGCGGCCAATGCAGCGCGGATCTTGAACGCCGCCGGACCGCCAAACTGCAGGTATTCCGTGAGGATGTCCGGCGTGTTGACAAAGAAGTTGGGCCGGAAGTACGCCGGCGACTCGTGGCTGACCTCCGCGAAGTAGGTTTCCAGTTCCTTCTTGGTGTTCCGCCACGTGAAGTAGGTGTAGGACTGCTGGAATCCCGCCCGGCCCAGGGCGTGCATCATGGCGGGCCGCGTAAACGCTTCCGCGAGGAACACCACGCCGGGGGTCTTTTTGTTGACCTGGCCAATGAGCCATTCCCAGAACCACACCGGTTTGGTGTGCGGATTGTCCACCCGGAAGATCTTCACGCCATGGCTAACCCACAGCAACACGACCCGCAGGATTTCCTTGGCAAGCCCTTCCGGATCATTGTCGAAATTGAGCGGGAAAATATCCTGGTATTTTTTGGGCGGGTTTTCCGCATACGCGATGCTCCCGTCAACCCGGGTGGTGAACCACTCCGGGTTGGACTGTACCCAAGGGTGGTCCGGGGCGGCCTGCAGCGCCAGGTCCAGGGCAACTTCCAGGCCCAGTTCGTTGGCGCGGCCAACAAAGGCGTCAAAGTCCTCGAACGTGCCGAGCTCCGGGTGGATGGCATCGTGGCCGCCCTCCTTGGCGCCGATGGCCCAGGGCGAACCGGGGTCGTGTGGGCCGGCAATCAGGGTGTTGTTGGGGCCCTTGCGGTGCTGGATGCCAATGGGGTGGATCGGCGGCATGTAGAGCACGTCGAAGCCCATCTCCGCCACTGCGTCCAACCGCTTCGCTGCGGTCCGGAAATTCCCGGACGTCCAGGCCCCGGTGGCGGCGTCTTTGACGGCGCCTTCGGACCGGGGAAAGAATTCGTACCAGGCTCCGCGGCCTGCAAGATCGCGCTCCACGAGCAGCGGGAACTGCTCGGAAGAGGTGACCAGTTCGCGGATCGGCTGGCGGTCCACCACGTCGGCGACGTCGGCGCCGAAGCCGGCTGCCAGGCGTTCCTCATCAGTCAGGGACCCGTTGGCCAGGATCGAAGACGCCATGCGCAGGGTGCGCCGGTCCGACGCATTCCGGGAGGCGTCGGCGGCCGCTTCTGAGAGCAGCGCCGAACCTTCCGCGAGCATCAGCTCCACGTCAATACCTGCGGCTACCTTGACCTCGGCGTTGTGGTGCCAGGTTCCGTAGCGGTCGTGCCACGCCTCAATGAAGAACGTCCAGTTTCCAACGCCCGACGGCGTGAGGATGCCCTCCCAGCGGTCCGTGCCGAGGCCGCGTTCCCCTTTGGGCGGTGCCAGCCTGACGCGCTGGCGTTCCTTCCCCCGTGGATCCAGGAGGACGGCGCTGACACCCAGCTGATCATGCCCTTCGCGGAACGCGGTGGCGCCCACCACAATTCCCTCCCCAGGCAAGGCCTTGGCAGGATACTTTCCACCTTCCACTGCAGGCTGCACGGCAGTGATCGGGAAACGGCCAAATCTTAGCCCGTCTGTGATTTTGCCTTTCGGCTTTTTCTTTGAGGCGGCAGGGGTTACTGAGTTAGTCGTCACAGCCTCGACGTTAGCGAGAAATGGTCCAAATTGCTAAGCCTGCGCTGCTTTTCGTCGCCGCGATTCGACTTATCCGCCACGCCAACTGTCATTTACCTAAAAGAAAGCCAAAGCGGTTCCAGACGTTGATGTTGTCAGTTAGTGTGGCGCAGGTGAAGGCAATCCGCAGATTTACCGTCAGAACAGTCCTCCCGGAACCCATCAGGCCGCTGGCCCGGTTGGCCACCAACCTGCGCTGGTCCTGGCACCGGCCCACCCGTGAACTTTTCGCCGCCCTGAACCCCCGCATCTGGGAGGAATCCGGCCAGGATCCCATCAGTTTCCTGGGCCGGGTCAGCCGCGAGGAGTTCCAGCGCCTCGCCGCCGACCAGACGGTGGTGGACCATGTCCGGGCCGCCGCCGAGGACCTCGACCGGTACCTTGAGCAGCCCCGCTGGTACCAGGGCCTGGGCGAAGATGCCCCCGCCGCCATCGCGTACTTCTCTCCCGAATTTGGCATCACCGAAGTCCTGCCGCAGTACTCCGGCGGCCTGGGCATCCTGGCCGGCGACCACCTCAAGGCCGCCTCGGACCTCGGCGTGCCCCTGATCGGCGTGGGCCTGCTGTACCAGGCCGGCTACTTCAAGCAGTCCCTCTCCCGCGACGCCTGGCAGCAGGAGACCTATCCGGTACTTGATCCGGACGGCCTGCCCCTCACACTGCTCCGTGAGCCGTCCGCCGACGGCAACGGCCGGCCCCTGCAGATCTCGCTCCCGCTCCCCAACGGGCGCCGGCTGCTGGCACACATCTGGCGTGCCGACGTCGGACGCGTTCCCCTGCTGCTGTTGGACTCCAACGTTCCCGGCAATGACGATGCCGCCCGCGGCATCACCGACCGCCTCTACGGCGGCGGCGGCGACCACCGGCTCCAGCAGGAGCTCCTACTGGGCATGGGCGGAGTCAAGGCGCTGCGCGCGTACCAGCAGCTGACCGGAACCCCCGCGCCTGAGGTGTTCCACACCAATGAGGGCCACGCCGGCTTCCTCGGTATTGAGCGCATCCAGGAACTGATGGCCGGCGATGCCGCCCTCAGCTTCGACGAAGCCCTCGCCGCTGGCCGGGCCTCAACGGTCTTCACCACCCACACTCCCGTTCCGGCCGGCATCGACCGTTTCGAGATTTCCCAGATCCACCACTTCTTCCAGGCGGGGCTTGCGCCCGCGGTACCGGTGGACCGGATCCTTGAACTGGGCAGGGAAAACTACGCCGACGGCAATCCGTCAGTCTTTAACATGGCCGTCATGGGGCTCCGGCTGGCACAGCGGGCCAACGGCGTCGCCAAGCTGCACGGCGAGGTGTCCCGCGGGATGTTCTCGGCGCTGTGGCCGGGCTTTGACCACTCCGAGGTGCCCATCACGTCCGTGACCAACGGTGTGCACGTGCCCACCTGGGTGGACGGGCGCATCTCCCGGCTCGCGCGGGAACAGTTCGGCTCCGAGGCCGAAGCCATGGGCCGCTGGGACCTTGCCTACAACGTCAGCGACGCCGACGTCTGGGCGCTGCGTCGTGAAATGCGCACAGCACTGGTGGAAGACGTACGCCGCCGGCTCCGGGCGGCATGGAAGAAGCGCGGCGCTGCCGACGCAGAGCTGGGCTGGACCGACAGCGTCCTTGACCCCGACGTCCTCACCATCGGATTCGCCCGGCGCGTCCCCACCTACAAGCGCCTGACACTGATGCTTCGCGAACCGGACCGGCTCAAGGCGTTGCTGCTGCATCCGAAGCACCCGATCCAACTCGTGATCGCCGGAAAGTCCCACCCCGCAGATGATGCCGGGAAGAAGATGATCCAGGACCTGGTCCGCTTCACCGACGACCCCGAGGTCCGCCACCGCATCGCTTTCCTGCCGAATTACGACATTGCCATGGCCCGGACGCTCTTCCCGGGTTGCGACGTGTGGCTCAACAACCCGCTCCGCCCCTTGGAAGCGTGCGGCACCTCCGGCATGAAGGCCGCCATCAACGGTTCGTTGAACCTTTCGGTGATGGACGGCTGGTGGGACGAAATGTACGACGGCGAGAACGGCTGGGCGATCCCCACCGCCAACAATGACGCATCCCCCGAAGAGCGGGACGACATCGAAGCGGCGGCGCTGTACGAACTCCTGGAAACGCAGGTGTCGCCTCGTTTTTACGGGAACACGGTGTCAGACAACGCAGGTGCGGCCGGACCGTCCACAACCGGCACCGAGAAAGTCCCTACGCACTGGGTGTCGATGATCAAGCACACGCTCTCCCATCTGGGCCCGGCCGTTTCCGCCGAGCGTATGCTGCACGACTACGTCAACCTGCTCTACCGCCCCGCAGCCGAGGCTGGACGCCGCGCCGTTGCAGACTCCTTTGCCCAGGCCCGCATCCTGGCGGCATGGACGGCCAAGGTGCGGTCAGCGTGGCCCCTGCTTCACGTTGAACATGTGGACTCCGTTGGAGTTTCCGAGGATCCGCAGATCGGGGACACTTTGCAGGTGAATGCCTATATCGCACTGCACACCCTGTCGCCGGAGGATGTTTCAGTGGAGGTGGCCTATGGCCGCGCCGAGGAAAGCGACACCCTGACGGACGTCACCTTGGTGGAGTTGAGCTCGAAAGAGGACCTGGGCGACGGGCGCCACCTGTTCAGCGGCTCGCTCCTTATTGACCGGTCGGGTCCTTTCGGCTACACCGTCCGCGTACTGCCCCGGCACGAGGCGCTGGCTTCCCAAGCCGAGCTGGGGCTGATCGTCAACGCCTGATGCCGGCCGGTATGACTAGAGGAGTACGGCCGTGACCACCAGGTCACGGCCGGCGTAGCTCTCGGCATCCTGGAGGACCTCGCAAATGATCCCGAAGGACCGGTCCCCGCGGAACGCTGCGGCCACCTGCCAGAGGATGGTGACCGGGGCACTCCCGTCCTCGCCAAGGCGGTCCGCGAAATCGTGCAGTGAATCGTTGAGGGCGTCCAGGTTCACCCCGTAATGCTCCGGGAAGGCGAGCACTTCGCCAAAGGTTTCCAAGACAGCCCTCTTGCTGTCGGCGGCGGGCACCACCAGGCTTCGACGGCCGGCGTCCGCGACCTGTTTCCGCAGTTCTTCGATGGTCCAGGTATCGGCGGAGTAAATCTTCATGAGAGTGTTCAGCTGCCTTCTGCGATGAATTTGAACGAATCGTAGTGGTCCTGGGTGTAGTACTTCTCGCCCTCGGAGCCAGCTACTATGCGGCGGGCTCCCCTGTCGGATTCGCCAGGGGTCAGCACGGTGTACTCGCGGTAGTAGCCTGACTCCTGCCGCGGGAGAATGCGCTCGAAGTTGCCGAACGTCTTGTCGTCCTGGTTGTAGCCGTAGGGGCCGCCGGCACGGATCGCGGCTAGGGTGGTCCGGGCTTCGGCCGGCAGCTGGGATTCCTTGATTGCGGGCAGGCCGGACGGGTTGGCGGGAGCCACCGCCGGGCCAGGAACCTCCGCCGGACGCGGGATGGGAGCCCCTGGGACCGGGGCCGCGCTGGAACTGGCTGCCGGCGTCGTACTTCCCGTTAGAGCTTCCAGGAGTCCAGGGCCACCGAAAACGAACACCGCAAGGGCCAGCAGCCCGCTCAGCAGCAGGGCGATGGAGCGGTTGCGCAATTTGGGTCCCCTCCGCAGTTACGTGCGGTAGATGTTGATCGAGTTCGCCTCGATGCGGTCCGTCTCGCCGGACGCCACCCGGCTGCCCTGGCGAAGCTCGTGAAGCGGCGACGTGGTCAACCGGAGTTCGAAAATCCTGTGGAGCGTTCCGTCGTCGTTCTTAAGTTCCGGGAGGGTGATATTCACATCGGAGGCGCTGCCGTTGACCACCACGAGGCCAGCGACCGTGCCGTCGTCGGAGCCAAGCAGGAGCTGCATCACCCGGTGGCGGGGATCATTCCACTGGTCCATGGACATGGGCTGTCCGGAGTGATCAAACCAGTAGATATAGGACTGCTCATCCCGGGCGGGAAAATCATGGGGTTGGCTTGCAAGGAACTCTTTGCGCAGCCGGACGTAGCGCTTGGTGCTGCGGAGCATCTCGGCCGATTCCGGTGTGCGGGTCCAGTCGAGCCAGGCCAGGGCGTTGTCCTGGCAGTAGGCGTTGTTGTTCCCCTGCTGCGTGCGTGCCAGCTCGTCACCGGCGGTGATCATGGGCACGCCGAGGGAAATCATCAGGGACGCCATGAGGTTCCGCCGGGACTGCGCCCGCTGCGCCAGGATGCCCTCATCCTCGCTCCGGCCTTCAAAGCCGTGGTTGTAGCTGCGGTTGTCCCCGTGCCCGTCCCGGTTCTGCTCGCCGTTGGCCTCGTTGTGTTTGCGGTCGTAGGACACAAGGTCGTTGAGCGTGAAGCCGTCGTGTGCCGTGATGAGGTTGACTGACGCCAGCCTGGAACGGCCCGACGCTTCAAACAGCCCGGCCGATCCGGACAAGGCATCAGCCAGCCGCGCCACGGACCCGCCGTGGCCGCCAGCCTCGATGGCCGCACGGTCGGCCAGCCAGAAGGAGCGGACGCCGTCCCGGAAGTGGTCGTTCCAGTCAACCCAGCCGCCCGGGAACCGTCCCGTCTGCCAGCCGCCATAGCCGACGTCCCAAGGCTCGGCAATCAGTTTTACGTCCGACAACACAGGATCGGCGGCCACGGCAACGAGGAACGGGTGGCGTGGGTCAAAGTCGTTGTCCGCGTTGCGGCAGAGCGTCACTGCCAGGTCAAAGCGGAAGCCGTCGATGTGGAATTCGTCCACCCAGTACCGGAGTGAATCCAGCACCAGCTGGACCACCCGGGGCTGACCGAAATTCAGGGTGTTGCCGCAGCCTGTGGTGTCGATGTACTTCCCGTGGCCATCCGTGCGGTAGTACGTGTCCTCGCCGAGTCCGCGGAAGCTGATGGCCTGGCCATCCGGACCGCCCTCAGCGGTGTGGTTGTAGACAACGTCGAGAATCACCTCAAGTCCTGCCGCATGCAGCAGCTTGACCATGCCCTTGAACTCGTCCTGGACGGCGTGCGGTCCGGCATCCTGCGCAGCCTGAGAGGCATAAACCCCATGCGGTGCGAAAAACGCTGCCGTGTTGTAGCCCCAATAGTTGGTCAGGCCGAGGTTCTGCAGGTGCATTTCATCGAGGTGGAAGTGCACCGGGAGCAGCTGGACAGCGGTGATGCCCAGGCTCTTGAAGTGTTCGATGATGGCCGGATGGGCCATTCCGGCATACGTTCCGCGCAGTTCCTCGGGGACATCGGGATGCAGCATGCTCTGGCCGCGGACGTGGGCCTCATAAATGATGGTGTTCCGCCATTGCGTCCGGGGCCGTTCGTCGTTGCCCCAGTCGAAATCGCCGGCCATTCGGACGCTCGTCAGGAACCCTTCCCGCTGGTCCACCGCCCGGCCGTAAGGATCGAGCAGAAGAGGCTGCCCGCCGTCGTCGTCCAGGTCCACGGTGGGGACCGCCAGCGGCAGCGTCTCGGTCTTGGACGTGGCGCGGAATCCGTACAGCGATCCGTACGGGAAATTCTCAACAATTCCGTGGTGCACGCCATGCGTGACGTTGGGCAGGGTCTGCAGATGCCAATCACCGCCGGGGGCCTTGTAGGCAATCTCGAGGTCCTCTACGGCCGGGGCGAACACGGCCACGTTTGCGCTGGACTGCACGCCGTAATCAGCTCCCGATCCCGGGCGCGGGACGCTAACACCGAGCGGATATGCCGAAGAGGCATCCTTGGTGGAAGCGGTATCGAAAAGCGGCATGACCATCATGTCCATGGTAACGGCCAGCGGCTGGTGAGCTGCACTGCCGCTTTTATGACGTCATCCAAGGGGCCGGGCATACCGCCGGGAACTCTATAGAATCAGCAACGCTCCCCCACCGAAAAAGGTGAGAGAGCGTTGCTGTTTATCCCACCAAAGGTGAGAGAGCGTTCGCGGAACGGCGGGCATCCGGAAGCGTGCGTCAGGGCGACGAAGGAGCAGCACGCGGACGATGTCCGCCGTTCCGCCCCGTGCGCCGCACCGAGGACTACTTGACGGCGCGCTGCCTGGAGATTTCGTACAGCGAGATGCCAACGGCCATGGACGCGTTGAGCGATTCCATGGCGGAGTTGATCGGGATGGAGACGATCTGGTCGCAGTTTTCGCGGACCAGGCGGCTCAGGCCCTTGCCCTCGGAACCGACCACAATACAGACGGGCTCCGTGGCCAGGGTGAGGTCGGGCAGCGAAACGTCGCCGTCGCCGTCGAGCCCCAGGACAAAGATGCCCATGTTCTTGAACTGCTTCAGGGCACTGTTCAGGTTGCCCGCACGTGCCACCGGAACGCGAACGGCAGCGCCTGCGCTGGTCTTCCAGGCGGACGCCGTGACGCCCACGGAGCGGCGTTCCGGCACGATGACGCCGTGGCCGTTGAAGGCCGAGACGGAGCGGATGATGGCCCCGAGGTTGCGCGGGTCCGTAATGCCGTCCAGGGCGACAAACAGCGGCGCGTTGGCTACGTGGCCCTTCTTCCAGCGGTCCACGGTTTCCACGGCAAGGTCATACGCGTCCTGGTACTCGTAGGGCGGGATCTGCAGGACCAGGCCCTGGTGCACGGCGTCTTCCGTCATGCGGTCCAGTTCGACTTTGCCGGTCTCAAGCAGTGGGATGCCGCGTTCGGCGGCGATCTTCAGCGACTCCTTGACGCGGTCATCCATTTCAATCCGGATGGCGATATGCAGGGCCTTCGCAGGGATCCCGGCGCGGAGGGCTTCGACAACCGAATTACGGCCGGTGACTACTTCCTCAGTGGCGCGGCCCTTAGGGCCCGAGCGGGAGGCGCCGGCGCTGCGCGCGCCCGTGCCGCGCTTGGCGGCCGAACGTTCGGCCAATTGCTTGCTCTTGTGCGCCTTATGGTACGGGCGGTCCTCCGCCTTGGGCGTGGGACCCTTGCCTTCCAGGGCCTTGCGGCCATGACCACCGGTTCCGATGGTTGGCCCCTTCTTTGCTTTGACCGACCGGCGACCGTTGTTGGCCATGATTTTCCACCCTTGATTGTTTGACTGAGTCTGCTTACCAGTCTACTGAATCAAGTAAAATCGCCGGTTCAGTCCCGTTGCAGGCTCCAGGTAGCGCCATCCGCGCCATCTTCGACGACGATGCCGGCCGCCTTCAGCATGTCGCGGATGGCGTCGGAACCAGCCCAGTCCTTGCTTGCCCGGGCTTGCGCGCGAGCAGCGATCTGGGCTTCCACCAGGACGTTGAGGGCGGCCGATTCCCGGACGTTACCGGTGTGGGGCGCTGCAACAGCGTTTAGCCCCAAAGCAGTGGTCATGATCATGACCGCGTTCATCGCATGCCGGCCCGCTTCGTCGTCGCCCGCTGCGAGGGCGTTGTTGCCGGCGCGTACCGTTTCGTGCAGGGCCGCCAAGGCGCGCGGGACGTTCAGGTCGTCATCCATCGCCGCCTCGAAAGTGCGGAGAGCGTCCGTGGACGGGCCGAAGTTACCAGCCACAAACCCGAAATCGGTACCCAAGCGGGCTACGGCCTTCGCCTGGAATCCGTCGATGCGATCGACGGCGGCCGCCGCTTCTTCCAGCGAAGTGGGGCGGTAGTCCAGCACTGAGCGGTAGTGGGCCTGCCCGAGGTAGTAGCGGACCACCCGCGGTGACGCGAGGTCCAGCATCTCCGAAGGGCTGATGGTGTTTCCGATGGACTTGGACATCTTTTCGCCCTGGTAGGTCACCATCCCGTTGTGCATCCAGAAGTTGGCGAAACCGTGCCCCGCTGCCTGGGACTGGGCCATCTCGTTTTCGTGGTGCGGGAAGCGCAGGTCCAGTCCGCCGCCGTGGATATCAAATTCGGTGCCGAGGTACTTGGTGACCATGGCGGAGCATTCCAGGTGCCAGCCCGGGCGTCCGGCGCCCCAGGGCGAGGCCCAGCTCGCCGTCGTCGGCTCCCCTTCTTTGGAGCCCTTCCACAGCGCAAAGTCGCGGGGGTCTTTTTTGCCCCGGGGATCGGCGTCCGGGGCACCCTGCATGTCGTCAATGTTCTGCCGGGTAAGGGACCCGTACTTGTCCCAGGAGCGCACGTCGAAGTAGACGTCGCCGGAATCGTCCAGAGCCGGGTAGGCGTGGCCCCGGTCGATCAGCTGCTGGATCAGCGCATGCATTTCGGGGATATGGCCGGTTGCCCGGGGCTCATACGTGGGGCGGCCAACGCCGAGCGTGTCGTAGGCCTGCAGGAACGCCTGCTCGTAGCGGTACGCCAGTGCCCACCATTCCTCCTCGCGGGCGGTGTCCGGGCCGGCGTCGAAGTCCGGGGCGAACGACTCGGCGGATTTTGCAAGGATCTTGTCATCGATGTCCGTGACGTTACGGACCACGGTGACCCGCAGCCCCCGGTACTCGAGCCAGCGCGTGAGCTGATCAAAGGCAATCGCCGAGCGGATGTGGCCCACGTGCGGCATGCCCTGCACGGTGGCTCCGCAGTAGTACAGGCTCGCTTTTCCCGGGACGAGGGGAACGAAGTCACGGACTTCGGCGGCAGCGGTGTCATGGAAGCGGAGAGTCACCGCTCCAGATTAGCGGAAAAGGCCTGTGCGCCGGCCCCACGCGATATCCGGCATGAACAGCCCGGCGTGAATCAGCGCGGTGAATCAGCGCGGATAGACCAAAGCGGTGGCCACGGCGGAAATGCCCTCGCCCCTGCCAGTAAAACCCAGTCCATCGCTGGTGGTGGCGGTGACACTGATCGGGGCCCCTGCCGCTTCGCTCAGCACACGCTGGGATTCTTCGCGCCGTGGGCCGAATTTGGGCCGGGTAGCCACGAACTGCACAGCCACATTGCCGATCTCAAAGCCCGCAGCACGGACAATCTTGGCCGCCTCGGCCAGCAGCGTGACGCCGGAGGCGCCGGCGAACTCCGGGCGGTCGGTGCCGAAGTGCGTACCGAGGTCCCCGATGCCGGCGGCGGAGAACAGGGCGTCGGCGGCGGCATGGGCCACCGGGTCCCCGTCCGAATGCCCGGCCAAGCCACGCTCGCCTTCCCAGAACAGCCCGCCCAGCCACAGCGGACGGGGAAGGTCCTCGGAGGCGTAGGCATGGACATCAAGGCCAATACCCGTGCGGGGCAGGATCATCTTGGTTTCACTCATGATCAGCCTTCCACCCAGCGGATGCCCAGTGGGCCTTCCAGCAGCCCTTCGGCAATGATCAGATCCAGCGGCGTGGTGATTTTCAATGACTGCGTGGAGCCATGCACCGCGTGCACCGGAACGCCCAGCAGTTCCACCAGCATGGCGTCGTCCGTGACCGCGGCAGCTTGTTTCTCGTCGAAGCCCGACGCCGCCTGATGGGCCTGGATCAGCGTGGAGAGGCGGAACCCTTGGGGTGTCTGGACCGAACGGAGCTCTTCCCGCGGGGCGGTCCCCGTCACGAGTTCCGGGGCGATGCTGATGTCGTCACCGGTGGTGGGGGCAACCATCTTCACCGTATCCACCACGGGCACTGCCGGAATCACTGCAACGGCGCCGGCAGCCAGGGAATCAACAACGCGGTGGAAGACGTACTCGGGCGTCAGCGCCCTGGCGGCGTCGTGGACCAGGACGGCTTCGGTTCCGTCCAGCAAGGCGGCCAGCGCTGACCGGACGGACGCGGCACGGGTGGCGCCGCCGTCGACCGTTGTCAGCGCGGGAAGCGGGTTTTCCGGATTGCCGTCATGCCCCGCCCGCAGCTCCTCGGCGAAGGCCGCGCACAAGTCCTGCAGGACGGTATCGCCGGGCGGCAGGGCCACACAGATCTGGCGTGCAACGCCGGCGGCGGCAACACCCCGGAGGGCATGCGTGAGGATGGTGTCACTCCCCAGTGGCACGCGCGCCTTGGGCATGCCGTAACCCAGCCGTTCGCCGGAACCGGCAGCCACTATAACGACGGCGGTGACGGGGCGGGGAAGTCCGTTGTTCATGTTGTCCAGCCTACGTGTCCGCCTGCCCGGCCGGCCGAATCCCGCCCGAATCCCGCCCGAAGGACGCGCCTGGCGCACCGGACGTGGCCCGAAAAAGGGCAAAAAGAAACCCCGGAGGCACTTGCGTACCCCCGGGGCTCAATTCTTAGGAAGCCAAGACCTCGTCGAGAACGCTTGCTGCCTTCTCTTCGTCGGTCTTTTCAGCCAGAGCAAGTTCAGAGATCAGAATCTGCCGGGCCTTGGCCAGCATGCGCTTCTCACCTGCGGAAAGGCCCCGATCGTGATCGCGGCGCCAAAGGTCGCG
This sequence comes from Pseudarthrobacter xylosi, assembly GCF_055412765.1. NCBI lineage: Bacteria > Bacillati > Actinomycetota > Actinomycetes > Micrococcales > Micrococcaceae > Pseudarthrobacter > Pseudarthrobacter xylosi. The sequence continues at coordinate 51,613 of NZ_JBVAYT010000013.1, read as the reverse complement.
GACGACCTCTGCTACCTTGATGACGTCACCGGATGCAAGCTTCTCCAGATTTGCCTTGTACCTGCGTGACCAGTTGGTGGGTTCTTCTGTGAACTCGGCCCGCAGCACGTCAAATACGTGCTCCAAACCTTCTTTGCCCACAACGTCGCGAACCCCAACAAGGTCAACGTTCTCTGCTGGAACTTCAATGGTCAGATCACCCTGAGCCACCTTGAGCTTGAGATACATTTTCTCTTCGCCCTTGACAGTGCGCATCTTGATTTCTTCAATTTTTGCAGCACCGTGGTGAGGGTAAACTACTGTCTCGCCGACCTCAAATACCATGTAAACATTCCCCTTTCCCGCAGACCAGTTTATCACGATTCAGGCATATGCCTGGCCTCGAACCGGCCCCGGAACCCCGGAAATACGCGGAAAATGGGCAGAATAGACCCCCTTGGACCCCTTGACGGATGCAGATAATAGTGCATGCGCGGCTCGCTGCCAAGGGCAATATGACCGCGCGGAATCCTCGTTTGGCCCGGTTTGCCGTTAGGCTATGGCTGAATAATGTTTCAAGACTCTCAAGGAGTACGTGACGTGCGTTTCACTGCGATGAACCGGGCCCAGGGCGGCAAACTGGCACTGGCGGCAGGATCCCTGGCCCTCGTCCTGGCGACGATGACAGGCTGTGGCTACATCAACCCCCAGCAGACTTCTCACCAGTACGCGGCATCGGACGGTATCCGCGCCGACCTGGGTCCGCTGCAGCTGCGCAACATGCTGATTGTCTCCGCCGGCGAAGACAAGCCCGGCCGCCTGCTCGGCGCCGTCTACAACTCCTCTTCGAAGGACGTCAAGCTCACGGTCAACGGTGCCGAGGGGTCGCAGACGCAGGTGCCGGTGAAAGCCAACTCCTACACGTTGCTCAATGACTCCACGGATGAGGCCATCCTCAGCACCAGCGGCGGTATCGCCGGTTCTCTGGTGGACGTCAAGGTCACCGAAGACGGCACTAACGTGAGCAAGACTGTACAGATCCCCGTCCTGGATGCTTCCCTCTCGGAGTACAAGGAATACCTGCCGGCAGGGAGCGAACCGACCGGTTCCGCCACACCCAGCCCGTCGCCGTCGGCCGCCAGCACAGCAGCGGCCCACTAAGCATCAGCAAGTAAGCGCAAAAGGAGGGGCTCCCCGCGGGGAGCCCCTCCTTTTGTGCTTACTGATGCCTCGCGTGCGTGACGCCTTGTGGCCTTACCGGCGGCCTACGGTTCGAACTTGTAGCCCAGGCCGCGGACGGTTACCAGGTAGCGGGGCACGGAGGGGTCGGGCTCGATTTTGCCGCGCAGCCGCTTGACGTGCACGTCAAGGGTCTTGGTATCCCCCACATAGTCCGAACCCCAGACCCGGTCGATGAGCTGGCCGCGGGTCAGGACGCGGCCGGAGTTGCGGAGCAGCATTTCCAGCAGCTCGAATTCCTTCAGCGGCAGCAGGACCTGCTGGCCATCGACGCTGACCACATGCCGTTCGATGTCCATCCGCACCGGGCCGGCCTGGACTGTGGCCGAGATCAGTTCCTCAGGTTCACCCTGCCGGCGGAGTACGGCCCGGACGCGGGCCACCAGCTCCCGGGAGGAATAGGGCTTGGTGACGTAGTCGTCGGCGCCCAGCTCCAGGCCTACCACCTTGTCTATCTCGGAGTCCTTGGCCGTGAGCATGATGACCGGAACGCTGGAGCGCTGCCGCAGCTGGCGGCAAACCTCGGTGCCTGACAGGCCGGGGAGCTGCAGATCCAGCAGCACCAGATCGGCCCCGTTCCGGTCGAATTCGGTGATGGCGTCCAAGCCGTTGTCTACAACTTCAACCTCGAAGCCCTCCTTGCCCAACAAATAGGACAACGGATCACTGAAAGATTCTTCGTCTTCAACAATCAAAATCCTGCTCAAGCGCTGGCTCCTTGCTCATGTACGCCGCGTTGTTTAGCACGCTCGGGTACAACTCGTTGTTTGACACCTGCAGTATCCGGTTCGTCCTGGCTTTCCATCTCAGGCAGCCGCAGGGTGAAAGTGGAACCCTGGCCGGGCCGTGACCACAAGGTCACTTCACCGCCGTGGTTGGAGGCGACATGTTTTACGATGCTCAGGCCCAGACCCGTTCCGCCTGTGTGGCGCGAACGCGCCGCATCCACCCGGTAGAAGCGCTCAAACACCCGCTCCTGGTCCTCCGGGGAAAGGCCCTCGCCTTGGTCCGTGACAGAAACGGCGATCAGCCCCTCCTTCGAGCGGACACCGACGCCCACCCTGGTGTTCTCCGGGGAGTAGCGGATGGCGTTGTCGATCAGGTTACGCAGTGCTGTGACCAGCAGGTCCCGGTCACCAAAGACTGTAGCTTCAACCCGGTCCCCCACCACGATCCGGATGTTCTTGCTTTCAGCGGGGAGCTGGGAGCGGTCCACTGCTTCGGTGATGACCGTGTTGATGTCCACGGCCTTGCCCTCCTGGGAGACGCTGGCACCCTGGAGGCGGGAAAGTTCGATGATGTCCTGGACCAGGGCCGCGAGCCGGCCTGATTCCTTGTGCATCCGTTTGGCGAACCGGCGAACGGCTTGTTCGTCGTCGGCTGAGGACTCCAGTGCCTCGGCCAGCAGGGATATCGCACCCACCGGGGTCTTCAGCTCGTGGGACACGTTGGCCACGAAGTCGTTTCGGATCTCTTCGGTGCGGGTGATTTCGGTGCGGTCGTCGGCCAGCAGCACGATATATTCCTCGCCGAGCATGGCTGCCCGGACCTGCACGATGATGGTGCCGTGGCCCAGCGGACCACGCTGCAGCTCCAGCCGTTTTTCCAGGATCACGCCGTCGCGGCGAACGCCGGCCGTCATGTCCAGCAGTTCCTTGTGGACCACTGTATGGCCGCGTACCAGGCCGTACGCATAAGCGGCCGGGCTGGCACGTACTACGCCGTCCACCGCGTCCACCACCACAAAAGCGCGTCCGACGACGGCCAGCACTTCCGCGGCGCCGGCAGGCAAAGCGGGTTCGTCCATGTCGACGTCAACCAGCTTGCGCTGCTTCTCGCTGATCCTGAACGCGAGCACGCCAAAGGTGCCGAGCGACAGGCCGACCAGGCCGGCGATGACACCGATGAGCATAGGATCCACAGCTCCAGCTTAGGCCGTGGTTCCTGCCGGCACGGTGCGTCATGGGCCTTAAGGGAGACGGTTCAACTAACGTTCATCTACAAGCGACTAAACGTTTACCGGACACTGACAGAGTTATATGTTGGAGTGCCGAATGGCGACATGAGTTCCGTCTGCCACCTGAGGGGCGGAGTTCCAAAGAAAGGACGCCCACGTGCGTAAGGTTTTTCAGGAAGAGCTGACCCAGGTGGGTGAACAGCTGGTGGAGATCTCGAAGCTGGTCAGCGAAGCAATGGGGAAGGCTGCTCTGTCTTTCCAGGTTGCCGACGTTGATCTGGCAGAGGACGTCATTGCCGCGGACGCCCGCATCGACTTTTTGCAGACCAGCCTCGATGAGCGCGCCATCGATATCCTCGCCCTTCAGGGGCCGGTGGCCAGCGATCTGCGGATGATCGTGGGCTCCTTGCGCATGAGTGCTTCCCTGGAGCGGATGGGGGACCTGGCCCGCCACATCGCCCAGCTGGCCCGGCTGCGGTTCCCGTCCACTGTGATTCCAGCGTCCATGACGGAAACGTTCAACCAGATGGCCGAGCAGGACCAACTGATCGCGGACAAGCTCATCGTGCTCCTGGAGTCCCGGGACCTCGAAGTAGCCCGCGACATCCTCAAGGCCAACAACACCATCGACGATCTTCACCTGAGCGTCTTCAAGGCGATCGCCGCCCCGGACTGGGCCGAATCCCCCGCCACCACGGTGGACGTAGCCCTGGCCAGCCGCTACTTCGAACGCTTCGCTGACCACGGTGTGTCCGTTGCCCGAAAGGTCACGTACCTGGTTACCGGCGAATGGCAGCCGCAGGGCTTCTAGCCTCTCTCTTTACCGCGTTCGACGGCGGGCCGGTCACCTGAGGTGACCGGCCCGCCGTCGAACGTTAACTACTGCTCTATTTCTTGCCCTGATTGGCCACGGCCAGGATGGCCTCCGCGGCGGCCGCCGGATCCAGGTAGGTGCCGCCCGGCTTGATCGGCGCGAAGTCCTCGTCCAGGTCGTAGACCAGCGGGATGCCTGTGGGGATGTTCAGGCTGGCGATGGCGTCGTCGCTGATACCGTCCAGGTGCTTGACCAAAGCGCGCAGCGAGTTGCCGTGGGCGGTGACCAGGACGGTCTTGCCGGCTTTGAGGTCTTCCTTGATGTCGGATTCCCAGTAAGGCAGCAGGCGGACCAGGACATCCTTGAGGCACTCGGTGCGGGGCAGCGCGTCGCCGAGGTCCGCGTAGCGGGGGTCGCGGGCCTGGGAGAACTCGGAGTCGTCGGCCAGGGGCGGCGGCGGGGTGTCGTAGGACCGGCGCCATTCCATGAACTGTTCCTCGCCGTATTCGGCCAGGGTCTGTGCCTTGTCCTTGCCCTGCAGGGCGCCGTAGTGGCGTTCGTTCAGGCGCCAGTCCCGCTTCACGGGGATCCAGCCGCGGTCGGCCTTGTCCAGGGAGATGTTGGCGGTGTTGATGGCCCGCTTCAGGAGCGAGGTGTAGAGGACGTCCGGGAGAAGATCGTTCTCGACCAGGAGCTCGCCGCCGCGAGCTGCTTCCTCGCGGCCCTGGTCGTTGAGGTCAACGTCCACCCAGCCGGTGAACAGGTTCTTGGCGTTCCATTCGCTGTGGCCGTGGCGCAGCAGAATCAGCTTGTAAGTCATGATTTTTATCCTAGCCGAGGGCACGCTGGAGCCCGCTGTGCGTTACAACACAGGACGCGCCGGGGATAAAGTTGGGACCGTGGTCCAAAAAGCTGAACGGGTGAACGCTCCCCATCATCGGAGCGGCCGGCCGGTCGGCAACGTCACCCGGGGCACCACCAATCCCAACCGGATGCGGCGGGTGGACCGCTGGCTCACCGGCCCCCAGGCCTGGCGCCTACGCGCCGCCGAAGACCCGCTCGTGGTTGACCTGGGCTACGGCGCAACGCCGGCCACCGCCGTCGAACTCTTTGAACGTCTCCGCGCCGTCCGGCCGGACGTGCGGGTGTGCGGCATCGAAATCGAGCCGGAGCGCGTCCGGGCGGCCAAGGAGCTGGAGAGACCGGGCCTGAGCTTCCAGGTGGGCGGGTTCGAGTTGCCGCTTCCCGGGCGCCCGGTGCTGGTTCGCGCCTTCAACGTCCTGCGGCAGTACGAAGAGGCCGATGTGGCGGGGATCTGGCGGCTGGTCCAGGGCCGGCTTGCCCCCGGCGGGCTCTTTGTCGACGGGACGTGCGATGAGATCGGGCGGCGCGTGACGTGGATTGCCCTCGACGCCGAGAGGCCGTTGTCTCTGAGCATGTCCGTGCGGTTCGGCAGCTTTGACCTGCCATCGGAAATTGCCGAGCGTCTGCCGAAGTCGCTGATCCATCGCAACGTTCCGGGCGAGCCTGTCTACGGGCTGATGCAGGCCATGGACCGCGCCTGGCTGGAGTCAGCGCCGCTGGCGTCGTTCGGCAACAGGCAACGCTGGCACGCCATGTGCCGGGCACTGCTCGACGGCGGGTGGCCGGTTCAGGACGGGCCCTCGCGGTGGCGCCTGGGCGAACTGACCGTAGGTTGGGAAGCTGTGGCTCCCACGGTCTAGGGTGGGCCCACGCCGGCAGGGTTCCCTGAGCGAGCTTGCGAGCTGAGGGTGCCGGTGGGGATTACCAGCCGCCGTAGGGCCCCGTATTGCGGCTGCCGCCGCGGCCCGCGTCCTTGACCGCTGGCCGGACGTCGGCAAGGTACACGGAGGCTGCCACCACTGCGGCAAGCCCGAAGAGGCCCAGCGTGCCGAAGATTCCGCCGCTACTGAAGAGCGAGATGACGCCGATCAGGGTGGCACCGCCGGTCAGGGCCAGCCAGAAGGTCTTGGTCCGTTTGCCCGTCGCCTCAAAGGCGGCGGACTTGTGCCTGATGCAGTCCAGCAGAGCCCACACCTCAAGTGCGAGTGCCACCAGGGCAAGGATAAAAAACACTGCCAGCTCTACAGGCCGAATAATCAGTTCACCGTCCACCGTCCAAGCCTAGCGGCCCAGCGAGTCCAGCGCCTGCCTCAAATCGGCCCAGAGGTCCTCAATGTTCTCAATGCCGACGCTCAGCCGCACCAGGTTGTCCGGGACACTCAGCGGCTCGGCGGCGTGCCGGCGGCGCCGTTCGATCAGCGATTCCACCCCGCCCAGGGAGGTGGCCGGCAGCCACAGCTGCAGGGCGCGGATCAGTTTGTCGGCGGCGTCCGCTCCGCTCAGCCCGGCAACCGGCGCGATCTGGACGCACACAATCGAACCGAAACCCGTCATCTGGGTCTTGGCCCGCTCGTGGCCTGGGTCCGTGGGCAGGCCCGGGAACCGGATGCTGTCGATCAGTGGGTGCGCGCTGAGGCGTTCAGCCAGGACCGCCGCCGACGCCTGCGACCTTTCAACACGCAGGGCAAGCGTCCGCAGCCCGCGCAGTGCCAGCCATGCCTCGAACGGCCCGGCAATGCCGCCGTGGATGATGCGGTGGTGCAGCAGCGCTGCCCGGATGTCGAGGTTGGAGGTCACCAAGGCGCCGAGGACGACGTCGGAGTGCCCGGCCAGGTATTTGGTCACCGAGTGAAGAACGACGTCGGAACCCAGGCTCAGCGGCTGCTGGACCAGCGGCGTGGAGAACGTATTGTCCGTCACCACGATGGCCCCCACCCGATGGGCGGCTGCAGTTAGTTCCCGGATATCAGCGATGCCCAGCATGGGGTTGGTGGGGCTCTCAAGCCACAGCATCCTGGCCGCCTTGGCGTCCGGGCCCTGCGGGGCGAGCTGTGCTTTGACCGCGTCTGTGTCCGCGATATCCACGGTCCGCAGTTCCAGGAAACCCTTCTGCGCCAGCTCGGTGGCCATCACAAGCGAGCCCGAGTAGCTGTGCGACGGCATCACCAGGACTCCGCCGGCGGGCAGCAGGGACAGCGCCGAACTGACGGCCGCAAGTCCGGACGCATAGAGCAGGCCGGGCAGTTCAGATCCTTCAAGCTGGCCCAGGGCTTCCTCAAAGGGGTCCCAGGTGGGGTTGGAATAGCGGCCGTAGCCCCGGTCCCCATCGCCGAGCGCTCCCGTGCCGAAGTATGTCGAGGACAGCACGATGGGCGGGTTGACGGGCTCGTCCCGTTCACGCGGCGGCCGGCCGGCGGCAACCACCAGGGTTTCGGCCGACAGGGACGCTGCATACTGTTCCGAGAGACTCATGGGGAAAGCGTACTTGGACGTGCGGCGGCGTCCGAAGTCGGTAGTCTTGAGCGGTGACAACCAACAGCCCTGGACTTTTCATCGCCTTCGAAGGCGGCGACGGCGCCGGCAAATCCACCCAGGCTGCCCGGCTTGCCGAGACCTTGGAAAAACGTGGCCTGACGGTCCTGCGGACCCGCGAACCCGGTGGGACGCCCATTGGCGAAAAACTGCGTTCCCTGGTCCTGGACCACGGCCACGGCCACATCGACGCCCACACCGAGGCCCTCATCTTTGCCGCCTCCCGCGCAGCCCATGCCAGCCAGGTTATCCGCCCGGCGCTGGAACGCGGCGAGGTTGTCCTGACGGACCGCTACATTGATTCGTCTGTGGCGTACCAGGGGGCCGGCCGGGATCTGGGTGCCGACGCCGTGCGAACCCTCAACGAATGGGCGACGTCGGGGCTGCAGCCCGATCTCACTGTGTTGCTGGACGTGGATCCCGCTGACGGCCGCCGCCGCCGCACAGCCGGCGACGCCGCCGAAGACCGCCTTGAGTCAGAGGCCGATGAGTTCCATTCAACAATCCGCGGGGCGTTCCTCGAACTGGCCGCCGGCCGGCCGGAGACATACCTGGTCCTGCCGGCGGACCTGCCGGTCACCGAACTGGCCGCGCGCATCCTCGCCCGGGTGGATGCTTTGCTCGCGTCTGCAGGCCGGGGCGCCGCATGACTGTCTGGGACGACCTTCAGGGCCAGCCCGCCGTCGTCGAACAGCTCCGCCAGGCCTCGCGGGGCGAGGGACTGACCCATGCCTGGCTGTTCACGGGCCCGCCCGGCTCCGGTCGTTCCAACGCCGCGAAGGCCTTCGCGGCGGCCCTCAACTGCGACCAGGACGACGTCGCCAGGCGCGGCTGCGGCGAGTGTCCCGCCTGCCTGACCATCCTCGGCGAAACCCATTCGGACGTGACGTACGTCAGGACCGAGAAGGTCACCATCACCATCGATGAAGCCCGCGATCTTGTATCCAAGGCGGGCAACCGGCCATCGTCCGGGCGGTGGCGGATCATTGTGGTGGAAGACGCCGACCGCATGGCCGAGCGGACCACCAATGTGCTGCTGAAGGCCATCGAGGAACCCACGCCGCGGACCATCTGGATGCTGTGCGCACCGTCGCCCGCTGACGTCCTGGTAACCATCCGTTCGCGCTGCCGCGCCGTGGCCCTGCGCCTTCCCCCGGCCGCCGACGTCGCCGCTTTGCTGGTCAAGCGCGACGGAGTGGACCCGGAGCTCGCCGAACGCGCGGCCCGCGCGGCCCAAAGCCATGTGGGAATCGCCCGCCGGCTGGCGCGGGACCCTGAGGCACGGGAACGCCGGCTGGAAACCGTGAGGTTCCCGCTGGGGCTGCGCGGCGTGACTGCGGCGGTGATGATGGCGGACAAGCTGGTGAAGATCGCCACCGCGGAAGCCAACAGTTCCAATGAAGAGCGCGACGCCGCCGAGAAGGTTGCGCTGCTGGCCACGCTGGGTGCCCCGGATTCAGGGACGCTCCCACCATCGATGCGCAGCCAGGTCAGGCAGCTTGAAGACGACCAGAAACGGCGGGCCAAGCGATCCATCACGGACTCCCTGGACCGGACACTGACGGACCTCCTCTCGTTCTACCGGGATGTGCTGATCATCCAGCTCGGGAACGCCGTGGACCTGGTGAACGTTGAGCTCAGGGGTGAGCTGGAGGAATTCGCTGCCCGGTCAGCCCCGGAGACCACCCTCGCCCGCATGGACGCCATCAACAAAGCCCGCCAACGAATTACCACCACTAACGTTGCTCCGCTATTGACCATTGAGTCGATGGCAGCCAGCCTGATCTAGCAACTACTAGGAGACCGCTCGATGACTGCACGCCCCCTACCCGCACGCTCCCGATCCCTGGCGATCGGGCTGCGGGCCGCCGGCGCCCTGGTCCTGGCCCTGACGCTGGCCTCGTGCAGCCTTTTTGGCGGGGACGCCCCGGACAACGCAGCCCCTGCTACGGCCAAGGCAGACCCTTCCATCGTGGCGTCCGCGCCCGCCGGATTGGGTGCCTTCTATTCCCAGGAGGTCGTGTGGGAGCCTTGCGAAAATGGCTTCCAGTGCGCCAAGGTCACCGTGCCCATCGACTACGCGAAGCCGGACGGCGACACGATCCAGATAGCTGCGCTGCGGGCTCCCAGCACAGGCAAGAAGACCGGCAGCCTGCTGGTCAATCCGGGCGGTCCGGGCGGGTCCGGCTACGATTTCGTCAAGGATGCGGCCGGAACGCACTTCTCGCAGTCTGTCCGGGCCAACTACGACCTGGTGGGCTTTGATCCCCGCGGCGTCAAGCGCTCCGCCCCTGTTACGTGCCTGACGGATGCCGAACGGGACGCGTCCCGGGCAAAGGTCTACGCCCTGGAGACCGACGCCGGGCTTGCCACCGCATTGGCCGACAACAAAGTCATCGCCGAGCAGTGCGCTGCAAAGACCGGTCCTGTCCTCGGTCACGTGGACACGGTCAGCGCGGCGAAGGACCTGGACGTCCTGCGGGCCGTGGTCAATGACTCCAAGCTCAACTACCTTGGCTACTCCTACGGCACGTTCCTTGGTTCCACCTACGCCTCGCTGTTCCCGGACAACGTGGGCCGGATGGTCCTCGATGGTGCCTTGGATCCATCCATCAGCAACGAGGAACTGACCAGCGGCCAGGCTGTGGCGTTCGAAAAAGCAATCAGGGCCTATGTGGCCAGCTGCCAGCAGGAATCCTCGTGTCCGCTCACCGGGAATGTGGACAGCGGAGTCCAGCAGATCCGCGACATCATCAACGCCGTCCAGGCGACACCCCGGCTGGCCAAGGACGGCCGCGTCGTGAACGCCACAATGTTCGTCAGCGGCCTCATCACCCCGCTGTATAACGACCAGAGCTGGCCGGCCCTGACCCAGGCACTGGAAGCCGCGACGACGGGCGACGTGAGCCTGATGCTCCGCCTGGCGGACCTGGGCGCAGACCGCGGCACCGACGGGAAGTACACGTCCAACTCGGCCTTCGCCTTCGCCGCCATCAACTGTCTGGACTACCCCATGGTGTCCGACACCGCCGCCATGCGTGCGGAACAGCAGCGGCTTATGCAGGCCTCCCCCACCTTGGGCTACTTCTTCGCCTACGGCGGCACCAACTGTGTGGACTGGCCATACAAAAACCTGCGCACTCCTGCCCCGGTGGAATACACCGGTGACGCCCCCATCGTGGTTGTCGGAACCACTGGCGATCCTGCCACCCCCGTGGAGTGGGCGGCGTCCCTGCGCAAGCAGCTGGGCAACGCCTCCCTGCTGACCTGGCAGGGCGAGGGCCACACCGCCTACGGCCGCGCCAACAGCTGCCTCGAAGACGCCGTGGACAAGTACCTTGTGGACGGAACGGTTCCCGCCGACAACACCGTTTGCTGACGTGTTTGGGACGCCCATTTTGACCCGGGCGCTGGGACTCTATTACAGTTGACTCTTGCATGAACCGCCCGGTTACGCCGGGTGAATTTGTGCGGTGCTTCCTTAGCTCAGTCGGTAGAGCGTTTCACTCGTAATGAAAAGGTCATCAGTTCGATTCTGATAGGAAGCTCGGGACAAACCCCCTAGAAACCAAGGTTTTTAGGGGGTTTTTCGCTGGATTGAGCGAGTCAAAAGTGGCCATGGTGTACCCGATGGTGTACTCGACCACGCTAGCCATGCACAGTCTGGACTGGGCGTGCATGTTGGAACCAAGACAAGAACGGCGCCGCACATCGGAAGATGGCGGCGCCGATTCTGTACCCGAAACGGACATCTGAGTCACGTTGCTTTTCCGGCCTGGCCGCGGCGGCATGTTGCCCTCCTGCTGCGACGATGCAGGCGTCGCAGCAGTAGCCCACAGCGGTATCACGGAGGAGCAGGCATGGGAGCCTGAAAAGTCGAGTACCGCCTACTCGTGTATCCACCCTGCCTTGTTGCGTAGCCTCGCTTGTAAGTCCTGGGGGACGCAAGTAGAGGTGGGGCGACTCTCAGGGGCTAGTCATGAGTTTGAATCTTCAAGGGCACCATGTTCTTCAGCAGGCTGACGCCAGCGCTAAACCGCTGCCGCTCTTCGATGCAGCGGTACTGGGGAGGCTGCGTGAGGAACTCGGCGAGGACGACAGCGTGTGGAGAGTGTTCGTTCAGAATTTCATTGCGCTGCTGCCCGACAGGATCCGGCGAGTGCAACTGGCTCTGACGACAGGAGACCTGGCCGGTGCGTTGGATGCCGCCCTGAGCCTGAAGACGTCCGCGCAGATGGTCGGCGCGGTGTGGCTCGCGGACCTTGCCATGGAATTGGAGCTGTCCCTGAGGGCCGTGAAAGATCAGGAGCCGGTACGAGTCCTGCCCCAGATGGCGGCTGCGCGCCTGCAGCGGATCACACGATGCAGCAGACAGACGACAGATCTGCTGCTGCGTTGCCTCGCCTGACGCCGCGCGACTGGACAGTCGGTCACGTGGTCAGGCACGGTATCCACCCGCGAGACTTCCCGGCCAGTTCAGTCCGTGCGGTGAAGGGCCCGCTACTTCCCGGCAGGACCGGAGCTAATCGGGCCTGCCGACCACCACCTGGGACGGGCTGTGCGTGACGTACCCGGTTGCCCAGGACATGAGGGCCCGGACCTTTTGCTGGAAGCCGGGGAGCAAGGCCAGGTGGACCGCCAACCATGAGACAAATGCCAACGGGCCCTGCAACTGGATCCTATTGCGGCCCAGTTCGGCTACCGCGGCGCCCCGGCCCACCATGGCCATGTAGCCCTTGTCCCAGTAGTGGAACGGCTGCCTCTGGCCCCCTGTGAGGTCAGCGAAAATATTGCGGGCCGCCCATTTGCCGGACTGCTGGGCCACCGACCCGAGCTGGGGAAGTTTGCCACCCGCCGCATCGGTGATGTTGGCGGCATCGCCCAACACGTACACACCGTCAGTCCCGGGAGCTGTCAGGTCCGGCAGGACGTCGATGCGGCCACCTCTCCCCTGCGTGAGGCCCGCTCCGGCGAGGATCCTTCCGGCTTTGAGCCCGCCGGCCCACACCACGATCCGTGCGGGAATGACAGTTCCGTCCGCCAGTGTGATGCCATCGGTGCGCACATCGGTCACGCTCTGGCCCATGTGCAGCTGAACCCCAAGCTTCACCAGCCGGTCCCGGGTGTAGGCCTGTGATTTGACGGAGAAGGCGTTCAGCACGTTCGGCACCATATCCACCAGATGAACGCGGCACCGTGCCGCAAGGTCCGGCGAGAAGTACTTCGGCACAATGTACTTGACGTTCTCCGCAAGGGCACCGGCGGTCTCCACCCCCGTGGGACCACCGCCCACTACCACTACATCCGCGCTTCCGGCTTGCTCACGGTCAGCCTCGTCGAGCACGCTGGTGAGCGCAGCGCTTAGGCGCGTGGCATCGGCCACCGAATACAACGGGTAGGCGTGCTCTTCCGCGCCCGGGGTGTTGAAGAAGTTCGGGACGGCACCGGCGGCCATGACCAGGATCCGGGCCTGATAACGGGAGCCATCGGCCGTCGTAACCGCACGGGCGGCGGCATCAACCGCCGTCACCTCCGCGGTGACTACACGCACGCCTTTGATGCCGCGGAACACCGAGCGCAGCGGCCGCGCCACCGCAGACACCCCGATCTGCGACGCCGCTACCTGGTATAGGAGCGGCTGGAACTGGTGATAGTTATTCGCATCGATCAACAGCACGCCGATGCCTTTTCTGCCGAGCTCCTCCGCGGCCGCCATGCCCGCAAACCCGCCGCCAACCACAATGACCTGATATGAATCATCCATCCGAGCAACATACCGTGAGGGCCGGTTGAACAACAGGGCGGCGCCTTTGGCGCTGGACGCTGGTTGTCCGGAGCCGTCCCCCTAAGATGACGTTCATGGATGACAAGGCGCTGGCGGCAATCGCATTCGAACTGTACGCCCTGCCTTTCGAGGAATTTGTGGCCGCCCGGACGGCCGCAGCGAAAGCCTCCGCAGGTTCCGGGAAGGAGCTCCCGGCCGCCGTCAAGGCCTTGCCAAAACCGTCAGCGGCGGCTTGGGCCGTCAACATGCTGGCCATCCATGAGCCGGGTGTGGTCACGCAACTTGCCGAGCTCGGCCAACGGATGCGCGCGGCCCAGGCATCCCTCGACGCCGGAGCCCTGCGGGAACTGGCTCGTGAGCGCCGCACCCTGCTGGCGACCGCCGTCGACACCGCCCGCTCCGTTGCCGAGCGCCAGGGGCGCACCATCAGCGCAACGATCGCGGCCGACGTCGAGCGCACCCTGCAAGCAATGACAGCCGACGAAGGTGCCACCGCCGCCGTCCAAAGCGGGCTGCTGGTCCAGGCACTGTCCGCCGACGGCGTGGACACCGTTGATCTCGAGGGAGCCGTGGCTGTGCCGGGCGCAGTGCCCGCGCAGCGCGCCACCCGGCCGTCCACCACTCCCCCAGACCGTCCACAACAGCCACGCGCCGCCGCACCGGAAGAGGAGGAACCGACGACGGCGGAACGCGCCGCCCGCAGGCCTGCGGACCAGCCACGCCTCAAGGCTGTCCGGGAGACTCCGCGACCGGCGTCCCCGTCGGCCCTGGAAAAGGCCAACGCTGTCCTGGCCGAGGCCAAGGCCGCCGAGGAGGAGTCCGCCCGGCTGGCCACGGACCGGCAGAGGCAGCTGGCGGATACGGAGGCCGAAGTGGCGGACCTGACCCGCGAAACACGTGAGCTCCGCGACCGGCTCAAGGCCGCGGAGGAGCAGCTGGACAGTGCCAGGAGAAGCCTGGGCACGGCGGCAGCCGAGGCCAAGCAGGCGGCGCGGGCGGCGGATAAGGCCAAGCGTTCAGCCGTGCTCGCGCAGGAGCGGGTGCTCCGCCTGGGCAACACGCGGGACGGATGAACGGTTATTGTCAGACCCCGGTTGCAGACTGGATTTATGGAAAACCAACTTGCACAGGAATTTCACGTCACGTACTTCGACGCCGATTGCGGCCGGATCTTCAGTGAAAGCTTCGACTCCCTGAAGGAAGCCGAGCGTTTCGTCGGCCGTAGCTGCAGCAGCGAGGAATCGTGGGCCGTAATCGACGCTGTCACGGTGGAGCAGGCCCGAATCGCCGCCTGACGTTTAGCCGGAACGACTTTCGGGCTGGCCACTGGCGGCGGCATCCTCGGCGAGCCGGCGTTCGGCGTCGGCCACCTGCTCAAACACCGATTCCGCACGGCGGCGCACCGAAGCGGCCCCCACCGGGATGGGACCGACGGCGAGCCGCAGCATGGCGGCGGCCTCGGCGGTGGTGGCCAGCGAATTGCCTGCCTTCGACAGCGACCGGTGCACACCTGCCAAGTCCCCGGGAATGTCGAGGCCTTCGCTGGGCGACCGCCGCTGGGCCTCGACGCACACAACACGGACACGCTCCATGAGCCCCGCCAGCTCGTTGGCTACTTCCACGAGTTCGGCATAAAGCTGCTCGTCTTCGACACCTTCGAGGACCTGGTGATAGCGGTCCAGGCCCCGGTGGAAGCGATCGTGGGCACGGCGCCACAGGCCCTTTCCCAGTTCAGCATCGTCTTTGCGCCCTTGGCGGGCGGCAGTTAAGAATCCCATGCAGGAACCTAGAGGTACTGGCCGGGGCCGTGGTCCGGGTCCTCCGCCGGCCCGGACGGTACCGGACCGGAACTCTGGCCGGCGGCGGCCCTCTGCGGCTCGCCGTTCTCCCCAATCACCACACCAGGGGCGATCAACGTGCCAGGCGGAAGCTGCCGCAGGTGCATCTGCGCGGCGGCCTGCTCCCGTGCCGCGTGCTGGGCGGCGATTGCTGTCTGAATGCCGTGGAAGAGGCCTTCCAGCCACCCCACCAGCTGTGCCTGGGCGATCCGAAGCTCCGCGTCCGATGGTGTGGTGTTCTCCGGGAAAGGCAGGCTGATCCGTTCCAGTTCTTCAACGAGCTCGGGGGCCAGCCCGTCCTCCAGCTCCTTGATGGAACGTTCGTGGATCTCGGCGAGGCGTTCGCGCGCGGCATCGTCCAGCGGAGCTGACTTAACCTCCGCCAGGAGCTGCCGGATCATGGTGCCGATCCGCATGACTTTCGCGGGCTCGTCCACGAGGTCCTGGAGGTTGCTGCCTTTGGTCTTGCCGCCGAGTGACGTGCTTGTAGCCGCCGGACCTGTGCTGGCCGGTCCAGCAGCTCCAGGGCCAGCGCTGGCGCTGGCTCCAGCCGGGCCGGCCGGAGCCGGTATGGCCTCTTCGCCGTTGTCGAGGGTCCTGCCCTCGACGGGGACATCATCAGGCTGAGTGTCTGTCGGATCGCTCATGCGTTCATACTCTCACGATCGGAGGACGCACAACCCAATGGATGACGCCGCCAGTAGCCGCCGGTAGAGGACACGCAGCCCAACCGGTGAAGCCGGCCAGCCGGTGAAGGCTGGCCGGCTGTCAGGATCAGCAGCACCGGCCCTGCGGGTTGGAGTCCTGCCGGTCCGTCCGGTCCCGCCAGAACTCGCGTTCCGTCAGAGGGGGCTCCCCGTGTCCGGCCGCGTAATGGTGTTCCAGGTACTTTGTGTACGCGTCAGCACCGAGCACGCCGCCGAGGTACCGGGCGAAACCCCGGAACCCTGTTGCGACGGCGGCCAGACCGGGGCTCATTTGTGGTGACCTGCCCTTTCGAACCGTAGGTCTGCCGGCAGCTTGTTCCACTCGGCCAGCAGTTCACGTTCCGCGGGTGTGGGGATCAGGCCGGCGGGTGCGAAGACCTTCGACGGCCGGGCCTCGTCCTCGTTGTCAACGTTCGGGATCCCTGCGGAATGGTTGCGGAAGGCCTTGACGGTGGACACGATCGCCATGGCGATGACGATGATGCTCAGCACCACAAAGATCACGGACAACCAGCCCTGGATCGCAGTGTTGCGCACCACGGCTTCCATGGCGACAACACTCTTGGCTGAGCCGAACTCAGTCTTGCCGTCCGCGAGCGCCTTGCTGAAGGCGGCATTGTTGGCGAAGTAGCCGACGGCGGGGGTTGAGGAGAAGATCTTCTGGTAACTCGCGGTGATGGTCACCACCGCTGCGAAGGCCAGCGGCACGGCCACGATCCAGAGGTACTTGAAGCTCCCCCGCTTGGCGACGATGGCCAGGCAAACAGACAGTGCGATGGCTGCCAGCAGCTGGTTGGCGATGCCGAAGAGCGGGAACAGCGTGTTGATGCCGCCCAGTGGATCGGTCACGCCCATCAGCAGTACGGCACCCCAGGCGCCCACCATCACGGCGGTGCACAGCCACGCTCCCGGCCGCCAGGAGGCTTCCTTGAACTTCGGGACGAAGTTGCCAATGGAGTCCTGCAGCATAAAGCGCGCAACGCGGGTACCGGCGTCGACAGCGGTGAGGATAAACAGTGCCTCGAACATGATGGCGAAGTGGTACCAGAACGCCATCAGGGCCGTGCCGCCGATGAGCTGCTGCATGATGTGGGCGAGGCCCACGGCAAGCGTGGGCGCACCGCCGGTCCGGGACACAATGCTTTGCTCGCCCACGTTGGCTGCCGTTTCCGCGAGCATGGCCGGGCTGATGTTTACCCCGGACAGGCCGAGGCCGTTGACCCAGGCGGCCGCGGTTTCCACCGTGCCGCCGGTCAGGGCCGCGGGGGCGTTCATGGCGAAGTAGAGACCCCGGTCAATGGAGATGGCCGCGACCAGGGCCATGATGGCCACAAATGACTCCATCAGCATGCCGCCGTAGCCGATGAAACGGGTCTGGCGTTCCTTCTCGATCAGCTTCGGGGTAGTGCCCGAGGAGATCAGTGCGTGAAAGCCTGATAGCGCCCCGCAGGCAATGGTGACAAACAGGAACGGGAACAACGCACCCGGGAAGACCGGACCGTTGTCCCGGCTGGCGAACTCGCTGAAGGCCGGGACCGTGATCTCAGGGCGGACCACGACGATGGCCAGCGCGAGCATCACAATCACGCCGATCTTCATAAAGGTGGAGAGGTAGTCGCGGGGAGCCAGGAGCAGCCAGACCGGAAGGATCGCGGCGATGAAGCCATAGACAATGAGGCCCCAGGCAATGGTCACCTTGTCCAGGGTGAAGAACGCCGAACCCCATTCAGTCTCCGCCACCAGGCCGCCGCCGATGATGGCGGCCATCAGCAGCACAAAGCCGATCAGGGAGACTTCCATGATCTTGCCCGGCCGGATGTAGCGCAGGTAGACGCCCATAAACAGCGCAATCGGAATGGTCATACCCACCGAGAACACGCCCCACGGGCTTTCGCCCAGGGCATTAACGACGACGAGCGCGAGGATGGCCACGATGATCACCATGATGAGCAGGGTGGCAACCAGTGCTGCGGTGCCGCCGATGACGCCCAGTTCTTCACGGGCCATCTGGCCCAGGGAACGGCCGCCGCGGCGCATGGAGAAGAACATCACCAGGTAGTCCTGGACCGCACCGGCGAGGACAACGCCGATGATGATCCAGATGGTGCCGGGGAGGTAGCCCATCTGGGCAGCGATGATGGGCCCGACCAGAGGGCCGGCGCCGGCGATGGCGGCAAAATGGTGGCCGAACAGCACGTTGCGGTCCGTGCGGACATAATCCTTGCCATCAGCCTTGTATTCCGCCGGCGTGGCGCGGCGGTCATCCGGCTTGGTGATGAGGCGTTCGATCACCTTGGAGTAGAAGCGGTAACCAATGAGGTAGGTACAAACCGAGGCAAATACGAACCAGATCGCGTTGACGGTCTCGCCGCGGACGATGGCCAGCATGAACCACGCGACGCCGCCGAGCAGTGCGATGGCTGCCCACAGGGCGATCTTGGCAGGGGTCCACTTCTTGTCTTCGGCCTCGCTGACGGCCTCATCCACGGCCGTCGGCGGAAGCTTCGGATCGGCGGTCAACGGGCCGCTTCCTTTCGCTGCACGTACCGGTTCGTCAGGCCTGCTGGCCATGTCTCCTCCTTGAGAATTGGTGCTTCAGTGAGTTGCTCAAAGGCACCCTACCAACGCCGCGCCAACGAGCACCCGGTATTGTCCCCGCGCCGCGTGTCATTGCGGTGAACGGCGGACGGGAGGCGCCGAGCGCACAAAAGCCCCCGTTCAGGGATTCCTGGACGGAGGCCTTCGTGTCTAGTCCCGAGCGGGACCCGGGGCTACGCGTGTGCGTAGGTAAGGCAGTCCGCGTTGTCAGCGCCGGGGCCCACGTGGACTTCCCGGGCGTTGCACATCAGGTGGTCGTTATGGACGCACTCGGTGCGCTGGCATGCTCCGACATCTGCCAGGACCTTGGGCAGCCCGCCGTGCGTGCCGGTGTCGATGAACGTGGCGCAGCTGGCGTGGTCTGCGCTCCCACCAACCGTGATGGCGTGAGCCGTACAGCCTTCGTGGTCATTAAACGAGCAACGGGTAACACTGCAATCGGCAACATGTGTTGTCACAAGAGGTCCCTCCGTACTTCGGCCGCCCAGGACGGACGGCGTCCTAAGCCCCACGGTAGGCCTGTTGAGCCCAATCAAAAAGACCCAACTGTGTGACCTAATTACGGCACGCCCAGGCTCCCCCTGCCAACACAGCTGCCGCCGCAAACCGCTCAGGTCCCCACCTCCCGACGGGACACCGGAAGCCTCGCCCGGGTAAACAGCCATGCCAAGGCCGCGCCGGTGAGCGGTACCGCCAGCAGCAGCGCCAGGAGCTGGAGCCAGGGCACGACGGCGGTCCGCGCCATCCCGGTTGCGGTCACCAGCAGCACAGCGGGCACTATCCCGGCAACACTTCCCAACACGGTTCCGAGACCCGCCGTCATCAGGGCCTGCGAACCGGCTAACGCCTTCCGCAACCGCGGGGCAGCGCCCACGCCGGCAAGGGTCACGTGGTCCTTCCGCGAGTCCGCCATGAACAGGCCCGTGGTGATCCCGGCCGCGCTGAGGGTGATCAGCGCGCCTAGGCCCACGATGGACCAGAGGATCAGCGAGGCGTCCCGCTCCGCTCCGCGCTCCACATGCGGGGTCCCGAAGCGGTCCTTGTAAAGGCTGGCAAGTGCTGCCGTCATTTTGTCTGCCTGGGTGGCATCCGGGTAGGCGCTGAACTGGACCAGCAGGGCGCTGTCATCCACCCGCATGCCAGCGGCCGCGGCAGCTTCGGGGGATACCACTCCGTAGTACGGCACATTGACGGACGGCTCCAGCACGGCCGCGGCCACGGCCGTCCGCGCCGTCTCCTCGTAGCCCTGGAAGGCGCCTGTGGCGGGGTCGGCGCGCGCGGGCTTGCGGACGTCCCGCGCCACCAGCGATGCCTGCCCGTCGCGGACGAACACGGGATTGCTGACTACCATTCCGCCGGACGCCAGCACGTCGCGTGCTTCCGCCGTGGGCACCGTTCCAAACAGCCTTTCGACATCATCGGCAGTCCCCACAACCATCGAGTCGGCCCTGCCCTGGGACTCATACGGGCGCATTGGCCCCTGGCAGCGCCAGTCCTCCGGATCCAGGACACGCCCGCCGGCCGTCACGGGACATGCGTTGCCATCCGGCGTGGCCAGCGAATACTGCAGGCAGCTCGACGTCGGCGTCTGGGCGGGCGACTCGCCCACCAGGTCCGGCCGCGTTTCGCAGTTCCGGATGGCGGCCGTGCGCAGCACACCCGTCCATTCGACAGTGTCCACTGCTTCATTGAGGGCGGACACCACCGCAGCGGGCTCAATCCGCAGCGGATCCGGCATTGTCCCGTCAGCCAGCAGTGGTTGCCACACGGACAACGGGAGGACCGCCTGGTTCGGCAAACCGGACCAGTTGTGGTTCCGTTGCTCGTTCGCCTGCTGGCTGGCGGCCAGCACCATGCCGGCACTGGCCAGGGTGGCAGCGGCAAGGACGGCAGCAACCGCAGGTACCGTCCGGCTTCGGTTGCGGGAAGAGTCCCGGGCGGCCATGCGCACAGCGAGGGGAAGGCGTCCCGCACGCTTGGCAAGGAGGGCCACCATCCTGCCGGTCAGCAGAACCAGGGACGCAACGCCCAGTACGGCGCCGCCCAACAGAAACGAGGCAATCACCTGCGTCCGTGAGCTGAACACGTCCGGGTCTTCGCTGCTGACGGCAAGCCACGTGCCGGCGGCCAGTGCCGTGGCGGCCACGCCCAGCAGGACGGCACCCACCAGCGTTGACGCTTTGCTGGCCGGAGTGGGTGCCCGCCCCGATTTGAGCGCGCCCAGAACAGCCTGGCGCGCCACCTGCCGCGCCGGGGCCAAGGCAGCAAGCAGGCACGCCACAAAGCCCATGATCATCACCAGTACCGTCAACAAAGCGTCCGGATGGAAGCCTGGGAATCGGACGGACCCGTTCAGGCGTGCAACGATCACCACCCCCGCGGCCGAGGCCAGTCCCATCGCAGCGCCGGCGGCTACGCCAAGACCGCCGAGCCACAGGCCAGCCGCCATCACCACCGAGCGGATGGTGGGGCTCTCGGCCCCCGTCGCGGCGAGCAGGGCCAACTCCCGGACCTGCCCCTTGGCGCCGACGGCAAACGCGGCTCCCGCCAGCAGCCCCACTTCCAGCAGTGCAAGTGCGCCCAGGAGCGCCCCGGCTGCGTAGGTGGCGAACGGCAGCGACGCGCTCGACGAGGTCCCTGCGCCGTCCGCCCCTCGCTCCGATTGAGGCGGCGGCTGAAGCACCACGGACCTGGACAGCACGGTGACGCCCACGGCGTTGGCCGCCAGGACCTGGCTCCAGGTCACCGGCTCGGAACCCACCAGGTAATACATGGTGGCCTTGATGGCCTGCTCGGTTGGGACCGGGCCGGTTGAGGCTGGGCCGGTTGAGGCTGACGGCGCCGGTGCGCCGACGCTGCCCTGGCCCGGCTTGAGGTAGGCGATGGGGTTGCTGTCCGAGTAGCCCGCATCGCGGACTGTTCCGACCGCCACGAAGGTCCCCGCCGACGTCGACAGTTCCTCCCCCAACCCCAGCCCGAAGCGTTTCAGCAGTCCGGGCGACACAAGCATCTCGGCATCAGTCTTGGGGGCCCTGCCGTCCAGCAGCGTGTATTTTCCGGCAAATGCAGGGGCCAGCGCGTCCACCGCCCGGCCCACCACAGGCACTTCCGCAGCACCCGACCCGGCGGTGAGGTCCAGGGTGGATTCTGTGAGCACGTCGTAGCCGGCCGGAATCGCGTCCTGCGGATCGGTCGGTGTGAAGTCAGGGTTGCTGTCCCAGTCGCTGGTGGTTATCCGCAGCTCTTCGACAGGGTGCTGGACCATGACCCCGTTGGCCATGGGCATGGGCCGGAAACGAGCCTGGGTGGTGCCGAGCTGGTACTGCACGCGCTCGGCGGCGCTTTCCTGGGTGCTCTGAACCAAGGTGACCGCACCCGTCATTGCGGCCACGGGAAGCATGATCAGCAGGATGATCGGGAGGGAACGCCCTTTGTGGCGGAGGATATCGCGCCGCGCCATCCGCACTGCGACGCGGAAAGTCTGCCGGCGCCCGCCGGGCGCCGGGTCGAGGGTGAGCGCCACGTCAGTGGCCGGCTTGCGTGAGGAGCATGGCGGGATCGTGCATGGCTGTTGCCTGGTCCACGATCCGGCCGTCCCGAAGGAACACCACGCGGTCAGCCCATGCTGCATGCCGGGCCTCATGGGTCACCAGCATCACGGCCGCACCGGCATCGGCACGTGCGCGGAGCACTTCCATCACGCCGTGGCCGGTGGTGGAATCCAGGGCTCCGGTGGGTTCGTCGGCGAGGATGAGCCGGCGGTCACCCACGATGGCCCGCGCGATGGCCACGCGCTGCTGCTGTCCGCCGGACATCTGGTCCATAAAGCGGTCCGCGAGTTCCGGGATGCCCACCTGACGCAGCGCGTCCAGCGCCTGCCGTTGCGCCTTCCTGCTGGCCGTCCCGTCCAGTTCCAGCGGGAGCGCCACGTTTTCGGCCGCGGTCAGGGTGGGGACAAGGTTGAAGTCCTGGAAGACGTAGCCGACGGCGCGGCGGCGCAACCGGGCTAGTTCGTTAAGTCCCAGCCCGCCCAGGGGGGTCGATTCGACAAAGACACCGCCCGACGTCGGCCGGTCAAGTCCCCCGGCAAGCGCCAGGAGGGAGGATTTCCCGGAACCTGACGGACCCATCACGGCGACGAACTCGCCAGCCCTGATACTGAGGTCCACCTCGCGCAACGCGGCGACCGCCGTCGCGCCTTCACCGAACGTCCTGCTGACCTTGGCGAGTTCCAGGACCTGCTGCGGTCCTAGGACGCTCATCGGCGGTTATCCGCGATGAGCGGGGCAGCCTCTTCCACAGTGACCCCGTTGGACGATTTGCGTGGTGTGGCGTGGCCTGCGGTCTGTGCCTGCTGCAGCATCCGGGCCTCGCAAAGATCCAGCCAGCGGACCTCCGCTTCCGTTTGGAAGATCAGCGAGTCCAGCACCAGCAGCCAGGCCGTATCCGCCGCCCGTTGGTTGGCGGCCGTGTCGCGGCGGGCCTTGGTGTAATCCTGCAGGGCCCGGATGGACGCCACCCGCTGGGCCTGGATGATGGCCTGCACATCCACGCCGGGCAGCGTGACCGCGAGCGCCAGTTTGATGGCCAGCTCGTTCCGTGGCGGGTTGTTGCGTTCCACGGGGGCAGCAAACCAGTTCTGCACTTCCGCCTTGCCCGCGTGGGTGATGCTGTAGACCACGTGGCCTTCGCCGTCACTGCCATCGTTGCTGACCAAGCCGTCGCGTTCCAGCCTGTCCAGCGTGGTGTACACCTGCCCGATGTTGAGGGGCCAGGTGGATCCGGTGCGGTTCTCGAACTCAACCCTGAGCTGGTAGCCGTAACGCGGCTGGTCCTGCAGCAGGGCGAGGAGGCTGTGGCGGATGGACATGATGCTCCTAGCGGGGGCGTGAGCGTCGGTATGCACGACCCCCAAGACCCGTGCATACCGCGTATAGAGTGAGGCTAACCCAGTCCACCCCGCAAAGCAATACTCAGTATCTACCCGGTCTACATAACCAGCAGGATCTTGCCCACATGATCGCCGCTGTCGAAGTACCGGTGTGCGGCCGCTGCCTGGTCCAGCGGGAAAGTCTTGGCCACCAGCGGGCGGATCCGGCCGTCTGTAATCAGGGGCCACACGGATTCGCGCACGGCGTTCATAATGGCGCCCTTCTCCGCCACCGGGCGTGGCCTCAGTGCCGTGGCAACCACTGCCGCGCGCTTCCGCAGGAGCTGGCCAAGATCCAGTTCCCCCTTGGCCCCGCCCTGCAGGCCGATGACAATGAGCCGGCCGTAGTCAGCGAGCGCATCAACGTTCTGCGCCAGGTACTTGGCACCCACGACGTCCAGGATCACGTCGGCACCCTTGCCGCCGTTCTGCCT
The DNA here is from genome assembly GCF_055412765.1 of Pseudarthrobacter xylosi. NCBI lineage: Bacteria > Bacillati > Actinomycetota > Actinomycetes > Micrococcales > Micrococcaceae > Pseudarthrobacter > Pseudarthrobacter xylosi. The sequence goes on along the minus strand of NZ_JBVAYT010000013.1, from coordinate 27,936 downwards.
CCGCAGGCTGTCCGGAAAGTCCTCTTCGGTGTAGTTGATGGCGATGTCGGCGCCCAGGAACGCCTTCGCGGTCCCCACCTTTTCCGCGGTTCCTGCGGTGGTGGCCACCCTGGCACCGAATGCTTTGGCCAGCTGGATGGCCATCGTGCCGATCCCGCCGGTGGCGCCGTGGATCAGGACAGTCTCGCCCGCCTGCAGCTGCGCAGTCATGATCAGATTGGAGTAGACCGTGGCTGCGACTTCCGGCAGCGACGCAGCGGTGACCACATCAACGCCGTCGGGAATCCGCAGGACCTGCTCTGCCGGCACCGCTACCTGCTCCGCATAGCCACCGCCGGACAGCAGAGCCACCACCTTGTCACCCACGGAGAACGCTTTGGTGACGCCAGGACCGAACCCGGCGATCCGGCCGGAAACTTCCAGTCCGGGGATCTCGGAGGCACCCGGCGGCGGTGGGTAAAAGCCCCGCCGCTGCTGCACGTCTGCGCGGTTCAGGCCGGCGGCGACGACGTCGATCAGCACCTCGCCCTGACCGGGCACCGGCGCGTCCACGTCGCGGACTTCCAGAACCTCCGGACCACCGGGTTCTGCAATGTAGACGGCTTTCATGGAGGACTCCCGTTTTCTAGCTGATTCGTGCCCCAGAACCAGTGTGCACCGGACGCACGGCAGACTCTGTTTTGTTGCAGCCAACTGCCTATGAAACACTACTCGTTAGGGAAGGTTGTCCGAGCGGCCGAAGGAGCTAGTCTTGAAAACTAGTGTGCGGTAACCCCGTACCAAGAGTTCGAATCTCTTACCTTCCGCGAATGAACCCCGGTACGCCAGATGATGGCGCACCGGGGTTCTTTGTTTACCCGGCTCGTGGGCCGGCACGCCGGACCCATTGAAACTGTCGGAGCCCGGACATAGGGTCGTTCCTGTTGCCACCCATCGACAGAAAGAGCCCCACCATGCCTGCACCCGAGATCACCCCCGGCGCACCCTGCTGGATCGACCTGATGACATCAGACATCACCAAGGCCCGCGAGTTCTACGGCGAACTCTTCGGCTGGGAATACGAAACCGGCGACGAGGAGAAGTACGGCGGCTACACCACTGCACGGAAGAACGGCAAGACTGTGGCCGGGCTCATGCAGAAGGACGAGGCCCAGGCCGGCATGCCGGACGTTTGGTCCACGTACCTCCGCTCGGACGACGCCGAGGCCACAGCGTCCGCTGTCATGGCCAACGGCGGCCAGGTCCACATGCCACCCATGGATGTGCCGGAGCAGGGCCACATGGCCATCTTCGGCGACGCCGCCGGCGCGGCCATCGGCGTGTGGCAGCCGCGTGAGATGAAGGGATATGAGCTCGTTGCCGAGCCCGGCACCGCCGCATGGCATGAACTCCACACCAAGGACTACGACGCCGCCGTGAAGTTCTACCAGGACGTGTTTGGCTGGGACACGGCTGTCTTGAGTGACACGCCGGACTTCCGGTACACCACCCTGGGTGCCGGGGACTCCGCCAAGGCGGGCATCATCGACGCCTCCGGCTATCTGCCGGCTGAGGTTCCCGCCAACTGGCAGGTCTACTTCAACGTCGAAGATGCGGACGCCTCGGTTGAGAAGGCCGTTTCGCTCGGAGCCACCGTCGTTGACGGCCCGGACGATTCCCCGTTCGGGCGCCTCGCCACCCTGACCGACCCCACCGGAGCCATGTTCAAGATCGTCGCATAAGTAAATTCCTTCGAAGAAATACCGGCCGGCGGCTTCCATTGAAGCTACCGGCCGGTATTGTTTTGCCCCACGGACATTTCGCCAAGTGCACCCACCATCAACCTTGCGTTCATACGGCGCTGCTTTGCTGTGCCGGACACCACTCGATCAAACGTGGAGTCCGGCCACTGTCCGTAGGTACAACCCGGACACACTCCATCGGGTCCCCTACCGGGACACCCCTATGAAAGTAGAGCGGATGCACCATTCACCTTGGAAATTAGCGCTGGGAACAGCATTGTCTGCGGGGCTTATCGCCGCCCCGTTGGCTTCGGTCCCCGCCTTCGCCATCGACGCAGCTCCAGCCGGAACTTCACCCGTTGTGATCAACGAGGCGTATCTGAGTGGCGGCAGTGCCGGCGCCGCGTACAAGAGTAAGTTCGTTGAGCTCTACAACGCCTCCGATGCCGCGGTCTCCCTTGACGGCTGGTCGGTCCAATACCGTTCAGGCCCGGGAACTGCGGCACCCACCAGCGTGGCTGCCCTCACCGGCTCCATCCCGGCCAAGGGCCACTACCTCATCAAGGGCGGCAGCAACAACGGCGGGGTTGAAGGTGCCGACCTGCCGACTCCGGATCTTGTGGCGACCTCCCTGAACTTCAGCGGCTCCGCCGGCACGATCATCCTGGCGAAGCAGGCCACGGCCGCCACGCTCGCTACCGGCTCGGTTATTGAACCGGCCGGGGTGGCAGACCTCCTGGGCTACGGTTCCTCCAACACCTTTGAAACCCAGGCCGCAGCAGCGCCAGCCAGCAACGCCGATGTCAAGAGCCTGAACCGCAGCGCCGGGACGGACAGCAACAGCAACCGGGCGGACTTCACGCTGGACTCCGCCGTCACGCCGACGGCGGCGGGCGGCACCCCGGATCCGGATCCAACACCTGACCCCGATCCAACACCGGTCCCGGTCCCCGGCACCAAAACGATTGCGGAAATCCAGGGCCCCGGTACGGCCAGTCCGCTTGCCGGCACTGCCGTGACAACGCGCGGCAAAGTCACCGCGGCCTTCCCCACCGGCGGTTTCGCCGGTTACTACGTCCAGACCCCCGGCACCGGCGGCGACCTCACCCCGGCCGGCCACACGGCGTCGGACGCTGTTTTTGTCTACTCCCCTGCCACCGCAGGGTCCGTGCAGATCGGCGACTTCGTGGAAGTCACCGGCACGGTTTCCGAGTTCTTCGGCATGACCCAGGTCAGTGTGGCGGACCCCGCCGGGCTGACCAAGCTCACCGACGCTGCACCGGAGGTGAAGGCCACCGCTTTCACGCTCCCGGCGGCCGAATCCTTCCGCGAGGCACTCGAGGGCATGCTGCTGGCGCCGCAAGGGCCGGTCACCGTCACCGACAACTACTCGCTGAACCAGTACGGCGAAATCGGGCTTGCGGGCGGGACTACCACTCTGGTGCAGCCCACCGCCGTCGCGCGTTACGGTTCTGCCGAATACCAGGCCGCCGTAGCGGACAACGCTGCCCGCGGCATCAAGCTCGACGACGGATCTACAACCAATTTCCTCAAAGACGCCAGCACCAAAGCCCAGGCACTGCCGTACCTGACCGCTACGGACCCGGTCCGGGTGGGCTCGCCGGTGACTTTCGCAACCAACGTGGTGCTCAGCTACACCAACAACGCCTGGAAGTTCCAGCCGCTGACCCACCTCACGGAGGCCAACAAGGGCACGGTCCAGCCGGCCAGCTTCGGCGCCACCCGCACCGAGGCTCCCGCCAATGTGGGCGGCAACCTGAAGATTGCCTCCTTCAACGTGCTGAACTACTTCCCCACCACGGGCGACACCCTCACGGGCTGTTCCTTCTACAAGGACCGCGATGGCAACCCCATCACGGTGCAGGGCGGCTGCGACGCCCGCGGCGCCGCAAACGCGGAGAATTTCCTCCGCCAACAGGCCAAGATTGTCGCCGCGATCACCAAGTCCGGCGCCGACGTGGTGTCCCTGATGGAAATTGAAAACTCCGCCCAGTTCGGCAAGGACCGGGACGACGCCCTGGCCAAGCTGGTGGACGCCCTCAACATCGCGACACCCGGCATCTGGGACTACGTGCGCACACCCGCCAACGCTCCCCCGCTGGCTGACGAAGACATGATCCGCACCGGGTTCATTTTCAAGAAGGCCGCTGCTGAACCTGTGGGCGAGTCCGTCATCCACAACGACACTGCCGCCTTCGCCAACGCCCGCAAGCCGCTGGCGCAGGTGTTCAAGCCCGTGGGCGCCGGGGATGACAAGAAGTTCATCGCCGTCGCCAACCACTTCAAGTCCAAGGGTTCGGCAGCAACGCCGGATGACACGGACAAGGGCCAGGGCGCCTCCAACCTGGCACGCACGGCCCAGGCCAAATCGTTGCTGGACTTCGCCACCGGCCTGCAGGCAACGAAGGGCACGGACAAGGTTTTCCTCATCGGCGACTTCAACTCCTACGCCCAGGAGGCCCCGATGAACGTCTTCGCGGACGCTGGCTATGTCAACCAGGACGGAAAGGCGAAGAACGCCGACGGGTCCGCGAAGCACTCCTACCTTTTCGGCGGCCTGGTGGGTTCGCTGGACCACATCCTTGCCTCCCCGGGCGCTGATGCAGTGGTCACCGGAGCGGACATCTGGAACATCAACTCCGTAGAGTCCGTGGCCCTGGAGTACAGCAGGTACAACAACAATGTGACCAACTACTATGCGCCGGACCAGTTCCGTGCCAGCGACCACGATCCTGTGGTGGTGGGCGTGGACCTGCCTGCCGGCCCGGTCACGCCGGCCAGCGTTGAGCTGAACTTCCTGGGCATCAACGATTTCCACGGCCGCATCGACACCAACACGGTGCTGTTCGCCGGCACCATCGAGAAGCTGCGCGCCGCGGCACCCGGGGCCACGGCCTTCCTGTCCGCGGGCGACAACATCGGCGCATCATTGTTCGCCTCGGCTGTTGCCAAGGACCAGCCCACCATCGACGTGCTGAACGCGCTGGAGCTGGACGCTTCCGCTGTGGGCAACCACGAGTTCGACGGCGGCTGGGCGGACCTGCGCGACCGCGTCATTGCGGGTGGCACCAACGCCACGTTCCCGCTGCTCGGGGCGAACGTCTACCAGAAGGGAACCACCGAACCGGTCCTGCCGGAATACACGGTGCTCGACATGGACGGCGTGAAGGTTGCCGTCATCGGCACCGTCACCCAGGAAGTCCCGTCCCTGGTGACGCCCGCCGGCATCGCCGATCTTGAGTTCGGCGATCCCGTGGACGCCATCAACCGCGTGGCAGCCAAGATCACGGCAGGCAACCTCGCTGATGTGATTATCGTGGAAAGCCACGACGGCGCCGGCTCCGGAACCCCGGAGGGCGCCACCCTGGAGCAGGAAGTGGCAGCCGGCGGACCGTTCGCGAAGCTGGTCACCGAAACTTCCGCCGACGTGGATGCCATCTTTACCGGCCACACGCACAAGGAATACGCCTGGGACGCCCCTGTCCCCGGTGCTGGGGGAAAGACCCGTCCGATTGTCCAGACCGGCAACTACGGCGAGAACATCGGCCAGATCCAGCTCACGGTGGATACGGCCACCAAGGAAGTCTCCGCTTCGAAGGCCGGGAACGTCAAACGCACCACTGACTTGGCCAGTGACCTCGTGAACGCGTACCCGCGGGTTGCAGCCGTTGACGCCATTGTGCAGAAGGCCCTGGCTGGCGCCGCCGCCATCGGCAACCAGCCGGTCGGGGCGCTGACTGCAGATATCACCACGGCCTTCACCGCTGACCCCGCAGGCGGGCCCGCCAAGCGCGATGACCGGGCCAGCGAATCGACGCTGGGCAACCTGGTGGCCGACTCACTGTTGGAATCGCTCCAGCCTGCCGAGCTGGGCGCCGCCGAAATCGGCGTCGTCAATCCCGGCGGCCTCCGCAACGAGCTGTACTACGCCCCGGACGGCACCATCACGTATGCGGAGGCCAACTCGGTCCTGCCGTTTGTGAACAACCTGTGGACCACGTCCCTGACGGGCGCGCAGTTCAAGGCGCTCCTGGAGCAGCAATGGCAGACCAACGTGGACGGCACGGTCCCCAGCCGCGCCTACCAGCAGCTGGGCCTGTCCAAGAACGTGAACTACACCTACGATGCAACGCGTGCTGCCGGTGACCGGATCACCTCCATCCGCGTGGCCGGTGCCCTGATCGATCCGGCGAAGTCCTACCGGATCGGGACGTTCAGCTTCCTTGCCACCGGTGGAGACAACTTCCGGGTCTTCAAGGACGGCACCGGGACCAAGGATTCGGGGCTGGTGGACCGGGACGCCTGGATCACGTACCTGCAGGCGCATAACCCCGTGTCGCCGGACTTCGCCCGGCGGACAGTGGCCGTCGTGAACACCACGGCAGCCGAGGTCAAGGCCGGGGACGCCATCACGCTGGCGGTTTCCAAACTTGACCTCACGTCGCTGGGCAGCCCGGTCAATACCTCACTGGCTGCGGTGTTCACCGACAGCGCCGGGACCAAGACGGATCTTGGCGCGGTGCCGGTTTCGGCCGGCACCGCCGCCGTGAATCTCGCCGTTCCTGCCGGCGCTGCTGCGGGGGCCGGAACTTTGGTGCTCACGGCCGCCGAGTCCGGCACCGTGGTGACGGCTGCTGTCCAGGTCGCTGCCGGCGGACCCGTTCCGCCGGTCTGCACGGCACCGGTACCGCCCACCAGGTGGTACGACATCCTGGGCTGGATCCGTTACGGCATTGCCTGGATCCAGTACCAGCACTGCCTGCGCGGCTAACCACTTCGCACGAAAACCAACGCGGGGTCACTTCGCGCCCATTCCGAACGGAAATATGGGCGCTAAGTGACCCCGCGTTGGCTTTAAACGGGCTGCGGGCGTGTGCCCCGTTGGTTTACGCAGGCTGCGGTAGCCGTTCGAACTGGTTGGCCGGGACGGCCAGTCCAAAGTGCTCGCGGAGCGTACGCCCGGTGTATTCACGCCGGAACAACCCGCGGTCCTGGAGGATGGGAACCACTTGGTCCACAAAGATGTCCAGGCCGGAGGGCAGCACGGGCGGCATGATGTTGAAGCCGTCCGCGGCACCCGACTGGAACCAATGCTGGATGGCATCGGCCACCTGCTCCGGTGTTCCCGCGAAGGTCCGGTGCCCGCGGCCTCCGCCGAGACGGCCGATGAGCTGCCGGACGGTCAGGTGTTCGCTGCGGGCGAGGTTCACGATCAGGGTGTAGCGGCTCTTGGCACCCTCGATCTCGTCCTCCGACGGGAGGTCGGCCGGCAGCTGGCCGTCCAGTTTCAGGGATTCCGGCGAGACGCGCAGCAGGTTGGCCAGCTGCCGCACCGCGTGCTCGGGCAGGATCAGCTCATCCAGCTCCCGCTCCAGCGTCAGGGCCTCGGCCTCCGTGGCACCGATGACGGGAACGATGCCCGGCAGGATCTTGATGGACTCCGGGTCCCGGCCTGCCGCCGTCGTCCGCCTTTTCAGGTCTGCGTAAAAGTCCTGGGCATCCGCCAGGGTCTGGTGCGCCGTGAAGACCGCCTCCGCGTACCGCGCCGCGAAGTCCTTGCCGTTCTCGGACGAGCCTGCCTGGACAATCACCGGGTGCCCCTGGATGGACCTGGGCACATCCAGGCCGCCCTCCACCTGGAAATGCGGTCCCTGGTGGTTGACCGGATGGACGCGTGAACTGTCCGCCCAGACGCCGGCACCCTTGTCCGCCACCACGGCATCACTTTCCCAGCTGTCCCAGAGCTTCTTGGCCACATCCAGGAATTCCGCTGCCCGCTCGTACCGCTGCGAGTGGGCAGGCTGGCCGGCGAGGGAGAAGTTCCGGGCGGCCGCGTCTCCCGCCGTGGTCACCACGTTCCACCCCGCCCTTCCGCCGCTGATGTGGTCAACCGAGGCGAAGCGCCGCGCCAGGTTGTACGGCTCGTTGTAGGTTGTGGACGCGGTGGCAATCAGCCCGATCCGCTCCGTGACCGCTGCGATGGCGGCGAGCAACACCGTGGGTTCGAGGCTGCCGTAGGGCCGCTGGGCCACGTTTCCGTGCAGCACCGGAGAGTCGGCGAAGAAGATCGAGTCCAGCTTGCCGCGCTCTGCCGTCTGGGCGAGCCGCTGGAAGTGGGCCACGTCCGTGCCGGCGAAACTGTTGCTCGCCGGCAGCCGCCACGAGGCTTCGTGGTGGCCGGTGCTCATCAGGAAGGCGTTCAGGTGCAGCTGCCTGGCGCCGCCAAGCCCGGCGCTCACGCGAGCACCCCGGCAGTTTCAGTGCGGCCAGCAGTTTCAGTGCGGCCAGCAGTTTCAGTGCGGCCAGCAGTTTCGGGAACGACGACGGTCTCGGAGTAGGCGGACGAGTCGCCCTTGATGGAGGTGCTGCTGCGTCCGTCCACACCCCGGGGAAGGTCACCGGCGATGGTGACGCGGTTCAGCTGGCGGGGCTGGCCGTCGTAGTTGTCCGGCGCGTAGTGCTGCGTGATGCGGTTGTCGAACAGGACCAGCTGGTCCGGTTCCCAGTTCACCCGCACCACGTTCTCCGGGCGCGTGATGTAGGCCTGCAGGAGTCGCAGGATGTCCTTGGACTCGGTGTTGGACAGGCCGACGATCCGCAGCCGCTGCGCGAAGCCCCCAATGAACAATCCACGCTCCCCGGTCAGCGGGTGGACCCGGACCACGGGGTGGGCGGATTCGAAGTGGATCCTGGTGAACTCCTTGCGCCGTTCGTCGGCGTTGGCGTGTTCGAGGTTCTTGGGCACGGAGTAGTCGTAGTCGTTGGTGTGGATGGCCCAGAGGGTGTCGGCGAAGTTCCGCAGCTCCTCCGGCAGGTCCTGGTAGGCCCCGGCCGAGGACGCGATCAGGGTTTCCCCGCCGTAACCCGGGAGGGTGATGCTGCGCAGCGTGGAGGCCTGCGGCGGGTTCACCACAAAGGTAACGTCGGTGTGCCAGTTGTTGGCGCTGCCGTTTTCGCTGTCCACCGGCAGGACCGAGGGCTTTCCGTCCACGGAGGCCACGGTGGGGTGGGCCTTGGTGAGGGGACCGAAGCGGCTGGCGAAGCGCACCTGGTCTTCGTCAGTGCGGATGTTTGCTTCCCGGAAGACCAGGGCCTTGTGCGTGTTCAGGGCGTCCCGGAGCTGCGCCACGGTGTCCGGCGAGAGGTCAGCGCTGAGGTCCAGGCCGCGGATTTCGGCGCCGATGCGCGAGCTGAGCTTGGTGAACTGGAGTTTGGTTTCGGTGATGACGGTCATGGTGTTTCCTTTGCAGTTCAGAAGGTATGTGTTGAGGAGTTCGGGCGTGCCGGCTGGGCGGTCAGCTGTCCGAGCCGACGGCGGTGCGCCAGCGGGAGAAATGCCGTTCCAGTGCCACGAGTACGGTGTTGACCAGCAGACCGACGACGGAGACGGTCAGGATGCCTGCGTACATGTCCGGGATCAGGAAGCTGCTCTGCGCATTGACGATCAGGTAGCCCAGACCGGCTTTGGCGCCCACCATTTCGGCCGCGATGAGCACCAGGATGGACGAGGTTCCGGCCATCCGGATCCCGGTGAAGATCGTGGGCACCGCGGACGGCAGGATCACCTTCTGAAAGAGCCGGAAACTGTTCAGCCCCAGGGATTTCGCCGCCCGGATCAGCAGCGGGTCCACGGTCCTGACGCCGGCGATGGTGTTCAGCAGGACGGGGAAGAACGCGGCGTAGGCCACGATGGTGATCTTGGATTCCTCCCCGATGCCCAGCAGCAGGGTGAACACCGGCAGCAGGGCCAGGGTTGCCGTGTTGCGGAAGAGCTCCAGCAGCGGATTGAGGAACGAATTCAGCCAGCCGTACCAGGCGATCAGGAGTCCCAGGACGACGGCGGACACCACGGCGATGCCGAAACCGGACGCCGAACGGGTCAGGCTGGCCTGCAGGTGGCTCTGCAGCTGCCCGTTCTCCAGGAGCTTGGCTCCCGCGGCCAGCACCTCATGCAGCGGCGGCAGGAACACTCGCGTGGCCGGGCTGGCCAGGTACAGCGGACCCACTTCCCACAGTGCCAGGAACAGGACAACGGCGAGCGATTTCCAGCCAGCCCGCCCTGCGTGGCGGGCTGCGGCCCCCAACCTGGCTGCCGGCGTCGGGCGTTGCCCGCGCTCCGAATTAGACGGTGCGGACGGTCCGGGCTGCGGTGCTCCGGACTGCAGTGAAGGGTCGACGGCGGCAGCCGCCTCTTGCGGTCGGGTCAACACAGCGCTCATCAGGCCGCACTCCTTTCGAGGGGTTGTTCATCGGGGGCGGTGCCGTCCGGGAGGATCTTCCGGTGGCCGGAGTTCTGGGCCAGGCGGACTTCGTCATGCAGCAGGGACCAGACCTGGTGCCGGTGTTCCACAAAGGCCGGGTGCGAGCGGATGTCCGCGTCGCCGTCGCGGTCGGAGATGTTGATGTCCACGATTTCCTTGAGCCTGCCGGGCCGGGCGCTGAGCACCGCCACGCGCTGGCCGAGGTAAACCGCCTCGTCGATCCCGTGGGTGATGAAGACGATGGTTTTGCCCGTGGCTTTCCAGATCCGCAGGAGCTCGTCCTGGAGCTGTTCGCGGGTCTGGGCGTCCAGGGCGGCGAAGGGTTCGTCCATCAGCAGAACGTCCGGCTCATAGGCGAGGCTTCTGGCGATGGCCACGCGCTGCTTCATACCGCCGGACAGTTCATGCGGGTAGCGGTCCTCGAACCCGGCAAGGCCCACCAGGTCGAGGAACTCGCTGGCCTTCGCCGCCCTTTCCTTCTTGGACAAACCCGTGTTCTCGAGGCCGATGGACACGTTGGCCGACGCCGTGCGCCAGGGGAACAGCGCGTACTGCTGGAAAACTACGGCTCGGTCCTGGCCGGGCCCGGTCACTTCTTTGCCGTCCACCAGGACCTTCCCCGAGGTGGGACGGGAAAGTCCGGCCAGCAGGTCCAGCAGCGTGGTTTTGCCGGAGCCGCTGGGGCCCACCAGGGTGAGGAATTCACCGGCGGCGACATCCAGGCTGAGGTCATCCAAAGCCGTGAGGACGGAGGCCTCCGTTCTTGTGTTCCTGCCCGCCCCTTTGCCCGGCCGGACAATGAATTCCTTGGTGACGTTTCTGAGACTGATCTTGGGTGTCATCTTCTATCCTTTCGAGGTTGCTGCCGGTGCCGGGGTTTCCAGCAGGTTGAACTCGTTGGTGTAGAGCTTCTTGGTGTCCAGCTCGCCGGTGATGATGCCCGCAGATTTCAGGTAATCGGCCCAGCGAGTGAAGTCCTGGTCCTGGATCCGGCCGCCCGGCGAGGCTACTCCCACGCTCTTCCAGTACTTCAGTGCATCTGTGCTCTCATTTCGGCCGCGCTTGGCAATGATTTCCTCGAACTTGGCGATCACCTGTTCCCGCGGGGTGGTGCGCTCCCATTCGATGGCCTTGGCGATTCCGGTGACCACCGTGCGGCTGGTTTCCGGGTTCTTGGCCAGAAAGTCCTTCCGCAGGACGTACTGGCCGGCGTCGAACGGGCCGCCGATCACCCCAACATCGGTGAACAGGGCACGCACGCCTCCCTCGGCGAGCGCCCGGTCCTGGAGCACCCCGCCGAGAGTGCCGACGTCGACCTGTTTCTTGCGGAGGGCCACTTCGGTTTCGTTCGGCGGCACCACCACCAGCTGGACCTGCTTGATTTCCTCCGGAGTCAGTCCGCTGTTTTTCAGGTGGGTGTTGATGATCGCTTCGTGGTGGGCGCCCAGGGTGTTCACTGCGACCTTTTTGCCGATCAGGTCCCGGGCTGTCTTGATGGGGCTGCCTTCTTCCACGTAGTAGCCGGTGAACGTCTCCTTGTCCTCGCCGTAGTAGTTGATCACTGCCTGGACGGGCGCGCCCGCCTCGATGAGTTTGATGACGGCACCGGTGAACGCTCCCCCGATGTCTGTCTGGTCGGTGGCCACGGACTGGATGCTCTGCGGCCCGCTGGTGGTGTTGCTGACCCACTCGAGCTTGACGTCGCCCAGATAGCCGAGGTCCTCCGCCACTTCCACCAAGGCCACGGTGTTGGGCGAACCCTGGTAGCGGACGGTTTTCACTTCCGCGTCGCTGCCTCCGGACTGGGCTGTCGCTGCGCCGCCACAGCCCGTCAGCACCAGCGAGAGTGCCAGGGCTGCGGCGACGGCGGCCGCACTGCCTGCTGCCTTCCCGGCAGCCCCACCTGCAGCGGGGGCGGTTCGTGCGGATGACTTTCGGAATTTCATGGCTGAATCTTTCTGCGCTGGGGGTGTGGAACCGGTGATGCGGGTCCGGCCGACTGGCTCGTGGCAACCACTAGAACAGAGAAGAACGGGCGGCAAAAGGGTGGCGTTCACAGCGCGAAACTGCGCGAAATGGCAGGAAATCCGGGGTAACGGGCGTCCGTGCGGCGTCGTTTTCGGACACGGAGCCCCATGCGGGGACGCGCGGCGAAACATGCTGGAACCTGAGGCAACGCGGCGCAATCCATGGCACACGCCAGCAGGTAACCGGCGGTCACGGCTGGCCACGCGACGACGCAACCAGGTCCGCCGCCGCCACACGCAAGGTACTGACAGGCACCATCGGCGACCAGGCGGACGGCGGACGTCAAGTCACGCGACTCACAGGCTCACGTCACGCGCAAAAAGGCCAGCAAATATTTCTGTGCGGGACGTGCCTATGTGACGCGGCCCGACCCGGGCTCGCGCCAGTCAGGCGCAGGTGTCAGTGTCCGAGGATCGCCTGTGCGATTTCGTCGGCGTCGCGGAGGGTCCGCTGCCCGCTGGCGTATGTAGGGCCGCCCGGCTGGAGCGCTTCCGCGGCGATGGCCGTGCCCCACTGGGTGGCCGAGAGCTGCAGGCCCAGCACGTACAGACCGTCCGTGACCGAGCCGTTGGCCGCCAGAGGCCGGTACGGGTGCGGCGCAACGTCAAGTCCGGTGGCCTGCACCGGCGCACCTTCCGCCGTCATCATCAGCCTGGGCCGCACCATCCCGTCCGCGAGGAGCTGTTCCAGCAGCGGTGAGTCATTCGCGGACACGCGGTTGGCCGGCGCGAGGGCCTCCACCATGGTCTTCGCCGCAACCGGCGGACCGCTCACCCAAGGTGACATGGCCGTAAAGCGGCCTGCCCGGCGGTCCACGCTGAACCGGGGGTCTGGCCCCACAAAGCTGACCACGCCGGCGCGCGCCAAGGCGGCCAACTGTTCAGCGCGCAGCGCAGGTGGCCCGCTGGCCAGGCCCTCGACAAACGACTCAAACCAGCCACGCAGGCCGGCCACCCAGGACTCATCGGTGATGCCGCCGTCAGCCACTGCCGTTTTCAGCACCGCACGCCCGTGATGCAGGGCGCCGATGGCCATCTTCACCGGATCCTCTTCGCCGAGGGCCGAGCGGCGGGCGTCATCGAGCAGGTACTCGACGACGGCGGCATCCAGTTCGGCACGCGATCCGAAGGACCTGCCCGCCAGGGGAGACGCGAGGCCCCGCAGATCGAGCCGGTGCCGCGGCCCGACGTGCACGGCCAGGACGCTCTCCACCGCGGCCTCCCAGTTGGCGGCGCTGTGGGCATGCGGGCGCAGCGCCTCATCCAGCGCGGCCAGGAACTCGGACGCGTCGGGGACTGCCGCCGGCTGCGAGCGCACCAGGGTGGAGTAGTAGGCCCAGAGGGTGTCGCGGTGCAGCAGGGGCCAGAGATCGTGGTCGAACCCGGGCCTGATCCCGGTAGCCGCAAACCGCTCCAGCGCGGCCTCGGTCAGGTACCGCAGGGTGACCGACGCCGGGTAGTAGCCGGCCAATGCGGCCTTGGCCCGGTACGGGGTTCCGCGGCGGGAGGCGGCAATGATCAGGGGCTCCTGGCCGGAAGGCTGATAGTCAAGCCGGGTTCCGGCGTCGATGAACTTTCCGCCGCGGCCCTCCGTAAGCTGGCCCATCACGTCGAAGAAGTTCAGCCCCATACCCCGGACCAGGACCGGTTCGCCGGCCGGGATCGCGGCCCAGTCGACGTCCGCCGGGACAGCCGGCGGGAAGTAGCTCAGGCCCAGCTGTGTGGCCGATGCCTGGAGTTCACGCTGTTCCGGGTTCAGCCGGGACGCAAGGTGCCCCAGGGCAAGGACCACGGAATCGACCGTGAGCGTACCGCCGCCGGCCAGTCCGACGTCGAACGTTCCGGTTTTTGGCGTTACCCCACCCGGAGTGACGTCCCCCGAAGTACCTTCATCCGGGCTGCTTTTATCCGGGGCGCCGTCCCCCGGCGCGCTTTCTACCGGCGTCCGGCGCGTTCCGTCGCCCGACGGGCGCACCGACACGGCGGTGGTTTCGTGGAAACTGACGGTGACGCCGTCGGGCAGTTTTGCCGTCAACTCGTCCAGCGTGCAGCGCAGGTAGCGGCCGTACAGTGCCCGGCTGGGGAAGTCCCGCGATCCCAAGCCTGCCAGTTCGGACCGCTCGTCCAGCGTCAGGGCCGGCATCGGCTCACGCTGCTGCCGGGCACGCCAGTGGTCGAACGTGGTGCCCGCGACTGGCGGCGCCAGCCGGGGGTCCTCAGGGACGACCGTGGGATAGAAGGACTGGGTGTTCATGAGGTACAGCCGGGACTGGCCGGGCTGCCACACGTGCCCCGGGCCCGCCGGATAGGGGTCGATGACGTCTATATGGAGAGCTGCGGGGCCGGGGTGGGCGGCGGCGTACGCGGCCGCGTGTGCGAGCAAACGCTCCAGCACACTGGTTCCCCGGGGTCCGGCGCCGATGATGGCTGTCCGGATGCTCTTCGATTTACCCACGGCATCCAGAGTATCGGCATGCGCCCCAGGCACTTGACTTGCTTGCAGCGCGAATTTGTTGTTTGGATGGGGCGCATGACCACCACTGCAGCTGATCAAGCGCCCGGTTCATCGCCCGCCCCCGAACCCACTGATGAGAACGTGTGGCTGGAGGAAATCTACGGCGAGGCACCGCTTGCCTGGGTCCGGGAGCAGAACGCACGCACCGAGGACCTCCTGGAGGACGCCGATTACGCAGGCCTGGAAGGAAGCATCCTGGAGGTGCTGGACTCCACGGACCGGATCGCCATGGTGGGCAAACGGGGCGAGTGGTACTACAACTTCTGGAAGGACCAGGCGAACCCCAAGGGGCTGTGGCGCCGCACCACCTGGGAAAGCTACCTGACCGACTCCCCCGACTGGGATGTCCTGCTGGATGTGGATGCCCTCGCCGCCGCCGAAGGAGCGGAATGGGTCTTCCACGGTGCCACGTTCCTCCGCCCGGCCGCCGGCGAACCGTACCGCCTCGCGCTGCTGGCGCTCTCCCCCGACGGCGGCGACGCCAACCGCTACCGCGAGTTCGACGTCGGGACCCGCACGTTCGTTGACCCGGCCGGCGGCGGTTTTGACTTGCCGACGGCGAAGGGAAACGTCTCGTGGCTGGACACGGACACGCTGCTGGTCGCCTCCACAGCCGGGGACCTGCCGCGGACTGCCTCGTCCTACGCCCGGACGGCCGTCACCCTGCGGCGCGGCGAAACCCTCGCCGCGGCTGCCCGGCTTTTTGAGGTGCCCGAGGACCACATGATGGCCGTGGTGGCTCATGATTCGACTCCCGGTTTCGAGCGCACGTTCGCTGTGGACTACATCGATTTCTACAACCGCAGCACCTTTATCCGCTGGGACGACGCCTGGCTCGAGATCGACGCGCCGACAGATGTGAACCTCAGCGCGCACCGCGAGTGGCTCCTGTTCCGGCCGCAGCAGGACTGGTCCCTGGACGGCACAACGTACCCCGCCGGGTCCTTGTTGGCCGCGAAGTTCGAAGACTACCTTGCCGGGTCACGGGATCTCTTGGTGCTCTTTGCCCCCGATGCACACACGTCGCTGCAGTCGTGGAGCTGGACCCGGAATTTCCTACTGTTGAACCTGCTGCGGGATGTCTCGTCCGAAATCCGAGTGCTGGATCCTTCCGCGCCTGGTGCAGCAACGGACGGGAGTGCGGCCGACGGGGGCGCGACCGACGGGGGCGCGACCGACGGGGGCGCGACCAGCGGGGGCGCCTGGGCTTCCTCGCTGCTGGACGCCTGCCCGCCGCTGCACGACGTCAACGCCTACGCGGTAGACGACGAAGATGAAGGACCGGCCGACGGCGGTGCGGGCGACGACTTCTGGCTGGTCGCCACCGGATTCACCACCCCCAGCACACTGATGCGCGGAACACTGGAGCGCGCGGGTTCCGGCAGCACCGATGAGGCGGGCACCGTTGGGGTGACCGCCGCTGTGGCCACCGCAGGTGTGGCGACCACAGGCGTGGTGAGCCATCATGCCGAAGTGAAGGCGTCGCCGTCGTTCTTTGATGACGACCAGTACGAGGTGCAGCAGCACTTCGCCGTGTCCGCGGACGGCACCCGGGTCCCGTACTTCCAGGTGGCCTCACGGGACCTGGTCCTGGACGGGCAGAACCCGACGCAGCTCTCCGGGTACGGCGGCTTTGAGGTTTCCCGGACCCCTGCGTACAGCGGAACCGTCGGCAGGGCGTGGCTGGAACGCCGGACCGCCACTTCCGGCGTGCCCGGCGAGGCCGCGCACTCCCGCGGCGGTGTCTACGTGGTGGCGAACATCCGCGGCGGCGGCGAATACGGGCCGTCCTGGCACCGGGCCGCGCTGAAGGAAAACCG
This sequence comes from Pseudarthrobacter xylosi, assembly GCF_055412765.1. NCBI lineage: Bacteria > Bacillati > Actinomycetota > Actinomycetes > Micrococcales > Micrococcaceae > Pseudarthrobacter > Pseudarthrobacter xylosi. The sequence continues at coordinate 11,571 of NZ_JBVAYT010000013.1, read as the reverse complement.
GCACCGTGCCTTCGAGGACTTTGCCGCCGTGGCACAGCACCTCGTCCACCGCGGCGTCACCTCCCGCGAGCGGCTTGGCTGCGTGGGCGGGTCCAACGGCGGGCTGCTGGTGGGCAACATGCTCACGACTTACCCGGAGCTTTTCGGAGCTATCTCCTGCGGCGTTCCGCTACTGGACATGAGGCGCTACACGAGGCTCTCCGCCGGGCACTCCTGGATCGCCGAATATGGCGACCCGGACGTGGCGGCGGAATGGGAGTACATCCGGACCTTCTCGCCGTACCACCTGCTCAAGGACGGCGTGGAGTACCCCGAAACGTTCATCTGGACGGCCACGTCGGATGACAGGGTGGGGCCGGTCCAGGCCCGCAAGATGGCTGCCCGGATGCAGGCCATGGGCATCCCGAATGTCTGGTTCCACGAGGCGCTCGAAGGCGGCCACGCCGGAGCGTCGGACAACCGGCAGGCCGCCGCGCTGCAGGCCCGCAGCCAGCACTTCCTATGGCGGACGCTGGCAGGCGGATGACCATAGCGGCCGCTGTGGACGTCAGGCGGGCCACAGCGTCCGATGCCGTCAGACTGGCTGACGTCCATACCCAGTGCTGGCAGCAGACGTACCGTGGCTTGATGTCGGACGCCTTCCTGGCTGCCCTGAAACCAGCCCACCGGCTAGGGATGTGGTGTCAGTTGCTGCTGGCCCCAGAGCCGGCGGCGTGGGTGGCGTGCGTGGACGGCTCAGTGGTGGGGTTCTCCGCAACCCGCGCCGTGCCGCAAGGGCACCTTGGTCAGGATCTTCCCGCTTCAGGGAGCCTGGAGCTGTGGGGACTCTATCTGCTTCAGTCCCATCAGGGGCTGGGGCTTGGACGCAGGCTGCTTGAGGCTGCACTCGGTACAGCACCCGCCAGTCTCTGGGTGGCGGCAGGCAATACCAAGGCCATCGGATTCTACGAACGGCTGGGTTTCGCTCCGGACGGGGCCGAAGACCGGGTGGCCGAGTGGGAAGACCTTCGCGAAATCAGGATGATCCGCTCCGGTTGATCCGCTCAGGTCCGGCTGTTCTGTTCAGGTATTTTCGCCGGGCGAGCGGCCCCTTGAAGGTTGTGTGCCGGCCCTGAGACAGGCGTTCGGTGGCCGTTTTGCACTGCGTGCCCCGTTCTGCGTATCCTTGGTGGGCTAGTAATAGCCATTGGAGACGTGCCAGAGCGGCCGAATGGGCTTCACTGCTAATGAAGTGTGGGGCACAACTCCACCGGGGGTTCAAATCCCCCCGTCTCCGCGTTTGGCCCCGGTCCTGGACCGGGGCCTTTTGCGTTCCCAGGGCGCGAGCCGGGCGTGGTGCGCGGGCAGGAACCGGTGTGCGGGCGCAAAGGCTGGGCTGCCGGTCCGGGGTGCGGACGCACAAGGCTTCACCCCCGCCGGCGGTGGCAGGATGGTGGAATGGCAGCTAGCAATTCCCCGGGCGCGGAGACCAGCACAAGCCAGGCGTGGAATCCCCGCCTGGCACTACTGGTGGCTGCCACGTTCTTTATGGAGTTCCTGGACGGCACCATCCTCACCACCGCCATCCCCAACATCGCCAGCGACTTTGGCGTTCCAGCCGCCGACGTCAACATCACCATGACGGCCTACCTCATGACCGTGGCCATGGGCATCCCGCTCAGCGGCTGGCTTGCTGAACGCGTGGGGGCACGCAAAGTGTTCTGCGTCGCGATTGCCCTCTTCACGCTCGCCTCGTTGGGGTGCGCCGTCAGCCCGGACCTGACCGTGTTGACGCTGAGCAGGATCCTGCAGGGCGCCGGCGGGGCCATGATGGTTCCGGTGGGCACCCTCCTGGTACTGCGCGGCACACCCAAATCGGAGCTCCTGCGCGCCACGGCCTTCCTGGTGTGGCCCGCATTGCTGGCGCCGGTACTGGCGCCGCTGGTGGGCGGCGCCTTGACCACTTACTTGTCGTGGCACTGGATCTTCCTCATCAATCTCCCACTGGGCGCGGCCGCCTTCATCGCCGCACTGAGGCTGGTTCCAACCGGCGCGGGAGACAGCACTCGCCGGCTGGACTGGCTGGGCCTGCTCCTCACCACCACAGGCGTGGGCGCCCTGGTGGTTGGCCTGGAACTGGCAACCGCACACCCCGACGGTCCATGGGCAGCACTGAGCGCCGCGGCAGGCGCGTGTGCCCTCGCGGCCGCCGTGTTGTGGATGAGGCGGGCCAAAAACCCACTGTTCGACCTCAGCGTTTTTTCAACGCGGACATTCCGGGCCATGGCCACGGGCGGGTTTGTCTACCGCCTGACCATTTCTTCGGTGCCGTTCCTCCTGCCCCTGATGTTCCAGACCGGCTTCGGCTGGTCACCGCTGCACGCAGGAATCATGGTGGCGGCCGTGTTCATCGGCAATATTGGCATCAAGCCGGCCACCACGCCGCTGATCCGACGGTTCGGTTTCCGGGCCATGCTGGTCTTCGGATCCCTGGCCTCGGCGGTGACCTTCGCCCTGTGCGCCCTGCTCACGCCGGACACGCCGCAGGCCCTGACCTTCGCCTTGTTGGTCTGCAGCGGGGCTTTCCGCTCCATCGGCTTCTCCGCCTACGCGTCGGTGCAGTACGCGGACATAGCGCCAGCCCAGCTGACGTCGGCCAATTCCGTGTCGGCCACCTTGGTGCAGCTCGCCGCAGGTGCCGGCATCGCCGTTGGTGCCTTGCTGATCCGGATTTTCGACGGCGTGTCGGCCTTCCCCGCGGATGATGCGGGCCCCTTCCGCGGAGCCTTCCTCACCATGGCCGTCCTGATGCTCGTCAGCACGGCGGACAGCCTGTCACTGCACCGGCAGGCCGGCGCCGAGGTCAGCCGGCCTGGGCAAGCACCAGCGGAAGAACAGCCCCCGCCCCCGCCTGGCGCAGGGCACGTCCAGCAACGGTAACGGTCCACCGGCTGTCCACGAGGTCGTCGATCAGCATCACGCCTTGACCACGGAGTGATGCCATGGCCGCCTCCAACTCCGGCCCCACCACCACGCGGTCCCAGACGCCCGCCAGCCGGTAGGCGCTGTTGCCGCCGCGGCTTCCAGTGGGTCCGCCGTGGCCCAGGGCCAGCTCGCCAAGGTAGGGGATCCTGCCGATTTCCGAAATTCCCTGGGCGAGGGACCGAACCAGTTCAGGCTTGCTGCGGGAGGGCATGCTGACGATTGCGGCCGGCCGGCCTGCACCGCTCCAGCCCGGGTTCCGGCCGTCACCGGTAGCCCATTCCCGCAGGACCTGGACACAGGCCTGCAACATGGCCGGGTCCACTGGACGGTCCGCGGCGCCGGCAGCAAAGAGTTCCCGCAGGGCTCCGCCCCAGCCGAGATCAGTCAGCCTTGCCAGCACGCGGCCATCGGCCAGTCCTTCATCGGGCTTGATCTTGCCCTTGACCGGAACGCCCAGGCGGTCCATGCCGCTGGGCCACTGCAGGCGTGCCTCCAGGACACCGCCGGCACGGGTGAGGGTCTGGCCCGCCGCTGCCGTGGCATCCGCGGCTATGTCCGCCCGGAACCAGCAGCCCGCACAGTTATCGCACTTCCCGCAGGGGTGCGCGGTCTCGTCATCGAGGACCGAGGTGATGTATTCCATCCGGCACCCGGCGGTGTCCTGATAGATCACCATGGAGTCCTGCTCATCCACCCTGGCCTCGGCGATCCGGCGGTAGCGCTCGGCGTCGTAGATCCAGGGCTGGCCGGTGGAACGCCACCCGCCACCGACCCGTTCCACGGCGCCGTCCACGGCCAGGACCTTCAGCAGCAGCTCCAGCGGAGTGCGGCGGAGGTCAACCCTGGCCTCCAACGCAACCGTTGACACCGCAGTGCCGGCCTCAGCCAACGCCGTCAGCACCCCTGTGGCTTTTTCCTCCGAGGGCATGGAAGCGGTGGCGAAGTACTGCCAGATATCCCGGTCTTCAGAACCCGGCAGCAGCAGGACATCTGCGTTCGCCGCGCCACGGCCCGCACGGCCCACCTGCTGGTAGTAGGCCACCGGGGAGGACGGCGCCCCGAGGTGCACGACGAAGCCAAGATCCGGTTTGTCGAAGCCCATGCCGAGCGCCGAGGTGGCCACCAATGCCTTGACCTGGTTGTCTTTGAGCATCTGCTCTGCGCGCTCCCGGTCCGCGGGATCGGTCCTGCCGGTGTAGGCCTGCACGGTGTGCCCCGCGTCGGCGAGAAGCCGGGCGGTGTCCTCCGCGGCGGAAACTGTCAACGTGTAGATGATGCCGCTGCCGGGCAGGTCGGCCAGGTGCGTCAGCAGCCAGCCCAACCGTTCGCGGGAATTCGGGAGTGTGAGGACGCCCAGCCGCAGGGAATCACGGCCAAGGGTTCCGCGGATGGTGAGGACCCCCGCACCCAGCTGTTCCTCGATGTCGTGGACCACGCGTGAGTTGGCCGTGGCAGTGGTGGCCAGGACGGGAACAGACTCCGGCAGCTGGGTGATCAAGTCAGCGATCCGGCGGTAGTCCGGCCGGAAGTCGTGGCCCCAGTCCGAAATACAGTGTGCCTCGTCAATAACCAGCAGGCCCGTCCGCCGGATGAGCTCCGGCAGCTGGTGTTCACGGAAGGACGGGTTGGTGAGCCGTTCCGGCGAAACCAGCAGCACGTCGACTTCATCGGCCGCGAGCTGTTCCCGTACGGTGTCCCATTCCAGCTGGTTCGCGGAGTTGATGGCCACTGCACGCACTCCGGCGCGGGCGGCGGCCGCCACCTGGTCCCGCATCAGGGCGAGCAGCGGGGAAACGATCAGGGTAGGGCCGGCCCCGCTGCGCCGGAGGAGCAGGGACGCCACAAAGTACACCGCCGATTTTCCCCAACCGGTGCGCTGGACCACCAAAGCCCGCCGGCCGCCGTCGACCAGCGCTTCAATCGCCTCAAACTGTCCGTCGTGGAAATCCGCCGCCGGATGCCCCACAAGTTCGCGGAGAACCTCCAAGGCCTGGCTTTTTGTGGCGGACGGTGAATCAGGGGAAGCGGAAAGAAGGGCGGCGTTCTGGGTATCAACCATTGATCAAGTATCCCAGCCGCCACCGACACCCATAAAGCCGGGACCTCCGTATGTGAACAACCGGGAAGGTCCGCAGGTCCACGTAAGATAAGACCCGTGACTAGCGAACAGACAAAGACTTTTGACCTCTCGGCATCCTTCAAGGCGTACGACGTTCGGGGCATCGTGGGCGAATCCATCACCGCTGAAATCGTCGAAGCCGTGGGCGCCGCGTTCGTAGATGTCCTGGAACTGGAGGGCCAGACGATCCTGGTAGGCGGCGACATGCGCCCCTCCTCCCCCGAGTTCGCCAAGGCTTTCGCTGACGGCGCGGCCACCCGCGGCGCCGACGTCAAGCTCCTTGACCTGATCTCCACCGATGAGCTGTACTTCGCCTGCGGCTCCCTCAACGCTGCCGGCGCCACGTTCACCGCCAGCCACAACCCTGCCGAATACAACGGCATCAAGATGTCGAAGGCCGGCGCGCAGCCCATCTCCTCCGAATCAGGCCTCAAAGAGATCCAGGCCCTCGCGGAGCAGTATCTCAACGAAGGCTTCATCCCGGCGGCCCCCGCCCGTGGTCTGATCGGCGTCCACGACGTCCTGAAGGACTACTCCGAGTACCTCCGCCAACTGGTGGACCTCTCCGGATCCCGGCCGCTGAAGGTAGTTGTGGACGCAGGCAACGGCATGGCCGGCCTCACCACGCCGGCGGTGCTGGGCAACGCCCTCCTGCCCAAGCTGCCATTCGAGATCATCCCCCTGTACTTCGAGCTGGACGGCTCCTTCCCCAACCACCCGGCCAACCCCCTCGAGCCCGAAAACCTCCGCGACCTGCAGGCCGCCGTCATTGAGCACGGCGCCGATCTCGGCCTGGCCTTCGACGGCGACGCCGACCGCTGCTTCGTCATCGACGAAAAGGGCGAGCCCGTGTCGCCGTCGGCCGTCACCGGCATGGTGGCACGCCGCGAAATCGCCCGCGCCCAGGCACAGGGCGAGGCAACTCCCACCATCATCCACAACCTGCTCACCTCCCGTGCAGTGCCGGAACTGGTGGAGCACGACGGCGGCCGCGCCGTCCGCACGCGCGTGGGCCACTCCTTCATCAAGGCAGTCATGGCCGAGGAAGGTGCCGTGTTCGGCGGCGAGCACTCAGCCCACTTCTACTTCCGCGACTTCTGGAACGCAGACACCGGGATGCTCGCAGCCATGCACGTGCTTGCAGCCCTCGGAGAGCAGGACGGACCGTTGTCCGAGCTCGGCCGCGAGTACGAACCCTATGTCTCCTCCGGCGAGATCAACTCCGAAATCGAGGACAAGGCTGGCGCCGTGGAGCGCGTCCGCGCCGACTTCGCCTCCCAGGACATCACCGTTGACACCATGGATGGCAGCACGTTCACGGCAAATGACGGCAGCTTCTGGTTCAACCTGCGCCCGTCCAACACGGAGCCCTTCCTCCGCCTGAACGTGGAAGCAACGGACCTTGCCACGATGGAACGCGTCCGCGACCGCGTGCTCTCCAATGTCAGGCGCTAAGCCGGAGGTGGCCCACGAAGCCACAGACAGCCCGGCTGCGGTGGCTTCGTGGCGGGATTCCGTTCCGGAGGCCTCAGCCACGGATCTGGAAAACCTGCTGGGCACAGGCGTCGGCGCAGCCCAGGAGCAGCTGGAGCGAAACGGCGGCTTCCTGCCGTTCGCACTGGTGGTGGAGAACGACGGCGAAGTCCGTCTCGTGGCCGTCACACCGGCTGATGCCCAGGACGGCTCCGACGCTGACTTCGACGCGGACACGATGATCAGTGACCTCACCGAGCTGCTCCGGCAGAACCGTGCTGATTTCCAGGCGGCCGCGATCGTCTGTGACATCCTCTTGGTGGAGGAAGAAACAGATGCCATCCATGTAGCTGCTGAGCACCGTGACGGATCCGTTTTCGCCGCGGTCCTTCCCTACGCCGCCAACACCGGGACGCACGAATGGGAGTTTGGCCAGCTCGCTGCTGACACCAGCGAACCCACCGTCTGGGTGGACTAGACCGCACCCCGGTTGCCATGAAAATCAACGCCTTCGCAGACGTCAGCCTCCGGGCGCTGATGGTCCTTGCGGCCGCGCCCGGGGCCACCCTCCTGACCACGCAGAACATCGCCGATGCTGTGGGTACTCCGTACAACCACGTCAGCAAGGCGATGGCCAGGCTGCGCGGGCTGGGCCTGATCGAGGTTGAGCGCGGCAGGTCGGGCGGATCCCGGTTGAGTTCTATTGGCCGCCTGGTAACGGTGGGCCAGGTCCTGCGGGACCTGGACACCCGGACGGACGCTGCGGACTGTGTGTCGCCGGGCGGTATCTGCCCGCTGATCCACGAATGCAGGCTTCGCGCCGCACTGGCCCGCGCCCGTGAAGCGTTTTACCGGGAACTTGATGGCGTGGTTGTTGCCGAGCTCCCCGGCTCGGGGCAGATGACACCCGTCTTCCAGCTGATCGGCCTGCGCCCGGGCCTGTAGCCTGTAGCCGGTAACCCCGCGTCCACACCCTCACCGATTTGATTCCAACTTCTACGGGGTGTAGAACTTGAGGTACGAATATACGCATTTCAAATGTAAGTATTCACATTGACCGGATGAAAGTCCGGTCCCCTATCGCAGGAGTGCACATGCTCTCGGACAAATCCCGCCCCGTCATCGAGGCCACGCTGCCGCTCGTCGGTTCGCGGATCGGCGCCATCACTCCCAAGTTCTACGCCCGGCTCTTCGCGGCCCATCCGGAACTGCTGGATGGCCTGTTCAGCCGCTCCAACCAACGCTCGGGCGACCAGCAGCAGGCGCTGGCCGGAAGCATCGCCGCTTTCGCCACGCACCTGGTCAACAACCCGGGCTCCCTCCCCGAAACCGTGCTTTCCCGCATCGCCCACCGGCACGCATCGCTCGGCATCACTGAACCCCAGTACCAGGTGGTCTACGAGCACCTCTTCGCGGCCATCGCGGAGGACCTGGCGGAGGTCATCACGCCGGAGATCGCCGAAGCCTGGACCGAGGTGTACTGGCTTATGGCCGACGCACTGATCAAGCTCGAAAAGGGCCTCTATGCAGGACAGGCCAACGGCAAAATGTGGACCCTGTGGAAGGTTGCCGCAAAGAGCCCTGCCGGTCTTGGCTCCATGACCTTTACCCTGGAACCCGCAGACGACACCCCGGTCACACCCGCTCTGGCCGGCCAGTACGTCAGCGTCAAGGTCCAGCTGCCGGACGGCCTGCGCCAGGTCCGGCAGTACTCACTTTCGGGTGATGTAGGCACCAGCCGCAGCTTCACCACCAAGCTCGACGACGGCGGCGAGGTCTCCCCCGTGCTGCACAACGCTGTCGAGGTGGGCGACATCCTGGAGATTTCCAATCCGTACGGCGAGATCACCCTGAAGGACGGCGACGGTCCGGTGGTCCTCGCATCGGCCGGTATCGGCTGCACGCCGACGGCGTCGATCCTCCGGTCCCTCGCCGAGTCGGGCTCCGACCGGCAGGTGCTGGTGCTCCACGCGGAAAGCACACTGGACAACTGGGCCCTGCGCGGTCAGATGACGGACGACGTCGAACGCCTGGACAGTGCCGAGCTCACGCTTTGGTTGGAGGAACCGCGCGCAGGGGCCAACGAGGGCTTTATGTCGCTGCGTGAAGTAGACCTGCCGGCCAACGCCTCGCTGTACCTCTGCGGGCCGCTGCCGTTTATGAAGCACATCCGCAATGAGGCCATCAACGCCGGCATCCCGGCCACGAAGATCCACTATGAGGTTTTCGGACCGGACATCTGGCTCGCCAGCTAAAACACACATCGGTTGCTCCGTAACGGCCCTTTTTTGACGGCTCAACCGGGCCGCTACGGAGCAACGATGGGTAACGACGGCGGCCCCGCACCTTTCTTGCAAAAGGTGCGGGGCCGCCGTCGTCATAAGCGGGGCCTCCGCCGCCGAGGGTTCCCTAGCTGAGCGGAGCGAAGCCAGGGAGGCGGTGGGGACTCAGCCCAGACGGGACTTCAGGCCGGCAAGCTCGGACTGCAGCGCCTCGGGGAGGGAATCGCCGAAGTTGGCGTACCACTCCTCGATGGATGCGAGCTCGGTGGCCCACTCTGCCGGGTCGACACGGACGGCCTCTTCGACCTGCGCGGGCGTCATGTCCAGGCCCTTGAGGTCGATGGATTCGCCCGTGGGAACAAAGCCGATCGGCGTTTCAACGGCGTCCGCCTTGCCTTCCAGGCGCTCGATGGCCCACTTGAGGACGCGGGCGTTGTCGCCGAAGCCAGGCCAGGCGAAGCCACCCTCGGCCGTGCGGCGGAACCAGTTGACCAGGAAGATCTTGGGCAGGCGCTCCGGGTTGGCCTTGGCGGACAGGTTGACCCAGTGGTTCAGGTAATCGCCTGCGTCGTAGCCCATGAACGGCAGCATGGCCATCGGATCGCGACGGACAACGCCCACGGCGCCGGCCGCCGCGGCAGTGGTCTCGGAGGACAACGTGGAACCCATGAAGATGCCGTTTGACCAGCTGCGGGCCTCGGTCACCAGGGGGATGGTGGTCTTGCGGCGGCCGCCGAACAGGATCGCGGAAAGCTCTACACCGTCCGGGTTGTTGTACTCCTCGGCCAGCATGTCGATCTGGTCGATCGGCGTGCAGAAGCGCGAGTTCGGGTGAGCGGCTGGCTTATCGGAGTCCGAGGTCCAGGAGTTGCCCTGCCAGTCGGTCAGGTGAGCGGGCACTTCCTCAGTCATGCCCTCCCACCACACACCGCCGTCGTCGGTCAGTGCGACGTTGGTAAAGATGCTGTTGCCCTTGGCGATGGCGCGCATCGCATTGGGGTTGGTGCCCCAACCGGTGCCCGGAGCCACGCCGAAGAGGCCGGCCTCGGGATTGACGGCGCGGAGTTCGCCTTCCTTGCCGAAACGCATCCAGGTGATGTCGTCGCCAAGGGTTTCCACCTTCCAGCCCTCGATGGTGGGATCGAGCAGCGCGAGGTTGGTTTTGCCGCAGGCGGACGGGAAGGCAGCCGAGACGTAGTACGTCTTCTGCTCCGGCGAAGTCAGCTTCAGGATGAGCATGTGCTCGGCCAGCCAGCCTTCGTCGCGGGCCATCACGGAGGCAATACGGAGGGCGTAGCACTTCTTGCCCAGGAGTGCGTTTCCGCCGTAGCCGGAGCCGTAGGACCAGATGGAGCGCTCCTCGGGGAAGTGGACGATCCACTTGTCCGGGTTGCACGGCCACGGCACGTCCGCCTGGCCCGCTTCGAGCGGCGCACCCAGGGAGTGCAGGGCCGGGACGAAGAAGGCGTTGGTCTCGGTGATGCGGTTCAGTACATCGGTACCGATGCGGGCCATGATGCGCATCGAGGCAACAACGTAAGCGCTGTCGGTGATCTCGACGCCGAACTTGGGATCTTCGGCATCCAGGTGGCCCATAACGAAGGGGATCACATACATGGTGCGGCCGCGCATGGAGCCGGCAAACAGCCCACGCAGCTTCTGCTTCATCTCGGCCGGAGCCATCCAGTTGTTGGTGAAGCCGGCGTCATGCTCCTTCTCGGAGCAGATGAAGGTCTGCTCTTCCACACGGGCTACGTCCGCGGGATCAGAGAATGCAGCGAAAGAGTTGGGGAAGAGCTCCTGGTTCAGGCGCGTCAGTGTCCCCGCTGCGACGAGTTCGTCAGTAAGACGGTTGTTTTCCTCTTCGGTACCGTCAACCCAGTGGATGCGGTCCGGCTGAGTAAGTTCTGCAACCTCTTCGACCCATGCCAGCAGGCCAGCATGTGTGGTGGGTGCTTTCTCAAGCAGCGGCAGTCTTGCGAGATCGCCCATTGCGGTTCCCTTCCTCGGGTTCATCGGTGTGGACTAAATGCTATTGGCCGCCAAAGGGCCTCAAGCAGGACCCGCGGTGCACGTTCGTGAGCGTTTGGGCCGAAAACCGCGCAAATTCAAGGAAACGGCGCGCAAACTATTGGATTTAAGTGACGAAGGTCACCTAGACCGGTCTAGTCAGCTAGATTACATGCTTCTCGATTTGGAACTCGGGGTCTCCCTCGCGTAAAGTAATTCGAGGTTCGGGGAGCAAGAAACTCCGCGAAACACAAGATGCGCCCATAGCTCAGCTGGATAGAGCGTCTGTCTACGGAACAGAAGGCCGGGGGTTCGAATCCCTCTGGGCGCACAGNGTCTTCGGACCGGGGTGTTTTTCTTTGTCCGGATTCTCTGGGTTGGTAGTCCTTGGTGGGGTCGATGGTGAGTTCGCGGATGATTTCTCCGGTGGTGGCGTCGCTGATGGTGACGTCGGCGTCGTGGATGAGCATCAGGACATGTTTACGGGCGTGGGCCCGGCCGATGCCGATGTGGCGGAGCTGTCCGGCGTGGCGGAGGGTGAGTTTCCCGAACTGGTCAACCCGGTCGATGCGGCGGTGCCAGTGGTCTCCCTGTTTCGTTCCGGCCGGTGCGGCCTTGGGTGTTGCGGCGTAGGCGGCGGCGGGTGTGCGTCGGTCCAGAGCGCGGTGAGGGCGTTCATGGTTGTAGATGTGCCGGAACTTTTCCAGTTGTTCGTTGAGGTCT
>NZ_JBVAYT010000012.1:0-72968 GCF_055412765.1 Pseudarthrobacter xylosi | reverse complement strand
CCCAGAGAATCCGGACAAAGAAAAACACCCCGGTCCGCAGACCGGGGTGTAACCGATGACTCGACTCATCCGTGAAGGATGTCTCGACTCACCACATGCGTGCGCGAGGGGGGATTTGAACCCCCACGCCCTTTCGGACACTGGCACCTGAAGCCAGCGCGTCTGCCGTTCCGCCACTCGCGCGCAACTTCTTTTCCATGAATAACGGCCGGTTTCCCGGATCCGCAACCGTGTAAAAGCAGCGAGATCAAGCATAACGGACAGCGGCAGCAAAACACCAATTGAGCCGCGGGCGCGGTCAAATTCCCCGCCAGGAGGGCGCCTCCCGGGATCCCTGAACGAACTTTTCCGGGGGCCCGGCCGTCGTGGATTAAGGTCATTCACAGGCCTGCCCAGTAGTATCTGATGTAGCAGTGCCCGCCACTGCCAGGTAGGCCGCTGGGTTCTGAACTGCGTTGCTCGTCGAGTTCTGGAACGAAAACTGCCCCGCTGCCGGGGGGAAAGGAGAAGGACCATGGGATTGCTGGACAAGGTCGAGCGCGGTATCGAAAAGGCCGTCCGCGGTGTCTTCTCCACCGGTTCGCGCGCCCAGGTGGAACCTGTGGAAATCGCCAGCCGGCTCCGCCGTGAGGTGGACAACAAAGCCCTCACGATCGCCGCCGGCCGCACGCTGGCCCCGAACGTCTTCGACGTTCAGCTCAGTGACAGCGACTTCACGAGGGCGCAAGAATGGGGCACGCCCCTGGCCGAAGAACTCTGCGACGTCGTCATCAACCACGTCCGCAGCCAGGGCTACACCCTGCAGGGCTCGGTACGGATCTCCTTCCGCCGTTCCGAGGAGCTGCGCGCCGGCGACTTCGAGATCGTCTCCTCCACCGAGAAGTCCAAAGCTGGCCCCGGCGTCGCGTCGGCTAGGCCCAACCTGCCGGCAGCCCCTAGCCGCCCGCCCGTACGGCTGCAGCCCGTCCTGGACATCGACGGCCAGCGCTACTCCCTCAATGCCCCATCCATCGTCCTGGGCCGGTCTTCCGAGGCTGACATCCTGGTTGACGACACCGGCGTCTCACGCCGCCACCTCGAGATCCGCACCACAAACGGTGTCACCAGCGCCGTGGACCTCGGCTCCACCAATGGCAGTTACGTCAACGGCCACAAGGTGGCCGGCAGCACCGAATTGACCGACGGCTCCACCATCACGATGGGACGGACAAAGATCATCTTCCGCCTGCTTCCCGCCAACCCTGGGGGCCGCCCATGAGCGACCTGACCATCACTGCCCTTCGGTTTGGCTTCCTGATCCTGCTTTGGGTCCTCATCTTTAGCATTGTTTCGGCTATGCGCCGGGACCTGATGGTGGGTCGCAAAGCTGCCGCCGGCACTCCGACCGCCCGCCAGGTCCGCAAGAATCCGGAACTGGCCGAGGCTCCGCCGCAGCCCCTCAAGCAGCAGGCCCACCAGCTGGTGGTCACCGAAGGCCCGCTCAAGGGAACCACAATCCCCCTGGCCGCCAGCCCCATCCTGTTGGGCCGCGCGCAGGAAGCCACGCTCGTTCTCGAGGACGACTACGCCTCCGGCCGCCACGCGCGGCTGTTCCCGCAGGGCAGCCGATGGTTCATTGAGGACCTTGGCTCCACCAACGGCACCTACCTGGCGGACCAGCAACTGACGCGGGCACTGCCCGTTGAGCTTGGCGTACCCGTGAGAATCGGCAAGACGGTCATCGAATTGAGGCCATAGCCATGGCCGCTGACCTTCCCGCCGGCGATGCCACGACCGTCCAGCGGCCCCTCATCATGCGCTACGCGGCGCGCTCGGATGTGGGACGCATCCGAGCCAAAAATGATGACTCGGCGTACGTCGGCCGCCATCTGGCAGTGGTCGCAGACGGAATGGGCGGCCACGCAGGCGGCGATGTGGCCTCCGCTGCCACCGTCCTGGACATGCTGCATCTGGACCACGATGACTACGACGGCGATGCTGGCACGGTCCTCGCCGACGAAATCCAGACGGCCAACTCCCTGCTCTCCGAACTGGTGCACATCAACCCGAAGCTCGCCGGCATGGGCACCACCGTCACATCACTGTTGCTCGCCGAGGGCAAGCTGCACTTCGCGCACATCGGCGATTCCCGGGCCTACCGCCTGCGCGACGGCGAATTTGAACAGATCAGCGTTGACCACACGTTCGTCCAGCGGCTGATCGATGAGGGCCGGCTCCGTCCCGAAGAGGCCGAAACCCACCCGCACAAAAACGTCCTCATGCGCGTGCTGGGCGACGTTGACGCCAGCCCCGAACTGGATCTGGACACTCTGGACGTGAAGCCCGGGGAGCGCTGGCTGCTCTGCTCGGACGGGCTCAACTATGTGGCCGGACACGTTGTGGAGCGGACCGTCCGCGAGACAAAGGACCTGCGCGAGTGCGTCGAAACCCTGGTGAACCTGACACTTGAAGCCGGCTCACCGGACAACGTCACCGTTGTCATGGTGGAGATTATCGAGGAAACGCCCGACGACGTCAGTACCGCCGCCGTCAACATCATCCCTCCCCAGCTGCTCACCGAAGCCCCTGCAGCCGGCAGCGACGCAGACAGTGCTTCCCCGGACACCAAGGCGGTCGACGAAAAGCCCGCCGCGGAAAAAGCCGCCGAAGAGCCGGTGGCCTCCGAACCGCCGTCCTCCACCGACCCCAATCTCGGCGAGCACCTTTCAGCCGAAGTCCTGCGACAGGAACTCGCATCGCGCCCGCACGAACTTGTCGGTGCTGCAGCCACCGCGGCCGAGTCCGGTTCCATTCCCACCATCGCCGGCCGCACGGTGGCCCGGCGGGCCGCTACCGTCCTGACGCATAAGGCCGACGCACCCATCGCCGAGGCGGATGATCTCCTGGGGCAGCCGAAACCCCGACGCTGGGTCACCATGTCCATAGCCGCGTCCGTGCTCTTGGTGCTGGCCGTGGGCCTATGGCTCGGCTACGCATGGACCCAGACCCGCTACTACATCGGAGAATACGATTCCCGAGTGGCCATCTACAACGGTGTCTCCCAGCGGCTTGGCCCTATCCAGCTTTCAACCCTCGAAGCCGTAACAGAGATCCGGATGGATTCCTTGCCCCAGTTCTCCCAGCAGCGCGTCCGGCAGACGGTTCCCGCGCGTGACCTCTACGACGCACAGCGGATCGTGAAGAATCTCGAAGGCACCGGCACCATTGCTCCGCCGGATGAGTGCCTGACCCCGTCGCCCGCTCCGGCCTCACCAACTGCGCCGGCGGCAACACCCACGGCCCCTGCCCCATCGCCGGACCCGAGCGCTCCTGCGGCGGCCCCGGCCGCCTCGCCCAGCCCCACTACCGCATGTGAGGGAGGCCAGTGAGCCAGCTCAGCACCATACCCAAACCCCGGCGCAACGTTGAACTGTTGCTCCTGATCCTCGCCCTGTCCGTGGGCATCGGCGCCAACATGTTGGTGGGCGTTGACCAGGAGAAGGCCTTCGACTCCGATTTCTGGTTCCAGTCCAGCCTCCTCGCGGTGGCAGCCCTGGTATTCCACGCGGTCCTGCGGATCCGGGCCAAATATGCCGATCCGGTAATACTTCCGTTGGTGGTTGCACTCAACGGCCTGGGTCTTGCCATGATCCACCGCCTCGACGCCCCAGGGGATGACACCGGCAACAACCAGCTGCGCTGGACACTGATCGCCATGGCCGTGGCCATCGGCGTGATCTGGTTCCTCAAGGACCACCGGTTGCTCCGCCGCTTCACCTACATCTCGCTGGCTGTGAGTGCGCTCCTGCTGATTCTTCCACTGGTACCCGGCATCTCGGCCGGCGAAATCCTGGGCGCCCGCGTCTGGATCCGGGTCGGCCCCATGACGTTCCAGCCGGGTGAGATCGCCAAGATCACCCTTGCTATATTCTTCGCCGGTTATCTCTCCTCGAACCGCGACCTCATTCTGCTGGCGGGCCGCAAGATCGGGCCGCTGCAGTTCCCGCGGTTCAAGGACATGGGACCCATGATCACGGCCTGGTTGGTGAGCATCGGCGTGTTGATCTTCCAGCGCGACCTCGGCTCCTCGGTCCTGTTCTTCGGCCTGTTCATCGTGATGATCTATGTGGCCACAAGCCGCATCAGCTGGGTGGTCATCGGCCTCGCCCTGATCCTCGGTGGCGGCTTCATCGCGGCCCAGGTTTTCTCCCACGTGGAGCAGCGCATCTTTGGCTGGCTTAACGCCTTCTCCCCGGAGGTCTACGAGACCGGCAGCCGGCAGGTCATTGAGGGACTCTTCGGCATGGCCAACGGCGGTCTGGTGGGCACTGGCCTCGGCCAAGGCCGCCCGGACCTGGTGCCCTTCGCCAACAGTGACATGATTATTGCGTCCCTTGGCGAGGAACTTGGCCTGATCGGTCTGTTCGCCGTGGTTTTGATGTACCTGCTGCTGTTCACCCGCGGCTTCCGGGCGGCCCTCGGCACCCGGGACGCCTTCGGAAAACTCCTGGCCTGCGGGCTCTCCTTCGCGGTGGCGCTCCAGTGCTTCGTGGTCATCGGCGGAGTCACCCGGCTGATCCCGCTGACCGGGCTCACCACGCCGTTCTTGGCGGCAGGCGGCTCCTCACTGTTGGCCAACTGGATCATCGTGGGCCTGCTGCTGATGATTTCGCACACGGCCCGTGGCCCCGTCGACACCACCCCTTTGCCGCCCGCCAAGGGAACCGAACCCCAAGCCGTCGACACACCTACCGAGGCGGTGAAACAAGCGTGAACCAAGCAATCCGTAATTCCTGGGTGGCAGCGATCGCCATGTTTGCCTTGATCTTCGGTGCCATCAGCTTTGTGCAGGTGGTGGGTGCCGATGACCTCAAGGACAACCCCCTAAACCAGCGCGCCATTCTGCAGAATTACTGCAACGACCGCGGCGCCATCATCGTGGGCGGGGACCCCGTCGCCGAATCGGTGGAAGGCACCTCCGAGGTCTGCCAGTTCCAGCGGACCTACGCGCAGCCGGCTCTGTATGCAGGCCTCACGGGCTACTTCTCGCGGAACTACGGTGCCACAGGCCTGGAAGTTGCGATGAAGGATCAGCTGGCCGGCAGCTCAGACCAGCAGTTCTTCGACCGGATCGGGCAGCTCTTCCTAGGCAGCCAGCCGAAGGGAGCATCGGTGGAACTCACCATCGATCCCGCAATCCAGAAGCTTGCCTACGACCTCATTCCGGACGGCCAGCGGGGATCCATCGTGGTGACCAACCCCAAGACCGGCGCCATCCTGGCCATGGTGTCCAAGCCGTCCTATGATCCCAACCTGATCGCCACCCAGGATCCGAGCGCCGAAACCGCCAACATCAATGAGCTGGTCAAGGTCCCCGGCATAAACCTGAACCAGAATGTCAGCGGTCCCACGGGAGGGCTGCTCGCCCCGGGATCGGTGTTCAAGCTGGTGGATACGGCTGCCGCCCTGAGTTCCGGGAAGTACAACAAGGACAGTGTGCTCCCCAATCCGGCCCAGTTGCCCTTCCCGGGGATCCAGTACACGCTGCCCAACTACGCCGGGGGCAACTGCTATACGCAGGAGACGGCCAGCTTTGCCTTCGCCCTCCAGCAGTCCTGCAACACGCCATTCGCCAGCATTGCCATGGACCTGGGCCGCGACGCCATCGCCGAGCAGGCGGCAAAGTTCGGCTTCGGCGAGGAGCTGGGCGATCAGCTCAAGCTCGCCTACGCCAAGGGGAACGGGTTCCCCGATGACCTGGACGGGCCAGGCCTGGCCCAGTCCGCCATCGGCCAGAAGGACGTGCGTGCCACTCCGCTGCAGATCGCAATGATGACCGCGGCCATCGCCAACAACGGCGTCCAGATGAGCCCCAGCCTCGTCAAGACCGTGCGGTCCCCGGACCTCCGGGTCATTGACGAACCCAAGCCTGAAGCGCTCAGGACTTCCACCACCCCGGAGATTGCCCGGCAGATCACCGAATGGATGACTAGTGCGGTGAGCCAGGGCATCGCCCGCGGCGCTGCTGTCCCCGGCGTACAGGTGGCCGGCAAAACCGGAACCGCTGAACTGGGCAACGGCCTGAACAACTCCTGGTTCACCGGGTTTGCCCCCTCGAACAACCCGGAGGTGAGTGTCACCATCGTCATGGAGGGCGTAGACATCACCACCGGTGCAAAGCTAACCAGTCCGAACGCGAAGAAGATTTTTGAGGCGGTGTTGAATAAGTGAGGCCTACAACGGGAATCACCCTCGGCGGCAGATTCCAGCTGACCACGCGGATTGCGATCGGCGGGATGGGAGAGGTCTGGAAGGCCAAGGACCAGGTCCTGGGCCGCATTGTCGCCATCAAGGTCCTCAAGGAGGAATACACCGGTGACCCCGGTTTCCTCCAGAGGTTCCGCGCCGAGGCACGCCACACCGCCCTCCTGAACCACGTGGGCATCGCCAACGTCTTTGACTACGGCGAAGAGGACGGCTCCGCGTACCTGGTTATGGAGCTCGTCCCTGGCCAGCCGCTGAGCAGCATCATCGAGCACGAGCAGGTATTGTCCCCGGACCGGACGCTGTCCATGATGGCGCAGACCGCCCGCGCGCTTTCCGTCGCGCATGCCCAGGGGCTGGTCCACCGCGACATCAAGCCGGGCAACCTGTTGATCACACCCGAGGGCCGGGTCAAGGTCACCGACTTCGGCATCGCGCGCCTGGCCGATCAGGTCCCGTTGACGCAGACTGGCCAGGTGATGGGGACCGCCCAGTACCTCGCCCCCGAGCAGGCCACCGGCCAGACCGCTACCGGCGCCTCGGACATCTACTCACTCGGCGTGATCGGCTACGAGTGCCTCACCGGGCACCGGCCGTTCTCCGGCGAATCACAGATCGCCATTGCCTTGGCGCAGGTCAACGACGCGCCGCCGCCGCTTCCGGAGACCCTGCCCAAACCGGTCCGAGCGCTGCTGATGTCCATGCTGGCCAAGGACCCCAAGAACCGCCCGGCCAACGCCATCAAACTGTCCGAAGCCGCCGAGGCCATCCGCAACGGCGATATTGACGCCGCCCACGCCGCGGTTCCGGGCATGCTGCTCTTTGAGGCGACAACCGGCCCCATCACCGCACCGGTGGACATTGCCACAGCACCCACCGGCGTCATCGCGCAGAAGGACAGCAACACAACGTCGACGTCCGCCCTGCCCGTGCTTGGTGCTGCTGCCGCCGGCGCTGCACTCGGCGCCGCGGGCGCAGGCGCCGCCACCGGAGCCGGAGCCGGAGCCGGAGCCGGAGCCGGGAGTACGCTTTCGCGGGCGGACGCCCTGGCTGCGGAGCGCAGCTGGGTGCAGGAGGAAGAAACGTACGACGACGAACCGGCGGATGAGCCCGAGCGTCGCGGCCGCAGCCCCTGGACGTGGCCGCTGGTCGCCTTGATCGTGCTGGTTCTGTTCGCGCTGGTGGGGTTCTTCCTGACGCAGCAGGGGATTTTCAACCCGGCCAACACCACCACTAACTCGGCATCCAGCAACCCGCCGTCCACCAGCGCCAGCCCGTCAAAGACTTCGACATCCGCGACGCCCACCCCCACACAGACCAGCGACGCACCCACCCCAACGCCCACCCCCAGCACGGTGGACATCATTTCGGCGGCATACCTCGGGAAGGACTACCGTCAGGTCCAGGGGACGCTTGAAACCATGGGCCTGTCCGTGCGGGTCATCCCGCAGCAGAGTACTTCCACTGCGGGAACCGTGTTGCAGGTCAATCCCACGGGCACAGTGCCCAAGGGGGCTGAAGTGACCGTAACTTACGCTGTCCCCGTCCCGGCCACTACGCCGGCAGCGCCGCCGTCCTCGCCGTCCTCGGCGCCAGCCTCGGCTGAGCCAACGTCCACCCTACCCAAGTGCAACCCCGGCCAACTGCCAGGATTGCCCGCCACCTGCGCGCCGTAGCCGTCAGGATTGACAGTGAATGATTCGCCCCGCACTCCGCTGCACCGGGAGGACAGCCTTCCGGTGGATAATCAGCGCGTCCTGAGCGGCCGGTACGAGCTCGGCGGAATCATCGGCCGCGGGGGGATGGCGGATGTCCACCGCGGAGTCGATGCCAGGCTGGGCCGGACAGTTGCCGTCAAGCTTCTCCGCCCGGACATGGCCAGGGATCCGCAGTTCCAGGCGCGGTTCAAACGCGAAGCGCAGTCCGTAGCCGCGCTGAACCACCCCTCCATCGTGGCTATTTACGACACTGGCGAACACACCGTTCCGGATGGCTCGGAGGACAGTGTCCGGGTGCCCTACATTGTGATGGAGTTTGTCGAGGGCAGGACCATCCGCGACCTGATCCGGGCCAAGGAAGTCGGCATTGACCAGGCCATCGACTTTTGCCTGGGCGTGCTCTCGGCCCTTGAATACAGCCACAAGGCAGGCATCGTCCACCGCGACATCAAACCCGCCAACGTGATGTTCTGCGAAGGCTCCAATTCCGTGAAGGTCATGGACTTCGGAATTGCCCGGGCCATCGCCGATTCATCGGCCACCATGACGCAGACCCAGGCCGTGGTGGGCACTGCCCAGTACCTCTCGCCCGAGCAAGCCCGGGGCGAAACGGTGGACGCGCGCAGCGACCTCTACTCCGCGGCGTGCCTGCTGTACGAAATGCTCACCGCGCGGCCGCCCTTCATTGGTGACAGTCCCGTCTCTGTGGCATACCAGCACGTCCGGGAAATCCCGGAGCCGGCGAGCAGTGTGAACCCGGAGATTTCGGCCGCCTTGGACAGTGTCCTGGCCAAGGCCTTGCAGAAGAACCGGGCGGACCGTTTCCAGGACGCAGCGGCCTTCCGGCGCGCGCTGCGCGCCGCGCGGGCGGGCGTGTCCGTGCCCGCGCTGGCCGCAACCGAAGCCCCCACCGATCCCAACGACCACGTCCCGACGCCGGAACGTCAGCCTGTGACAGAGGCGTTCGGGCTCACCGGTGCCGGCTTCCTGGACGATGTCCCCGCCGGCCCGGAGCGCAATGCGGAGGACACCCGTACTGACGGGAGAGTCCCCGTCATGGCGGCCGCCGCACACGAATCGTCGGATGTCGATGAACTTCCCCTGGGTTTTGCGCCGGAACGTGAGCGGACCGCCCGGCAGAAGTCCCGTCGTCGTACATGGATGGCTACCCTGGTGATCTTCACCCTGCTGATCCTTGGCGGCGGCGGTTTCTGGCTGTACAGCACCGTAAACCGGCCTGCGCCCCCGCCGCCCCAGGTGGAAGTCCCTGCGGTGGCGTCCCTGACCGAATCGGCCGCGCTGCAGGAACTATATGGTGCCAACCTGCGCCCGCAGATCAAGCGGAACAAGCACGAGACCATACCCAGCGGGACGGCAATCGGCACTGACCCGGTGGCCGGAACGTCGGTTGATCCCAACGCGGAGGTGATCCTGAATATCTCTGAAGGCCCCAGCGCCATCAAGATTCCGGAAACCCTTCCGGGCCAGACGGAGGCGGCGGCCCGGGATATCCTGCGCCAGAACGGCCTGCAAGGCGCCGCGTCCACCACTACCGCCAACAGTGCCACAGTGCCTGCCGGCAGGGTGATTACCACCAGCCCGGCACCGGGCCAGATGGTGGGTGTGGGCACCACGGTGGAGATCGTGATTTCCACCGGCAAGGTGTCCATGCCTGGACTGATCAATCGTCCGCGCGCCGAGGCGGAGGCGGCGCTGAAGGAAATAGGACTGGTCCCCAACGTCCAGGAAGTGGAAAACTCTGAGGTCCCGGCGGGTATCGTTACGGGGCAAAGTGAGCCGGTGAACGCCTCCATCGATCAGGGCAAAACCATCAACATTGAGGTGGCCAAGGCACCGGCTCCGCCGCCCACACCAACGCCAACGGCCACGCCCACAGCCACCAAAAAGGGCTAAGCCTCCACCCGCTCCATAAGACAACGCGGGGTCACTTCTCGCCTATGTTCCCCTTCGGGATGGGCGAGAAGTGACCCCGCGTTGTTCGAGGGTTTGTGCCCGTCAGTGCTGGATGAGCGGGCTCAGCGTGGCGGCACGGGCGGCGGCTCCGGCCATTCCGAGGGACTCGAGCCAGTTGCCCAGCATCTGGTAGCCGCCTTCGGTCAGGACCGACTCCGGGTGGAACTGCACGCCACACAGCGGTGCGGTGCGGTGCTGGAGACCCATCACGACGCCGTTTGCTGTTTCCGCGGTGATCTCCAGGACGTCGGGGATGGTGTCCCTTACCGCTGCCAGTGAGTGGTAGCGCGTCGCTGTCACGGGGGAGGGGAGTCCGGCGAAGACGCTGGTGCCGTTGTGCTCCACCAGCGATGTCTTGCCGTGCATCAGCTCCGGCGCGTGGGTCACCGTGCCGCCGTAGGCTTCTGCCAGGGCCTGATGGCCCAGGCAGACTCCGAACATCGGTTTGTTGTTCGCGCCGCACCACTTGATCAGCTCAATGCACACCCCCGCCTCGGCGGGGTTTCCCGGACCGGGTGAGATGAGGACGCCGTCGCGCGTTTGGGCCATCTCGATGGCTTCAGCGAGGGTCACGTCGTCGTTGCGCACAACGGTGGTCTCGGCGCCGAGCTCCTGGAGGTAGCCCACCAGGGTGTAAACGAAGCTGTCGTAGTTGTCTACGACCAGGATTTTAGTTGTGGTCATGGCTGGCTTGCAGAACCAATCGTTGAGTCGGTGAATGCGGTGAACCCGGACATCCAGGGGAACAGGAACTGAACCATCAGGATCAGTGCGCCGGCGATGAGCACCAGCGACGTGAAGATCCGCAGCCAGAGGGGGCCCGGAAGGTGGCGGAAAATCCAGCCGTACATACTCAGTTTCCTCCCACCGCTGCCGCCACCTGGGCGGCGATCTCGGCCGGCGGCCCCGCCGACGCAGGCCGCCAGCTGTCCAGCAGCGCGTAGGCGATGATGCGTTCCTCGGCGCCGAAGCGCGGATTGCAACTGGTCATGGTGAGGAAGCTTTCGGTCGGAGTGACGCCAGGGCGGGTGGGGACCGGTTCCAGGACATCGGTCCGGGACGGCATCACAATCTGGTTGTTGCGGAACACATAGATGTAATAGCCATCCTTGGTCTGGACGTAGATTTTGTCCCCCGGGACAAGGGTGTGGATATTGTCCAGGACGGCACCGTGGGTCTGCCGGTGACCGGCCACGGCGAAGTTTCCGACGGCGCCCGGCATGGCAGTGGTGGCGTAGTGGCCAAGCCCCAGAGTATCCAGGACATCCCCAGTGGTTCCCTGCACGATGGGCCGGGTGTAGTTGGGGCCAAACCGCGGGATGTACATGATGCCGATGGTGCCGGCATGCCCTGGTGCCGCGGAAACTGTGGGGGTGCCGTAGTCCACGGGCGCCGCCGTTGGGTCCGGTTCCGGTACTGCGGGCACCGTGCCGCGCAGCCCCTGGGCGAATTCCTTGATGACCGCACTCTGCTTGGCGTCGGACTCGATATTGGTCCACCACAGCTGCCAGCCCACAAAAAGCAGGAGAATGATGCCGGCCGTGATGAGCAGTTCGCCGAGCACCTGTACCGTCCCGCGCAGAACGGAAGCGCGGGCGGGCGCCGGACGGGCGGGCCTCCTGGCGGCGCGCCTCGCCTTCTCCTGCAATACCACGCGTTCTCCTCCGGGGTGGCCGCGATGGGCGTTTGAGTGCCCTGAACTACGGCTAGAATTGGCTGCTAGTAAGAATCCAGATTTGACCAAGATCGCGCAGACCGCTGGCAACTTCCTTCTTGCAGGATATCAAGCCCGCGACGCCGAGCTTGCTCCAGTCCGCCAAGGAGTGCACGTGCCCGAGTCAAAGCCACGCAAGAAGACTTTTAACGCCGCGCAGCCCGCTTCCGGGGCGCAGACGTACAAGCCCAACGCTGTCTGGTTCAAGCCGGTGATGTTCGGCCTGATGATCATCGGACTCTTCTGGATCATCACGTTCTACATCAGCGAGGGCCGGTTCCCTGTCCAGGCCTGGGAGTCGTGGAACATCGTGGCCGGCTTCGGTATTGCCATCATCGGCTTCCTGATGACCACCCGCTGGCGTTCCTGACCCTGACCGCAGGACCCGGATGACTCCCGCGGCCGCCGCCCAGCCCCGAAACGAGGCTGGGGACGGCACCATCATTGGCGACGACGGGCTGGCCCGCCCGCCGTGGGCCGCCGTGGATCCCCTGTTGCGCGAATACTACGACTCCGAATGGGGCCTGCCCGTCCGGGACGAACAGGGCCTCTACGAACGCATCTGCCTGGAGGGCTTCCAGGCAGGACTCTCCTGGGCAACGATCCTGCGAAAGCGCCCTGCCTTCCGTCAGGCTTTCCACGACTTCCAGCCGGACGCTGTTGCCGCGCTTGCCGAAGCGGACGTTGAGCGCCTGCTCCAGGATCCGGGTATCGTCCGCAACCGGCTAAAGATCCGTGCCGCCATCAACAATGCCCGGGCCACTATCGCGCTGCGCGAGCGGGAAGGCCTGGTTGACTTCGTCTGGCAGTTCCAGCCCACAACCACGCCCCAGCCGGTCACGCACGCGGAAATCCCCACGCAGTCACCGGAATCGGTGGCGCTGTCCAAGGCGCTGCGGAAGCAAGGATTCTCGTTCGTTGGCCCCACCACCATGTTCGCGCTGATGGAGGCCATCGGCATGGTGGACACCCACCTTCTGGACAGCCACCGGCGCGGTTCCTCAGGCGTCTGGCAGGGTTGACCGGCAACGGGCGGGCTGTGACCCGGCGCGCCGCCGCCTGACGCAACTCCCCGCAGCCGGCTGAACCGGGCGTTCTAAGCCTCCCGGTCCTGCTCTCCGCTGGGCAGGTTCTCCCCAGCTGTTGGGAAAGTTATCCACACTGTGCATAACTTTGCCGGTGCCGGAAGCAATTTCTGCCCGTGCAGGCCATGGTCCACGGGACCTGATCCACGACGGTCGAAAGGACAGTTATTAACAGTGTGGATTAGCTGTGGATAATTCACCCCGCTCAGCGGTCGCGGCGGACCGGATGGTGACTGGTGATGGATACGCGGTTGAAGGCGTTCATGCTGACCACCAGCCAGCTGACCACCGAAAATTCATCGGCACTGAGGTACTGACGGGCATACCCTTCTTCAAGCTCGGCGGTCCGGTGATCCGGCAGTTCAGTGATGCATTCGGCCAAAGCCAGGGCCGCCCGCTCCTTGTCCGTGAACAGTGCCGTCTCCCGCCAGGCCGGCAGGACGGCGAGCCGCTGGTGACTCTCCCCGGCCTCCACGGCGTCCCGCACATGCATGTCGAGGCAAAAGGCGCAGCCGTTTATCTGGGAAGTCCGCACGTTGATCAGTTCAATGGTCCTGCGGTCAATCCCGGCTGCGTCGGCGGCTTCGCGCACTTTCAGCCCCAGACCGTTGAGGGCACGCCATACCGCGGGGTGCTGCTTGTCGAGGTAGATGTGCTGGGTCGTGGCGCTGGCGCTCAAGGCGGTCCTCCTGGCTGGGAGCCTGTGGGTTCGGTTGCTGCGTACGAATACCCTCGCACGGATGGGTGTTTTCCACTTACTAACACTGGACTACCCACAACTTATCCACAGTTGTGGACAACAATCCACAGAACGGGTCCCGGCGACCTCCCCAGATGCCCCAGCCCGGGAAACACCGAAGGTTAACTACATGTCTGTAAGTTATTAACACTGTGAACAACCCTGTTGATAGGGGCAGCGCAAATCCCCTAGTTCAGGGCTGCAACACCGGAATTGGCCATGTTATCCACAGACGGGGCCTAAAAGGCGGGTTTGTCCACTTAACCACAGGCGCATCCCCAGGGGTTGTCCACAATTGTGGACAACGGGGGGATCTAATCGGGGAAAAGGGCGGACATCCGGGCACAGGGAAACATCGAAATAGTGAACTACACCTTTGTAAGTTACCAACAGTGTGGATAACCCCTGTGGATAACTCTGGTCGTGGGTGGGAGCTGGCCGCGGCCCTGCCGGCGCTCCAAGCAGCACCGGGCAGCTCCGCTCAGACCGTCGGCTGGCGCCACCCGGCAACGATCGCAGGAGCGCCGTCCGGCTGGGCAGCACGGCAGCGCCCGGCCTTAGCTCGAGCCCGCGGCCTGCTGGGCACAGCAAAAACCCCGGCGTCCACTGGGCACCGGGGTTTTGAATTGGTCTATGGGAGGCCGGTCGGCGAACCCAGGCGGTCAGCCCGCCGTAACGCGGAGCCAGCTCACCAGGGCCAGCAGGAGAACCACTGCAGCCAGTCCAGCGGCGTGCAACAGACGCTGCCGAGGGCCACGGGGCGTGTACGCAATCACGGCAGCGCAAAGGGCTCCGGTGACAAGCCCGCCCAGGTGGGCCTGCCAGGCGATCTGGGGGACCACAAATCCGATCACGCCGTTGATGGCGATCAGGATCCACAGCTGCCGCGTATCCCCGCCGCGGTGACGCTGCACCAGGAGCATCGCGCCGAAGAGTCCAAAGATGGCGCCCGAAGCGCCCACCACGCCGGCAAGAGGCACTCCAGGCGCATAGCCAGGGGTTAGAAGAAGGTAGCCAACGGACCCTCCGATGGCAGAGATGAGATACAAAGCCAGGAAGCGGACCCGGCCCAGGAGCGGTTCGAGTGCCTGGCCGAAAATCCACAGCATGTACATGTTCAGCACAATGTGGAGGATAAATCCCTGGGAGTGCAGGAAAGCTGCCGTCAGCATCCGCCAGGGTTCGAACTCGCCGAATTCGGGAGAGGCAAACACATTGGCGAACGCCAGGTTCTGGTAGATCCACTCGTCGGGAACTATCCATTGCAGAACGTACATCACCGCACACAGGGCGATAATTCCAAACGTCACCACGGGTTTGCCGGTTGCCACGGCACCGCCGTAAACGGTCTTGACGGCCGGCGTCGTCCGCCTGGTTTCGTTGACGCAGTCAACACATTGGAATCCGACGGCGGCCGCCCGCTGGCAGTCCGGGCACGCAGGGCGCCCGCAGCGTTGGCAGCGCACATAGGAGGGCCGATCCGGGTGCCTGGGACACACCGGAACCTGCGCGGACGGCTCAGCCGCCGGAATTCCGTAGCTCATGTGATGGGTTAGAGCTGCTCGATGTCGATGCTGTTGATGGTGACGTCCTCAACCGGGCGGTCGCCCATGCCGGTGCGGACGCCTTCGATGGCGTCGACGACCTTCTTGGAGTCCTCATCAGCAACTTCACCGAAGATGCTGTGCTTGCCCTGGAGCCAGTCGGTGGGGATGGTGGTGATGAAGAACTGTGAGCCGTTGGTGCCCTTGCCCGCCTGGACGCCGGCGTTGGCCATGGCCAGCTTGTACGGTGCGTTGAAGCTGAGCTCGGGGTGGATCTCGTCGTCGAACTTGTACCCGGGGCCACCCGTTCCGCGGCCCAGCGGATCGCCGGCCTGGACCATGAAGTCCTTGATGATGCGGTGGAAGATGGTGCCGTCATACAGCGGCGTGCCCGTCTTGTCCTCGCCGGTCTCGGGGTGGGTCCAGGCCTGCTCGCCGGTGGCCAGGCCAACGAAGTTCTTGACCGTCTTCGGCGCATGGTTGCCGAAAAGATTTACGACGATGTCGCCGAGGCTGGTGTGGATGGTTGCTTTTGCAGTTGCGATTGCAGTCATGTTGCCCATTCTTTCACGCCCGGTCAACGCGGACGGGGCTGGACCGGCAGTTCCGCGCTGGGTGAAATCAGGCGTAAATCCGCTGGAAGAATAGCCCGTGCAGGTCATGGCACGTAGGCTAACAACAGAACCGTCACATTAATCGGGAGGTAGTTGTGAAGAAATCGGATCGTATTGCCCGTGACCTTGAACAGTCAGTCAACAGCGCAGTTGAGAACGCCAAGGACTGGGCATCCCCCCGCGTGGAAGCAGCAGTGGATTGGGCAGTTCCCCGCCTGCAGCATGGCCTGGATACGGCATCTCCCAGGATCCAGGAAGGGCTTAAGACCGCAGCCCACAACCTAGCCGACGGCGTCGCAACCGTGACACCGCGCATCCAGGAGGGGCTGGCCCAGCTCGCCCCTAAAATCCACGACGCCGTTGAGGTCGCCACGCCGCGCCTGCATGACGCCCTGGACAAGGCCACGCCCGTCATCCAGAACGCACGGGACCGCGTGGTGGTGGAATACCTGCCGCGCCTTTCGGACCAGATCGGCCACGCGTCCGACGCCGTGCACCGCACCTTGGAAAGCGCGCCGTCCCACGTCGACGCTGTCGCGCAGCGGCTTGCCGATTCCGGCGTAGTGCATTCCCTCCAGGAACAGGCACAGACGGCCGGTACGCAACTCAAGGCCGCCGCGCACGAGGCTGGCAAGGCTGTGGGCGTCCAGATCGCCCAGCCCCAGAAGCCCAAGAAGCGCGGCTGGCTGGTGTTCGGCATCATCGCCGCGGCCGTCGCCGCCGGCGTCGCCGCCTGGAAGGCCTCCAAGCCGGTAGAAGACCCGTGGAAGACCCCTTCCCCGGTCACGCCGGCGCCGGTTCCCGCCACGACCGTGAACGACGCCAAGGACACGGCCGAGGACGCAGCCAGCAAGGCTGCAGCCGCCACGGCTTCCGCCGCTGACGCCGTGGCCGACCAGGCACAGGACGCTGCAACGGACGCGAAGGACACCGCGGACGACGCCGTCGAGAAGGCCAAACACGTCGCCGATGAATCGGCAGACGCGGCAGCCAAGGCGTCCACCGATGCAAAGGCCGCCATCAAGAACATCGCGGCCAACATGAACGGTTCCGCGGACAAGAGCAGCAACTAGCACTTCCGGCGGCGCCGCGCCGTCCACCTGAAGGGGCTCCGCCTGGTGCGGGGCCCCTTCAGTGTTTTCCCAGTGTTTGTCCGGACCGGACCCAGTCGCTGGCAGGACAAATCCCGATCGGTGCTAAATTTGAACTGATGTCAGCCGATAAATCCTCTGGGGATGCCTTGAACGACGCAGCACAGCTGCCGTGCGTGTCCATTGTCATCCCGGCTTACAACGAGGAAAGTGTCATCCGGCAGTGTCTCATCGCTGCGGTGTACCAGTCGGTGCCGGCCCACGAGATCATCGTGGTGGACAACCTCTCCACGGACCGCACCGCCGCCATCGTGGCGCAAATGCAGCTGGAGTATCCGGAAAGTCCCATCATCCTGCTCAGCCAGGACCGGGACCAGGGCCTGATTCCCACCCGGAATTTTGGCCTCAACCACGCCACCGGCGACATCCTGGGACGCATTGACGCGGATTCGGTTGTCGAGCCGGACTGGGTGGAACAAGTCCAGAAGGCTTTTCTTGACCCGTCAGTCCAGGCAGCCACCGGACCGGTGGTCTACTACGACATGCCAATGCGGCGGTTCGGGCTCAAGGCAGACGACAAAATGCGCCAGCTGATGCTCAAGCTCGCCAAGCACCAGTACCACTTCCTCTTCGGCTCCAACATGGCCCTGCGCGCCACGGCCTGGGAAACCATCCGGGACGAAACCTGCCGTGACGAGAAGGACGAGATGCACGAGGACATCGACCTCTCCCTGCACCTCGCCGACCACGAACTTAAAGTCCAGTACTGGCCCCAGATGGTGTCCGGGATGTCCGCCCGCCGGCTCGAGGATTCACCGCGGGACTACCGGTATTACGTGACCCGCTTCGACCGCACGTACAAGGCGCACAACGTCAAGAAAATGGCCCTCAAGGCACCCATGGTGGTGTTCTTCTCGGTCTACTTCCCGGCGAAGCTCCTGCGCGCGATCCACACGGTCAACACCGCGCAGCCTGCTCGCCGCGGCGGGCAGTAAGCGCGCCTCCAAGTCCCGCCTCCAAGTCCCGCCTCGGTGGACTGGCTTCAGTCCGTTCCGAGGTCAGCCAGTCGGCCCGACGGCGGCTCGTCCGTATGCGGGCCGGAGGCTTCCCGACGTTTTCGGAAACCTGACCTCTGGCCCAGAACCACGACGGCGAGCCCCACCAGGATGAGCCCCAGCCCGCCGTAGGTGCCGGCAGGCAGCGTCTCATGCAGGAAGACCGCGGCCAGAACGGCGGCCCCCGGAATCTCCAGCAGGATGATCATCGACACCAGCAGCGGGCTCATGGTGGCCAGCAGGTGATTGAAGGCGGTGTGGCCCACCAGTTGGGCACACACGGTGATGGCCAGGATCCCGACCCAGCCAACGGCGTCGAACCCCACCAGCGGCTGGCCGCTGAAGAGCGCCAGCACCGCCACAAAGGCCGCACACATCCCATAGCAGAGCGTGGTGTACGTTCCCGTGGTCATGGTCTGGCGGGCCGTGCCGCCGGCAAGGGTGTAGAGGCCGGCCAGGGCCCCGCCAGCGACGGCCAGCAGGTCGCCGAGGAGCGCGTCAGGCGAGGACCCCATGTCGAACCCGGTGATGGTGACAACGCCGCCAAAGGCGATCCCGAGCCCTGCCAGCACCTGCCAGCGGTGCCTGGTGCCACGGAACAGCTGGAAGACGGCGATCCAGGCGGACTGCAGGCAGACCAGGGCGGTAGCGGCAGCCACGGAGGTGAGCTGGAGGGACGTAATGAAACAGGCAAAGTGCAGGGCCAGGGCTACGGCGGCCAGCAGCGACCAGCGGAACTCGGGGCCGGTGATCCGGCCGAACTGCCGGGGCTCGCGGACCAGGCTGGGCGTGGCCATCACTGCAGCCCCGATGGCATTGCGCCAGAAGGCGATGGCGAGGGCGCTGACGGTGGTGGCACCGAGCGTTGCGGCGATCAACGGCCCGGACGAAGCCACGCCCAGGACCCCAAGGGCCGCAAGAAGGAGGTTCACCGTTCAACCCTACTGTTCTGCATTAACACTGTGCCGCCTTGAATTAAGGCTGTGCCGTCTTAACGAAAAAGTCCCGGACAGCTTTTCGGCTGTCCGGGACTTCCTTATGGTGGAGGCACGGGGACTCGAACCCCGAACCCCCTGCTTGCAAAGCAGGTGCGCTACCAATTGCGCCATGCCCCCATAAGAAGCAACCCGTCAATCATACCCTAGAACCATGGAGCCTTTTGCAGGCTCCCGGTCCGGGAATCCGGCCTATTCGACCTTATCGGTCGACTGGCTCCAGACTGTTTTCCGGGCCTCGGATTCCTGTGCTTTCCTGTAGAGCAGGACGCCTGCGATCGCAGCTGCAAGTACCAGCAACTTCTTCACATGCTCCCCGTTCCGGTCCCGTCTGCCGTGAAGCAAACCAAACCTTCCTTCGAACCTGCACAGGTTCCGTGGGCGTACCAGGACTTGAACCTGGGACCTCTTCGTTATCAGCGAAGCGCTCTAACCGCCTGAGCTATACGCCCCGATGCCTCATCGGGCCGAGACACGACTTTACAGCACATCCCGGCCCGATCTCAAATCGAGGCATTTCGCCGGAGAAATTCCGGTGAAATTATGGGTTTTCAGTCATCCGTGAGGGTGACGCCGATGCCGCCAACGAGCGTTGCGGAGATGTTGTAAAGCACCGCTGAGAGCATGGACAACGCCGTCAGCAGGACAACGTTCACCACAGCGATGATTGTGGCAAAGGAAGCCACCTGGCCCAGGGATGCGACCTTCTTGAGTTCGAACCCGCCGCCTTCGGAGCCTGCCAGGGTGCCCAGGAGGCTGTCCACCTGATCAAAAATTCCGGTGAGGTCCAGGACCGTCCACAGGACGATGGCAGCCACGACAGTGACGATTCCCAACGCCACCGAGAGGAGGAATGCCATCTTCAGGACCGACCAGGGATCCACCTTGCTCACCAGCAGCCGTGCGCGCCTGACCTTGGCCTTCGGTGCAGGCTTGACCAGGCCGGGCTGGCCCTGCGGAGGCCGGCCCTGCACTGGGCGCTGGCTGGCCTGCTCTGCCGGAGGCCTGCCCTGCCCGGTACGCTGGCCATTCTGGCCTGCGGGCACCCGGTCCTGCGCAGGGCGCTGGCCGGGAACGGCCGGACGCTGCCCCGGCGCACCGGTAGGGGCCTGTGGACGCTGCTGCGGACGGGCGGGGTTGCTCACCCGTGGTGCGGCCGCGGGCGGTGTTCCGCCGGGGACATTGCTGCTCGGTTTGGGATATGAGTCGGGATTACTCACTCGTTACCTCCGGTGTAGTCTTCGTTCGGCTCAGCGTCGCCGGAGGCGTCCTCTGACTCAACAGCCGGTGATGTTTCTGCCGTTGATACTGACCCTGCGGATCCCTCGGGGGACCCGGCCTCTTCAGCCAACGTTACGTCATCGTCCGCGGATTCTTCGCCCTCGAGGCCGCGTTCGCTGTTCCTGGCCACCTCAATGATGCGATCATTCTTGTCCGGCTTCGCGAAGATCACGCCCATGGTGTCGCGGCCCTTGGCAGGTACGCCGGTCACTGATGAGCGGACAACCTTGCCGCCTTCCATGACCACGAGGACTTCGTCCTCTTCCTGGACAATCAGGGCGCCCACGAGGTGGCCCCGTTCCTCCTGGTACTTGCCCACCTTGATGCCGAGGCCGCCGCGGCCCTGCAGGCGGTATTCCTCCACCGCGGTGCGTTTGGCGTACCCGCCCTCCGTGACCACAAAGACAAAGGAACCGTTTGTGACGACGTCAGCCGCCAGCAGTTCGTCGTCCTCGCGGAACTTCATGCCCGTGACACCGGACGTGGCCCGGCCCATGGGACGCAGGGCATCGTCGGTGGCGGTGAAGCGGATGGACTGGCCCATGCGGGACACCAGCATGAGGTCATCCGTTTCGGAGACCAGCTGCGCCGAAACCAGTTCGTCCTCATCGCGCAGGTTGATCGCGATGACGCCGGCTGAGCGGTTGGTGTCGTAGTCCTCCAGCCGTGTCTTCTTGACGAGGCCGCGCTTGGTGGCCAGCACCAGGTACGGAGCCTGCTGGTAGTCCCTGATGTCCAGGACCTGGGCGATGTGCTCGTCCGGCTGGAAGGCCATCAGGTTGGCGACGTGCTGGCCCTTGGCGTCACGGCCGGCCTCCACCAGTTCATAGGCCTTCGCCCGGTATACCCGGCCGAGGTTGGTGAAGAACAGGAGCCAGTGGTGGGTGGTGGTCACGAAGAAGTGCTCCACTACGTCGTCGCCGCGGAGCTGAGCCCCCTTGATGCCCTTGCCGCCGCGCTGCTGTGACCGGTAGTTGTCGCTGCGGGTGCGCTTAACGTAACCGCCGCGGGTGATGGTCACAACCATTTCCTCTTCGGGGATCAGGTCCTCCATGGACATGTCACCGTCGAAGCCCATCAGGATCCTGGTCCGGCGGTCATCTCCGTGCTTGGCCACGATCTCGCCCAGCTCGGTGCTGATGATTTCGCGCTGGCGTTCCTCGGAGGCGAGGATCGAGTTGTACTCGGCGATCAGGGCCTCGAGTTCGGAATGGCGGTCCTGGATCTTCTGGCGTTCCAGGGCTGCCAGGCGGCGCAGCTGCATGTCCAGGATGGCCCGGGCCTGCAGTTCATCGATGTCCAGCAGCTGCATCAGTCCGTCGCGCGCGGCTTCGGTGGTGTTGGACGCACGGATGAGCGCAATGACTTCGTCCAGCGCGTCCAGGGCCTTCAGGAGGGCACGCAGGATGTGCGCCTCTTCTTCGGCCTTGCGCAGGCGGTAGCGGGTGCGGCGTGCAATAACGTCCAGCTGGTGTGTGACCCAGTGGCGGATGAAGGCGTCCAGGCTCAGCGTGCGCGGAACCCCATCCACGATGGCCAGCATGTTGGCGGAGAAGTTGCTCTGCAGTTCGGTGTGCTTGTAGAGGTTGTTCAGCACCACCTTGGCCACGGCGTCGCGCTTGAGCACAATGACCAGCCGCTGGCCGGTGCGGCCGGAGGTCTCGTCGCGGAGGTCCGCGATGCCGGAAATCTTCCCGTCCTTGACCAGCTCGGCAATCTTGATGGCGAGGTTGTCCGGGTTGGCCTGGTAGGGCAGTTCGGTGACAACCAGGCACGTGCGGCCCTGGAGTTCTTCAACGTTGACCACGGCGCGCATGGTGACGGAACCGCGGCCCGTCCGGTACGCGTCCTCAATGCCCTTGTGGCCGAGAATGGTCGCACCGGTGGGGAAATCGGGTCCCTTGATACGGAGCAGCAGCTCCTCAAGCAGTTCCTCGCGGCTGGCCGTCGGATTGGCCAGGTACCACTGGACGCCGTCAGCTACCTCGCGGAGGTTGTGCGGCGGAATGTTGGTGGCCATGCCCACGGCAATGCCGGAGGAACCGTTGACCAGCAGGTTGGGGAAACGCGCCGGCAGGATGGTGGGTTCCTGGTTCTTGCCGTCGTAGTTGTCCTGGAAGTCGACGGTTTCCTCGTCGATGTCGCGAACCATTTCCATGGCCAGCTGGGACATTTTCGTTTCGGTGTACCGCGGGGCGGCCGCACCGTCATTGCCTGGCGAACCGAAGTTGCCCTGGCCCAGGGCCAGCGGGTAGCGCATAGTCCAGTCCTGGATCAGGCGGACCAGCGCATCGTAGATCGCGGTGTCGCCGTGGGGGTGGTACTGACCCATGACCTCGCCCACCACACGGGCGCATTTGTTGAATGACCGTTCCGGCCGGTAGCCGCCGTCGAACATCGCGTACAGCACGCGGCGGTGCACGGGCTTGAGGCCATCGCGCACGTCGGGCAGGGCACGGCCCACAATAACGGCCATGGCGTAGTCCAGGTAGGAGCGCTGCATTTCCGTCTGCAGGTCCACCTGCTCCACACGGTCAACCAGCACGTCGCCTTCAAGAACGGTTTCCGGAAGATCCGCGGATTCCGCCGGGTTCTCGGGTGTCTCGTCACTCATCGTTTATATTTTCCGTTTCAGGTATATGTCGGTTGTGGAATATCTACTCGGTAAACCGGTTAGATATCCAGGAACCTGACGTCCTTGGCGTTCTGCTGGATGAAGTTTCGGCGGGACTCCACGTCTTCGCCCATCAGGGTGGAGAAGGTCTGGTCCGCCGCCAGGGCATCGTCCATGGTGACCTGCAGGAGGGTCCGGTGGTCCGGGTCCATGGTGGTGTCCCACAGCTCGGTGTAGTCCATCTCACCCAAACCCTTATAGCGCTGAATGCCGTTGTCTTTCGGTATACGGCGGCCGGCGGCCTGCCCGGCCAGGAGCTTGGCATCGCGCTGCTTGTCGCTGAACACGTAGTCGTGCGGCGCGTTGGACCACTTGATCCGGTACAACGGTGGCTGCGCCAGGTACACGTAGCCGTTTTCGATCAGCGGGCGCATGTAGCGGAACAGCAGCGTCATGAGAAGCGTGGTGATGTGCTGGCCATCAACGTCAGCATCGGCCATCAGCACGATCTTGTGGTACCGGAGTTTGCTGAGGTCGAAGTCCTCGCCGATGCCGGTGCCGAACGCAGTGATCATGGACTGGACCTCGGTGTTGCCCAGGGCCTTGTCGAGCCGGGCCCGCTCCACGTTCAGGATCTTGCCGCGTAGCGGCAGGATGGCCTGGGTCTCAGGGTTGCGGCCGCGCTTGGCGGAACCACCGGCGGAGTCGCCCTCCACGATGTACACCTCGCAGCGGGCGGGATCCTTTGAGGAACAGTCGGACAGCTTGCCGGGCATACCGAAGGATTCCAGCGGGCTCTTGCGGCGCGCATTGTCACGCGCCTTCCGGGCAGCCATCCGCGCCTGGGCCGCGGAAATGGCCTTGCGGATCACATCGCGGGCGGGGCCGGGGTTGCGTTCCAGCCAGTCGCCCAGGCCGTCGGTGACAACGCGCTGGACGAAGCCCTTGACCTCGGAGTTGCCGAGCTTGGTCTTGGTCTGGCCCTCGAACTGCGGCTCGGCCAGCTTCACGGAGATGACCGCGGTGAGGCCTTCACGGATATCGTCACCGGTGAGGTTGTCATCCTTTTCCTTGATGATGCTCTTCTCCCGCGCGTAGCGGTTGATGAGGGAGGTCATCGCGGCGCGGAAGCCCTCTTCGTGGGTGCCGCCTTCGTGGGTGTTGATGGTGTTGGCGTAGGTGTGGACGCTTTCGGAATACGCGTTGGTCCACTGCATCGCCATTTCCAGCGCGATATGCCGTTCCGTATCCTCGGTTTCGAAGGAAATGACGTCCTCGTGGACAACATCAACCTTTTTGCCCGAGTTCAGGTGCTTCACGTAGTCCAGCAGGCCGTCGTCGTACTGGTACACCACGGTGCGGTGCTCAGCGGAAACTTCACCTTCGGTGACCACAGCGTCAAGGTCAAGGTCCTCATTGGCATCCGCGTGCGACGCTGCGGTGCGCTCGTCCGTGAGGGTGATCCGCAGGCCCTTGTTCAGGAAGGCCATCTGCTGGAAGCGGGCGCGGAGCGTCTCGAAATCAAATTCCGTGGATTCGAAGATTCCGGCGTCCGGGTAAAAGGTCTGGGTGGTGCCGGTGGTGGCACTCTCTTCGCCCTTGACCAGCCCGCCTTGGGGCTTGCCGCCGTCAGCGAAGGACATCCGCCAGACGTTGCCCTGCCGCCGGACTTCAGTGTCCACCCTGCTGGAGAGCGCGTTCACTACGGAAATACCCACGCCGTGGAGGCCGCCCGAAACTGCATAACCGCCGCCGCCGAACTTGCCGCCGGCGTGCAGGATGGTCATAACAACTTCAACAGTGGGCTTGTGCTCGGTGGGATGCATGTCCACCGGGATACCGCGGCCATCATCGACAACTTTGACGCCGCCGTCGGCCTGCAGGACTATTTCGATGTGCGTGCAGTACCCGGCCAGCGCCTCATCAACAGAGTTGTCCACCACCTCATAGACCAGGTGGTGCAGGCCGCGCGGGCCAGTGGAGCCGATGTACATGCCCGGGCGTTTCCGGACGGCTTCGAGGCCCTCAAGTACGGTGATGTCGCTTGCACCGTATTCCCGGGGTGTCACGGCCTCCGCCGGCGTATCGGGGGTAGGTACGTCCTCCGCTGCGCGTTCCACTGCCTGGGTATCTGTATTGTCGTTAGCCACAGGTGCTGTCGACTCCTCTTTTTCGATGATGGCCGGCGGCGGCATTCCATGGGAAAGCATCCGCCAACAGGCACAAGCTGATGGCGCCGACGGATACGTCGACGTGCGGGACCGAAGTCCGCCTGCGGAGAGCGTGCGGAAAACGGACTCAGTCAACGTTTCACCGGCGCCCAGTTATCTGCTGTGATTCTATCGTGAAATGGGCCGCAAACCCGCATTCCGGCGGGCGTCGCGGGACCCGGACATGCCTGTGCGAGGCCGTTGACCCCGCCTTGGGAGCCCTCGAGGTCCCGTCTCCGGGTGCCTATACGCCCCACGGGCGTTAGACCGCCCTACACGCCGCCGGAGGAATATTCAAGAGCCGACGACGGTTGCTAGCCGTAGGTATCCCGCGGACCGCGGCCGTTGACGGTACGTCCGCCCTTGCGCCAGCTGGGTGCCGACGGTCCGAGCACCTGGATGCTGGTGACCACACCCTCGCCCAGTTCCGTGCGGAATTTCTCCAGCAGGCTGTTACTCAACAGCCGCAGCTGCGTGGACCAGGCCGTCGAATCGCAGCGCACGTGAAGGGTGGTATCGGTGAAGCTCTCCGGGGTGCAGTGCGCCGAAATTTCCGGGCCAACCAGCGTGGTCCACTCCGCCATGACCGACCCCACCGCTACCGGCGAGCTCCAGCCACGTTCGGCCACGAGGCGTCCCACCACTTTGCCGAGTCCAAGCGGATCCCGGCCGGTGGAGTGGAACTGACGGAAGCCACGCGTGTCCTGGATTCCACCCTTTGTTTTGGCAGCGCCGGCCTTCGGGGGTGCCTTGCGGCGAATTTCACCACGCGCTGCCGCGGCCTCTCGCATGCGGTTCAGCGCAGCCTGGGGCGCATCGATGTTGTCAGGATCCCGGCCGGGCTGCAGCCCGCCCTTTTCATCCTTATTCATCGATTCCTCCCGGAATGACCTTCACCCGCCGGCCGGAGAGCTCCTCCGGGATATCGGCGTCGACGGCGGCGGTCACCAGGACCTGTTCCGCGCCGGAGACTATTGCCGCCAGTTTACGCCGGCGCCCCACATCCAGCTCGGCGAAAACGTCGTCGAGTATGAGGATCGGGGCAGAGCCGCCGGTCCTGGCGTCGTCGAGCATAACGTAGTACGAGGCGAGCCGGAGGGACAGGCACATGGACCAGGTCTCGCCGTGCGAGGCATATCCCTTGGCAGGCGCTTCGCCCAGAATCAGTTCCAGTTCATCCCGGTGCGGCCCAACCAAGGAGATTCCGCGTTCAAGTTCCTTGCGGCGGGAAGCTGCAAAGGCCTGGACATATCGTCCGGTGAGGTCCTCAACTGTGAGGTCCCGCAAATCTTCGGAAGCGGCGGACCCGTCCACCATCAAACTGCCGCCGGTACCCGGTGCTGCGCCGCCGTCGTCGTCCATCAGATTTTGCAGTGTGGAACGATAGACGGCGTTGGCTTCCTTGGAGCCATCAGTGAGCTGGGCATACGCCTTGGTCAGGTGCGGGCGCAGCAGTTCAACCAGTTCCAGCCGTGCGTGCAGCAACTCGGCGCCCGCCCGGGCCATGTGTTGGTCCCAGACATCGAGGGTGGCCTCATGTCCGGCAGTGAACTTTCCGGCACGGGCAGATTTGAGCAGGGCGTTGCGCTGCTTCAGGACACGGTCATAGTCCGTTCGCGTCGCCGAATGTCGGGGCATAAGGCTGACCAGCAGCTCGTCGAGGAACCGGCGCCGGTTGGACGGATCTCCCTTGACCAGGGCCAGGTCCTCCGGGGCGAAAATCACGGTTTGGCAGATTCCGAGGAGGTCCCTGGCCCGGACGGGATTGCTGCGGTTGATGCGGCCCCGGTTGGCGCGGCTGGCATTGATCTCAAGTTCCAGGACCGTGGTCTGTTCGCCCCGGACAAGGCGGGCGCGGACCAGTGCCCGGTCCGCGCCGAACCGCAGCAGCGGGGCATCGGAACTGACCCGGTGCGAGCTGAGCGTGGCCAGGTACCCGATGGCCTCCATGAGGTTGGTTTTGCCGATGCCGTTTGACCCGACGAGCACGGTGACACCCGGTTCGAGGGGAAGGTCAACCTGGGCATAGCTGCGGAAGTCAGTGAGCGAAAGGTGTTCTAGGTACACGCGGTGTTCGACAATTCTCGGAACCGGCGGGTCCCGGGGTGGATGTTACTTGGCGGGGCGGGTGGCATGCCCGCCGAACTGGTGACGCAACGCGGAAACCATCTTCATTGCCGGCGAGTTTTCTTCGCGGGAAGAAAAGCGCGCGAAAAGTGCAGCCGTGATGGCCGGTGCCGGAACAGCGTTGGCGATGGCTTCCTCAACGGTCCAGCGGCCCTCACCAGAGTCCTCGACGTAATCATCAATGGATTCCAGTCCCGGGTCCTCGTCCAGCGCCTTCACCATCAGGTCCAGCAGCCAGGACCGGACCACGGTGCCCTTCTGCCACGCGCGGAACGTACCGGGCAGATCATCAACAATGTCCTTGGCGGCCAGCAGTTCGTAGCCTTCGGCATAGGCCTGCATCAGGCCGTACTCAATGCCGTTGTGGACCATCTTGGCGTAGTGTCCGGCACCGATTCCGCCGACATGGACAAAGCTGTCCGCCCGCTCGCCTTCGGGGCGCAGTACATCAAAAACCGGCAGTGCCCGCTCTATGTCAGCGGCCGCGCCACCGGCCATGAGTCCGTACCCGTTTTTGAGGCCCCACACTCCGCCGGAAACACCGCAGTCGGCGAAACGGATGCCCTTCTCAGCCAGCGCGGCACCATGTTTCTGGTCTTCGGTGAAGCGGGAGTTACCGCCGTCGATGACCAGGTCGCCGGCGTCGAGCTTGTCCCCGAGTTCGGTGATGACGGCATCGGTGATGCCGCCTGACGGGACCATGACCCAGATGAGCCGCGGGGCCGGAAGGGCCGCAATCAGCTCATCGACAGAGGAAACATCCGTGACCTCCGGGTTGCGGTCAAAACCCGTGACCTCGATGCCGCCCTTGCGCAGACGTTCGCGCATGTTGAAGCCCATCTTGCCAAGGCCGATCAGTCCAATGTGCACGGGAGTCTCTTTTCTGCGCGGGGTTGGCTGCTGTCGTTTTGGGGCCCACGCCGCCAGGGTTCCCTGGCCGAGCTTGCGAGGCGAGGGGGGCGGTGGGGACTAGTTGGGTAGGCGGACCGGCATGACCAGGTAACGGTAGTCGTCCTGGTCCTCACCGTCAGCGTCTGCCTGGGCTGTGATCATCGCGGGCTTCGGCGCGGTGGTGAAGGAGAACCTGACGTACTTCGTTTCAATGACGGCCAGGCCCTCCACCAGGTAGTGCGGGTTGAAGGCGACAGTGATGTCTTCACCGGAGAGCTGGGCTTCGAGCTCTTCAGATGCCTGGGCATCTTCGCCGGTGCCGGCATCCAGGTGCAGCAGTCCTTGGGTGAAGGCGAGGCGAACCGGTGTGTTCCGTTCGGCCACCAGCGACACTCGGCGCACGGCTTCCACAAGTTCCTGCGTCTGGACGGTTGCGTGGATGGGCGTGGAATCCGGGAAAAGCGAGCGGATCTTGGGGTAATCACCGTCGACGAGCAGAGACGTGGTGGTGCGGCCGCCACTTTCGAAACCGATCAGGCGGCTGTCGTCGTCAGCAAGGGCAAGGTTGATGTCGCCGCTGTTGCCGAGGGTCTTGGCCACCTCGTTCAGGGTTTTTGCCTTGACAAGGGCACTGGTGGAAATACCCGGTGTGGTGGGTTTCCACGGCACTTCGCGCATGGCAAGACGGTAGCGGTCAGTGGCCAGGAGGGTGATGAGATCGTCCTCGATCTCCATGCGGACGCCGGTGAGGATGGGGAGGGTGTCATCCTTGCTGGCCGCGATGATGACCTGGGACACGGCCTGGGCGAAGGCGTCACCCGGGACGGTACCGCTGATGGCGGGCAAGGCAGGCAGGGGCGGGTATTCAGCCTCGGGCATGGTGGCCAGGTGGAAGCTGCTGCGGCGGCAGGTCAGTGTGACTTTGTTGCCGTCGGTCTCTACAACCACGGGAGCGGAAGGGAGGCTTCGGCAAATGTCCGCGAGGAGGCGGCCGGAAACGAGGATGGTTCCCTCGGCGGTGATGTCCGCAGGGATTTCCAACCGGGCGGAGGTCTCGTAGTCAAAGCTCGAGAGGCTGACCGTGCCGGCTTCAGCCTTCAGGAGCAGGCCGGACAGCACGGGAACCGGCGGCCGCGGAGACAACGACCGGGCTGTCCAGGTGACGGCTTCTGCCAGGACGTCCCGTTCGACTCTGAACTTCACGGAAGGGTGCCGCCTTTCATTGCTGCTGCCTTGTTTGAACCGGAAACTCCCACAGGGAGCCCAAAAGTAGTGGCGCCCCAACAACGGAACCTGCATGGTTCTTCGATTGCTGAACCACAAAGAATCCCGAGGATGGGAGCGCTGCTGACAGCTTAGCCGGAAGACTGCTGATTAACCCATCCCCGGGCTGGGCGCCTGGGGTCCTGAGGCCCTTGGGCCTGGCCCGGTTCGGGGTGCGGATCGAGATTGTTATTTGAGGGAAATCAATTTCTTGGGATTAGTAGTGTTAATAACTGCTGTGGATACTGTGGATAACTCGCTCCGGCCGCAGGATCCCGCGGTTAAGACCTGTTCATGGATTGTGGGTGACACAGGTTTTAAACAGGCTGTGGATGGGGATAACAATTTTTGGCTTTTCGCTGATCCACAGGCGCCTTAAGGGTTTTAAGCCCATTAAGCGCGGTTGTCCCCTTAACTATCCACAGGGTTATCCACATGCACCTGTTAATAAGGTATAGAGGCGCCGGCTCAGGAGTTGCGCTGCTGCTGCTTGATCCTGTTGGTGAGTTCCGTGACCTGGTTGTAGATCACACGACGCTCCGCCATCAGCTCACGGATCTTGCGGTCTGCGTGGATCACCGTGGTGTGGTCGCGGCCGCCGAGTTCCTGGCCGATCTTCGGCAGGGACATGTCCGTGAGTTCGCGGCACAGGTACATGGCGATCTGCCGAGCGGTGACCAGCGTGCGTGTCCGCGACTTGCTGCAGAGTTCTTCCATGCTGAGCTTGAAATACTCGGCCGTCTGGCTCAGGATCTGGCTCGATGTGATTTCCTGGGCACCGTCGTCGGTGATGAGGTCCTTCAGGACCATCTCCGCCAACGCCACATCGACCGGTTGGCGGTTCAGGCTGGCGAATGCCGTGACCCGGATCAGTGCGCCTTCGAGTTCGCGGATATTGCTGGAGATCTTGGAGGCGATGTACTCCAGGGCGTCGTCCGGGGCAGAGAGGCCTTCGCTCAGGGCCTTCTTCCGCAGGATGGCGATCCGGGTCTCGAGTTCCGGTGGCTGGATGTCGGTGAGGAGGCCCCACTCGAAGCGGGACTTCATCCGGTCCTCGAAACCTGCCAGCTGCTTGGGCGGCAGATCCGACGTGATGACCACCTGTTTGTTGTTGTTGTGCAGCGAGTTGAACGTGTGGAAGAACTCCTCCAGGGTCCGGTCCTTGCCGGCCAGGAACTGGATGTCGTCGATCAGCAGCACGTCCACGTTGCGGTACGTGGTCTTGAAGCTGGCGCCTTCGTCATCGCGGATGGAGTTGATGAAGTCGTTGGTGAATTCTTCGGAGTTCACGTACCGGACCCGGATTCCGCTGTAGAGGCGGCGGGCATAGTGGCCGATCGCGTGCAGAAGGTGGGTCTTGCCCAGTCCGGAGTCACCGTAGATGAACAGCGGGTTATAGGCCTTGGCGGGCGCTTCGGCTACCGCCACGGCCGCTGCATGGGCAAAGCGGTTGGACGAGCCGATCACGAAGGTATCGAAGACGTACTTGGGATTCAGCCGGCCGAATTCGTGCGAAGTGCTCGGCAGCATCGGCTGCGGCTTCTGCTCGATCAGCTGATCTGGTGAGTAGGAAGGTTCGACGACGGGTTCCGGCTCTTTGTGGATCGGCACCAGGTCGGTGTCCACGTCGATTGCGCAGCGGATGTCCTCGGAAAAAACGTTGTGCAGGGCGTCGTCCAAGGCGTCCTTGACCTGGGTCTGGAGGACCTCACGGGTCAGTTCGTTGGGGACTGCCACCAGGAGTGTGGATCCGATCAGGCCTTGCGCCTGCGCCAGAATGACAAAGCCCCGCTGCCGTGGTGATACGCGGTCGTCCTGCTCGAGCAGGCTCACAACCCGGCGCCAGGAACTTCCGACAGTATTGGCGTGGTTGGCTTCGTCTACTGTCATCAATCAGTTCCTCAAAACTTGCGTGCCTGCATTACGTGCAGCCCCAAGTCCCGAACCAGGATGCTGGTTCAGCTTCATCCACAGGGTTATGCACAGTCCGTGGATAATCGGCTACTGAGCCACTCTAGGGGAACAAAAGGCCAGAAGATAGCTGGGAAGTAGCTTGTGGATAATTACACGGTTGTGGTTCGAAAACAGGCCCTGTGAGCCACTTCATCCACAGGCTGTGGGGCCAGGTTAACCACAGCCTGGACCCGGGACCCAGGGGTACCCCGGTTTGACTCTGGCAGGCATTTTGCCCTAACGTTGTGAAGTCCTTTGTGTACGCTTTTTGACCTCTTCTGAACCTCTCTGACGCACCGCGTTTGAGCAGCCGGGGGAAGTATGCACATACAAAACTTAGCGTCGGCCAGTTCTTCCCCTTTTACTGATCGGGTGGGCGCACCTTTGATCCACTGGAGTAACTAACGTGAGCAAGCGGACTTTTCAGCCGAATAACCGCCGTCGAGCCAAGAAGCACGGCTTCCGCCTTCGTATGCGTACCCGTGCCGGCCGTGCCATCCTGGCAGCCCGTCGTGGCAAGGGCCGCACCGAACTGTCGGCCTAGATAACTGACTCGTCGGTAAACTTTTCTTTGCGAGTTTAAGGTGCTGGCCACCCGTAACCGTTTGAGAACTGCAACCGATTTTTCAATAACCGTACGTTCCGGTGTCCGCAATGGACGCCGGAACGTAGTGTTATATGCGGCAGCTATTGATGCCGACGAACCCAGCCGGATCGGGTTCATCGTTTCCAAAGGTGTCGGGAACGCTGTGGTCAGGAATCTCGTTAAGAGAAGACTGAGAGAAGCCGGTGCTGCCTCGCTGCGCGAGTACGGTACCGGGTTCGCCATAGTGGTCCGGGCCCTGCCTGCGTCCGCTGTCGCCAGCTGGGATCAACTGCTGGCGGATTACAACGCCGCACTGGAAACAACTATGGGCCGGTTGGGCAGCCGCCTTCCGCGGGCTGCTGTAAACGGTTCAACCGGTACAACACAGGAGGGGACACCGCGTGCGTAAGGTAACTGCCGCCGTCGTCCACTACCTTCAGCCTGTTGCTGCCGTTGTGGGCACCTTCCTTTGGAACCTGCCCAGAAAC
Organism: Pseudarthrobacter xylosi; assembly: GCF_055412765.1. NCBI lineage: Bacteria > Bacillati > Actinomycetota > Actinomycetes > Micrococcales > Micrococcaceae > Pseudarthrobacter > Pseudarthrobacter xylosi. The sequence goes on along the minus strand of NZ_JBVAYT010000012.1, from coordinate 40,783 downwards.
ATTCTTATCTTGCTGCTCATGGCCTACCGCAAGGTGATTTCCCCCTTGTACGGCCAGGTGTGCCGTTTCTTTCCTTCCTGCTCGGCGTACGCCCTCGAGGCGATTACTGTCCATGGGGCAGTGAAGGGCAGCTGGCTTGCGGCCCGCCGCCTTGTGCGCTGCCATCCGTGGAATGCCGGTGGTGTGGACCATGTCCCCGCCGGCCACCGCCACTGGCCCGAACACCGGACCCCCACAATTGTTGTGCTGAACAACCCGGACAAGTACCTGGCTGCTCAGACTGATGGAGAAGGCCGCCTTGCGGCCTGACGAATAGGGATATCGTATGGACTTCTTTGAAACAATCATGTTTCCGTTCAAGTGGCTGGTTTCCATCATTATGGTGGGCTTCCATGAGGGCCTGACCATCATCGGGCTGCCAGCGGCCAACGGCTGGACCTGGACGCTGTCCATCATCGGACTGGTGCTGGTCATCCGTGCTGCCCTGATCCCCGTGTTCGTCAAGCAGATCAAGGCTCAGCGCGGCATGCAGCTCCTGCAGCCTGACCTGAAGAAGCTCCAGGACAAGTACAAGGGCAAGACCGATCAGCTCTCCCGCCAGGCCATGGCGCAGGAACAGATGGCCATGTACAAGAAGCACGGGACCAACCCGTTCTCGGCCTGTCTGCCCATGCTGATCCAGATGCCGTTCTTCTTCGCGCTGTTCCAGGTGCTTTCAGGTATCAGCTCTGCGAAGACGCAAGGCAAAGGCATCGGTGCCATGAGCCAGGAACAGGTCATCCAGTTCGACGAGTCCAGTATTTTTGGAGCTCCGTTGTCCTCCGCCCTGTTGCACGGCGGTTCCACCAATGTCTCCGTGGTAGTCCTGAGCATCGTTATGATTCTGGCCATGACTGCCTCTCAGTTCATCACGCAGAAGCAGATCATGGCCAAGAACATGTCTGAAGAGGCTATGGCCAGCCCGTTCATGCGCCAGCAGAAGATGATGCTCTACATCCTCCCCGTCGTGTTCGGTGTGGGTGGCATCAACTTCCCCATCGGTGTCCTCATCTACTGGACCACCACCAACCTTTGGACCATGGCACAGCAGTTCTTCGTCATCCGCCGCATGCCGACGCCGGGATCCCCAGCCGCCAAGGCACTCGCCGAACGCCGTGCGGCCAAGGGCCTGCCGGTCCTGCCCATTCTGAGCGGGAAGAAGGCCGACGCCGAAGCAGAGGCAGCTGCAGCAGCTGCGATCCTCGAGCAAAAGGGACAGCGCGTCCAGCCACAGCGTAAGAACAGGAAGAAGAAGTAATGTCTGCCGAGAGCACCGAACACGCCCTTTCCGACGAGATCATTGACGATCAGGACGAATTAGCGACCGACGCCGATGCTTCCCCCACGGGATCCGCTGCCAGCCGACTCGAAGAGGAAGGCGACGTTGCTGCCGATTACCTGGAAGAGCTGCTGGATATTGCGGATATCGACGGCGACATCGACATCGAAGTCCGGAACGGCCGTACCTATATTTCCATCGTTGCCGAGGAAGAAACCGACAGCCTCGACAGCCTCGTCGGCGAAGACGGCGAAGTCCTGGAAGCCCTGCAGGAACTGACCCGGCTCGCTGTCCTCTCCGCAACGGAGAACCGCTCACGCCTGGTGCTGGACATCAACGGCTACCGCCAGGAGCGCGCCGGCCACCTGCAGAAGATCGCCGAGGATGCGGCAGCTTCGGTCAAGGAGTCCGGCAAATCCGTGGCACTGGAGCCGATGAGCGCCTACGAACGCAAAATTGTTCACGATGCCGTCGCTGACCTTGGACTCGTCAGCGAGTCCGAAGGCGAAGGCGCCGGGCGTCACATCGTTGTATCCGCAGACTAGAGAATGCTGAACCGCTAATCATGGTTGACATCACGGCAGCAGAATTGCTGGCGGCCGAGAAGATTTTCGGTGACCGCCTGGACCTGGCGAAACGTTACGTCGAGCACCTGGCCACTTCCGGAACGGAGCGTGGGCTGATCGGGCCGCGAGAGATCCCGCGGTTGTGGAGCCGGCACGTGCTCAACTGTGCCGTCATCGAAAGCGAGATCGCGCACGGCAGCCACGTCGCCGACGTCGGAAGCGGAGCCGGACTTCCCGGACTCTGCCTCGCCATCGCGCGGCCTGACCTTGAACTGACACTGATCGAACCACTGGAACGCCGGGTGATCTGGCTTCAGGAAGTGGTGGACGACCTAGGCCTGACTAACGTCACGGTGATGCGGACCCGCGCTGAACTCGCAGTCGGCATGGTTAACGCTGATGTTGTGACTGCCCGGGCTGTTTCCGCGCTGAGCAACCTCGCCGGCCTGACCATCCCCTTGCTCGCCGGCAAGGGCGAGGTTGTGGCCATTAAGGGACGCAGCGCAGGCGAGGAAATCGAAAAAGCAGCGAAGGTCATCCGGAAGCTCGGTGGTGTCAAGACCTCTGTAGTGACTGTCGGTGAAAGCCTCTTGGAGGAACCCACCACGGTGGTCCGGATCGTCGTCAACAAGTCCCGAAAGATCTCCTAGTCCCGGGCCCGGTAGCCTTGGTCTGCAGGGTGAAGCGGTTAGGCTAGACAACGGCAGCAAAAGCCGAATGAGAGAGAGTGTGTCCCAGTGACCAGTAGCGAAGCCTCCACACAGCGGATACCCCCGTTTGTGTCTTTGGGGTCAGCACGATCAGTTGCTGGCATGGGTTCCGCGCCGGGACGTGGGGAAATCCACCCTAATCCGGTTTCAGAAATGGCAACTCTTGCCTCTGTTTCACGTGAAACAACAACTGGTGGCAGGATCAACGTCATGGACACCATGGATGACTCCAGTCCTATCGCCAGGGAGCTCGCGCACGAGACCCGGCGCCGCGAACGGCTGGTTGGCCGTAAACTTCCCAAGCCGGAGAAGACGCGTATCTTCACGGTATCCAACCAAAAGGGTGGAGTCGGCAAGACCACCACCACGGTGAACATCGCGGCTGCCCTGGCCGCAGCGGGCCTGAACGTCCTGGTCATTGATATCGATCCCCAGGGCAACGCATCCACGGCCCTCGGAGTCGAGCACCATGCCGATGTGGACAGCATCTACGATGTCCTGATCAACGATTTCCCTCTCGCCGATGTAGTGGCCCCATGCCCGGACGTCAGCAACCTGATCTGTGCTCCTGCCACCATTCATCTTGCCGGCGCGGAGATTGAGCTTGTCTCGCTGGTGGCGCGTGAACAGCGGCTCCGCAGGGCGATCGATGTTTATGCCAAGACCCGGGCGAAGAACGGTGAAGAACGCCTCGACTACATCTTCATTGACTGCCCGCCGAGCCTCGGGCTGCTCACGGTTAATGCCTTCTGCGCTGCCGGTGAGGTCCTGATTCCCATCCAGTGTGAGTACTACGCCCTGGAAGGCCTCAGCCAGCTCCTTAAGAACATTGAGATGATCCAGAAGCACCTGAATGCGGATCTGGAGGTCTCCACCATTCTCCTCACGATGTATGACGGGCGAACCAACCTTGCGGCCCAGGTGGCAGCGGAGGTTCGCCTGCACTTCCCGGAACAGGTCCTGGGTGCTGTAGTCCCCCGCTCGGTGCGGATATCAGAAGCCCCGAGCTACCAGCAAACAGTCATGACCTACGATCCTTCCTCCAGTGGAGCCCTGTCTTACCTGGAAGCCGCAGCCGAAATCGCTGAACGCTAGAATCTTCAAGAAGTGCAACAACCGGAGTCCGGCAAGTTCTGACTCTTCCATCGGAGGGATTTATCCATGAGCGAAAAGCGACGTGGCCTAGGCCGCGGTCTTGGCGCACTCATTCCAAGTTCCGCCGGTAGTGCGTCGGGCAATGGCAGCGCTGTGTCGCGGCCCGTGGATCTCTTCTTTCCGGAAGGCCGTAAGAAAGTCGCTTCTTCCGACGACACCTCAGGGAATGGTGGGCTGGCTTCGGATGCTTCCACAAGCTCCGCATCTTCCGGGTCGGTTGCTTCCGACCCGGCTGCGCCGGCTCAGGCCAACGACGCACCGGTAACGAAGAAGACAGCTGGGCCAAGGACGGCCTCCCCCGCGAAGCCGCCCGTCAAGGCCGCAGACAAGCCGGCCGCGAAGGCTCCGGCTAAAGCTCCGGCAAAGAGCCGTGCAGATGCACCGGCGGCAGAGGCTGCGCCCGCGCCGGTTGAAGCCGTGACTGGTGTGCCTGTATCCGAGGCACCCGAAACCCAGAGCAGTGAGCCGGATAACGGTGTAGATCTTGTGGAAGTCCCCGGCGTACGCTTCGCCGAGATTTTGGTCACCGACATCCATCCGAACCGGAAACAGCCCCGGTCAGTCTTCGATGAAGATGACATGGCGGAGCTTATTCACTCCGTTCGTGAAATTGGCGTCCTCCAGCCAATTGTGGTGCGTACTTCAACCGAAGAGGGTGGAGAACCCTACGAGCTGGTGATGGGTGAGCGTCGCTGGAGGGCGGTACAGGCGGCCGGGATGGAAACCATCCCTGCCATCGTCCGGGACACCACTGATGATGACCTCCTCAGGGACGCACTGCTGGAGAACCTGCACCGCAGCCAGCTGAATCCGCTCGAAGAGGCTGCGGCCTACCAGCAGTTGCTCGAAGACTTCGGAACTACTCACGAGCAGCTTGCGGATCGCATTGGCCGTTCACGTCCCCAGGTTACGAACACGCTGCGACTGCTAAAGCTTCCACCGCTGGTTCAGCGTCGAGTGGCGGCAAGCGTTCTCTCCGCTGGCCACGCCCGTGCATTGCTGGCCCTGCCGGATGCAGCAGCCATGGAACGCCTCGCCCAGAAGATCGTGGCTGAGGGCATGTCTGTTCGGGCAACCGAAGAGGCCGTCACTCTCTACCAGGATCCTGCGAAGCCCGCGAAAAACAACATCCCTCGCCCGGGAGCCCGCCACGAGCGCCTGGACTACCTGGCATCCTCGCTGTCCGACCGCCTGGATACCAACGTCAAAATTTCGCTGGGTGTCCGCAAGGGGCGCGTCAGCATTGAATTCGCCAGTGTTGAAGACCTGAACCGCATCATGGAAGTCCTGGCGCCGGGATCTGAAAACTAGCGCTCTCCGTTCAGAGAAGGGTCTGTTTCACGTGAAACAGGCCCTTTTTTGCGTCTCGATCCATTCCGCTCCTGCATTTCCCTGAGGCGATTCCGGTTGCGACCACGTCAATAGTAGGATCCGCCTTGCATCCTGCGCCTCCGGTTCGCGTGGATATCACCAGGGCATGATCGATCGTAGGGTCGGTGGAGCGTTGGTTTTGCACTGTCCGCGGCCGTGGAATATCCCAACGACTCGTGTCATTGGTTGTGATTCCGCTGCAGCGGTGGAGATCGGCGAAGTCCGGATTGCTGACCCACTGGAGGTGTGCGCAGGCCGAGATGCAGGTGGTCAGGGCTGCCATCTCTCTGGAGACTAACGGTAGGTGGAGTATGTAGGAGCCCTGGAAACCCCGAATAGACTCATTTATCTTTGCGGCGGGACACCTTGGTGCACCGGAGTAGTTGAAGGATGCGTCCATTTTGCCGGGTATTCTTCTCGGCTAGTTCTGGCGCCTGGCCCGCTCAGCGGGGAGAATGCCGTGTTTGTGCCCTCTGAATCCAGTCTGCTCGAATGTCATAGGCGGTCTCCGTGCTGTCCGTGCGGGTGAGTGGTCTGAGCCTCCGACTGTCTAGCTGCCTATCTAGCTGCCTGATTCGTTGCCTGGCTAACGGGCCGCGTATGAGGGATACCCCCAGAGCGGACGTCTCCCCCGGCCTTGCGGCTTGGTTGGATCGCCTCCGCAAAGGAATCCGGCAGAGTCAGATTCGACTGGAGAATGCGACGCCCCACCTGTCGTTTCACGTGAAACAACGGTAGGCCTCGTGCGAAACTATGGCGGTAGCTCAGGACATGGTGGTCGCGGCTTGTTGTGCCTAGGCCGCGAATAGTCGATGTTGAGTCCAGCGATTAATCCTGCCGTCGTCGCCTGGTCTCCATCGGGTGGATGCGGTGGCATGGGCTCACGCCTATCAGCGTCCGAGATGCCTGCCCCCAGTCTCCGCTGAACAGAGACACTCTTACCTTTGTCTGCGGCCACTGCCGGGCAGGGCTACTCCCGCATTGATGGCTGAGCGAGCCCGGCCGGCGCCGGCAGTAGTTCAAATGGTTTCACGTGAAACATCGGGTCGACCCGACTGTGCCGTGGCCGGACTATCCGCTTGTGCTGGCTGTCCCTATGCCCCGACCAACATGAGGGTGCCAGCGTACGGATAGATTCCCACGTGCTGCCGCTCCATCCCCGAAACACTCCAATAGCGACCCGACGGGCAACTAGCGGAACGGACTACGTGGGGTTCACGGCACATTGCCTGCGAGTCCTTACACTTCGCCTTTAGGAGTCTGCTCCCAGTCCCGTGGGCGGTGACGGGTGCTCACGGCAGACCACATACGATGTGGCGTAGCTGGACGCCTTCCACGACGCAGGAGAGCCATGGCAGGGCGCTCCTAAGGGCCAGCGCCCAGTGAAGGGGGATAACCGGAGGTCGGCGTGGTCAAGGCTGTCCTCGGGCCACCCCTCGTGCTCGTGATCCATTGGTAGGCGCAGGGGTCCACCGGAACACACCCGAGCAGCCCATGTCCCCTGCGAGGACGGCGGGGAGCGTCGCGCCTTGACCTGGGCTAGCACACAGATGACGGGCTGCGTCGTGGTGCGGTCTGTGCATGTGGATCCGTAACACCGCCAGCCAAACCAGCAGAAGGTATGCATGTTGTGTCTCGCCCCATTTGGCGGCCGTCGAATCTTGTTCTGCAGCGTTGGCATTCATCGGGAGAATCAAATCACCGGTACGGCTCAGCACGCACCAACCTCAGGAATGCATGTCGATGCCTGGGCCTGCCCCATGGGGTCGCCGACCTCTGCATCCGGCAGCAACATCAACGACGCGTCCTGGAACATCTCCGGCAGTCACGACCTAGTCGAAGTAGCTCGCCCAACGGTTTCTCCGGGACAGCCCGGAACTGCGCCTCCCCCGTACGGCGCATTCCGGGCATTAGCAGGAACAAGTCCAGAATCGGATTGACTGGCAATGGAATGAAATTGATGGTGAGGACAGTCGACTGGATCTGCGGCAGCAGGTGGCAGAGTGGACTGCCTGAGCAGGTGGGCCCCGAGGGCCTGCGGAGTCCCATCGCGCGTACCTCAGTCAAGTCGCGAGATGGACGCTGCCCAGAGATACGGACAGCCACTGTTCTGGCGAAAGGGCACGCCCGTCGCCAGATTGATTGTGAGTCCCGTGACACCCGGTCCTCAGGCGGCAAGAGAAACTCTCCACAAAAGCACTTGAAGCAAACCCGCCTCCGGGCCCGCTGTGTGTGGATCCGACGGTGGATAGTGCTGTGGATAACTTTGTGGATAGATTGTTTGGTGGTGAGCCTCACAAAGAGATTCGTGGCACGCCAGTGCACCAGGAAACCACTAGCCTGCCTCCACATCAGAGTGCGTCTATGACTCCGTTTCACGTGAAACATTGCTAGGCCCCTGCACAGTGCTCCTTTTACTCGGAAAGAGCCGTGAATAGTTGGATTTTGTGCCATATCTCGAGTTCCATATGAGTGTCCCCTCCTCCGCGTTCTAGGTCGCGGGATTGCTTCCGATTTGGCGGCCACCGCTCAACGGAATGAAGACTCCCCGACGCCGCATCCATCGATTTGTTGGCCGGTGGATATGCCTGTGGATATCACTGTGGATAACATTTGGGGATAACTTAGAAGTCGGCTGATTACCCACGGCGGGGAACCGTCAAGGAGAACCCGCTAGCCAACGTTTCTGGTCAGTAGGATTCGCTCAGCTGCTGACACTCTCATCTGATCGACGCTCACGCAGGTGGAAGCAGATGGGCACGTACATTCCGCGATACCTCCGATTGGATCGGCCTGGCGTGTTGGGTTTGCAGCTCGCTCCCAGTGACCGTACGCGGCCAGCCCCAGGCGCCTTGCTCCGATCGGTACCATGCAGGACGCCTACCTTGCCGGACGTCGACGGTGAGTGGCGCCCCGGACCGTGAACCGTAGCGCTGGCAGACGTGTTGATGCTGGCGGTAGTTGGCGCCAACACTCTCATGCGTTGATCGGACAGCGGCTGTCGGCAGCCGCGAATCGAGGTCTGAGTGGGGGTCCAGGTGCATGCGCCAGGTAGCGGGCGGCCGGGCCCGTGGTGGTCCAGTTGGGGTTCGTGCAGACGGTAGCCCCACTGCGTAGCAAACTGGTTCGCTTGAGCGGTGGCACAGCCAATGCCGAGGCCTGCATATGGCCCTGGGAACCGTGGAAGTTATCTGGGATGTGTGAGCTTGCCTGCGAACTGTGGAGCGTGCAATGGGTACGGTACTTTCCTGTATGGAGGAATAGGCCTCGTGCGCTCAGTGTGGCATTGCTGCCCGGCATAGTCGGTTGTCCGGCACACGAAGCCCTACGGACCATGGATCGTGTTGCTAGGGTCATCACTTCGTGTTTGAGGCTGGCGGCAGTCGCTGTCCTTGGCTACCTGCCAGCTGCCGTGAAGCCAGAATCCCTGACTCCTGTCCAGTGAGGGGCGGCATCCCGTCGCTGTTTCGTTTCACGTGAAACATTCCGCACGTGGCGTAGCCCATCGTGAGGCGGTAACTGGCATTGGGGTGTTTCACGTGAAACAGTACGCGCCTGAGGGAGGCCCGTCCTCCAGGCCCTCTCCCTGGATTGTCCTCACAAGACGCGGTGGATCGATGGTTACGGGGGTCATTACTGCGTGTAAGGCTTTCTGCAGGCGATGAGGCGCAACACGTGCGTGCCGGGACGGCCGATGGACAGTCCACCGGCGATGTCGGCCACGGAACATCTCCGCATGGCGCCTGCCCTTCGAGCCAACCATATCCACGGAGGCCGGCACTAAAAGGCTGTGCGCAGGAGTGGGACTTGTCCACTGGGGCGAATGAATGAGGGCAGACCCGGGGCGTGGCCGCCTCCCCCGCATGAATTCTGGTCATTGTTCGAGACTGAAGGACTTTTCGGCGAAGCAGCGCGAGGACCGCGGCGGAGTGCGGCGAATCCATCTCAAATCCATCTCGACGCCATCCTCATGGTTTCTGCAGACCACCCGTATAGCGTGACTGCACTCTGCCTCCGAGGACTTGGCAGTCCACGCGGAGGCCGATCACCGTGCGCGACACTGGTTTTCAAGCTACTGATCTGACCGCCACTGAGCGGCTGGAGTGACGGCAGGTGCAATCTCCGTCACGCTGAAATTGCTGATGAGGATGGGGTGAGTTGAGGAGCAAGACTTCGATTTTTGGACGACATGTTCCTTCACACCCAGGGTTCGCTTGCGTTGGTCGGATGCTCAGGCTGTCAGTGGCCCAGCCCCCGTACCAGTCAACCCTGTCAGCCGCGCCGTGCCTGAGCAAGCCATTGGAGGGGCGGTTGGCCGATGACCTCATGGGAAAGGTCAATTCAACTTTATTAATTTGCTCTGTGACCACGGAGAATGATTTTAGCGAACATACCGTCCACATCGTGACCAGCGTGGCAGGCGGGCGTCCCCTGTCTCTGATGTATGGGTAGCCGTGAAGGGTGGCAAAACGGCTATTTATCAGGATGAGGTTCGACCCTGCAGGATTGGGTGTGTTTCACGTGAAACACACCCTGCAGGAATGGAGGTGTTTCACGTGAAACATGGGCCCCGGTTCGTCTGTGCACGGATCATGATCTTCGTTGCCGGGGGTAGTTGGGTGCATTCAACTGTTGCCAGCGAGCCGAAACACTGTCGTTGTTCTTGCGCTGAAGGATCATGCTATCGATGGGAATTGCCGTGTCCTGGGAATGAAGAATTGGGCCTGTAGTGGTCCCTTCGGAGGGCATCAATCTTTCACGTGAAACAGGGCACGGATCGAATCCGTGCAGAGAACGAGAGGCAGGACCGGCAGCGGGCCGGATTAGTGGATGTTTGGCCGACAAGAGGCTGACCTTTGACGCCCCGCGCTCTGATGGTCAATGTTTCACGTGAAACACGACTTAGAACATGGAACGCCGAGGGGTGGGTCAGTGCCAGTTCCACTGACCGGGGTTTTGTGGCCGCCGGTCGTCACACCTATGCATCCGGGACTTGGACACTGGCGCTCCAGTGCCGCCGATCAGTTGGCGACGTCTGGGAGATGATCATGGTCGAATACAACCACATCAAGTATTGAAGAGGTTGCCACTTAAATATCTGTGGCCACCACTTCGGGGAAGCAGTGGCCACAGACCGGCGTCTCCGATCACGAGGGACCGGAGGCCTTAATTACTAGGACAGGACGTCCGCAAATTCCTTTTCGAAGAACTGCTTCGGCCTCGCGCCGATTACAGTGCTCTTTACCTGGCCGTCCTGGAAGAGGTACACGGCGGGGATGGACGTGATGCCGTACTCTGCAGCGATGGCCGGGTTGTCATCGACATTGACCTTGACGACGTTAACCTTCTCGCTGTATTCGACCGATATCTCGTCGAGGATGGGTCCCAGCTTGCGGCAGGGTCCGCACCATTCAGCCCAGAAGTCCACAATCACTGGCTTGTCGGCCGACAGTACGTCCGCACCAAAACTTGCATCTGTTACGTCTTTAGCGTTGCTCATAATCTTGTCTCTCTCTTCGAATGGCGGTTACGCGAATTACGCGTGGAGGTCTGCGAGGTAGTGTTCCACATCGATAGCGGCAACACAGCCGGAACCGGAGGCCGTGATGGCCTGACGGTACGTGGGATCAACAACGTCGCCGGCGGCGAAGACGCCCGGGATGCTGGTCTTGGAACTCCGGCCCTCGACCGCGATGGTGCCGGCCGCCGTGATCTCCAAGGAGTCCTTGACCAGGTCGGTGCGGGGATCGTTTCCGATGGCCACGAAGACGCCGGTGACGGCGAGGTCGGACACGGTCCCGTCCTGGAGGTTCTTGATCTTGAGCCCGGTGACTTTGTCCGTTCCGATGACGTCGTCAACGGAGCTGTTCCACACGAACGAAATCTTGTCGTGGGCCAGGGCTCGGTCTGCCATGATCTTGGAAGCCTTGAGCGTGTCACGGCGGTGCACAACCGTGACGGATTTGGCGAACTTGGTCAGGAAGAGGGCTTCCTCCATGGCTGAGTCTCCCCCCCCGATGACTGCAATGTCCTGGTCCTTGAAAAAGAAACCGTCGCAGGTTGCACACCAGCTCACACCATGGCCGGAGAGACGTTTTTCGTTCGGAAGGCCGAGTTCACGGTATGCGGATCCGGTGGAGAGGATGATGGCGCGCGCACGGAAGGTCTCCCCCGTGCCGATCGTGACAGTCTTGATGTCGCCGTCGAGGTCCAGCGCAGTGACATCCTCGAACTGGATCTCGGTTCCAAACCGGGCTGCCTGCTTCTCGAAGTTCTCCATCAGGTCCGGCCCCATGATGCCCTCGGGGAAGCCCGGGTAATTTTCGACGTCGGTGGTGTTCATCAGTTCGCCGCCGGCGGTGACTGATCCTGCCAGAAGCAAAGGCTTCAGGTTGGCACGCGCCGTGTAGACAGCGGCCGTGTACCCGGCCGGGCCCGAGCCTACGATGATGACATCACGTACTTCGGACGCGGTGTTTTCTGCGTTGCTCACTGAACGGTGAACCTCTTCCTTAGTCGATGCGCCGGCTTCTACGGCCGGCCACATGGCACAACTGAATCCTGGTGGTGAATATTCCGGGCGCCGCGCGAACGGAGGAACCATCAGAGGTCATGACCCCGTCACCTGGACGGGACGCCCTACCAGATTACCGTCTGCAGACAGCTGAGCCGCGACTGTTACTGCGGAGCAACGCTCCGGGCAGAACAGCCACGGCTCAACATGAACGACGCTGATGGCCCTACTGGATCTTGATCTCCGCAAGACGGATGCCAAAGCCGTAGCGGGTCTTCGGGGCAGCCAGCTTCGGAAGCGACTTGATGGACACTATCACGTACTGTGCTGTCACCGGCTCGGCCAGCGGCATGGTCAGATCTGTTGAAGTGAAGCTGTTGGTCCCCACAAGCTTGGCGCCGTCCAGTGACGGACGGTCATTGGTAAAGACACTGAGGTTGCCGCCCGAGGCCCCGAGCTGAGTCAGGGTGATGGACGAAACTTTCGCCGGATTCTTCAGTTTGACGAACAACGGCACACCATCGGTTGCGAGACCGCCCCAGCCCTCGGTGGCGAATTCCATGTCCGACCAGTAGCTCGCCGCGTTGCCATCAAACGCCTTCACAAGGTCCACGTCGTAGGTGGCTGCGAAGTCAAAATTGCCCTGGCGGGTGATGCTGTCGATGGCCGGCGGTGCTGCTGGCGGTGCGGAGCTAGGGTTCGCGGAGGCCGACCCGGTGTTAGGCTGCGTGGCTGTCGAGTTAGAGGAGGGGGCGGCTTGGGGACCCGCTTTGAAGAGACTGCCCAGGTTGGTGACCGCGAAGACGAGCCCTGCAATGAGCACAACGGCAAGCAGGCCGCCCACCAGCCAACGCATGGACCGGGGCTCGCGCTCGGGCTCATCGTCGTCGTCGTAAAAGTCATCCGTCCCGCCGGAAGGCGGTACTGCGGCCGCGGGAGACACTTTTCGGGCAAGCAACGGAAAGGCGCCCGCTGCGCGATCGGAGCGCTCGGGCGCCCCGGATCCCACGGCGTCGTCGTAGCCTGCGTCCTGGGAATCGTTGGAGTAGTCGTCTTCGGACCACAAAGAAACCTTGGGCGAATCGGAACCCGCACCGGTCCTGGGCTCAGCCGATCCGGAAACCGATCGGTTTTCTGCAGGCTGCACCTGCTGCGGCGCAGTGACGTGCTGATGCGCGGAAGTGGCGCCAGCAGCAGCGCCCGCGACGACCCCTGCTCCGGCGGCCCCTGCTCCGGCGGCCCCTGTCCTGGCAGACCCCGACGCCGGACGGACAGCCGGGCGTAGTGGCGGACGGGCAGGAAGAACCGGGGGTACAACCGGCGGAACCACCGGTGCGGCCGACCGGTGTGGGTCAACCAGGCCTGGGTGACTATCCGCGTAGCTGATGTATCCGGCGTCGACGTTCTCTTCGTCGTCGTACGGTTCAGGTTCGTGGGAACGCGCCTGGCCGAATATCTCGCTGCCAAGGGTATCCGTGAAGAACGGCTCGACATAAGGTGCATCGGCAGCAACCACGAGGTCCAGCAGGTCTGCCGCGGACGTGTGGTTGGTGATGAGGTAGGTGGCGGCCTCGGTGACTCCGAGGTCCAGGACCTGGACGTTGCCCGGGCGCTCACCGGTAGCTACCTCGCGGGCGCTCTGGGCCACCTGTTCGGTGTTGTCCGGGCCAGCGACCAGAATGCTCACCGGTCGGTTGAGAACCTGGTCCACCCCGTCCAGCACCAGATCCTGGTCGTGTGAGGTCAATACCGTGGCTGTGACCTTGTAGCGGCCGCCAAGTACTGATCCAACGTCGATCGGGTGGGACACGTGTTCCTCCTAGACTGTCCGGGAAATGCCGGCGTAGATGATGCCACCGCCGGTCAGAAACCGGTCAAAAGCAGGCCGGCGAGCCGGTCTGCGCTTGCCTGCAACTACCCCTGTTCACTGTCGATCCTAGCCGATCGGCCATGGCCGCCGTGGTCGACAGGCAACCAAAAACCGCGAGAAGATCACTTCTTCCGAGGCCGTCGTGGCTTGAAATGGGGGTTGTGTCCGGACTGGCCCTGGAACGTGCGCCGGCCGGGAAGGGGAATCTCGTCGCGCAGCAGCCCGCCCCGCGCCGTGGCGGGCAGGTCCTCGGCGGGAAGGTATTCCGCGGCGCGTTCAATGCTTCCGTTGCCAACTCCGGCAGTTTCCCCGTCCGCGCCTTCACTGCCTGGGCCCGAATTGGCACGCACTCCGGGTTCGCCGCGGAAGGTTTCCGGCGCCAAAGGCGCCGCCCGTCGTTCTGGTTCGGGACCTGCGCGGAACGACACGGCGTCGAATTCTCCGGAGATCCGGGGAATCAGGCCGGTGTCCACCGAGACCGTGGCGCGTTCCGGCGTCGGACGTTCCGTGCCGGAAACGTCGGCATCCGCAGCCGACGACGGTGTTCCCCCGGTACCACCGGAGGGTCCGGCACCGCGCCCCAGCCGCCCCAGCAGGGGACGCACGAGGTCGCGGAGTTCGGCGACGTGGAAGATCTTCAGCAGGAAGACATAGGCGACCAACATGATGGGTCCGACCACAACGACCGTCACCAGGGCGGCGAGCCGGTCCTTCCAAGCGAAGCCGTCCGCGCTGTAGCTGCCCATCAGCCACAACGCCCCCGCGCCCGCGATCGCGGAACCCAGCGCCGCATAGCCCATCCGGATATACGAGTTGGCGATCCGCGGCCCGTCGAGGTGGCCCAGGAACCGGCGTAGGAAGAAGGCGCTGATGACCACCGAGAGGATGTTGCCCACCATGTACAGCAGGGCGATGGCGTAAATGATCTGGCCCACCGGCAGGAACTGGATCCCAAAGGCACCGGCCACGTAGACCACTGCAAGAAGCAGCTGGATTTTGAAGGGCGTGCGGGCATCTTCGTTGGCGTAGAAAACCCGCGACATCATGAAGTTGGCGCTCATGAACGGCGTACTCAGCGCGAGGATGGTGAGCGTCTGGGCCAGCATCACGCCGTCCTGCCTCTCCCCGCCTGAGAAGAACATGCCCAGCGGCCCGGCCAGCGCAAACAGGGCAAGGGCACCAAAGACTGTGGCCACGGCCATCGTGCGGAGGCCGTGCGAGAGGGCGTCGCGGAGTTCTGCGCGGTTGCCATCCTGCGAAGCACGGGTCATCCGGTTAAAGAGGACAGTGGCGAGGGAGAGCGCGATGATCGAGTGCGGCAGCAGGTACAGCTGGCTGGCCACCTCCAGGACGGCGTTACCGGGCAGCATGTCTGCCGCCGGATCCCCCGTTTCCTTCAGCCGGAGGCGCTCGGCGCCCGGGATGGTGGCGATCCTCATGACATACAGGAAGGCAAGCTGCCCGACGGCGGCGGTCAGCAGGGTCCAGACGCTCAGCTTCGCTGCCTGGCCGAGTCCCACCCCGCGCCACCCGAACCGGGGGCGGAGGCCGAGTTTGAGCCGGAACACCGGAATGAGCAGGATGGCCGTCTGGGCCACCACGCCGATGGTGGAGAAACCGGCCACGAACAGCGTCTGCGAGGGCCCCCAGTTGTCCAGGGTGTGCGCATTGATTTCGTTGGCGCCGTAGATCCAGATGAACATCCCCAGGCCGCCGATGGCCACGAGGTTGTTCAGGATGGGCGCCCACATGGCCGGGCCGAAAGCTCCGTTGGCGTTCAGCACCTGGGTCAGGAGCGCGTAGAGGCCGTAGAAGAAGATCTGCGGCAGGCACCAGAAGGCGAACGCGACTGCCAGCGCCTTCTGCTGCGGCGAATAACCCTGCGTGGTCAATTCGATGACCCACGGAGCCGCGAGCGTGACCAGCGCGGTGAGGCCCAGCAGCAGGAGCACGGCCAGCGTCAGCAGCCGGCTGATGTAGTCCGCTCCCCTGTCCGGAGCCTTGCTTGCTTTGATGATCTGCGGGACCAGGACGGCGTTGAACACGCCACCGGCCACCAGCAGGAAGATCAGGTTGGGCAGGTTGTTGGCGTTGATGAACGTGTCGTTGACCGTGGAGCTCAACCCCAGGGCAGCTCCCAGCATCCACGTTTTGCCGAAGCCAAGGAACCGGGACACCAGGGTGCCTGCAGCCATGATGGCGCTGGACCGGGTTTCACTCGCGGTTCCGCTCGGGGCGGCGGGGCCGGCTTTGTCGGAGGGGGGATTGGTAGCTGACATCGAGTTCATCGTCTCACCCGGACGCTGTTTGTTCCGCAACGCAACGGCTATATGCCCGCAGAGGCATACACGCAGCTCCGGCGGAGATGGCCTTAGAGGTGTTCTGGCAGGACGTCCCGGGCCAGATCCGCGATGCGCCGCTCATTGGGGAACGAGAGCTTCCGTGCGAGTTCCTTGATGGGGACCCATGCGACGTCCACGGCTTCGTGGTCCGGATCGTTTTCGATGGTGAGTTCGCCGCCGGTGGCGCGCAGCAGGTAGTGGTGGACGGTTTTGTGGACGCGGTGCCCGCTGACAGTGAACCAGTAGTCGATGCTGCCGAGCGGGGCCAGGATGCAGCCTTCGATGCCGGTTTCCTCGGCAATCTCGCGGACTGCTGCCTGCTCGTTGTCTTCCTTGCCTTCCGGATGCCCCTTGGGAAGGCACCACTCCAGCCGTCCGCCCCTGTTAAGGCGGGCAATGATGGCAACCCTTAGTTCGCCGTCGGACGTGTCCACCACAACGCCGCCGGCGGAAATTTCCTCCACGGTGGGGAGCGAGGCCGGTGCCGAGTGCAAGGCAGGCGCGACGTGGGCACCAATTGCCGACGGCAACGGTGCGTTTGTCCTCCTGCCGGGAGCGCTCGGTACGGGATGGGCCATGGAGTCCACTCTAACGACTCTTGTCCGATCATGATGACCGGAACATGACATCAAAGTGGACTGCGTATGACGCACTTTGAGGGGCTGCAGGCGAATAGGTGCGAACTTGACGAGATTTTGGCCTGCCAAGCCGCTGGTTTCTGACAAGCTTAAGTAACTATGGCGCACGCACATCACAAGATTGATTCCAACACCGTCGATTTCCAGGTGGACCCGGTGGTCCTGGAGCTCGGGCAGCGCTTTGTTGACGCCGGCCACGAGCTGTCCCTGGTGGGCGGTCCGGTAAGGGATCTCTTCCTGGGACGCACCTCGCCCGACCTGGACTTCACCACGGACGCCACGCCGGACCAGACAGTTGCCCTGATCAGGAAATGGGCGGACAACTACTGGGAAATCGGCCGGGCCTTCGGGACAATCGGGATGCGGAAGGCCGGCTTCCAGATCGAGATCACCACGTACCGGGCCGAGGCTTACGATCCGGAGTCGCGCAAGCCGATCGTGGCCTTCGGTACTTCACTTAATGATGATCTGCTGCGCCGCGATTTCACCATCAACGCCATGGCCCTGCGGCTCCCGTCGCTTGAACTCATTGATCCGTTCGGCGGCGTCCGGGATCTCAACGCCGCCGTCCTGGCGACGCCCGCTTCACCCGAGGCCTCCTTCTCCGATGATCCCCTCCGTATGATGCGCGCCGCCCGGTTCGCCTCGCAGCTGGGCATTTCCGTGCACGATGACGTGCGGGTGGCCATGAGCCAGATGGCCGAGCGGATCAAGATCATCTCGGCCGAACGGGTCCGGGACGAGTTGGTCAAACTCATCTGCGGCGCACACCCCCGGGTTGGTGTGGACCTGCTCGTGGAAACCGGCCTCGCCGAATTCGTGCTGCCTGAGGTGTCAGCCCTACGGCTGGAATCTGACGAGCACCACCGCCACAAGGACGTCTACCAGCACTCCCTCCAGGTCCTGGAACAGGCCGCTGCCCTGGAAACGGATCCGGGCGGCGCCGTGCCGGCCCCCGACTTTGTTCTGCGGTTCGCAGCGCTGATGCACGACGTCGGCAAGCCGGCTACGCGGCGCTTCGAACCGGGCGGCGCGGTCAGCTTCCGCCACCACGACCTGGTGGGATCCAAGCTCACTGCCAAGCGGATGAAGACACTCCGCTTCGACAACGACACCATCAAGGCGGTGGCCCGGCTCGTAGAGCTGCACATGCGTTTTTACGGCTACGGTGATGCCGGGTGGAGCGATTCGGCCGTGCGCCGCTACGTCACGGACGCCGGTCCGCTGCTGGACCGGCTGCACCGGCTGACCCGCTCGGACGTCACCACCCGTAACCAGCGGAAGGCTGAACGGCTCGCCTTCGCCTACGACAACCTGGAAGACCGGATCGCCGTATTACGCGAGCAGGAGTCGCTGGACGCGGTCCGGCCCGATCTGGACGGTGCCAGAATCATGGCCCTCCTGAACCTTAAACCTGGTCCCGTGGTGGGCCGGGCCTACAAGTTCCTGCTCGAGGAACGGATGGAACACGGACCGCTGCAACCGGACGACGCCGAAGCGAGGCTGCGCGCCTGGTGGGCGGAGCAGCCCGAGGCGGCACCCCCGGTTCCGGAAGCAGCAGAGCCTCCCGCCGCCGTCGAACTTTTCCCGAACGAGGAGTCCAAATGATTAACCCGATGACCGCGCCCCGCCCCCAGCTCTGGATCCTGCGCCACGGCGAGACCGAGTGGTCCAAGAGCGGACAATACACCGGGCTCACCGACCTGCCCCTGACCGTGGAAGGCGAGCAGCAGGCCGTGGAGGCCCGGAAAGTGCTGGACCAGGTGGATTTCGACCTGGTCCTGACGTCCCCACTCCGCCGCGCCCGGCGGACCGCGGAGCTGGCTGGTTACCCCGACGCGCAGCATGAGCCGCTGGCGGTGGAATGGAACTACGGCGACTATGAGGGCATCAGTTCGGACCTGATCCGCAAGGACAACCCGGATTACCTGATCTGGACCCATGGTGTGCCCAACGGCGAGACCCTGGACGAAGTGGCAGCCCGCGCCGACAAGATTGTGGCCAGCGTGCTGGAATCCGGGCTGGACAACGTGCTGATCGTGGCGCACGGGCACTTCTCCCGGATCCTCACCGCACGCTGGTTGGAACTCGCACCTGCCGAGGGCCGCCATTTCATCCTGGGAACCGCGAAAGTCTGCACGCTCGGGTGGGATAAGCGGACCCCGGCCATTGTCCGCTGGGGGCTCTAAAAGAGCATTTATAAACTTTCTTGAAAAATTTTCCGAATTAAGTGGCGCATGGCCGCATTCGTAGGGTAATTTTATTCCTGACCCCAGAGCGTCTTTGCCGGGGTCGCGGCGCGCGTTGCCAGGCCAGTCAGCCGAGGCAGCGGCATAACGGAAAAGGAGGTTGGGAAAATGATTACTTTGACTAGCGGATGGAAGATGACCATCACCGCGAACCCGGCCTCTGATGCTTTTGCGCGCCGTCTTAAAGGAGTGTCTGCCGCCTAACCTTCCTGCAAATGATCCCGCCCTGCGGCGGGGTCACCTGCATTGAGGTACATACAGGCCGCTCCTCCTCGGACGACTCGCCTTAGGCGACACCTGTTGGAATTCCCCTGTCGGCATCCCTTCAAGGCTGGTCCGCGCGGCGCTGCAGCATCCCCATAGTTCGGAACTCAAGCTTCTTTGTTGGGGTCTGCACTGCCGCTGCAACAGGGCTCCGTCTTCGCATTTGCGAACAATTCATAAACACCGGGCATTTCCCTGCCTAATTATGCCGTTATTGCCCTGGCATTAAAGGGCCTTATTTGTCATGCCCAATTTTACGCCGAAAGGAGGTGACCACCATGATTAAGAGAATCAAGAAAGCATTGTTCTCCCTGCGGCGGCCTATCCGGAATGATCGTCCTGGCCGGGATGACCGCCGGGAATTCAACGAGCAGCTCCTGGAGCAGCGACGCGAAGACGTTTTCGTCCTGTTGCACCAGCAGATGGGCGGCATGAAATGACGGGAACTGCTACGGGCAGTTGAAGGTCACCAGCTTCAGCCGCTGGTACGGCATCGTTCCTGTTTCCGTGCACCCTGCCGATGCGAATGCAGACAGATCATCGGCATCGGCGCTGCCGTCTCCGACGAACCACACGTTTCCCTTGCCCGACAGCCGGTCCGGTCCAACCGCGGCGTTCTCCCCCCAAAGAGTTCCTGACGCTGCGGGGCTGTCGGCAAGGGAAAGATCCTGCACTCCTGCGAAATCGTCTGGATAGGCAAGGGTCATGTCACGAAGATACGGATATTCAAAGACCATGGCTGCCGGTGCTGGGGCTTCGGAGGCAACGAGGTGGCCGATCTTCCGCTCCGTGTCTGGCGGTTCGTTGACCAGGCTCTTGATGGTCAGCTGGGGAACGAGGCTCACAGCGATGACGGCGATCATGGCAACGTAGCGGAGCCACGGGAGTCGGGCCGGGATACTGACAATGCCCATGCCCACCAGGAGTGCGAATGCGGGCGCCGTGAACGTGAGGTAGCGGGCCACGTATACCGGCTGGGCGACGATACTCACGAGCATGAGCCCGGCTATCGGTACGGCTACGCCTGCCAGGCAAAGGACGAGCAGGGGGCGCCGCGCTGGCGTCCGGCGAGATGCCCACAACCCCCAGACGATCAGCGCGGTCTCAATGACTCCGAGAAGAGCCACGAAGGCCAGGATCCAGTTCGGCGGAAGATTCCCGGTGGGGCGATCTTCTCCGTAGAAGTATTGCTTGACGGCCGCGGTGCTGATGGTCTGTGCCAGGGACCGGTTCTCGATCCAGTCAACCTGGGCTTTCTGTCCCATTGTAAGGAGGAGGAATGGCAGGGCAGCGGCACCGGCGGCAGCGCAGGCCGCCATCGTAGCGAGCCGCCGCCGGCGGAGAAGTATGGCGGCCACAGCGTGCGACACCACGGCCAGGACGAAGAACATGAACATCCAGACCCCCAGCACCGCACAGAGGCCGTAGAGCACCCAGTCAATGACCCGGTTGGACTTCCACGCCCTGACCAGCAGGTAGGTCAGGGCGACGGCCAACAGCGCTGTGAATGCGGATTGCCGTGCTTCGGTTCCGGCCCACACCATCCTGGGAAGCACTGCCAACACCAGGCCGGAAGCGACGCCGAGGGCATCCGACCCCAACCTCCGCCCCAAGACGACCGTTCCGGCGCATGCCAGTCCGACGGCCAGGGCTGACGGCGCCCGCATGGCCACTTCGGAGAAACCAAAGACGGAAGTCCACGCGTGCATCAGGAAGTAGTAGAGCCCGTGGACTGCATCGACAGACTGCAGGAGCACTACGAGGTCCGCTGGGTTGCGTCCGGCGGCGGAGATGGTCGCGATCTCGTCATCCCAGAACGAGGGAATCCAGGAACCGACAAAAGCGACGCAGAACGCCAGTAGCCCGATGCCCGCTGGAACCGTCCAGGTGTTGGCGCGTGCAGGCAGCCGCCGCTTACCCCTCCGGGCGGCGTTCTGCCGCTGGAGCCGCTCCGGAACGTCCGGCAGTTGATTCAGCACAACAATCCCCTTGAGGTCCATGTCTCTCGGAAGCAGCCTGACCCGAGACCTGCTCCCCTGCGAGAATATCGCGAGTGGCCGGACCAAATCGGCCCGCATGCGAATTCGACCCTATACCTATGGGCTGAACCCACGGGCTGTCAGGACGGCGTCCCGGTAAGCTCAAAGGCATGCAGGAGACGAAGCCGCCGGGGCACGGACAGCGCACCCGCCTGGTTGTTCCCAGCCGCAGTGACCTGCTGCTGAAGAACTTCACGGAACTGATCGGCGGGCCGATGGGTGCCCGGTCGGCTCCCGGCCTCGTCTCCCCCGGTGTTTATACCGTGGAACGTGTCCTGATCATCCTGACGGTACTGGCAGCGTTGGCCGGCATCGCAATCAAGGGCTACTGCCGGGCCAACGGCTGGTCCAGCCCCGGCCAGTTCTATTCCACGTGCTATTCCGATTTCCCGGAATTTTTCCGCAACCGCGGCCTGGGAGACGGCACGTTCCCGGTCCTGAGCCCGGGATCCCTTTTTGAAGATCCCGTCCTGACGGGACTTATTGCCGGTGTGACTGCCTGGCTGGTGCCGGGCAAGGGCGTCAGTGACGCGCGGATCCTCGGTTACTTCGACGTTAATGCCACGCTGGTTGCCGCCGTCTGGATTGTCACGGTGCTGGCTACGGCCAGGATGTCGCAGCGGCGCCCCTGGGATGCGGCCATGGTGGCGCTGGCACCGGGTATTATGCTGGCCGGAACCATCAACTGGGATTTGTGGGCCGTCGCCTTATTGGCGCTGGGAATGCTGTGCTTTTCGCGTGAAAAGCTGGTCCTGGCAGGCATCCTGATCGGCCTGGCCGCAGCGACCAAACCCTACGCCGCCTTGGTTCTCGGAGCCATCCTCCTGCTGGCCCTGCGGACAGGGCGGATCCGCGGGTTCCTGGTCACGGCCGGCGCCAGTGCAGCGGCGTGGCTGGCTACTAACGTGCCTGTCGCCGTCTCCAACCCCTCGGGCTGGGGGTATTTCTTCAGGTTCGCCGAGACGAGTGAAGCCGGCTACGGGTCATTGTGGTTCGCCTACAACCTGGTGGCCCGGCGCGTGCGCTGGCCGGTGCTGGATCCTGCAACCATCAACTGGCTGGCCCTGGCCGTATTCCTGCTGGCCTGTGCCGTGATCGCCGTGGTGGCGCTGACAGCAGCCCGCCGGCCACGGCTGGCCCAGTTGGCGTTCCTCATCGTGGGTGCCTTTATTTTGACCAGCAAGGTCTATTCGCCACAGCATGTCCTGTGGCTCATCCCGCTGGTGGCGCTGGCCCGGCCTCGGTGGCGTGATTTTCTCATTTGGCAGGGCGTTGAAGGCCTGCATTGGGCAGCCGTCTGGATGTACCTGGGGCAGGTGACCAGCCAGGGCGCGACGCAGCACAATATTGATATGCCTTACTACGTCCTGGCGGTAGCAGCACACATGCTTGTAACGGCATATTTGATGTTCCGGGTTGTGTGGGACATCCATGACCCGGACTACGATCCCGTCCGTCGCCATCACCTTGATGATCCGCAGGGCGGGCCGTTCGACGGACTGCCGGACTGGCTACGGTTCAGCCTCCGCCATGGCTCACACGCGGTACTCCCCTGGCGGGCGAAACACCATGCCTGACGTCGCCGTCGTCGGTTCCGGACCCAACGGGCTGGCCGCAGCCGCCGTAATGGCCCGCGCCGGCCTCTCCGTCGAAGTCCACGAGGCGGCTGGCACCATCGGAGGCGGCACGCGGACCGCCGAGCTGATGCAGCCGGGACACCTCCATGACATCTGTTCTGCAGTGCACCCCATGGCACTGGCGTCCCCCTTCTTCCGTGACTTCGAGCTGGCACGCCGGATTGACCTGGTGGTGCCGGAGCTTTCGTTCGGATCGCCGCTCGACGGCGGACGGGCGGCCCTCGGTTATCACAGCCTCGAACGGACGGTCCAGGGCCTGGGCAGGGACGGCGGCGCCTACCGCAGGCTACTTGGCCCGCTCGTTGACCGCGTTGACGGCGTGATGGATCTGACGCAGCACCAGCTGCTCCGCATCCCCCGGGATCCCCTGGCCGCGGCGTTCTTCGGACTGCGGACAATGGAACAGGGATCGCTGCTGTGGAACACGCGGTTCAAGGGGGACCTCGCGCCTGCACTGCTCAGCGGGGTGGCTGCCCATGCAGTCTCGCGGCTGCCCTCGCTGGCCTCCGCCGGTGCCGGGCTTATGCTCACGGCCCTTGCCCACGGCCAGGGCTGGCCGGTTCCGCTGGGCGGATCGGCCTCCATCGCGGCCGCGCTGGAGGCTGACATCCGTGCCCACGGCGGAGTGATCCACACGGGGGCGCCGATCGAGAGCCTCCACGAACTCCGCGGCGCGCGGGCCACTCTGCTGGATGTGGCCCCAAAGGGTCTCCTGGCCCTTGCCGGCGACAGGCTCCCGGCCAGGTACAGGCAAGCCCTGGAGACATTCCGCTACGGGAATGGTTCTTGCAAGGTGGACTTCATCCTGTCCGGGCCCGTTCCGTGGGCAGCAAAGGAACTGCGTGACGCCGGCACAGTGCACGTCGGCGGCACACGTGCTGAACTGGCCCGTGCCGAGAACGAAGTATCCGCCGGAAGGCACCCGGAGCGGCCGTACGTACTGGTGGCCCAGCCATCGCGTTTCGACACCGGCCGTGCACCGGCCGGGCGGCAGATTCTCTGGGCGTACTGCCATGTACCGGCCGGATCAACCCGCGACATGGGTGAGGCGGTCACCGCCCAGCTCGAGCGCTTCGCGCCGGGGTTCCGGGACGTGGTGGTGCAGAGACACGTGACCACGGCGGCAGAGCTTGCCAGCTACAACCGGAACTACGTGGGCGGGGACTTCAGCGCCGGCATCATGGATGTGCGCGGACTGGTCCAGCGCCCGGTGGTCTCCCGTGTTCCGTGGCGGACGCCCGTGACCGGCGTATATCTCTGTTCGTCCTCTACGCCGCCTGGCCCCGGCGTGACAGGGATGCCAGGGTATTTTGCCGCTAAATATGCCCTCAAAGACATATTTAGTCTTGAGGTGCCCTCGCTCCGGCTTTGAACCGGGCGCGGATTGGTGACAGCAGGCACGGTTCAAATCGGGGCATAATAGCGCCGTGGGGAACTCAAGAAAACTGTCACTTGCCATAGCTGGACTCATTCTCGGCGCCTCGCTGGTTGCCTGCGACGACGGCAGAGGGGGTGCTGAAAGCGCGGCCAAGCAGTTGGCCTCTGCGCTTTCCACGCTCGACGTCGGCTCGGTCGCCTTTGACGGCAAAGACTCCGGGGTGGCCAAACAACAGGTCCAGGACATTTTCAAGTCACTGGATCCGGACAAGCCCACCGTGGCGGCCGGCGAGCTGACGCTGGACGGCGACACAGCAACCGTTCCATTGAACTACGCGTGGAAAATCGGCACCGGCGAGTGGAAATACACGGTCTCCGCAGAGTTCACGAAGTCCGGGGACAAATGGCTGGCCGTCTGGAACACTGCCACCCTGGTTCCGGGGCTCGCCGAGAACGAAATCCTCAGCAAAGGCACCCAATCGCCGCAGCGCGCCGACATTCTGGGCGCCAATGACGCGAAGCTTGTTACGTACCGGCCCGTGGTGAACGTGGGGATTGACAGACTGCTTCTGGGATCCGCGGACCCCGCCGCGTCGGCCACCAAGCTGGCCGAACTGGTGGGCGTGGATGCCGCCACCTATGCCCAACAGGTGGCAGGATCCGGCCCGGAGGCGTTCGTCCGGGCCATCACCCTCCGTGAAGAGGGCCGCACCGTCACAGACGCGCAGATCACGGCCATTCCGGGTGGCCGCGCCGTCCCCGAAGCCCAGCCACTGGCCCCCAGCCGCACGTTCGCAAGGGCTGTCCTCGGTACCGTCGGAGAGGTTACGGCGGAACAGATCGAGTCGTCAGGCGGTGTCCTGACTGCCGGAGACGTGACCGGCATCGGCGGCCTACAGCAGCAGTACGACGCACAACTGCGTGGCACCGACGCCGTGGTGATCCGTGCGCAGCGGGCCGACCTGACCCGCGAACAGATCCAGGCCGCAGGGACAGATCCCCGCAAAGTGGTGTTCGAGATGGCCCCAACCCCCGGCACGCCTTTGAAAACCACGCTGGATCCGAACCTCCAGGCACTCGCCGAGAGCACGCTTGCCGGTGTGGGTCCGGCGTCGGCCATCGTGGCACTCCGTCCTTCCACCGGCGCAGTTCTCGCGGCCGCCTCCGGCCCGGGAAGCAACGGCTACAACACCGCAATGCTGGGCCAGTACGCGCCCGGTTCAACCTTCAAGATCATCGACTCGCTCGCCATGATCCGCAACGGACTGACGCCCGATTCGAAGGTGGAATGCACACCTACCCTCACCGTGGACGGCCGCACGTTCAAAAACGCGGAAGGCTACCCGGAAACCTCACTGGGATCGGTGGCACTCCGCGACGCTTTTGCCCATTCGTGCAATACGGCCTTCATCGCTGCGCGCGACACAGTCACGCAGGCCCAGCTTGAGGCCGCCGCGGTCGCCATGGGCGTCGCTGTGGAGGCCCCCGCGCTGGGCGCCGTGGCGTTCCTCGGGTCCGTTCCGGGCGAGGCTGCCGGCACCGAACATGCCGCCTCGATGATCGGCCAGGGCAAGGTACTCCTGTCCCCGCTGGCCGCGGCCGTCATGGCCGGCTCCGTGGGCAAGGGATCCCCCGTCTCACCGCAGCTGGTCCTGAATCCCGACGCCGGCGCAGGCACGGCAGACACCTCCGGCGCGGCGACGGCGGACGCTGGTGCGCCGTCGTCGAGCGTTACGCCCGAGGCGCCGTCCAAGGCGTCCGGCCAGCCGATCACCGCCGCCGAGGCCGCGGCGCTGTCCGACATGATGCGCGCAGTGGTGACGTCCGGACACGCCGGCTTCCTGTCGACCGTGCCGGGCGCGCCCGTGGGCGCCAAGACCGGCACGGCGGAGTTCGGCAACGAGACCCCGCCCAAGACGCACGCCTGGATTGTGGCTGTCCACGGTGACCTGGCCGTGGCCGTGTTCGTCGAAGACGGCGGCCTCGGAGCCACCACGTCCGGGCCGCTGCTCAAGCAGTTCCTGACCGCCGCCGGCTAACCCGCCGAGTTTTTGTCCAGATAATGCGGGCAGAACTGCTGCCAAGGCAGGTTATCCGGACAAAAACTCGTGCGGGGCGGGCGTGGGAGGATTGTTGGCGTGGCCCACATAGACATTTCCGGTATTGACTACTTCCTTTCCGATGGCACCCAGCTGCTCAACGGAGTGACCTTTAAGGTCCCGGACGGCACCAAAACAGCCCTGATCGGGCCCAACGGCACCGGAAAGACCACCCTCTTCCGGATCATTTCCGGTGACCTCGTTCCGGACGAAGGTGTAATCGGGCGCTCCGGAAACATGGGCATCATGCGCCAGTTCGTGGGCCAGGTCAGGGATGAATCCACGGTCCGCGACCTTCTCGTTTCCGCTGCCCCGCCGGCCCTGGCCGCTGCGGCCAAGGAAGTGGACGCAGCTGAGCTCGCGATGGTGGAGCACGACGACGAGCCCTCCCAGATGCGGTACGCCCAGGCGATCGTGGACTGGGGAGACGCAGGAGGCTACGACGTCGAGACCGTCTGGGACGAGGTCTGCATGGCCGCCCTCGGACTGCCCTTCGACCGTGCGCAGCACCGCCCGGCGTCGAGCCTTTCCGGCGGCGAGCAGAAGCGCCTGGTACTGGAGGCCCTGTTTGCCGGCCCCGACGAGCTGCTCCTTCTCGATGAGCCGGACAACTACCTGGACGTGCCGGGCAAGCGCTGGCTTGAGGACAAGCTCAACGAGTCCAAAAAAACTGTCTTCTTCATCAGCCACGACCGCGAGCTGCTGAACAATGCGGCCGGCCGGATCGTGACCCTCGAACCGGGCATCAACGGCGCAGGTGCCTGGGTGCACGGCGGAGGTTTTGGCTCCTACGTTGACGCCCGCGCCGACCGGAACGCCCGCTTCGAGGAGCTCCGCAAGCGTTGGGACGAGGAGCACGTGAAGCTCAAGGAACTCGTCAACATGTACAAGAACAAGGCGGCCTTCCGCTCCGACATGGCCAACCGCTACCAGGCCGCCCAGACGCGGCTGGCCAAGTTCCTCGAGGCCGGCCCGCCCGAGGCACTGCCGATCGAACAGAACGTGCGTATGCGACTGAAGGGCGGCCGGACCGCCAAGCGAGCTGTGGTGGCCGAGAGCCTGGAACTGACCGGGCTGATGAAGCCGTTCTCCACCGAAGTGTGGTTCGGGGACCGCGTGGGTGTGCTCGGCTCCAACGGCTCCGGCAAGAGCCACTTCCTGCGGCTGCTCGCCACGGGCGGGACGGACCCGGAACGCGAACACCTCCCCGTGTCCGAAGTCGATATTGCCGAAGTGCCGCATGAGGGCACCGTGAAACTCGGCGCCCGCATCCGGCCCGGCTTCTTCGCCCAGACCCACGTCCGGCCCGACCTCCTGGGCAAGACCCTGCTGGAGATCCTGCACCGCGGCGACGAGCACCGGTCCGGCCTGGGTCGTGAGGCAGCCGCCGGCGCCCTGGACGGCTACGGACTGGCATCGCAGTCGGAGCAGAAGTACGAGTCCCTCTCCGGCGGCCAGCAGGCGCGGTTCCAGATCCTGCTGCTGCAGCTCTCCGGCGCCACGCTCCTGCTGCTGGATGAGCCCACAGACAACCTGGACCTCCATTCGGCTGAGGCACTGGAAAAGGCCATCGACCACTTCGAGGGAACCGTCCTGGCGGTCACCCACGACCGCTGGTTCGCCCGCACCTTCGACCGGTTCCTGGTATTCGGTTCCGACGGCAAGGTCTACGAGTCCCCCGAGCCGGTGTGGGACGAAAAGCGGGTTGAGCGCGCCCGCTAAGCGTCAGGCAAAGTTCATATGATCAAGAATTGCTATCATATGAGCATGAAGACAGAAGAGCGGCACCGCCTGATCGGGGAGCTGCTACGCCGCAAGACCGAGGTCTCGGTGGATGAGCTGACTCTGGCATGCGACGCATCGGGCGCCACCATCCGGCGGGACCTTGAGCTGCTCGCAGCGCATGGCGTGCTCCGCCGGGTCCACGGCGGTGCCAGGAGCCTCATTGCCGGCGGCGAAAACCCCGGCTACGGCCAGCGCGAACTCGAAGACCAGGCCGTGAAGGCCCGGATCGCCGTCGCTGTGGCCGGCCTGCTGGGAGAGCGTGAACGTGTGTGGCTGGACAGCGGGACCACAGCCACGGAAATTGCCCGAGTCCTCCGCGGGCGCGAACTGACGCTGATGCCCATGTCCATGCGCTCCCTGACAACGGTCACCGACGGCGACCCGCATGCCGGCCAGCGCCCTGCCCTGCTGCTCCCCGGCGGAAGCCTGGTACCCGGCGAGCTGTCGTTCCGCGGCCCGCTCGCGGAAGCCAACATCCGGTCCCTGCGCTTCGATACTGCGGTGGTCACGCCCTGCGCCTTGAACCTCAAGGACGGGCTCCTGGCCCATGATCTGGATGACGCCGCAGTGAAACGGGCCGGCCTCGAATCCGCCGCGCGGGTGATTGTTGCCTGTGCCGGTGCCAAATGGAATGCCACCGCGATGGCCCTGGTTGCCTCCTTGGACGCAGTGCACGTGATAGTCACGGACAAAAACCTGAGTGCGGACGAACTCGCACACCTCAACAAGCTCTCGGTGGAAGTAGTCAAAGCATGAGCATCAACACCAGCACAACGGCCGGGCCGTCCCTCAGGGCAGCCGCGGCCGCCACTTTTGTGGTCTTCGGTATCAACGGCTTTGTTTTTGCCAGCTGGGCCGCCAGGATCCCCGCCGTCACCGAGACGCTGCACCTGACCTCCGGCCAGATGGGCACGCTTCTGCTGTGCATTGCCGTCGGCTCACTGCTGGCCCTTCCGACGGCGGGACTTGTGGTGGGGAAAATCGGCACCGCCAATGCGGTGCGCGCAGGCGGTTTGCTGTCAGCCCTGGCCGGGGTGGGCATTGCATTCTCACTGTCGGCGGAATCGGTGCCGGGCACTGCCGTGGCGCTGTTCTTCTTCGGCATCGGCGTCGGGCTGTGGGACGTTTCGCAGAACATTGAAGGGGCTGACGTCGAGCACAAGCTTCGGCGCACCATCATGCCGCAGTTCCATGCGGCCTTCAGCGGCGGGGCCTTTCTGGGGGCGCTGATCGGCGCAGGCCTGTCAACGATCGGTGTTGGCCTGCCGTTGCACCTGCTGGTCATCGCCGGCGTGGTGGTGGTCGTGGCCCTCGTGGCGCCCCGCTACTTCCTCCCGCACATAGCTCAGGCCCTCCCCGTGGATGGTGAGCCGAAGGCCATCAAGGGGCCGTCTGCCTGGCGTGACAGCCGCACCCTCCTGATTGGCGTTGTGGTCCTGGGTGCAACACTTACTGAAGGCGCCGGAAACGACTGGATCGCCAAGGCCACAGTAGACGGGCTGGGTGCCTCGGAATCGACCGGCGCCCTGATGTTCGCCCTGTTTGTCCTGGCGATGACAGCCATGCGGCTCTTCGGTGGCCGTGTGATCGACACCTACGGACGTGTTGTGGTGCTCCGGGCAAGCATGGCCGCCGCGGCTGCTGGCCTGTGCCTGTTTGTGCTCGCGGGGAACATCTGGCTGGCCGGCGTAGGCGCTGCGCTATGGGGTGTGGGCGCCGCGATGGCGTTCCCCATGGGGATGTCCGCTGCTGCCGACGATCCGAAGCACGCCGCCGCGAGGGTCTCGGTTGTATCCACCCTGGGGTATGTTTCCTTCCTCGCCGGCCCGCCGTTGCTGGGGTACCTGGGTGACCTCACGGGAATCCATGTGGCACTCCTGGCGATCCTCGCCCCGATCGTGGTGGCATTGCTCCTCGCCGGAGCCGCGAGGCCCCTGTCCTCCAAATAGCGGCCTCCAAACATGTGCCTCCAAGATGGGGAACACCGCCGGTATTAGGGTGGGGAGATGTACAGAGTGTCGCGCCAAGAACCGGGTTGGATCAGCCGAGTTGACCGGCGCCTTGTCCGCGGTGTGTCGTCGTTCCCGGGCGGCAACCACGACGCGTTCTTCCGCCGCCTCTCCGCGTCCGCGAACAACGGCAAACTGTGGATGGGGGCAGCGGCGATCATGGCCGCGTTTCCCGGCAAGCCCCGCCGGGCCGCCCTGCACGGGCTGATCGCCCAGGCCGTGGCCTCGGCTGTGACCAACGTAGTGTTCAAAACACTCCTGCCGCGGGCCAGGCCGCTCCCCGAGCACCTGCCGGTTTTCCGGTTCGTCCATCCCCAGCCCACCAGTTCGTCCATGCCCTCGGGGCATTCGGCCTCGGCCATTGCCTTCGCGCTTGGCGCCGGACTGGTCAAGCCTGCTGTTGGCGCGGCCCTTGCACCGGCCGCACTGGGGGTGGCCTACTCACGCGTCCACACGGGGGCCCACTGGCCATCGGATGTCTTCTTCGGATCGGCGATCGGCGCAGGGGCGGCTTTGGTGACCCGCAAGTGGTGGCCCGTCCGCCCACCGTTTCCCGGCGTGTCCCGCACCGCAACCGAAGCTCCCGAGCTGCCGGGCGGCGAAGGCCTCAGCATCGTGGTAAATACCCTCGGCGGCTCCTTCACGGAACAAACCGCGGGGGCCCTCCAGGAAGTATTCCCCAAAGCGTATATAAAAACGGTCGAGCCGGGTGAGAGCCTTGACGAGGCCATCCAGGCCTTGGCTTCCCATCCGGACACCCGCGCACTGGGCGTGTGGGGCGGCGACGGAACCGTTGGCACCGCGGCCGCGGCCGCCGTCGAGCATTCCGTTCCCCTGCTGGTGCTCCCGGGTGGAACACTCAACCACTTCGCCCGGGACACGGGGACTGCCAACCTTAAGGACGCTGTGGCAGCGGCTGCCGCGGGTGAAGCCGCCCGCTCCGACGTCGGCATTGTGACCGTGGAGCGCGGGCTTGCGGGCAATCCGGAAACAGCAGACCTGATCATGCTGAACACCGCCAGCGTCGGCCTCTACCCCAACCTCGTCCGGCGCAGGGAGCAGCTTCAGCCGGCCCTCGGCAAACCGCTGGCCGGCGTTGCGGCAATGTTCCGGACCTTCGCCGCAGGAACCCCCACCACCCTGACCGTGGACGGTGTCCGGCATAAACTCTGGATCGCGTACATTGGCCGGGGCCGCTACTACCCCCGGGACCATGCTCCCCTGTCGCGGCCCGTGCTGGACGACGGCGTCCTGGACGTCCGCATGATCACCGCCGACGAATCCTTTGCCCGGCTCCGGCTCCTGTGGTCGGTGCTGACCGGCACAGTGGCGACGTCCCGGATCACCCACCTGCGGGAGGCCACAGAAGTCCGCATTGAGTCGGAGGGATCGCCCATGGCGCTGGCGGTGGACGGCGAAGCGCTGGCCGGCGTGCGCAGCGTCCGGATCCGGGTGGAACCGCGCGCCCTGACCTACTACTCGCCCCGCACCTAAGGCGGCTGCCCCTGAGGGGACCCCTCGTCATCCGTGCGGACTACCCTGATTCGACCCTGAATCATCCCTGAGACAGGCGAAATCAGGCCAAGCCGTCGGTAGCGTGGAACGTACGCAAGAAACCTTCCCCGCATCCCGCAGCCACCTGGCTGCTGTTCTAAGGAACATTCCATGATTGAGGCAACAGGCCTGTCCAAGGTCTACGGCAGCAAAACGGCGGTTGACGGCGTCAGCTTCACCGTCAAAGCCGGGCAGGTGACGGGCTTCCTGGGCCCGAACGGTGCCGGCAAATCCACCACCATGCGCATGATCATGGGACTGGACCGCCCGACGTCGGGCACGGTCACTGTGAACGGCCTGCACTACGCAGACCATAAGGCCCCCCTGCACGAGGTGGGTGCGCTGTTGGACGCCAAGGCGGTCCACACGAGCCGCAGCGCCTACAACCACCTGCGGGCCATGGCGGCCACGCACAACATCCCCACATCCCGGGTGCACGAAGTCATCGAGATGACCGGCCTGGAGGCCGTGGCCCGGAAGAAGGCAGGCGGCTTCTCGCTGGGCATGGGGCAGCGCCTGGGCATTGCCAACGCCCTGCTCGGCGATCCGCAGACCCTGATCCTTGACGAGCCGGTCAACGGCCTCGATCCGGAAGGTGTGTTGTGGGTCCGCAACCTGGTCCGCTACCTCGCCGGACAGGGCAAGACCGTCTTCCTGTCTTCACACCTCATGAGCGAAATGGCCCAGACCGCAGATCACCTGATCGTGATCGGCCGCGGAAAAATCATTGCGGACGCCCCCGTCCAGGACATCATTGCTGGCACCCGTCAGGTCAAGACCCTGGTCCGCACATCCGCGGCTACCCAGCTGTCAGCCCTGCTGTCCGGCGATGGCGTGACCGTGGACCAGGGCCAGCCCGAAACCCTGGAAGTGACGGGCCTGGACGCGCGGCAGATCGCCCAGGTGGCACTGGACAACCGGGTCCTCGTCTACGAACTCACCCCGCAGCAGTCGTCCCTGGAAGACGCCTACTTCGATCTCACCAAGGACGAAGTGGAATACCACTCACACCTGACCGGTGGACCCGCCGGCGAGTTCGCCCCGGAAACCGCCCCGGCAGCGGCAGGAAAGTAAGGACGATGACCACCATGACTGATACCCAAACTTCGCGTGTCCGTACCTCCGCTGGTACCAGGGGGGTGACCTTCTCCGGCGTGCTGAGGTCCGAATGGATCAAGCTGTTCTCCCTGATGTCCACCCGCATCCTGCTGCTCCTGACCCTGGTGGCGATTGTCGGCGTTGGGGCCCTTGCCGTCCTGATCCGGTTCTCCTTCCTGGACTCCATGGCCCGGATGGCGCGGGACCAGGGCCAGGCCCTGACGCCCGAAATGATGACGCAATCCTTCCCGCCGGGATCTGGTTTTGACCTGTACAACCTGCCCAACGCTGGCCTGCAGATCGGCACCCTGGTGCTGGGCTCGCTGGCTGTCCTGTTCATCTCCTCCGAATACGCCACCGGAATGATCCGTTCCACCATGAACGCCGTCCCGCGCCGCACGCCGGCCTTTGTGGCCAAGGCGATCCTGCTCGCAGTGATCTCCTATGTCATCACCACCATCGCCGCAGTGGCCACGTTCCTGATTGCCATGCCGGTCTTCCAAGGACTGGGTCTGGACCTGGGCTGGTCCACGGAGGGCGTGCTGTACAGCGTCTTCACGGGCGGACTTTACGTTGCCGGGGTGGCCTTGATCGGCCTGTCGCTCGGCGCGCTGCTGCGCAATTCCGCCGGCGGCATCACAGTCCTCGTGGGCCTGTTCTTCGTGGTCTCCATCGCGGCAAGCTTTATGACCTTCATCCCGGGCGACTTCTGGAAGTACGTTCCCCAGTACCTCCCGAGCGACGCCGGCGGACGGTTCCTGTCTATTGGCCACACCGACGGCGTCATCGATCCCTGGCAGGGCGGCCTGATCTTCCTGGGCTACGTTTTGCTGTTCCTGGTTCCGGCCATGATCGTGCTCAAGAAACGCGACGTCTAGGCGGACACTAGGCTCAGAGCATGAATGAAGCGGCACTTGTGAGGGACGCGTCGGCCAGCCAGGCCGACGCGTCCTTTGCCGAAATCACGGCCAAGCGCCGCGGCCTGCTTCGGCGGTACCTCTTCCAGCGTCCCCGGGTGATGGACGGCGTGGTGGTGTTCAGCTACGCACTGCTGGTGGCGCCGACCGTGGTGGACGCGATAGTGTCCGGCGCCTGGCTGGCGGCGGCCCTCCTCTTCGCGGTCGCGGGGGCCCTGTTCTTCCGGCGCTCCCACCCCGTGGCGCTGGCAGCCTTCGTCGCGGTCATGGAAGTGGCCGTCACGCTGCTGCACCCTTGGGGCTCCAACGTTTCGGCGGGGCTGTGGTTCTCGCTCTACGCCGTGGCCGTGGTGCACACGCGCCGGTTCGCGCTGGTGGCCATGGCCGCCGCCACGGCGCCGCTGGCCCTGCTATACCTGCTGGCCGCCGTCGGCCCCATGGAGAATTCCTTCATCCACGATGCCGGCGGCAATCCCGGGGACTTCCACCTCCTGACCAGCATCGCCACCGGCGCCACCATCGCCCTGTCCAACGTCATCGCCACAGGGATTGGCATTTCGGTGCGGCAACGGCGGGAGCACGAGCAGGAGATCTCCGCGTGGGCGGCTCGGACGGCCAGCCTGGCGTCCGTCAACGAACGCAACCGGATCGCCCGCGAAATGCACGACGTCGTGGCGCACTCGCTGACGGTGATGGTCAGCCTCTCCGACGGTGCCGCCGTCGTGGTCCGGAAAAGTCCCGAGCGCGCCGGCGAGGTGCTGGGGGAACTGTCGCGGACCGGCCGGACGGCGCTGGCGGACATGCGGCGTGTCCTTGGCGTACTCCGGGACGACGCTGGCGGGGCGGCGCCGCGTCAGCCCCTCGCTTCCGGCGACAGCCTGGCGAAGCTCCTGGAAGGCTTTCGCACCGCGGGCCTGCCGCTGCACTACTCGCATACCGGCCCGGCGCTGCCCGCCGACGCGGCCTTCCAGCTGACGGTCTACCGGATAGTTCAGGAGTCCCTGACGAATGTGCTCCGCTACGGCCGGTCGCTGGGACGGGTGGACGTGGCCATTGTCCGGGCCGGCTCCAGGGTCACCATTGAAGTGCTCGACGACGGCGCCGGAGTCCCGGGTCCGGGAACCTCCGACGGCGGCGTGCCGGGTTCCGGCGGGCTGGGTTCCGCCGGGCCCGGTTCCGGCCAGGGGCTGGCGGGTATGGCCGAACGGGCGCGTATTTACGCAGGCGCCGTGGTGGCCGGACGGCGCGGCCGCGGCTGGCGGGTGTATGCCGTCCTGGGTTGGCCGGCTGACGAGCCCGCGGAAACCCCCACCCATCCACCCCAACTGCAAGGCACCCGTGACTGAGACCCAACCGATAAACGTCCTGCTGGTGGATGACCAGCCGCTCCTGCGGATGGGCTTCCGCCTCATTCTTGAGGGCGAGGAAGACCTGCATATTGTCGGCGAGGCATCCGACGGTGCCGAAGCCGTGCGGCTGGTCCGCGACCTGAACCCCGACGTGGTGCTGATGGACGTCCGGATGCCCGTGTTGGACGGTATCGAGGCAACCCGTGCCATTACGGCCTCCAGATCCCGTGCCCGGATCATCATCCTCACCACCTTCGATGTGGACGAATATGCGTTCGCCGGGCTCCAGGCAGGCGCGTCCGCGTTCCTCCTCAAGGACGTGGCGCCGTCGGACCTGGTCAGCGCCGTCCGGGTGGTGGCCAGCGGGGATGCCGTGGTGGCCCCGCGTGTCACGCAACGGCTGCTGGAGACCTATGTCCGCGGCGCTGCCATGCCGGCCCCCTCCGTCGCACCGCGGGACCCCCTGCTCGAAGACCTCACCCCGCGCGAAACCGAAATGCTCGAAGCCATGGCGGAAGGCCTCTCCAACGCCGAAATCGCGCACCGGTATTTCCTGTCCGAAGCAACGGTGAAGACCCACGTCCGCCGGATCCTGACCAAGCTCCACCTGCGCGACCGGGTCCAGGCGGTGGTGTACGCGTACGAGACCGGCCTGGTGGTCCCGAGCAATCCTGACTACTGACGCTGGCGCGGCCTACTGACGCACAGGTCCCGCACAGGACGGGCCTATGCAGGGGATAGGCGGGACGCGTTGGATGGAGCCATGAGCAACCACCTTCCCCACCCCAACCACGACCGCGGCCTCGAGTTTGACCTGTCCACCCTGGTCAGCCGCCGTTCCCTCGGAATGTTCTTCGGCGCCGGCGGTGCGGCAGCGGCGCTGGCAGCGTGCACCTCCGGCGGGTCAGGCACCACAGCCGGCACATCGACGTCGGCCGCCACCGAGAGTGCCTCAGCCACCGCAAGCGCGGCCACCACGACGGCGACTCCCACCGCCAGCCCCACGCTCACCCGGGCGATCGCGGAGTGCGGCGTGGAGATTCCGGAGGAAACGGCAGGGCCGTACCCCGGTGACGGTTCCAACGGCCCCAACGTGCTGGCAGCCTCCGGGGTGGTGCGGCAGGACATCACCGCGAGCTTCGGAACCGGCAGCGCCACGGCCGAGGGTGTGCCGCTGACGTTCACCCTGACCCTGCTGGATAATGCCAACGGCTGCGTGCCACTGGCCGGCGCGGCCGTGTACGCCTGGCACTGCGACCGGGACGGCAGGTACTCCATGTACGATTCCGGGCTGGCAGACGAAAACTATCTCCGCGGCGTCCAGGAGGCGGACGCCAGCGGCCAGGTCACCTTTACGTCCATCTTCCCCGGCGCCTACTCCGGGCGCTGGCCGCACATCCACTTCGAGGTGTTCGAATCGATGAGCAACGCCACGGCCGCCGGACAGGTGCTGGCTGTATCGCAGATCGCCCTGACGGACGCAGCCTGTAAGGAGGTCTATGCCACGGCCGGCTATGAATCCAGCGCCCGGAACTTCCCCCGCACCACGCTGCAGGCGGACAACGTGTTCGGGGACGACGGCGGCATCTACCAGCTGGCCACCATGACCGGCTCGGCGTCCGCCGGCTACACCGCCGGGCTCAATGTGACCATCTAGACTCGGAACCATGCCTTCACCTTCCGCTGCCGCCGCGTCCAGTGCCGTTGACCACATCCAGGACCTTGGCACGTACGTCAGCGCATCTCCGTCGAGCTTCCACGCCGTCCACGAGGCCGCCCGTCGGCTGGACGAGGCCGGGTTCACGGGCCTGGACGAGCGTGAGCCCTGGGCCGGCGGGGCCGGATCGTTCTATCTGGTCCGCGACGGCGCGCTGATCGCCTGGGTGGTCCCGGAAGGCGCCGGACCCACCACCGGGTTCAACATCCTGGGTGCGCACACGGACTCCCCGTCCTTCAAGCTCAAGCCCAAGCCCACCACCGGAGCGTTCGGCTGGCTGCAGGCCGGGGTGGAGGTCTACGGCGGTCCGCTGCTCAACTCGTGGCTGGACCGCGAACTTCAGCTGGCGGGCCGGCTGGTCATGCTGGACGGCACCGAACACCTCACCGCCACCGGGCCCATGCTCCGTTTCCCGCAGCTGGCCATCCACCTTGACCGTGCGGTGAACGACGGCCTGACTCTGGACAAGCAGCGGCACATGAACCCCGTGTGGGGCCTGGGTAGCCCCTCTGATTTCGACCTGCTGGGCGTTTTGGCGGCCCATGTGCCCGGTGGCGCTTCGGTTGATCCTGCACGGATCGGCGGGTACGACGTCGTCATTGCGGACACGCAGGCACCTGCGGTTTTCGGGGCAAACGGGGAGTTCTTCGCCTCCGGGCGCCTGGATAACCTTTCCGCGACGCACGCCGGGCTCGCGGCGCTGATCGCGCACAGTGCTTCCGCTTCTTCCGCCCCCGCGGCGGGTGGCAAAGGTGCGCCGATTGCCGTCCTCGCCGCGTTCGACCACGAGGAAATCGGTTCGAATTCACGTTCGGGAGCGTGCGGACCCATCCTCGAAGACGTGCTGGTGCGGGTCTCCGACGGCCTCGGCGCAACGGCGAGCCAGCGGCGGCAGGCGCTGGCGGCGTCGTTCTGCGTTTCCGCGGACGCGGGCCACGCTGTCCACCCCAACTACCCGGAGCGGCACGATCCGGCCAACCACCCGGTCCTGAACGGCGGCCCGCTGCTGAAGATCAACGCCAACCAGCGGTACGCGACCGACGCCGCCGGCGCGGCATTCTGGGCGAGGCTGTGCGGCGAGGCGAACGTGCCGTACCAGGAATTTGTGTCCAACAACGTGATGCCCTGCGGCTCCACCATTGGCCCCCTGACCGCAACGCGCCTCGGGATCCGAACTGTCGACGTCGGCGTTCCCCTGCTTTCGATGCACTCCGCCCGCGAGCTCTGCGGCGTGGCGGACCCGCACCGGCTGGCTACGGTCACGGAGCTGTTCTTCCGGTCGGCGGCATAGCGCCAGGACGATTTAGCCCCGCACTGCCGGTGCGGATATCCACATAGTCACACCATTTCAGTAGTGGAGGCGCTCAGCCGCGCCTACGGTTGAAAAACACGGATGCCCTTTGGGTATGCGGCCCTTGGTTCCGGGCTGCTGCGGCGGTTCATTTATCGCCACCCAGGACATCGGTAACAACTAGCTGTACGCGACAGCAGGTGCCGGGAAGCCGGTGCCGCTGGCAGGACACGGGAGTGCAGGCCCCGGATCCGGCCGCTGCGTGGTTGTGCCGCGACTATGGAGCCGAAAAATGAAGTCTGCACCTGGATTGTTCTCCCGGCGGATCCTCAAGCAGTGCGTGCCCGCGCTGGTCCTTGCGTTGATCGTCTCCACCTTTTCCATCGCGGCCGACCCTTCGTGGCTGGCTCCTGCCCGCGCCGCAGGTCCGTGCGATGTGCCGGTGGTCAGCAAGGTCGCCTGCGAAAACACACAACCGGGCAGTCAACCCTCGGAGTGGCAGGTAACTGGCGCGGGCAACAGCACGATCCAGGGCTACGCCACATCGATGAGCGTCAACCTCGGGCAGACGGTGACTTTCAAGGTCAAGAGCACCGCCAGTGCATACCGGATCGACATCTACCGGCTGGGGTACTACCAGGGGCTTGGCGCCCGCAAAGTCGCCGCAAACATTCTTCCCTCAGTGCCTCTACCCCAGTCCCAGCCGAACTGCGCCACGTTCTCCGCGACCGGGCTGATCGATTGTGGCAACTGGGCGGTATCTGCGTCCTGGCCGGTGCCGGCGTCGGCGGTCTCAGGGGTCTACCTGGCGCGGCTGGTCCGAACAGACAACGGCGGAGCCAGTTGGATTCCGTTTGTAGTCCGTGATGATGCAGCTCATTCGGGCCTGCTGTTCCAGACGTCGGACACGACCTGGCAGGCGTATAACTCGTATGGCGGCAACAGTCTCTACAAATGCACGGTGGCGTGTCCGCCAGGCAATCCGCAAGCCTATAAGGCAGCCTTCAAGGTCTCCTACAACCGTCCCTTCAACTCGGCTGCAGACGACATTGGCCGAAGCTGGCTTATGTACAGCGAATATCCAATGATCCGCTTTATGGAGGCCAACGGTTACGACGTCAGCTACATGAGTGGTTTGGACGTGGCCACCAAGGCGCCTCTCCTGCTGAACCATAAGGCTTTTCTTTCGGTGGGGCATGACGAATATTGGTCAGCTGACCAGCGGGCGAATGTGGAGGCAGCGAGGGACGCCGGTGTAAACCTTGCCTTCTTTAGCGGCAACGAAATGTTCTGGAAGACCCGCTGGGAACCGAGCTTCGACGGTTCGAACACCGCGGGCCGGACTCTGGTTTCCTACAAGGACACCCATTTTGATGCGCCAACTGACCCTGTTTCATGGACGGGAACATGGCGCGACCCACGCTTCGGGACAAGCGGCGGCGGGGGAAATCCAGAAAACGCACTGACAGGCCAGTACTTCCTGGTCAACTCAGGCACGACAGATATCAAAGTTCCCTTTGCCTACAGCAAGCTCAGGCTCTGGCGCAATACGCCTATCTCTTCCATGCCGGCCGGAGGCCAAATAACACTCGGAGCGGACATTGGAACCCTTGGCTACGAGTGGGACGTCGATGCGGAAAATGGGTTCCGACCAGCCGGTCAGTTCAGGCTCTCCAGCACCACCAGCAACGCTGAAGTCTTTGTTGACTATGGTTCCCGAGTCCAAGGCAATACCCCCACAACTCACAACCTCACCATGTACAAGGCGCCCAGCGGCGCTCTCGTCTTCGGTGCAGGGACCGTCCAGTGGCCATGGGGTCTGGACGGCTACGCGACAAATAAACCCGTAGACCGAACAATGCAACAGGCAACGGTCAATCTGTTTGCCGACATGGGCACGCAGCCTGCCACGCTGATAGCTGGCCTGACCATCGCCCAGGCGTCCGGTGACACCGTCAGCCCGACGTCAACCATTACCTCGCCCGCTGCCGGAGCGGCGGTGGCGGACGGCTCCTTGCTGACAGTCAACGGCATGGCGGTGGACGTCGGCGGCGTGGTGGCAGGTGTGGAAGTCTCCACAGATAGCGGCAAAACGTGGCGCCTTGCCAACGGCACAACCGCTTGGAGCTACCAATATGTTGCACACGGAAGTCCTAGCTCCATCCTGCGTTCCCGTGCGGTCGATGACAGTGGGAACCTCGAGATTCCGGCTTCGGGACGATCACTGCAGGTAAATTGCCCGTGTTCACTGTTCGGCGTAAACACGACGCCGGAAGTGGCCGATTCCGATGACGGCGGGTCCGTGGAGCTTGGGGCAAAGTTCTATTCGGATGTTGATGGAACAATCTCCGGGATCCGCTTCTACAAGTCAGCCCTGAACACCGGAACGCATGTCGGAAACATCTGGAGTGCGACGGGACAGCGGCTTGCGACGGCGACCTTTTCAGGGGAGTCAGCAACGGGGTGGCAAACTGCAACCATCAACCCACCCTTGTCGGTCACGGCTAACACACGCTACGTCGCCTCCTACTTTGCACCGAGGGGACACTACGCCCAACATAACGGCTACTTTTACAACAATCCTTCGCCGGCACCAGCGGGAGGCGGAAGCACTGATAGTGCACCGCTCCATTTCACACGAAGCACACCCGGTAATCCCAACGGCTTCTACCGCTATGCAAGTTCCTCCGCTTTCCCGGATCAGATCTACAACGCCGAGTACTACTGGGTGGATCCAATCTTCAATCCCTCTGGAGTACCGGCTCCGCCGGCTCCTGCGGTGTCGTCGGTGTCGCCGGTGAGTAATGCTTCGGGTGCGGCGGTGGATGTGAAGCCGGCGGCGACGTTTAACCAGGCGGTGACGGGTTCTTCGGTGGTGTTCGGTTTGAAGGATGCATCGAATGCTGTGGTGGCT
>NZ_JBVAYT010000011.1:0-142190 GCF_055412765.1 Pseudarthrobacter xylosi | reverse complement strand
CCATACCGGGCATTTGTGGAGCAGTACTGGCACGCTCCTGGCGAGCGTGACGTTCAGCGGTGAGACGTCGTCGGGCTGGCAGCAAGCGAATCTCTCGAATCCGGTGGCCGTTTCGGCAAATACGACGTACGTGGTGTCGTACTACGCACCCAACGGGTCCTACTCGTCCAGCAGCGGCTACTTCAACACTGCGGCTGACAGAGCTCCGTTGCACGGGCTGGCCAGCGGCACTGAAGGGTCAAACGGCGTATACCGGTACGGATCCCAGTCCTTCCCGACCGACAGTTGGAACAACACCAACTACTGGGTCGACGTCGTCTTCACCACGAGCTAGCCGCGAGAGCTGTGGGATGACTGTATTCGATAAGTCAATGGCCGATCCTGGCATTAGCGTTGCCGGGTTCAAACACGATGCCCGCATGCCGCGCTCAGTGACTGCGGCGCGTTAGTGAAGTGAACGAGCAAGGGACTGCATCATGAACCGAGACAATTTCCCGGAAGGTTCCGTGCGGCGGCGGAGTTTCTTCGTAGGCATCGGTGCTGCGGCCGTTGCCGCTGGAACCGTCGGAGTGATGGCCAACCGATACGGCCAAGGAGGCCAGCCCACCCCCCGGACCGCAGCTGTGCCGCAGGCTGAGCAGCCAGCGTTGTTGGACCTTCCGCGCATCCAGTGGGAAGGCGGCCCCGGCTACTGGCGGAACTTCCGCCGGGCAGCGAATGCCGGGTGGACTGATCCGGCATTCTTCCCGCTGGCCGTGTTCTTCGGACGAGCGGCCCACGCCGAGCAGCTGAAGTCAGTCGGCATCAACACCTTCCAAGGGATAGAACACAATGCCCCGTTACGGGATGCCACATCAAAGGGAATCTTCTGCATCGTCCAGAACGAGTTTTCCACTGCCGAGATCGGCGATGACCCGAACGTGGTTGGTCTGTTTGCCAACGACGAATGCGATATTGGCTTGGGATGCGTGGGTTCGGACACGAACGAGAACCTCGCCGACATGCAACGTCAGGTCTCGGCGCTCCGCTCCCGGAATGATGGAAGGTTCATCAATGCCAATTATTCCAAGGGCGTGCTCGACTCTTTTTGGGCCCAAGGGAACATGGACGACTTCATGGACGTGGTGGATGTGGCCAGTGTGGACAACTACGCCTATACCTCCCCCCATGTAGGCCTCGCCGTCACCCAGTCTCCCCATTGGAAGTCCGGCGCACCCGCGATGCGCTCCGCTACCTATGGCTGGCTCGTGGACCGAATGCGCGCGTACCAGGCGTCGCCGGGGATAAAGCCGAATTGGATGTTTGTGGAGACCGGAATGCCGTTCCTTGACGACGCCGGCGCCCGCACCATCAGTCCTGAAGAGATCGAAGGCGCCTGCTGGTCGGCAATCATCCACGAGGCCCGCGGCATCATGTTTTTCCAGCACAACAACGACGGGGTCAACGGCGGCTACTCCTTGGTGGAATGCAGTGAAGCGCGGAAGGAGCTGATCAGGGCGTCCAATGCCAAGATCACCTCACTGGCTCCCGTGATCAACACTCAGTCATACATCTGGGACTTCGGCCCGGGGGTTGACACGATGCTGAAGGCACTCGACGGATCGGCATACGTGTTCGCCGAGATTGCGTTGGCCACCGAGCCGGGCGCCAGGGCTTTCCGGCTCCCACCTTCAATTGTTGGAACCACCGTGGAGGTAGTGGGCGAAGGCCGGACCCTGAAAGTCACGGACAGTCATTTCACGGACATCTTCGCCTTCGAATACACCCACCACATCTACCGGATCGCCCTCTAAGGCTTCCGGAGCACTTGACCGGGTTCTCGCACGTCGGGGCTCTTCTCACCCAAGGTCGTGCCGGCCGCTCCCTTGTTCGCACCACACAGCTGCTGCGGATACCCACAGGGCTGCTCCACTTGCCTAGTGGACCAGTTGGGCCGCGCTTACGGTTGAAGAATACGGATGCCCTGTGGGTATGCGGTCCATGGTTCCGGGCCGTATTGCGGAGAGACCTGTCAGTCTCGCCAGCTGCAGGACCTCGGTAGCAACTAAGTGAACGCGACAGTCAGGTGCCGGCAACCCCGGTGCCGCAGGCAGTACAGGGGAGTGCAGACCCCAACACTGCCGCTGCGTGGTTGTGCCGCGACGATGGAGCCCAAATGAAGTCTGCACATGGAGGAGTGTTTCCCCGCCGGATCCTCGGACTGGGAGTTCCCACTCTCATCCCGTCAGGAGCTCGCAGAGCTCCTGCTGCGCCGAGCTACAGTGGAGTCAATCGAAACGCGTTGCCACCAAGCGACGCTATGCGCTTGGCTGTTCCTGTCACTCTGGGCGGCGCGCGGGTCGATCTGATGAGCTTTGAGAACGCCGTCGGGGCGATCATTTCGCGTGCGACCCTTGGCAATGCCGCACCACTGTGCGTTCTGTCCGCCAACCTTGACCACATCACCCATTTCGGAGCGGGCGGGAAATGGGCCGGAACTTTCGAGGGCCAACCTTCCATTGACTGGTTGACACTTCTTGATGGTGCCCCGCTTGTGAGCACCGCCAACAAGGTGACCCGGGGACCGTGGCCGCGGCTGGCCGGAAGCGACCTAATTGGCCCGATCCTGGATCGTGCGGCGGACGACGGCCTGACGGTCGGTTTCCTGGGCGGAAGCAGCGAAGCCCACACACTGGTCCAGCAGAAATTTGCGCTGGAACGCCCGGATCTGCGGGTGGCAGGCTGGTGGGCGCCTGAACGTGAGGCACTTGATGACCCCGAGGCCGGCCGCGCTTTGTGCACGGAGATTGCCAAAGCCAACATCGACATTCTGGTGGTCTGCTTGGGAAAGCCGCGCCAGGAGCTGTGGATCGCCCGCTATGGGGGGATGACTGACGCCAAGGTATTCCTGGCCTTCGGCGCCGTGATTGATTTCCTGGCTGGGAGAGTACGGCGGGCCCCCCTCGCGGTGCAGGATCGCGGACTCGAGTGGGCTTGGCGACTTGCCTTGGAACCACGTCGGCTCGCGAAAAGATACCTGCTTCATGGCGCGGGTGCGTACCGCCAGTTGCAACGCCACAGCGGGATGCGGGCCATGAGGACGGTTGGCGGTGCAGATTCTGCCCAAGAGAGGTCAGCTTCCCATATAACTCCCGGCCAGTTCGCGCCCCCCTCGGTCCATACGGACGTGGCTGTCCTGGTGGTCACCTACAACAACGAACTGGATATGCGGGACTTGCTCCGGAGCCTGCGGCCGGAGACGGCAGACCAAACGATAAAGGTTGTTGTGGCCGATAACTCTCCAACCATGAAAACGCTCGACGTGTTGGCCGACGAGACCGACGTTGTGTCCTTCCCAACCGGCGGCAACAGGGGTTACGCCGGCGGCATCAATGCCGCGATGGCGCGGGCG
Organism: Pseudarthrobacter xylosi; assembly: GCF_055412765.1. Lineage (NCBI taxonomy): Bacteria > Bacillati > Actinomycetota > Actinomycetes > Micrococcales > Micrococcaceae > Pseudarthrobacter > Pseudarthrobacter xylosi. Next base: position 138,799 of record NZ_JBVAYT010000011.1, on the reverse strand, counting down.
GGGACGGCTGACTCGTACTTGGTACTCAACCCGGACCTTCGCGTGGAAGCTGGTTCCATCAAGGCCCTCCGGGAGCGGATGGAGGCCTCCGAGGCAGGTGTGGTTGTCCCCGTGTTGCTGGATGAAGACGGTGAAACTTATCCCTCACTCCGACGGGAGCCCAGTGTGTCCCGGGCTGTGGGAGATGCGGTGCTGGGAGGCCGGGTCCGACACCGATCCGGACGCTTAGCCGAGATGGATTTTGATAAGAACAGTTACCGTCATCCGCATAGAGTGGATTGGGCAACCGGTGCGGCCCTCATGGTCAGGGCGGACCTTGCAGCGGAGATCGGACCGTGGGACGAGCAGTTCTTCCTCTACTCCGAAGAGGTGGATTTCTTCCGGCGGGCCCGCGAACTGGGCGCGGCTGCGTGGTTTGAACCGGAATCACGAATGATCCACCGGCGTGGTGGGTCCGGAAACTCGCCTGAACTAAACGCACTGATGGCCGTCAACCGAATTCGCTATGCACGAAAGTATGGAGGCGCCGCAAACGCGGCCTTGGTGCGTTGCATCGTGGCGGCAGGAGAGCTGGCACGTGCGGGGCTGCCCGGGCACTGGCAGGCCTTTCGGACTGTGCTGGATTCACGGACATGGGATGAGCTGCCTCGCGCTTCCTGGTATTCCACCCGAGCGGAGAACGCAGATTTCCCACCGGGTGCCATCATCATCCCGGCCCATAATGAAGCGGCGGTGATAGGACGTACCCTGGCGACGCTGGAACCGTCCTTGCGGGCCGGCACGGTTGAAGTCATCGTCGCCTGTAATGCCTGCAATGACGGCACAGAGGAAGTAGCGGCATCCTTCCCCGGAGTGCGCGTGATCAGGGTTCCGGAGGCCTCAAAGGTTGCTGCCCTTAACGCCGGTGACCGCACCGCAACACGATGGCCACGGATCTACTTGGATGCGGACATCGACCTTCCGGCAGGTGCGCTCCGGCACACGCTAGTGGAACTCGCCTCGGAGGCCGGGCCCCTCGCTGCCCGGCCCGCCCTCCGATACGACACAAACGGTGCATCGTGGTCTGTGCGTGCGTATTTCCGGGCCAGAAGCCGTATGCCCGGAGTGTCGGCGGCCCTGTGGGGTGCGGGCGTTTATGGGATCAGCCAACGCGGCCATGACCGGTTCTCCGAGTTCCCTGGTGTGATCGGAGACGACCTCTACATCGACGGCCTGTACTCGAATGATGAGAAGCGTGTTCTGGAGTGTGGCCCGGTGCGCGTCAGGACACCGCGTTCGGCGTCGGCCCTTTTCCACACCCTGAAAAGGGTGTACAGGGGCAGTGCGGAACAGCACCCCGGAAGTGGATCGTCCGCAATGCAAACCCTTCGCGAACTGCTTCACTCCGTACGCGGCCCGGTCTCTGCAGTTGATGCAGTGATATATGCAGCATTCGCGGTGGGCGGACGCTGGCACTTGAGGGCAGGATCTGGAACCCACTGGGAACGTGATGAAAGCAGCCGCATTTTGAACCCCGATGAAGTTTTCTCCAGGGGCCGGCGGCCATGAAGTTCGGCTACCTGGTCCCTGAGTTTCCGGGACAGACGCATACGTTCTTCTGGCGTGAAGTCATGGCGCTGCGCGCGTTGGGGCTGCGGCCGGAGCTTGTGTCTACGCGGCGGCCCAGGAGCCACACGATGCCCCAGCTGTGGGCAGCAGAGGCAGAATCCGCTACGCAATACCTGTCGCCCCTGTTACCTGGGGCCGCGGCAAGGGCAGGCATGACCCTGATTCAGGCAGTTGCAAAGGGAAGGGGCCGCCGCATCATGGGTGAGCTCAGCACCGAAGTTCGCCACCTCGCCAGAACGGACGGACCGGCAGCCGCAGCCAAGAGGTTCCTGCGGCTGCTTGGTTTACTGGTCATGGGTGCTGAACTGGCCGGGCTGGCCAGACGACGGGGCTGGACTCACGTTCATGTTCACTCCTGCGCCGACTCCGCACAGGTAGCGCTATTCGCCCATCACGTCACCGGACTGAACTACAGCCTGACCCTCCACGGCCCGCTCGGAGACTATGGGTCAAATCAACCGGAAAAGTGGCGGCAGGCCGAATTCGCAACGGTCATTACAGAGGTACTCCGCCACGAAATTAGTCGTTCCCTGGGGCCCGACGTAGCAGCCCGCACCGGCGTGGCGCCGATGGGTGTGGATTTTCTGCAGTTTTCACGTCCGGAGCCGTACCGGGCATGGAGTGGAGAGGGCGCGGCACGAGTCTTTAGTTGTGGCCGGCTGAACATCGGCAAGGGGCATGACGTTCTTGTTCGAGCGGTGCAACAGCTCGTGGCCGGCGGCATGGATATCCAGTTGGTCATAGCCGGTGAAGACGAGGACGGCGGGCGTGGATATAGGCACGAACTTGAACGGCTGGTCTCAACCGCAGGGCTGTCCGGGCGCGTGACCTTTTTGGGCGCCGTCCCGGAAGAGGAAGTGCGTGATCAACTGTCAAACGCGCACGTCTTTGCATTGGCAAGCCATGCTGAACCTCTCGGAGTCGCCATCATGGAGGCAATGTCCATGGAAGTTCCCGTTGTGGTAACCGCGGGGGGCGGTGTGAAAGAACTGGTCGAAGATGGCCTCACCGGCATCCTCGTTCGTCCAGGGGACCCTGCTGAACTGGCAGCGTCGCTCCAAGATGTCCTTACTGACCCGCACTTGGCCGTGAGGCTCAGCGGAGCATGCCGTAAGCATGTCGAAACGTCATTCAGCAGCGAACGAGGAGCCAGGGAGTTGTCCGCCCGGATCCTGGGCTCCAGCCGGAAGAACTCCGCCACGGACATCATGGAAGCCCGTTCATAGTGAAGCCACCGGAGCAGGGTTCAGCGCAGGTTGGTTGGCGGAGGAGAAAACCCGCCGGGCGTAGAGCCGCAGCATGGGCCGCAATGCGGTCGGGAGGAACCGACGGTCCGTCCATACGGCTCACGGACCTCGATCCGAAGAGCGCTGGGCCCGGCCGGAGGCCACTTCTCCTGCGCATGATCGCCTTCTGTATTTTCGCGGTTCCGTCGAACATGGTGATCGCTCCGGTCGGGGCCGCCGGGACTGTTCCGCTGATGCTGGCAACGGGTTTGTTTGCCCTGTGGGTCGCATCATCACTGCTTGGGCTCCATGACCCCGTGGGGGCCCGCCATCCGGGGCGTGTCGGCATCGCGCTGCTGCTGGTGGCGACCTCCGCATCCTATGTTGGGTTGTTCTCGGGCTGGACTGGCCCCGCTACGGAAACGGCCCGAGCTTCCGCTGACCGCTGGGTGATCCTGCTGCTGGCCAGCACTGCGGTGATCTGCGTCGCAACAGAAACGCTACGCACCATCAACGACGCGATGGTCCTGGTGCGTGCCCTGCTGGCCGGTGGGATGATCTGCTGCCTTGTGGCAGCGGTGCAGTTCTTCCTGAAGGTCAACCCGACGGAATGGATCGGGAACGTCATGCCTGGCTTCACCAACAACGGCGGTGACACCGCGTTCCAGAATCGCGGTCCGCTGCTACGCGTCGCAGGGACCACCTTTACTCCCATCGAGTTGGCAGTTGTGTGTTCGATGCTGCTGCCGATTTCGATCTGGCGAGGACTCTACGACACAACCGGGCGCAAATGGATCCACTGGGCCGGTACCTCACTTTTGGTTTTTGCCATAGCAATAACCGTTTCCCGCTCGGGGGTCCTGGGAATGACGGTGGCGATGGCAGTGCTGATTCCCTTTCTGCCAGCGGTTGCCCGCGCTTGGTCATTCGTCATACTTCCAATTGTGGTTTCCGCCCTGTTCTTGAGTATCCCAGGATTGATCGGCACAATCTTTTCGGCTCTTACGCCCGAACAGGGAGATCCCTCGATCACAACCAGGACCAACAATTACCCACGGGTCGAGGCGATGTTTCAGGAAAGGCCGATTCTTGGACTGGGACCTGGCAACTACATGCCAACCAACGCATTGCATATTCTGGACAACCAATATCTCAACGCCACAGTCACTATGGGAGTAGTGGGCTTGCTGGGTACGGTCGCCTATTTGACTCTTCCCGGGATCGCCGCTTTGCGGGCGGCCCGGGTGGCTCAGGCTCCGGCGCTGAAAAGTTTCGCCGCTGCAGTCGCCGCCGGCGGGTTGGTGGGGACAGTTTGCTCACTGACCTTTGACTCGCTGTCCTTCCCTGTCTTCGCATTGGCTTATCCGCTGATTGTTGGACTCAGTGGCGCTGCGTGGATCATGACGCGAAATGAGAACTTACTAATAGGAGAAGGGGAATCCTGATGGATCCATTGACTGTCATCCGGACCGTCTGGCATCACAAAATAGTGGTCATTCCGGTGCTGATAGTAACCTTGCTCGCGGCCGCTTACGTCTTCCAGTTTGGGCCACGGTATTACCAGTCGACTTTGAGTTACGCCTTGGTAAATCCCAAGCTGCCCACTGAAAAAGAGATTGATGCCCACCCGGAATTGGGTGCACTGAACGGTGATAACCCATTCCTCAGGTCTTCTGATCCGGCTCTTATCACGGAGGTGCTCATCGCCCGCCTGAACAGCAATGAAATGGCCACGACATTGGAAGATGCAGGATTGAGCTCGGATTATTCCGTAGCAAGGGGCCTCAATGGCAATGGGTTCGTGGTTTCCATTGCCGGGACGGGCGACTCGGCATCGCTGGCATATGAAACGACCAGGGCATTGGGCAAAGTTTTTGAAGAGAACCTTCGAACAGTCCAAAAGGTCAACGGCGCGGAGGATCGTTTCCTCTTTACGAGCTTTATAGTCAATCCTTCAGACAAGGCCACTGAGCAGTTCTCCAGCCGCCTGCGTTCCGTCATTATGGTTCTGCTCGGAGGAGCAGTGCTTATGTTCGGCGCAGTGTCGTTGGCCCGTTCCTTGGAGACTATGCGGAGCAGACGTGCGCCATCGGGGCCCTCGGACCGGCGCCTTCAATCGAAAGCCGAAAACACTATGTCCGACCGGACAAAAGCCGGCGTTCATGACGCCTCAGAGATCCCGTCGTCGAGCGTTGCACACCCCGTCACCGTGTATGCAGGGCGCCATACGCCCATTACTGCTGGGCCCAGGAGGGCGGACCGCACCACCCAAAATGCTCCCGTGGAAGTAGTTGCGCGGAGCGGCGAATCGGTGCACCGGTAATTTCGGGCACCCGACGCCTCTGGGTCTCCGGATCACACATGAGGCCAAGGGCGGATGGTATCCGCCTCCTGACAGTTGATGCCCCGGTTCAGCCGTTCAGGAAGTTGGCCAATAGTCCGCGCCGGACGGCGAGGGGTGTTCCGGATTTTGCCGAGATCATGATGGCCACGTCATCGGGGCCCGCGCCGGCCAGGAGGCCACGCAGCGCCGCTTCGTCGAGCGCAACTTCGTCAGAATGATTGAGGCACCGCATCTCACTTGTCAGGTACAGATCTTCAGAAGCGCCCACCACCTCTCTGATAAAGACGCCGTAAAGGATCATTTCCGAGAAGTGAAGCTCCCTGCCCACAGCCGTGGCCCATGGCAATCCGGTTACCGATTCCACCCTCTTCAACATCATCCTCACTGATGCGGGTTCCCAGGCGCATGGCCAGCAAATGTAGTCCGGAAGGACACTTGCATGGTGAGGCTGAAGTCCCAGCAAGCGCCGGGCGGCTGCGTGCCAGAGGTGGTGGCGGGGCAACGAATCGTCCACGCCCTCGGGGATTTCGAAGAGTTGGACTCTCCCTGACGGGGAAAACGACGAGGCATCAACGGCGCGGATCAGCAGCACATCGGAATCGATGAGCAGAACAACATCCGCTTCAGCCGAAGCCGCAGCGGCCAGTTTGACGATCTGCTGTGCCATCCACCCCCTCACTGGGGGGAAGGGATGACGCAGATTCAGCCATCCGTTGACGCCGGGGATCTTTACCATTGTTGGGGGCAGATATGTCCGGACGTCGGATATAAAGGTCCGGTCACCTGCCAGGCGTTCAAAGGCGGCAAGGTCGGACGCAGGGACGATGATGTGGTGGGTGACGTCAGCCTGAGTATGCCGGAGTACGGAAGCCACAAGATCTTCGCACAGATCGAGGTCCCTGGCGTAGCTCGGCGTCACCAAGGCTAGGGACTGCGGCCGCTGGTTCTGTGACATTCTGGATCTCCCCTCGTAGTGGCCCGCCGTCAACGGGCGGAAATCAGAAGTTGCAGGAATTTCCCGGCCCTGGCCCGCCAGGTGTGGGCCATAGCAAACTGGCGCCGAAGGCTCGCCTGGTGGGTGTCATCACGCTGCGACAGCGCCTTCAGGACATTCCGGGCAAAGTCCTCAGGAGTGTGGGAAATATCTATGTGATAGGTGTCTAACCATCGCGCCGCAGGCATATCGGTGGAGACCACGGCCAAGCCTGCCGCAAGGTATTCCAGGGTTTTTAGTGGGAAGCTCGCACGATTGAATGCTGTGTCCGCGTAGGGTGTGAGGCCCACGCCGAACTGCATCACTTCTTTGGCGGCGTCGGCTGCCGGTAGACGCCCGAGCCAGGTAACGTTTTCAGCCGCCAAGAAGGAGTCGAGCCTGGCACGAAAGGCCGGATCCCGGTCGGTCCTCGGACCTATGACCTTGATCCTGACCCCAGTAGCTTGAACAGCCTCCAGCGCGCCGAGGTCCAGTCGTTCGTTCAGTTGCCCCACCAGGCCAGCCACGAATTCCCGATTCACCGGTTGGCCGGTTCCCGGTTCGGGGCATCCGTTGGGGATCACGCTGAAGACCGCAGGCGTGCGCATGGGGTGGGTGCTTGATGCCGCGTGCAGGTGTGAAAGTCCCGGGATGAGCTCGTCGGAGATAACGGCCACATTGTCAGCCGTTCCAAGGTTGGACACCAACGTGCGTCGGACTGCGGCCCGGGAGAAGCCCATGAGCCTGGAACCACCAATCCAGTCGTCAGTTACGTAGAGGACCTTGCTGCCAGCTATATGCCGTGGGAACCTGGCCAGCGGGAACGCGACCACCACAGCCGTGGCTTCGGTTCCGCTGGCCTTCAAGGCCCGATGTATGGCCCGGTCCAGCAGCCGCCCTGTGATCTGCCTGATGCCGGGACGCGTGATGCCTGGCAAAACGCGCACACGCACGCGGCGCACATTCTCGGAGACGGATTCCAGACCGCCGTCTCCACGTTTCTGAAGGTTGTGCTTGAGTGCGTCCAAGGTGAAGCGTACGGGTGGATCAATCCACAGCACCTGCTGGCTCGGTGGGAGTGCTTCCACCAGTCTCTTGTCCGTTCCCGGGACCGCATCCCAACCGGTCCCGGCGATCCAGACAATCGTGGATGGACTCATGGGTTTCTCCCGGCAGGCAGGTGGCCCTGTGGCGGGGCGGTTGAGCGAAGTATGGCCCGTCCCGGCATGCCGCTGTTGTCGTGCGCGAGCAACGCGTAATTTCCGGATTCGATCAAGAGTGAAAGCAGCTGAAAGCCTCCCAGGGTCGCGGTTCCGTAGATGACGATGAGCGCACCCGCAAAACTGGTCTCCCTAAACCATCTCCCGATCCCGGACGTGGCAGCGGCGTGATCTTTAGTCCGCTCAAAGTTGAGTACAACCAGTGCTCGTGATCCGGCGGGCGGCAGCATTCCGGACTCTGACGCCTGGTCCCAGGAATCGACTCGCTGCAGTGCAGGAAGCGACGTATTCATGCGGACACCAAGCTCGACGGCCGATGCCTGCCGGCGGCTAGCCCTTCCGATCAGGAGTGCACGGTCCAGCTCGTGACGACGAATAGTGAAGCTCACCAGGCCTGACCAGTCGTCCGACAGAACACGACGCTTGTAGGGAGATAACGCAACACGCAACCGCTGCATCGGACCGGTCCGGAGCCGAATGCGGATCTCCCTCTTCACGGTCCTGACATGTCCTCGTGCAGTCGCATGCTTGCGAGGATGCTTCGGCGGATCGGCCGACGAGGCAAGGAATCCAAATGCTTCGCGGATCGCACTGGCAGCCCACGGATTGCCGCAACGGTCAAGCATGGCCGCGAATTCTTGGAGCCACGCGTCGAACGCCAACGGCGGCGCCGGCATCACCGATGGTCGAGATGGGCCACCCGGACGAATATCGTCTCGGCTGTGAGGAAGAAGTGCCGAAAGTACCAGGCGCACGCGGTCCAACTCCGGGTGCCTGAGGTTCGGAAACCGATCTGCTTCACTGGCCGCCCTGGCATTGTCTCCGGCGCACACGAGCGATCTCAGTAAGCACGCCCAGAGCACAGGATCGGGGTCTTCCGCCTTGCGCTCCTCCAAGACTTCCATCAGGGCTTCATTGACCAGTTCAAGGGCTGCCTCCGCATTGCCCTTGGCCAGCGAGGCAAAGGTGAGTCCGGTTAATGCTTCGGGGATGAAGTAGTAATTGAGGCATCGTAGAAATTCCTGTTCAGCCCGCTCGATCCGGCCGGATCGGAGCTGCTGCCATCCACTCTCGAGGAGTGTTCTGTCACTTGCCCTGGGACGGAGGGTACGGAGGGGAACCGGGACGAGTCCGGCAGGATTTGAATTTACCTTGAGTGGGCTCGAAGGAGTCTTTTGGCTGAAATTCCGTCCCGACATACCGGCGGAGTGAATCGTGAGCCAGTCCAAGACCTGGCTTCTATGCGCCTCCGTGTGCTGAGAATGAACGAGGTCAAAGCCGGCCTTGGTGATCGCGAGAAGCAGGTCAGCATTTTCGTTCAGGTAATCCAATTTCCCTATGACATCGCCAGAATCTGCGAAGACGCAGTTGACCATGTCCTGAAATCCAAAGGCCTCAATGCTATGTGTGCGCTCCGTCACCAGACAGGCCATCGACGCTGGAATCTCCAGTTGCTTACGCACAACTTCCCCTGCCATGCTGCCGCAGGCGGGCACAAATGAGCTCGCATTCAGCAATTTGGCATAGTCTTCGCCCATAATCATCCGCTGAGTGCCGCCGCCCCAACCGAAGTGCGGCATGGTCATAGTTGTGTACCGCTCAGTGAGGATTCGGCTCATCGCATTCCTCCACGGGTAATGGCGCTCCTGGCTGCCCGTGAATAGTACGGGAACGTTCTTCTTGAGCCCGTAGTCATGGAACACCAGCGGATCAATGGCGTTTGGCCAAACAAAAAGCCTGTCCGCGATTTCAGGTGTGTACTCCGCCATGACCACAGACGTGGTGAAGAACTGGTCAACCCCCCAGCGGTCCATATCGGAGAGGAACACAGACCGGGCTATGTCGTAGGCATCAGAATGAAGAAAGCCCAGCCTTGGGATGTCAGGGCGGGAGGATGTGTTGGTGATACGACGGGCGCCAGAGTAGACCCCGGATTCGAAGACCGTGAGCGCAGGTTCGAAATCATCACAGACCTTGCCATAGTCGCAGTCGTAATCGATCACCTTGACGTCAAAGAAATGGCTAAGGGTCCTCGTCTGGGCATCCAGGTGTTGCGTAATGAAGGGAGCCAGCCCGGGTTTAGTCCAGCGGAAGAAAAGCAACTTCGGCGCTCCGGCCGCATAGTCATTTCCCATGTCGGTTCCTTACATCCGCGACCTTGCTTCGCGCCATTGCCTGAGCCCTGTCGTAGCTTTCCCCGAAACGCTTCATCTTCCCGCCGGGCAGCTCAGGGAGGAGCTTCCGGGCCATGGGCAGCATCAGGACCGCGTAGATGATGGCCCCTGTGAGGCTACCTGCGAGCAGACCGATCAGCCCGTGGCCACTGGCCCCGGATACCCACGCGGCGCCGGCGCCCGCAACCGCCGACGCTGCGAGTGGCCAGCGGACGGAGGCGACCAGGAGCAGAATCGCAGACGGCAAGAGACGCCGGACAAAAAAGATGTAAGCGGGAATGACAATAAAGATGATGACGGCAACGTGGGCGAATGCTGCGCCGATGAGTCCCGAGAAAGTAACTGCGACGGTCACGGCCGGAACGAGGGAGGCAATCCACAGTGCTTGCACGGCGATGACGGAGTTGGACCTGCCAGTCCCCACCAAGAAATTTGACATCAACAGGGAAACCGAAAATACGGCTCCGTAGACCGCCAGGACCGAGAGCACCGGTGCAGCAGGCAGCCACACATCACCATAGAGAACCGAAATAAGCGGGTAGGCGAGGGCGACGGTCATCGCTCCAATGGGAAAGGCAATTGATCCCACCAGGGCGAACGCCCTCTTCAGCATGAGTTGGAGTCCTGCGCTATCCGATCCTCTCGCGGAGAATGCCGGCATTGCGACGCTGTTGATGGTTGTACTTAGCACGGAGGTGGACCAGGAAGCCACAGTAAATGCAAGCATGTAGATCCCCAGTTCGCCGGGGCCCAGTGAACGAGCGATGATTGCGTAATCCGCATTCAACAGAATGTACGAGAGTAGATTTGCACCAGCCAGCGGCAGGCCAAAGCGGAGGATCGGCAACACCTCAAGGGAATCAAACCTTGGCCAGTAGCTGCGCTTTGCACTGACGGCCATCACAATGCCGCTTATGAGTTGGCCGGCCACCCGGGACCAAGCGAATGCCATAGCTCCATCCCCTGCCATCGCCAAGAGCAAGAGCAGGGCGTTCATGGGCAGGAACGCCACTGCACCGGCGAGAAGGACTTTATCCTGGCGAAAGTCCCGAACGAGGAGCGCCCCGGGCACAGTGAACACTCCGCCAAGAAAAACACACAACGACAGCACCCGGATTGGCTCTGCCGCGTCGGAGGATCCCAGGGCCGCCGCCAGCGGCTCTGCGGCGATGGCCATCGTCAGGGCAAGGACAAAACTGCTGATCAGGGAAAGGAGGGCAACTGTTGGGGCCACCCTGTCGGGTTCCAGATCCCGTCGAGCAATGCACGAAGACAAACCCAACTCGCCAATGCTGGAAACAACCGCATGGACAACAAGCGCGATGGCGAAGATTCCGAAGTCCTCGGGCGTGACAATCCTGACAACAACGACCATTACGGCGATGTTGGCCATCTTCATGAGAAGCGTGTTGATTCCGCTCCACATCGCGCCCCTGAGAATGTGCCGGTCCAGCGCCTCGGTCACCTGAGGAGTGGTTGAGTCGCCCGTCATGATTTCCCGCCCACGAGCGCCGTTCCCAGCGCCTCCGCCACCCGCTCCTGCTGCCCCGCCGTGATGTGCGGGAACAGCGGCAGCGACAGAATGCGCTCGGCAGCCGCTTCGGCTACGGGGAAGGAGCCCTTTCCCCATCCATTGGCTGCGTAGGCGCCACTGAGATGCAAAGGAATCGGATAGTGGACTCCGGCCTGGATTCCGGAGCGGTGCAGGGCCTCAAGCACCGCGTCCCGCTCAGCCACCCGCACCACGTACAAATGCCAGACGTCCACGTTGCCGGGAGCTTCACTCGGAATCTTTACGCCGGGAACGTCAGCGAGCAGACGCGCATAGCGATCTGCTGCGGCCCGCCGCAGGGAATTCCATGCCGGAAGCTTTGCGAGTTTTGCCCGCAGTACTACTGCCTGGACCGCGTCCAGGCGGGAGTTGAATCCGACGGCGTCGTGGACGTACTTCTGCGAACTGCCATGGGAGCTGAGCATCCGCACCCGCGCCGCCACGTCGCCGTCGTCCGTCACCACGGCACCGGCATCGCCTGCTGCCCCAAGATTCTTGCCCGGATAAAAGCTGGTCCCCGCCGCCAGGCCGAAAGTCCCTGCGGAACGGGCAAACCGGCTGGCGCCCTGTGACTGAGCGGCGTCCTCGACGATCACAGCCCCGCACGCGGAGGCAATCGGAATCAGCCGCTCCATAAAGGCCGTCTGTCCAAACAGGTGCACCGGGACGATCGCCCGCGTGCGGGATGTGACAGCGGCGGCCACTGCGTCCGGGTCAATCAAAAGATACTCAGGATCGATGTCGACAGGCACCGGGCAGGCCCCGATCCGACTTACCGCCTCCGCCGTTGCAATAAACGTGTTGGCCGGGAGAATGACTTCGTCGCCGACCCCAATACCGGAGGCCCGGAGCGCGAGTTCCAGCGCATCGGTACCGTTAGCGACCCCAACGCAGTGACCGGCTCCCAGGAAACGGGCGTAGGCCGCCTCGAACTCGGCGACGGCGGGTCCGCCGATGAAGGACGCCTCCGCGAAGACCTCGGCCAGCCCCGCCATCACTTCGTTGTGGACGTCCCTCTGCTGCGCCGCCAAATCCACCAACGGGACCGAAGCGTCCGCGCGGACCGGCACCCCCGCGCTCATCGTCCGCTCCCGTGGCAGAACGCGGCTCCGTCGATTTCGCGGGCCGGCACTCCAACCCATGTCTCGCCGTCGGGAACATTGCTGAGCACAGCGGCGCCCATGCCTACCGTGGCGTACGCACCCACCGACGTCCGTTCCCGGACGCTGGAATTCATCCCCAAGTATGCTGCCCGGCCAATCCGGACTCCGCCGCCCAGCGACACGCCGGCCGCGAACGTGGCGAAGTCCGCCACGTCGTCGTCGTGCGTGAAAGTCACCGAGGGCATGGCCACCACGTGCGAGCCCAGGGTAACGGACGCTGTTAGCGTCACGTTGCGCAGCAGGATGCTGCCCCGGCCGATCCGGCACCCCTCCGGGCACTGGACCGACGGGTCGATAGCGGTGGCGTACCGCGCAGCATGCAATCCCATGGCGGTGAGCCGTTCCACCACCGCTTCACGCGACTTTCCGGAGCCCAGGCACACGAGCACAAACGCGTGGGTGAACTTGGGCGCGTCGTCGATGGTACCCAGGACGGGCGCCCCGTCGACAGTGACGCCGGCCATTTCCTTGTTGTCATCGAGCAGTCCCACCACGTCGTACTGGCCGCTGCTGCGCACCATGGCGAGCACTTCGCGGGCCAGCCCGCTCGCAGCTATCAGGATCAGCTCGCTCATGTTCCCACCCCGGCGACCGACGCGGAATGGATCGTGTTCATCACACGGTTCATGCCGGCGGTGTCCAGTTCGTGGAAGACCGGGAGGATGAGTGTCCGGTCGGTCAAACGCTCCGTGTACTGCAGCCTCGCGTTGCCGGAATCCCGCCAGCGGTATGCAGGCTGCCGGTGCGCAGCCATGATGCCACGTCTGGCCGAAATGCCTGCGTCAGCCAGCCGCGACAGCAGCCCCTCACGGCTGGTCCCAAAGCCCGGCAGGACCTCAACCCAGAAGGACTGGAAGTTGGTGGTGCCGTAGGGCGGATCCGCGACGAACCGCAGGCCCTCCAGGCCCGCCAGCCCGGCAACATACGCCGCCGCGATCTCCCGACGCCGCTCCACCACTGCGGCGAGCCGCTTCAGTTGCACTATCCCGACGGCGCCCTGCAGGTCAGTCATCCGGTAGTTGAAGCCGGCTTCAACATAAACCTCCGGTGGGGCAAGCAATGATCCGTGCCGGTCCGTCGCCGAGACGCTCATGGAGTGTTCCCGCAAGGTCCGCGCCCGCGCAGCCCAGTCCGCCCGGTTGGTGGTGAGCATGCCGCCTTCGCCGGTGGTGAGGACCTTCCGGGGGTGGAATGACCACACCGCCACGTCAGCTCCAGTGCCTACCGGCCGGCCCTTGTATTGGGAGCCGACGGCGCAGGCAGCATCCTCGATCACGGTGATCTCGTTCCGGTCGCAGACTTCGCGGATGGGGTCCAGGTCAACCGGAACCCCGCCCTGGTCAACCACAATCACCGCCCGGGTGTCGAGGGTCAGGGCCGCGTGGATGGTCTCGGCGGTCACGTTGCCGGTGATCGGGTCGACGTCGCAGAACACCGGCCGCGCCCCCACGTAGGTCACCGCGTTGGCCGTGGCGATGAACGACAGTGACGGCACCACCACGTCGTCCCCGGGACCGATGCCCGCCACTATCAGCGCCAGGTGAAGTGCCGTGGTGCAACTGGAGGTCGCGACGGCGTGACGCACCTCCTGCGCGGTGCTGAAGTCACGCTCGAATTCCGCGACTTTGGGCCCTTGCGCCACCCAGCCTGAGGCGACCACCTCCGCCAGTGCCTGGGCTTCCTCATCGCCGAGCCAAGGTTTCATGACATTGATCCGGGCAAGGGCTGTTTCGGCAGTCATCGGGCATCAACTTTCCTTGTCGCGGAAATCTCGGCGCGCAGCGGCTTCCACCAACTGACGAGTTCGCGGAGTCCTTCTTCCAGTCCCACTTCTGCTTTGAATCCCAGATCCTGCGCTGCCGCCGACGTGTCAGCCAGCCGGCGGACCACGCTGTTAACCAGGCGGGCCGGGCCATGTTCCACCGCCAGGTCCGAGTCCATGACCCGGAGCAGCGCCTGCGCCATTTCCAGCAGGCTCGTCTCGGTGCCGCTGGCGACGTTATAAATGCCACGGCCAACATCGCTGGCAGCAGCGAGGACATTGGCCCGGGCAACGTCGGCGGTGTACACGAAGTCCATGGTCTGCAGGCCATCGCCGAAGATCAGCGGTGGTTGGCCGTCCATGATCCTTTCCATCCACCGGACCAGGACCTCTGTGTACAGGCCATGGACATCCATCCGCGGCCCGTAGACGTTGAAATAGCGCAGCAACACGTAGTCCAGCCCGGTCATGGCATGGAAGCTGCGGGCCATTCCTTCATTGAAGGATTTTGCGGCTCCGTAGAAAGTGTCGTTGTTGGCGTGGTGGTGGCGTTCGGTGGTGGGAAATTCCTCCGCCATGCCGTAGACCGAAGCGCTGGACGCGGCGATCAGCTTGTCCACGTCGTGCTCGGCGGCGGCCTCCAGGACGTTGAACGTCCCGTCCACCAGGACTTCCAGGGCCAGCCGAGGGTCCTCGGCGCACTGGGTTATCCGGATGGCCGCCTGATGGAACACCAGGTCCTTGCCCTTGGTGAGGTCATGCACCAGGTCACGGTTGCAGATGCTGCCCATGACCAACTCAACCTGTCCGCTTTCCAGCGCCCCCTCAAGGTTTCCCAGGCGGCCGCGGACCATGTTGTCCAGCACATCAATCCGGTTCACGCCGGCTGCCAGGAGTGCATCCACCAGGGTTGAGCCGATGGTTCCGGCCCCGCCGGTGACCAGGACGTTGGCGCCCTGGAGCTCGCTCACAGTGCACCTTCAAGCTGGACGCCGTTAAGCTGGATGCCGGCCTCGGCAAGCCTGGTCCCCGTAACGCCGGCACCGGCAAGCCCGTGGCCTTCCACCGGAGATGACTGGCCGTCCGTGCTCAGGCTGCGGGTGACAGCTTCCAATACTGACAGGACGCGCAGTCCGGATGCGCCGCCGGTGCGGGACTCTCGTTTGTTGTGGATGCAGTAGGCCAGTTCCTCCACCACCTGCCCGAGTGCCTCCCGTTCGGGAAGGGCCGGGGACCAGGTATCTCCCAGCCGGTAGGACACGGCCGAGGTCTTCCTCTCACCCGCCGATTTGGCTTGCCGGTCCAGGCTCACGCCGCGGTCGTACACGCTCAGCCGCTGCTGCGGATTCAGGTCATCCCACACAAGCGTGCGCAGTGAGCCGCCGATCACCATCTGCCGGATCTTGGTGGGGCTCAGCCAGTTCACGTGGACGTGTGCGGTGGCGTCGTTGGGAAGCCGGAAGTTCAGGTGCCCCACGCAGGCCCTGCCGGTCCCCAGCGGGTCCGCGCCGAACGCAGAGACTTCGGTGGGGTTCAGCCCGCCGGGAAGGACAAAATCGAGGATCGCGAGGTCGTGCGGGGCCAGGTCCCAGAACACATCCACGTCCGGCTGCACCAGCCCCAGGTTGATCCTGGTGGAGTCCACAAAAAGGATTTCGCCCAGCGAGCCGGCCTGCACCAGCTCCTGCATCTTGAGCACGGCCGGGGTGTAGCAGTACGTGTGGTCCGCCATAAGCACCAGGCCGTTCCTCTCGGCCTCCGCCACCATTTCCAGTCCGTGGGCCGTGCTGTCCGCCAGCGGCTTCTCCACCAGGACGTGCTTACCGGCGCGCAGCGCCGTCATCACAGTCCCGTGGTGGGTGCGGGCCGGCGTCGCAATCGCCACGGCATCCACATCAAAGGTGTCCAGTAATTCGTCAAGGGACTCGACGACGGGAATGTCACCCAGCGTCGCCGCCAGCCTGGTGGCCCGTTCAATGTCCAGGTCGCAGATTGCCACCAGGTCCCAGGCGGGACTTGCCTGCAGGTTGCGGGCGAGGTTAGGGCCCCAGTATCCGGCCCCGACGACGGCGATCTTCAGCTTCGGAGTGGGCCGACGGTGGGTGGGGATGTGGAAAGGATTAGGCGTTCTCATGTTTGTTTCTCTCCCTGGTGAGGTGGTTAGTAGGCACCCGAGGGCCTGATGACGGCGCGCAAGGTCCGCCACAGGATCAGAAGATCCCCCGCGATGGACCAGTTCTCGACGTAATAGAGGTCCAGCCGCACTGCCTCGTCCCAGGAAAGGTCCGAGCGGCCGTTGATCTGCCAGAGGCCCGTAATCCCCGGCTTGATGAGCAGGCGCCGGTGGGTATGGCGTTCGTAACCATTGACCTCCCGCGCCAGCGGCGGGCGCGGCCCCACCATGCTCATGTCGCCGAGCACCACGTTCCAGAGCTGCGGCAGTTCATCGAGCGAGTACTTCCGCATCCAGCGCCCGCAGTGGGTGACCCGCGGATCGTCCCGCAGCTTGAACAGCACTCCGGCGCCTTCGTTCTGCTGATTCAGTGCCGCCAGGTGGGCTTCGGCGTCCACCACCATGGAGCGGAACTTGAACATCCCGAACGTGTTGCCGTCCTTTCCCACCCGGTCCTGGCGGAAAAGGACCGGCCCCGGGCTGTCCAGCCGCACGATCACGGCCAGCACCAACAGCAGCGGCGACAGCGCCAGGAGGGCGCCGAGCGCCATCGCCACATCCATAACCCTTTTCATCACATGCTTCGCGCCCGAGTACTGCGGAATATCCACATGCATCAGAGGCAGGCCTTCAACCGGCCGCCAGTGGATGCGGGGACCTGCAACGTTGGTGAGGGTTGCCGCCAGGACCATTTCCGCGGCGCATTCTTCAAGCTTCCAGCCAAGTTCACGGATGAACTTGTTTCCGCCGGGCAGTGGCCCCGCCACGATGACCGTGTCCGCGTCGACCAGCCGCGCCGTCCGGGCGATGTCATCGGTGGAGGAAAGAACGGGGAATTGAAGGCCGTCCGCGCGTAGGCTTCCCCCGCGCCGGGCCCCGGGAAGGCAGACGCCCAGGATCTTGTACACCGGGCCGGATTTCTTGGCCACCTGCTGCACAACGTAGCGGACATCCTCTGGTTCCCCCACCACAATGGCCTTTGAGAGGTGGCGGCCGTACGCCTTTTCCCTGGTCAGCCGGCGGCGGAATGCCCAACGGTTTCCTGTCAGGGCCACCAGTCCCAACGGCAGCGAGACAGTGACGAAGGCGATTCCGCCATGGACGGAAAGCACCACTGCGCTGATGGCCATCAGGCCAAAGACGCGCAGCGTCGCCGAGGCGACCCGCTTGAATTCGTCCGCACCGACGCCGAGTACCTTGGAGTCGCGTGTCCGGTAGATTTCCAGGGCTATGGCCCAAAGCAGCGTCACCAGGGCGGCAGTGAGGACGCCTGCCCTGTCATTTTCAACGCCGGGGGCGAATCCGATGCTGGAGAGGAGGTAGCCAACGAAGACGGCTCCCGACACCATGAGCGAGTCGGTGAAACGGAGAAGATTGACGTGTGTTGCGATCCACGCTGTCCCGGCCTTGCGGCCCGGTGTTGCGGGGGAAACCGCTCGCGGGAGCAGGGACCGGGTTCCTGCGGCCTCTGCTCCCGCCAACGGCGAAGTTGCGGTCCGCTGTGCAGCAACGGAAGCAACTGGCCAGTCGAAGGCTGCACGCCGGGTCCGGGCTACTGGAATTTCCGCCATGATGTCCCCTTCCCGGCATGTCCGCTCTGGCTCTGGCCGTGATGCAAAATTAGCCGGGAACAGACCCCTGCAACGGGGAAACGGAGGGCGTTTGTGGGTGCGGTAAGGGAACAGTGTGGATACTGCGGGTACCTGCAAATTGCAGGGTTGCCTTACGGGACAGGCAGGACGTACGCCTCGCGGGCAGGGGCGTCCTTGCCCGCGGCCAGGGCTGTCAGCTGCGCGCGGGACTCCACGCCCAGCTTGCGATAGATCGCCGTGAGGCGCACTTCAACGGTCCGCACGGAGACGTAAAGCGTCCCGGCGATCTCCTTGTTGCGCATGCCGCGGGCCACCATCTTGGCGAGGGCGCGTTCGTGGTCGGCGAGCACCAGCATGGCGGGGTTACCCACCGTCCGCGACGGTTCCACGCGTTCGTCGAGCAGGAGGGAATCAATATGCTGGGTCCAGGCATCGGCGCCGGCCTCGTCAAACATCACCTTTGCGCGCATGAGGCCGTCCCTGGCATCGCGCCGCCGGCCGAAGGCGCCCAACCGCTCCGCGTAGCACAGCAAAGTCCGGGCGCGTTCAAACACTGAATCGCGGGAACCCCTGCCCTCAAGTGCTTGGCTGAACAGCTGAAGCGACTGCTCCCCGTCGGCGAGCATGGCCCGGCTGCGGGCCACAACTGTGAGCAGCCAAGGAGACCTCAGCCCCACGGAGCGGCTCTCGAGGCGGTACAGGGCCTGGGTTGCCTCTCGGTGCCGGCCCATCCGGACCAGAACTTCCACCAGGTCAGCCTCGCAGCGGAGCAGTGCCGGATTGGCGAACGCCATGCCAATCTCCGCGGCGCGTGACAACTGAGCGAACGCCTCCGCCAGGTTGCCCCGCATCAACGCGAAGTGGCCCTGGCAGGCCGCCAGCTGGGCGGTGATGGCCCGGTGGCTGTCCGCTCCGGCGAAATGCTGGGCCTCGGCAACACAGTGCTGCGCCAGCGCCTCATCACCGAGGGAGTGTGCCCGCCACACGCGGAAGATATGCCGCATGCCGCGATGGTATTTGGTTTCGCGTTCGCTGACTTCCAGGTCGTCGATGAGTCGGATGGCCTTCCGGACATTTCCCGCGCGGATCTCATTGTCCACGGCGAGGTAGTCTGCGGTTTCCCGCCAGTTGATATTGCTGGCGTCAATGGCGTTCCGCACTATCGCGAAAGCCTCCTGGGCAGGTTCATGGTGCTCGGCGTAGCTCAGGGCGCGCCCCTGCACCAGCAGCGCGGCCACAGTTCCGTCGCTGGCATCGTGTTTGCGCGTCAGGCGTTCGGTGTTTCCGCTGATGGCATCGATCAGGAGCCTGGCACGGTCTGCCACCGCGAGGCAGTCCTTCGAGGCGGCGTCCTTGAAGTTTTCGGCATGTCGAAGCAGGCCAAGGGCGTCTTCCAGCTCCCATCGCTCTGCGTAGTAGAGGGAACCGACGGACAAAAGGGTGGCTGCGTAGGCGGGGTCGTGCTGGCCGAATTCCTTGACGAGCCGCAGCACCATGCTGGGCCGCACGGCCGCACCTTGCATGAACTGGATTTCGAAGGCGAGGCCGGTCAGCCGGAGTATCAGGGCCGGATTGCGGGTGACCCGCTGCGCCCAGTCCAGGTACCTCTTGGAGAAGACGAATTCACCCCGGTTAAACAGCAGTTCCGCAACCGTAGTCAGCCGGGCCGCAGTTTCTGCTTCCCAGGGATTGATGGTGAGCGCCCGCTCGACAAACTCCACAGCGAAGGACACCTCGCCGTCCCGGATCAGGTCAACGGCATACCGGAGGAGGCCGAAGGGCGTCTGGCGTTCCAGCGCCGTGAAGCTCAGATGCCAGCGGCGCGAATGCGGGTCCGTGTCGCCCGCTGCCTCCGCAAGGGCGCGGTGATTGGCCGTCCGGACTGTCGGTGTCATCGCGGCAAAGACGTAGCCTCGCAGCAGCTGGTCCCGGATCCGCAGGTGCGCTCCTGACCTGTTGACCATGCCGCTGGCCAGCAGCTCATCCACGCCTGTCCACAGTTCGTCGTACACCTTCTCGAGCACTGCGATGTCGCTTCGGCAGGACAGCGACATCAGATCGAGTACCTGCCGGGCGGGCGGGGTGAGCGCACCCACAGTGGCAGCGAATTCCGATTCAAAGCTTCCCTTGCAGGGCAGCGGAATGGGGAGGGCGTATTTCCCTTCGGCGTGGCGCTCCAGGAGGCAGGTGTAAAGCTCGACGGCGGCAAGCGGGTTGCCTTGGGTTGCTGCGGCGACGGCGTGTACGGCCATCGTGGCGGACTGCCGCGCCGGTATCGATTCCAGCATCCGGACGGTGTCGTTGTAGTCCAGGGCCGTCAGGTGAAGGGTGGGGAGGCTGTCGAACGGGCTGTCCGCAGACTCTTCGCGCACGCTGATGAACAGGGCAATGTCAGTACCGGACAGCCGGCGGGCCAGGAAGCCGATCACAGCCTGGCTGCTGGGATCCAGCTGGTCTGCGTCGTCAATGACAATGATGGTCCGTGAGGATGAGCGCTGGTGAAGTCCGTTCAGCAGCATGGTGGACACGGTGGGGACGTCCATGGCGCCGGTAGAGTCCCGCAGCAGTTCGTCCGCGAACCGGCTGAGAACGGGATCGTCGATGCCGTTCAACAGTGCGGTGAGGCCGGACAGTGGCCAGTCCGATTCAGATGCGCAGGCCCGCAGGACAACGGTCCGGTAGTCCGACAAGCGCGGGATTTCGGACAGAAGCGCGGACTTGCCCAAGCCGTGCCGGCCCACAATCGCCAGGGCGGACTCCTTGGGCTTGCGGATCACTGCGAGGAGCCGGTCCAACTCCTTGGTTCTGCCTATTAACGACATGGGGTCCCCATCCGATCATCGAAGGAGACCACCGCTGCTTGCATTTCATAATTGACGAGGCCCGTCCGGTCATACTGGTGACCGTGCGGGCCGGATTTACTGGCCGCATCATTGCGTCCAGTACGGTACCCAGCCGTTGGATAGCAATATAGCTCCCGCCATGTTGCTGCACCAGCGAAGTTCCGGGGCTTAAGTACTCATTTTCGGGCCATCTTCCACTTGGAAAAGTTATCCACATACGCGCATCCCGGCTTCCGGCCCCGGGCGACGACGCCTAGCCTTGAGTCAAGCGCGAATCGCCTATCCGGTCCAAATGCACTAAGATATTGAAGTCTGTGCTGCGCCCTGCCTCCGTTCTGTTGGCCGGGCATCGCACAGCACCGCAAATGAACCTCCTGTTACGGAAATGCCGTAACCGCTTAGCCCAAAGGAGGTGGGTTCACATATGCGTCCTTACGAATTGATGGTAATCATCGACCCCGAGGTCGAAGAGCGTACCGTTGAGCCGTCGCTTCAGAAGTTCCTGAACGTCATCACGAACGATGGTGGAACCATCGAAAAGGTTGACATCTGGGGCCGTCGTCGACTGGCTTACGAAATCAAGAAGAAGTCCGAAGGTATCTACGCCGTGGTGAACTTCACCGCCAAGCCGGACACCGCCAAGGAACTTGACCGCCAGCTGTCTCTTAACGAGACCATCATGCGCACCAAGATCACCCGCCCCGAAGAGCAGAAGGTTGTTGCTGAGTAATTTCAGCTTCGATTTTCATTCTTTACCCCGCAGGATCGTATTATTCACCCAGGATCGAACAAGGAGGCAGTAGATGGCAGGCGAAACCACCATTACGGTCATCGGTAATCTCACCAATGACCCGGAATTGCGGTTCACACCGTCAGGTTCGGCAGTAGCGAACTTCACCATCGCTTCCACCCCGCGCACCTTTGACCGCCAGTCCAATGAGTGGAAGGACGGGGAAACCCTGTTCCTCCGCGCAGCGGTATGGCGTGAAGCAGCCGAGAACGTTGCCGAGTCCCTCACAAAGGGTATGCGCGTGATTGTTTCCGGCCGTTTGAAGAGCCGTTCCTACGAAACAAAAGAAGGCGAAAAGCGCACCGTGATCGAGCTCGAAGTCGATGAAATCGGCCCGAGCCTGCGGTACGCCAATGCCAAGGTCAACCGCACCCAGCGCTCCGGCGCTGGGGGTGCCGGAAACGGCGCGCAGGGTGGCTTCGGCGGCGGCAACAGCGGCGGTGGCTTCGGAGGCGGCAACTCTGGTGGAAACCAGGGCGGCAACTCCGGTGGAAGCTTCGGTGGCGGCAACCAGCCCGCTGCACAGGAGGATCCCTGGGCAACGCCCGGTGTCTCCAACGCAGGCGGCGGCTGGGGCAACGGCCCTGATTCCGAACCTCCCTTCTAAACCAATCATTTAGGCCCGACGCCGGGACCGCCGAAAGTGCCGCAAGGCACCGGACGTGACTGCCGCCGTCGGACCACCACCATCCCGTGGATCAATATCCACGGGCTCCATAGAATAGGAGCTCCACGATGGCTAAGGCTGAACTCCGTAAGCCCAAACCAAAGTCCAACCCCTTGAAGGCCGCTGACATCACTGTCATCGACTACAAGGACGTAGCATTGCTGCGCAAGTTCATCTCCGACCGCGGAAAGATCCGCGCCCGTCGCGTCACTGGCGTCACGGTGCAGGAACAGCGCAAAATCGCCCAGGCAATCAAGAACGCCCGCGAAGTTGCACTGCTGCCCTACTCCGGCGCTGGCCGCGGCTAAGGAAGGGACTGACTAACATGGCAAAGCTCATTCTGACCCACGAAGTAACCGGTCTCGGTGCTGCCGGCGACGTTGTCGAGGTCAAGGACGGTTACGCACGTAACTACCTGCTGCCCCGCAATTTCGCCCTGACCTGGTCGAAGGGTGGCGAGAAGCAGGTTGAGTCCATCAAGACTGCCCGCGCCGCCCGCGAGCACGCTTCCCTGGAAGATGCTCAGAAGCAGGCCGCTGCACTCTCCGCCAAGCCGGTCAAGCTCGTCGTCAAGGCTGGCGAGACCGGACGCCTGTTCGGCACCGTCAAGCAGGCCGACGTCGCCGACGCTGTTGAGGCCGCTGGCCTTGGCCGCATCGACAAGCGCAAGGTTGAACTGCCGACTCACATCAAGTCGGTTGGTTCCTACCAGGCCAACGTCCGCCTTCACGCTGACGTTGCCGCTGTGATCGAGCTCAACGTAGTAGCAGGCAAGTAGCCTTTCCGGTTACGCAGCCTCAAACTGCACGAAAACCCCCGTTGCCGTCACCGGCAGCGGGGGTTTTTGCTTTTAGCAACGCGGGGTCAGTTACGGCCCCCCGGGGCAGGTTTATCGGGCAAAAGTGACCCCGCGTTGCTCTATCAGGGCTGGTGGATCTCTGTCATAACGTGGTGGTATCCGGTCCGGATCAGCTCCGCGAGGACGGCACGGTCCACGTCGTCCAACTTGGTGACGTAGAGGCAGGCTACGCTCGTTTTGTGCTTGCCGAGTTCGGGAAGCAGCCGGTCGGCGTCGGGTCCATATGTGAGGCCGTACAGCACCAGGTTCGCCCTGCGCGGTGAGAATGCGACGGCGGGCGCATCGCCCTCCCGCCCGCTCTCGTACTTGTAGTGGTAGCTGCCGAATCCCACCATCGTCGGACCCCACATGCAGGCTTCCTGGCCGGTGATTTCCCGCATGAGGTCCAGGAGTGCCAAGCCATCAGCGCGCCGTACGGGGTGCTCCACGGCGGCCAGGAATTCTTCCACGGACGCGCCGGTTGCCTGGGTCTTGTTTTCCGTCATGCCGGAAGTCTCGCAGAGCACGCCTCACTTGTCAGCCAGGCCGCCCGGGGTGATAGCCTGCGGCGGTGAGCCAGAATTCCTCCCCCGCCCGCCGCCGTCGTCCGTTCACCCAGGTGGACGTGTTCACGGACGAACCCTACCGGGGCAATCCGCTCGCAGTGGTTCTTGATGCCGTGGGCCTCAGCACGGAACAAATGCAGCGCTTCGCGAACTGGACGAACCTTTCGGAGACCACCTTCCTGCTGCCTGCTACACATCCCGATGCCGACTACCGCGTCCGCATCTTCACCGCCCACGAGGAGTTCCCCTTTGCCGGGCATCCCACGCTGGGGTCGGCGCACGCGTGGCTCGAGGCCGGTGGCGTCCCGAAGCGGGACGGGGTCCTGGTCCAGGAATGCGCCGCCGGCCTCGTCCGCGTGAAGCACGACGGCGGACACCTGGCCTTCGCTGCGCCGCCGCTGACGCGCTCCGGACCCGTGGCGGAAGCGGACATGGCTCGGATCGCCGCGGGCCTTCGCCTGCCCCGCCCGGCGTTGCTGGACGCCTCCTGGCTGGTCAACGGCCCCGAATGGATCGGCGTGCTCCTGGAGTCCGCCGGGCAGGTGCTGGGCATCAGGCCGGACTTCGCCGCCTTGGCCGGCCTGAAAGTGGGTGTGATCGGGCCGCATGCTACGGACGCCGGAACCGACTTTGAGGTCCGGACCTTTATCCCGGGGGATGCTGCGGCCGAGGACCCCGTCACGGGGAGCTTCAACGCGGGCACTGCGCAATGGCTGATCGGCAGCGGCCGGGCACCGTCCTCGTATACGGCCGCGCAGGGCACCGTGCTGGGCCGGGCAGGGCGCGTCCATATAAATGCTGTCGGCGAAGACGTCTGGGTTGGCGGCAATTCCACCACGTGCATCAGCGGCACAGTGCTGCTCTAGCGGCCGTGGAATAAACGCGGGCAACTGCTGGTTCACTCAGGTACATGCAAATACATGTAAGATTGGCTGTATCGAACCTCAGGAGTCCAAGTGGAAACCCGCCGCATTACCGTTCTGTCCGCCGGCCTGGGCGTGCCATCCTCGAGCAGGCTGCTCGCCGACCAGCTCGCTGCGGCCGCAGAGCACCGCCTCGCCGATGCTGGTTTCGAGGTGACGGTTGAGGTCATTGAGCTCCGCGACCTCGCGGTGGACATCGCCAACAATTTCGTCACCGGCTATGCGGCCCCGCGCCTGGCGGAAGTCATTGCCGGAGTGGAGGCAACCGACGGCATCATTGCCGTCAGCCCCGTGTTCAGTGCCTCCTACAGCGGCCTGTTCAAGTCCTTCATAGACGTCCTGGACCCCAAGTCCCTGGACGGGAAGGCTGTCCTGCTGGCCGCCACCGGCGGTACAGACCGCCACCAGATGGTCCTCGAGTATGCGATGCGTCCCCTGTTCAGCTACCTGCGCACCCGGATGGCGGCAACGGCCGTTTTCGCCGGCCCCCAGGACTGGGGAAACACGGACGACGGCGGCTCGCCCCTGTCGTCGCGGATTGACCGTGCGGCGGCTGAGTTTGCCGCCCTCCTGGCCGGGGATCAGCCCGGCCGCAAGCCGGCGGCCCTGGAGACCCTCCCGTTCGAGCAGCTCCTGGCGGGCATTTCCGGCGGACGCTCGTAACCGACCGTCCGCTCTAGCCGCGCCGGTCCGGTGCCCTAGTCGTCCAGGAGGGCGATGAACTCGCGCGCCTGCTTCAGGGAGATGTCCGAGTGCCTGGTCAGGGCCGTGGCGGCGCCTTCGGTGTCTCCACTGCGCGCCAGCGTGCGGATTCGGCCGTAGATCTCGTCGTTGAGCATGTTGCTGCTGACCTCACGGGTCACGTCGCCCTTACTGGCAATGGCGCGGTAACGGTACGGGAAGCGCTGGGGCGTGTCGTCGTCGTCGGGCTCTGCCTCCGCCTCTTCAGCGGCGGGGCTGCGGTAGGCCTGCGGATGGGCGGCCAAGGCCCCCACCGCGTCCCGGGAAGCCCGCAGGCCGTCTCCTGTGGCCTCGTAGTACAGCTTGATGGCCGCCATAGCCTGTCCCTGGGCAATCAGCGCATATAGCCGGCGGTGCTGGTCCTCAGAGAGCTTGGCGGCGGCCAGGCGGGCCACCTCCACCGGATCCGCCGCAGGGGCGGTCCCGGCCTGCCTGGCGGCCGCCTGCCGCCTGCTGACAGCCCGGGCTGCCAGCGCGACTCCGGCGGCCACGACCGCAAGGATAATAACGGGGATCACGAGCGATTCCATTTCTAAAGCCGATCTACATACTTTTTGGCTGTCGCCAGGTCGGCGTGGGTTGCCTGGCGGAGGAGTTTGATGGCCTGGATCTTGTGCCCGCCGTGCGCCATCGTCTGCAACTGCATTGCCAGCTGAGGGTCTAGAATCCCCCCGGGCAGCGCGGCATAGCCATACTGGCCGGCGCCCGCACCGGATTGCCCGCTCCGGGCCGCCCGGGCATGGTCTTGCTGCTGCGAATGCTGCTGTTCGTTTTGGCTGGGCCGGGTGTTGGCTTCGAGGCGGGCGCGGACGGCTGTTGCCACGCGCACTTGCTCGGCATAATGCGCCGCAGAGCGCCTCGCCAGGTCCTGCTGGTACTTCTCGGCGTCGGAGGTCCCGGAATCACGCGGTCTGAGGGCCGTCGTAAATGCCCAGATTATTGCCGCCAACACGCCGGCCGGCAGAAAAACCATCAATACGTCGCCCATAGTCAGAGCTTATGCCAGATGACCGTTATCCACAGCACATTCCTGCCGTTGCATACAGCCGATTTGCTACGGCGTCAAAATATGCCTGGCGGTGTGTGCCGCATCACCAATAGGGCATGAATCGGGGGCTGAGCCGCCCGGAAGGGCGGAACTTTCAACAGCGCCGCGCCGCAAGCTGTGGATGAAGGTTAGGAAAAAAAGAATTTCATCCACATCCTTGACGAACGTTTTCGCAGGTCAAGCCCTTGTATACGGCAAAAGTTTTTTAGTTTCCACAGGTTCACCCACAGGCTGTGCACAAGCTATGCCTGTTAGTGCACAGGTTATCCACAGCCCTCCTGGTTGGTGGGCTTGGACGTTGGGACGGTGGGGGCTACCGTTGCGGGATACCTGCTTATGGGGCGCTGTGACGCCGTCGCGGACATGTGCTGTCGTCGCAGTGGAGGCCTTCGGCCCGGCCGCTGAGGCGCCTTCTGTGGATAACTTGCGGAACATGGGGATAACTCCCACGCGCGCTGCGCAGACTTCAGGTTGCGCAGACGTCAATCGGGCGCCGGGCTTCATTGTCGGGGGCCGCTGATAGACCTGAACGTATGCCGTCCCGTGGAGGTCCCGCAGGATGGCACCCGGCAGGTAAATGACTTACTCGCCGCACTATGACGCGGCACACTATGGAGGACGGCAGCTTTGTCAGTAACGCACCTGGACTCGATCGAGGGTACCCGCGGATCAGAAGGCAGCCGTAAACCACCACAGGACATTCCCGCCGAACAGTCGGTCCTCGGCGGCATGATGCTGTCCAAGGATGCCATCGCGGACGTTGTGGAAATCCTTAGGGGCCAGGACTTCTACCGGCCTGCGCACGAGACCATCTACGAGGCGATCATCGACCTCTACGGCCGCGGTGAGCCGGCAGATGCCGTCACCGTCTCGGACGAACTGACCAAACGCGCGGAGATCAACAGGATCGGCGGACCCGCCTACCTGCACGAGCTCATCCAGACCGTCCCAACGGCCGCCAATGCCGGCTACTACGCCGAGATCGTGGCAGAGCGTGCCATTCTGCGGCGACTGGTCAACGCGGGCACCAAGATCGTCCAGCTCGGATACGGTTCGGACGGCGAGGTGGAGGACCTGGTCAACCAGGCGCAGGCCGAGGTCTACGCTGTGGCGGAGCGGCGCACGGCAGAGGACTACGTAGTTCTCAAGGACGTTATGGAAGCCACGGTGGACGAGATCGAAGCGTCCGGACACCGCGGGGAAGGCATGACCGGTGTGCCCACCGGGTTCTACGAACTCGACGAACTCACCCACGGGTTGCACCCGGGGCAGATGATCGTCATCGCCGCCCGCCCGGCAGTTGGTAAGTCCACGTTCGCCCTGGATTTCGCCCGCTCCGCGGCCATCAAGAACAACCTGGCCACGGTTATGTTCTCGCTCGAAATGGGCCGGAATGAAATTGCCATGCGCCTGTTGTCCGCCGAGGCAACCATCGGCCTGCAGGACCTGCGCAAGGGCACCATCAAGGACGAACAGTGGTCCAAGATCGCCACCACCATGGGCCGGATGAATGATGCCCCGCTCTTCATCGATGACAGCCCGAATATGTCGCTGATGGAGATCAGGGCCAAGTGTCGCCGCCTCAAGCAGCAGCATGACCTAAAGCTCGTAATCCTGGACTACCTGCAGCTCATGAGCTCCGGCAAGAAAGTGGAGTCGCGCCAGCAGGAAGTCTCCGAGTTCTCCCGTGCGCTCAAGCTGCTGGCAAAGGAGCTCCAGGTCCCCGTCATCGCCCTGTCGCAGCTCAACCGTGGCTCCGAGCAGCGCCAGGACAAGCGGCCCATGGTCTCTGACCTCCGTGAATCCGGCTCCATCGAGCAGGACGCGGACATGGTTATCCTGCTGCATCGTGAGGACGTCTATGACAAGGAATCCCCGCGTGCGGGCGAGGCGGACATCCTGATCGCCAAGCACCGTAACGGCCCCACCAAGGACATTGTGGTGGCATTCCAGGGTCACTACTCGCGCTTCGCCAACATGGCGGCCGACGCCGGCGGCAGCGGCTTCTAGGTCAGTTCCTGCCAGGGGCTGGGAGACTTAGCCTGCTTGAGCAGGTGGGTCCCTCCGTCTTAGCCCTGCCCCAGCAGGTGGTTGGGCAGCCGGTTCCCCGGGGCGGTGCCACGGATTTCGAGCAGTTCGCGGGCGTGGGCATGCAGCCGCGTATCTTCTGCAGAGGCCGGTACCCAGCTGGGGACGGGCACCGAGTTGCCGTCGGCGTCGCGGGCCACCATCACCGTGAGGCAATATGTGGTGAGGTTCAGTTCCTTGCCCTTCGGATCCCCGGAGCGCACGTGTACGGCGATGTGCATGCCTTTGGTCCCGGTGTAAACCAGCCTGGCCTCGACCTCCACTACATGGCCGATCAGCAGGGGCCGATAGAAGCGCACGCCGCCGGAGAATACCGCCACGGTGTCCATGCCGCAGTATCGGGATGCGCAGACGTAGGCGGCTTCGTCGATCCATTTCATCACGATTCCGCCGTGCACTTTCCCGCCCCAGTTCACGTCCGTGGGTGCGGCCACGAACCGCAGCGTCACGCGTTCGGCGGTCCCGGCATCGGTATATTCCTGGGCGTTCATGGCTTCGACAATGCGTTCACGGACCTTGATTCGCGCCAGCGCGTGGTCCCGTTGTTCGATCTCCGCTGCCGTGGCCGGTTCGAACTGTTTGACCGGTATCGGTTTGCCGTCGTCGCCGACCGCCACAAAGATCACCATGCACTGGCTACGCATGGTGGCCGGTCCGCCCTTGGGATCGCTTGACGAGACGACGGTCCGGATGTGCATGGAGGACCGTCCTGTGTAGACGATGGTGGCTTCCACCTCCACCATGTCGCCGCTGTTCACTGGGTCCGCGAAGTGGATGTTGCCCACGTAGGCGGTGACGCAGTAGGCCTTGGCCCAGCCCACGGCGGCAGCGTACGCGGCCTTGTCCACCCATTCGAGGACGGTCCCCGCATCCACCGAGCCGCTGTGGCCCACATCCGTGGGGGCGGCCAGGAAGCGGAGGGTTACGGAGTTGGCTGCGGTCTCAGTCATGCTGCGATCTTACTGAGACGCAGTGTTACCGGAGGGTCGGGGCTGACACATATCCGCAACAGGAACTGCCCCGCCCGCCCTTTGTGGGGCGGACAGGGCAGTTCCGTCTGTGGATTGCTGGCCGCTGTTGCCTACTTTGCGCCGGTGTAGGTGATATCCGGCTGCGCGGGCAGTTCCATGCCCCACCCCGACGACGGGCAGTGAAGTCTCTGCCTGGACGGCCGGGAGCCCGGTGAAGGCAATTGCCGCCGAGGCGGCGGCTGCCGTGACTGCTTTGGTGCCCGTGGAAAGGCGACTCCTGCGCGGAGGGTCTTCCTTGCCGAACGGACGGAGCCGCCCAGCGGACTGGCGGCGGGAGCCGGAACGGAAGGTTGACGCCTCGGGTGTTGCGATCTGGGGGCGGTGATGCATGCCGCCCATGTGATCGCTCACAGGTTTATCAGTACAACGTTATAGAGGTCAGGGGTTCCTGGTGATTTTCTGGGAGTTTTTGATGTCATGCGTGTTGTTTTGGGCGAAAAATGCCCTGCCTTGAGCGTCCCGGCATGACGCAGTCGAGGCCATCGACTTTGCAGCACTATCGATAATGACTATCGTTAGCGATATGACAAAAACTCCTTCACATCCCGCCTTTATGCGCTCTTATCAGCGGGCCCTCCCGGCAGTTCTCGCGGTTTCGGCACTTCTCCTCACGGCGTGCGGGCCTGCCCCGGGCAGCGGCTCCGGACCCTCGCAGAGTGAGGGCGCTGACTCAGCCGGCACCTCTGCCTCCGGCGGAGCCGGCACTTCCGCCTCTGAGGGAGCCGGGCGGGCGAAGGAAAGCCAGGCGCCGTCCCCGCGACTGGTCCTGACCAACGACGCAGGCATTACAGTTCTCGACGCGAAAACGCTAAAGCCGGTGGGGGATGCGCCGCTGGAAGGCTTCAACCGCCTCAGCCCGGCAGGCGACGGCCGGCACGTCCTGGTCTCCACTGGAGACGCTTTCCGTATCTTCGATGCCGGCGTGTGGACCGAAGCGCACGGCGACCATGGGCACTCCTATATCGCCGCACCCCGGCTGACGGACCGGGCCTTCAGCGCCACCAAGGCCGGCCACGTGGTCAACCACGCCGGGACGACAGCACTGTTCAATGACGGTTCAGGGAAGGTGGAAGTCTTTGATCCGGCCGCGCTGACTGACGCGCTCAAAACCGGCCTGCCCGAGACCAGCACCTACGCCGCACCCGAAGCCCACCACGGCGTGGCCATCGCGCTGGAGGATGGGAAGCTTCTGGTCACCCTTGGGAACAAGGAGAGCCGAACTGGCCTGGCGCTGCTGAGTGCTCCAGCCGGCGACGGCGGGCAGGGGCGCCGTGAACTGCTCCGCAACGAGGAGTGCCCCGGCGTGCATGGCGAGGCCGTGGCGGGAAGTGAAACCGTGGTGGTGGGCTGTGAGGACGGCGTGCTGGTCTACCGTGACGGGGCCTTCACCAAGGTTGCCAGCCCTGACCCCTATGGCCGCATGGGCAACCAGGCCGGAAGCGCCGCCTCCCCGGTAATCCTCGGTGACTACAAGGTTGACAGGGAGGCGGAGCTGGAGAGGCCCACCCGAGTCTCGCTGGTCAACACTGCCACCGGCACGCTGCAGCTCGTGGACCTGGGCACCAGTTATTCCTTCCGCTCCCTGGGCCGCGGTCCGGCCGGCGAGGCCCTGGTGCTGGGCACGGACGGGTCTCTCCACGTCATCGATCCCGCGACGGGCCAGGTCACTGCTGCCATTTCGGTGGTTGGCGCGTGGACGGAACCGGATGCCTGGCAGGATCCCCGTCCCACACTGTTTGTCCAGGGCTCAACGGCCTACGTCACGGAGCCGGCCACTACCAGCATCCACGCCGTTGACCTGAATTCGGGAGAAGTGATCAAGAGCGCCGTGCTGGAACGCGCCGCCAATGAACTCACCGGGGTCACCGGCTGACCTTCTGCGGCTAAGGAGGTTAAATCCCGACGGCGGGCCGGCACCTGGGTGCCGGCCCGCCGTCGGGGTTGCTCGCTTTGGGGAGTCCGCTTAAGCGAGGACTGCCAGTTTGGAGCCCTTGCGGCCGAACAGGACACGGTCCACGGACACGCGGCCGGCTCCGGTGAGTGCGAGGGCCAGCGCGGCAGCGCCCAGGAGCAGCACCAGTTCGTACCCGCCCTTGTCGGCGAAGACTCCTGCCGAGGCGTGCACCAGGAAGAGGGCGCCGATCATGTTCACGGCCAGCAGGCCAGCCACCACGCGGGTGAGTACGCCGAGGATGAGGGCAATGCCGCCGGCGAGCTCCAGGCCAGCAACCAGGGGTGCTGACACGTTGGCTGCGGGCACGCCCATCTGGGTGAACGCGGCCTGGGTGCCGGCGATGGTCCATTCATTGAACTTCTGCCAGCCGTGGGCGGCGAAGAGGAAGCCGAGGATGACGCGCAGGATGGTGATGGCGGTGGTGATAAGGCGTGACTGATTCATAAATCGAGTCTCCCCGACCATTAGTTGAAGTGTCAACTAATGGTCGGGCATTGTGTCCTTTGTCATGACTTCCGGCGTCACGGAACCAGGGCCGCCGGGTGGCCGGTGCCGGCCGATAGTCTGAAACTGTGCCCAATCAATCCGCCCCCACCGTGAAGCGTCCCGCCAGCCATACCCGGGAAATCCTGCGGCTCGCCGTGCCGGCGTTCGGCGCACTGATCGCAGAACCGCTGTTCCTGCTCGCGGATTCGGCCATTGTGGGCCACCTAGGCGTGGCCCAGCTGGCCGGTGTGGGGCTTGCCTCCGCGGTGCTGCACACCGCCGTCGGCCTGATGGTTTTCCTCGCGTACTCCACCACCCCGGCGGTGGCCCGCGCGATGGGACACGGCCAGTTGGGCAAGGCGCTTGCGGCGGGGCGCGACGGCGTCTGGCTGGCTCTTCTGCTGGGCATAGTCCTGGCGGTGGCCGGTTTCTGGGCCGCTGAACCGCTGGTGTCCCTGATGGGCGCGGAAGGCGAGGTTCGTTCATTCGCCGTTGACTATCTGCGGTGGTCCATGCCCGGCCTGGTGGCCATGCTGCTCATCTTTGCGGGCACGGGTGTCCTCCGCGGATTGCAGGACACCAGGACACCGCTGCTCGTGGCTACCGCAGGCTTTGCCCTGAATATTGTCCTCAACCTGTGGCTGGTCTACGGTTTGGGCTGGTCCGTTGCCGGCTCGGCGGCAGGCACCAGCGTGGCGCAATGGGCCATGGCGGCCATCTATCTGCTGATGGTCCAGCGAAATGCTGCCCGGCATGGCATCAGCCTGTGGCCCGACTGGAACGGTATCCGCGCGATGACCCGCGTCGGTTCGTGGCTCATGCTCCGCACCCTGAGCCTGCGCATTGCCATCCTGGCCACGGTTGTTGTGGTCACGGGGCAAGGTGCCGTCAACCTGGCGGCGCACCAGCTGGCCATGACCATCTTCTCGTTCCTCGCTTTTGCCCTCGATGCCCTTGCCATCGCCGCCCAGGCCCTGATCGGCAAGGAACTGGGCGCCGCCAACCCTGTCAGGGCGCGGCAACTGACCCGGACCATGATCCGCTGGGGTGTTGGATTCGGCGTGGTCACGGGAGCCCTGCTGGCCGTCGCTGCGCCCTGGGCGGGGGCGCTGTTCACTTCCGACGCCGGCGTGCAGTCCGTACTGACGTACGCCCTGTGGATCATGGCCGCCGGTCAGCCCATTGCCGGCTATGTTTTTGTCCTGGACGGAGTGCTGATCGGTGCCGGGGACGCCAAGTACCTGGCACTTGCGGGCGTGGTCAACCTCGCCGTCTACATCCCCATGCTCGTAGCCGTCGCGGTCACGGGCATGTCCGCAGTTTCGGGCCTCGTGTGGCTGTGGGCCGCCTTTGCGCTGGGCTATATGGCCGCCCGGGCGCTGACGCTGGGACTGCGTGCCCGGTCGGACCGCTGGATGGTGCTGGGTTCGCCATAGGGCCGGCGGCCACTAAACTGGACCGGTGAACCAACCACTGACACCCACAGATGCTCCCGCCGGCACCGCCCAGCAGGCAGACCTGTGGAAGCCGGTATTGCTCCGGGCCTTGGCCGCACTGGCCTTCGGTGCCGTGACCATTTTCTGGGCCGGACCATCGGTCCAGGTCATGGGCTGGTCAGGCGGGCTCTATCTGCTGGTCACAGGCCTGCTGGTCCTCTGGGCCATCCCGAAGACCGGCTACGTGCGTGACGGCATGCCCGGCAAAATCCTCTCCGCCGCCGGGGCGGCCCTGGCAGGCGCCGGCGTCGCCCTGGCGCTGCTCCACGGGGACCGCGTCTTCGGCGTCGTTGCGACCGTGGGACTTGGCCTGGCCGGAGCGGTGGAGCTGTACTGTGGACTCCGGTATCGCGGCCGGAGCGTGCTGGCCCGCGACTGGGTGGCCTCGGGCATTATCGGGCTTGGTACCGCGGCGGTCCTGCCTTTCTTCATCAGTCTCGGAGCTCATGCCCTGCTTGGCGTCGCCGGCGGCGGAGCCATCATCTCCGGTGTGCTCTGGGTCCTGTCCGGGCTGTCGCTAAGGCACGATTCCCGGCCCGCCTCCGCGAAGCCGTAAACTAGAAGCGAAAGGTTCTACCCGGCGTAGAAAACGCGCCCGGAACAACCCCGCACACATTCGAACCAGCACGCCCTTCGGCATGGCTGTAGGAGAGGAACTACCTTGGCAGACCAGAAACCAGGAAAACCGCGCAATCTGCGGACCTCGGTGAAGGGGCCGCTGATGTTCTCTGCGTTCTGGGCCGTCCTCGCCTTCGTCGCGGTGCTGATCTTCGCCTCCGGCGGCAGCTCGAAGACCCCCCGGTTCGACCTCGCCTTCACAGGCGCCGGCATAGCGTTCATCGTCACGCTGGTGATCGCGGCCATGCTGGCGATGAGCCACAAAGAGAACCCCGAAGACCTGGGCAAGGGATCGGGCGTCAACCTGAGTTCAGCGCGGAAGCCATCGCATGGATTCGGGGGACACGGCGCAGGCCAAGCCGGCGGCGCCCCGGAGACTCCGGACGCTGACAGCCCCGGCTCCAGCCACTCCTAGCGCACCGCCTTCCGCAGGCGGGATTCCCGCGTAGCGGCTTCTCGCGCGCCGGTCCTGCCCGAGGTCCCGCCGCTGGCTCAGCGGACCGTCGCCTGCCGCGCCCGGTACGCTGCCACGTGCGCTCGGTTGGCACAGTTCCCGGTGTCGCAATACCGTTTCGACCGGTTGCGGCTGAGGTCCAGGACCACGGCATCGCAGTCCTCGGCCTCGCACACCAGCATGCGGTCCATTTCCTTGCTCCGGATGACGTCCGCCAGGGCCATGGCAGCTTCGGTGCCCATTCGCTCAGCCAACGGTGCGTCCCTGGCAGTGGCGTGCAGATGCCAGTCCCACTCATCGTGCTTCATCAGCTGGGGGAGTGCGTTGGCTTCGCGCAAAAGGCGGTTGACGCTCGCCACGGCAGTGTCTTCGTCTGCAGTCCAGAGTGCGCCAAGCCGCTCGCGCAGTTCGTAGATGCTCGACAGCTCGGCCGCATCGCCGGCGCGGGATCCACTGAACCCTTCGGAGTGGAGGAAGCCATCCAGCTCCGCCACCGTGGCGAGTAATTCGCGTCCGTTGGCGGCCGTGTTGATCAGGTTGACCACGGTGCGCAGGGCTATTTCGGTGTCAGGGGCAAAGACCATCTTGACTCCTTACTGGGAGCGGGCGTAATGTCAGGACCATTACCCCACTTTACTCCTGACAGGAGGCGTCGGTGACTGCCGCCCCTAACCCCGCAGCCGCGGGCGGATTCCTTGGCTCCGG
Source organism: Pseudarthrobacter xylosi (assembly GCF_055412765.1). Taxonomy (NCBI): domain Bacteria; kingdom Bacillati; phylum Actinomycetota; class Actinomycetes; order Micrococcales; family Micrococcaceae; genus Pseudarthrobacter; species Pseudarthrobacter xylosi. The sequence goes on along the minus strand of NZ_JBVAYT010000011.1, from coordinate 103,764 downwards.
CCTTGGAATCGCGTTGTTCTCTTCTGCCGTCTTCGGGCTCTCCGGCTCCTTTGCCAAGGCGCTCCTGGAGACCGGCTGGTCCCCGGGCGCTGCCGTGACAGCCCGCCTGACCGGCGCCGCGCTGATTCTCGCAATTCCTGCGATTCTGGCCTTACGCGGACGGTGGTACCAGCTGCGCGACAACTGGGTCACCATCGGTCTATTCGGCCTGATCGGCGTGGCCGCGTGCCAGCTGTTCTACTTCAACGCCGTAGCCCGTCTCTCCGTGGGCGTAGCGCTGTTGCTTGAATACCTGGCTCCCGTGCTCATCGTGCTTTGGCTGTGGGGAGCGAGCAAAAAGCGCCCACGGGCGTTGACCTTCGGCGGAACGTTGCTCTCGCTCGGCGGCCTGATCCTGGTGCTGGACCTCACCGGAACGGTCAAGATCGACATCGTCGGAGTCCTGTGGGGGATGGCCGCTGCCGTATGCCTTGCCATCTACTTCTTCATCACGGCCAAGGAAAATGATTCCCTGCCTCCCATCGTCCTGGCGTCCGTCGGGCTGCTGGTGGGGGCGGCCGTTATGTGGCTGGCGGCCGCCACCGGGCTGCTTCCCATGGCCTTCAGCACCGCGGATACCAAGCTGGGCCCTTGGATAGCGCCCTGGTGGGTCTCCCTGGGCGGCCTGATCGTCATGGCAACAGTCCTGGCGTATGTTTCCGGCATCGTCGCTGCCCGTGCCCTCGGCTCCAAGGTAGCCTCCTTCGTCTCCCTTACCGAGGTGCTTTTCGCCGTGGTCTGGGCCTGGCTGCTCCTGGGTGAGCTTCCCGGTGCCATCCAACTCCTGGGCGGCGTCCTCATTGTGGGCGGGGTGGTTCTGGTCCGGCTGGACGAACTACGCTCCGGAACGGCCGCAGTTGTTGTCGGGACGCCCGCCCCGCTCGACCACGCGAACGACGTTGAACCTGTGCCCTGAGTGCCGGTTGCCCAGTCCTGACCGTCCAGTCTTGAAGAACTTGCCCTGAAGAACCTGCCCCACGAACGGCGGCAGTGCCCGGCGGCGCGTTGTTAAATGCCGCGGGGGCCCGGACACTGTGATGTGTCCGGGCACCCGCGGCAGAGCTTCTGCGGTTAGCGTGAAGCCTGGTCCTGCTCGTTGGCGTTCTTGGTGGCCTTCTGGCCGGCATCCTTCAGCGCCTGGATGACCTGGTTCAGTGCCGCGGTGTGCGTGCCTGACCATTCGCCACGGAAGTGGGTGGCGTCCGGGCCTTCCCAGTTGGTGCTGTCCAGCACGCGGGAGAGGTTGGATCGCTGCTGCTCAATCTCGCCGGCACCGGCCTGCAGCTTGCTGCCAAGAGTCCTGAGCTGTTCTACATCTGCGCCCCAAATGGCCATTAGTTTTCTCCTCGTTGTCTTGGATCCGATCCAGATCGGCATCCCCAGTGGCCTCCGGCTGATCCGGAAGATCCATTACCTAGAACCTATCCCGGCCCAAAAATACTGTCGATGGGCACCGCTGCCCATGCTGGACAACATATCGGTGGTTGAGCCTGTCCAATCTCGCTCCCCAACCGCCCCCTCACCCTCGCAAGCTCGGGCAGGGAACCCGGCGGTCGTGGCCCCAGGCTCGAGCACCGCAGGGCTGGGGGTCGATCCGAGGCGTTCCAGAGCCTAGCATGGGCATATGTGCCGGAATATACGAACCCTCCACAACTTTGAACCGCAAGCCACCTCTGAGGAAGTGCATGCCGCCGCGCTGCAGTATGTGCGCAAGGTCAGCGGCAGCACCAAGCCATCCAAGGCGAACGAGGACGCCTTCGAAGCGGCGGTGCACGAGATCGCCCACATCACCCAACACCTGCTCGAGTCGCTGGTCACCCACGCTCCTGCCAAGCACCGGGACGAAGAGGCCGCTAAAGCAAGGGCCCGCGCGGCCGTGCGCTTCGGCACCGCCTGAGGACCGAGCCGCCTGAGGACCTACTTGCCGAAGCTGCGCAGCCGGAGCGAGTTGGCCACCACCAGCACGGAACTCGCCGCCATCGCGGCACCGGCAATCATCGGGTTCAACAGGCCCAGGGCGGCCACGGGAATGCCGATGGCGTTATAGAAGAACGCCCAGAACAGGTTGGTCTTGATGGTGGCCAGCGTCCGCCGCGACAATTCGATCGCCTGTGCCACCTGACCCAGATCGTTGCCCATGACGGTGAGGTCCGCCGCCTCGATGGCCACATCCGTACCGGATCCCATGGCAATGCCGAGGTCAGCCTGCGCCAGCGCGGCAGCATCATTCACGCCGTCGCCGGCCATCGCCACAATGGCCCCGCCCGCCTGGAGCCGTCGGACAGCGTCCACCTTCCCGGCAGGCAGGACACCGGCATGGACATCGCCAGGGGAAATCCCGACGGCGGCAGCGACCTGTGCGGCCACAGCGGCGTTGTCCCCGGTCAGCAGAATGGGGCGCAGCCCGAGCTTCTTCAGCTTTGCCACGGCTTCGGCGGAGCCCGGCTTCACGCTGTCCCGGAGACTGATGATTCCGGCCGGGGCGCCGTCCACCGCCACCCAGATGGCCGTGGCACCCGTGGCTTCCGCGTCGGCCAGCGCCTCCATCTGCGCGCCGGAGGGGCGGACGCCGTTCTCTGTGAGCCAGCCGGTGCGGCCTGCCAGGATTACGCGCCCTTCAATGGTTCCCACCACTCCGCCGCCGGGTGCCGAACGGAAGTGTTCGACGGCGGGGAGCCGCGCGCCGTCGTCGTGCCGGGTTTGTGCCTCCGCAGCCGCGGCCGCGATGGCGTGGGCGATCGGGTGCTCCGATGCCGCTTCGACGGCGCCGGCGAGCCGCAGCACCTCCCTGCTCTGGTAGCCGTCAAACGCGAGGGTATGGCCCACGGCGAGTTTTCCGGTGGTAACGGTGCCGGTCTTATCGAGCAGGATGGTGTCCACCGTGCGGGTGTCTTCCAGGACCTGCGGGCCCTTGATCAGGATGCCCAGCTGGGCGCCGCGGCCGGTTCCGGTGAGCAGCCCCACGGGAGTGGCCAGCCCCAGGGCGCACGGGCAAGCGATGACCAAAACAGTAACTGCGGCGGTAAAAGCTGCCCTGAGCTCGGCAGGCTCAATCACCGGTCCGTTGAACGCGAGCCACAGCCCAAACGTGAGCACGGCGAGGGCAAGAACGATGGGGACGAACACGGCGCTGATCCGGTCGGCGAGGCGCGCGATGGGGGCCTTCCCGGTTTGCGCCTGCGAGACCAGCCGGGCCATTTGTGCCAGCGTGGTTTCGGAGCCCACCCGGGTGGCCCGGACCAGCAGCCGTCCGGACGTGTTGATGGTGGCGCCGGTGACTTTGCTCCCTGGCGCTACCTCCACCGGGACGGATTCGCCGGTCAGCAGGGACGCGTCAACAGCTGAAATACCGTCGATCACCTCTCCGTCCGTGGCGATCTTTTCGCCGGGACGCACCACCACAACGTCTCCCACGCGGAGCTGATCGGCGGGGACTTTATGTTCGGAGCCCTCGTGAAGGATGGTGGCGTCCTTGGCGCCGAGGTTCAGCAACGCCTTGAGGGCGTCGCCGGCCTTCTGCTTGGCGTTGGCTTCGAGGAACCTGCCAAGGAGCAGGAAGGTGGTGACCACGGCGGCCACTTCGAAGTAGAGGCCCGCGGACTCCATCCCATCCATGGCCGGCTGGGCGGTCAAGCCGGGATCCGTGGCGAGCTGCCACACACTGAACAGGTAGGCCGCTGCGACGCCAATCGAGACAAGCGTGTCCATGGTGGACGCCAGATGGCGCGCATTCACGGCCGCAGCGCGGTGGAAGGGCCAGGCCGCCCAGCTGACCACCGGAAGTGCCAAGGCCCCGGCTACCCAACCCCAGTTGGGAAACTGCAGTGCCGGGACCATCGAAATTGCGAGAACGGGGAGAGTCAGTAGCGCGGCCACGATCAGGCGCGGGCGTAGTTGGGCCGCGGTTCCGCCGTGTTGCATGTGGTCACCTTGTGCGCCGCCTTCGGCACCATGCTCCGCGTGCTCGGTCGTTCCTCCCTTAGACGCACGCTTCCGCATGCCACCGGAGTCGGCGCTGTGCCCGTCTTCCGTGCCTCCGTGGTGACTATGGGTGGGGGATTCGCGGACTTTGGCTTTGTAGCCCGTTGCATTGACGGTGTCCACAATTTGCTGGTCCGTGATGCCGGCCGGGACGGTGACGTGGGCGGATTCCAGCGGGAGGTTGACGGAGGCTTCGACGCCGTCGAGTTTGCCCAGCTTCTTTTCCACGCGGTTCACGCAGGAGGCGCAGGTCATGCCCTCAATGTCCAGTTCAACCACCCGGTTTTGGGGTTGGTGGTGGAGATGGTCTGTGCTCATGGTGGATCCCCGATCAGACAGCGTTACGCGTTGTTGGCAACAACCAGGTAGCCGGCTTCGGCTACCGCTTCGCCGATCTCGGACGGCGACAGCTGCTGGCTTGAGGTGATGGTTACGGTGGAAATGCCGCCGGCGTTGAGTTCGACGTCGACCGTTTCAACCCCGGCGAGCGATTCAAGTTCCTCGCTGACAGACGAAACGCAGTGGCCGCAGGTCATGCCGGACACGTTGACGGTGGTGGAAGTGGTGCTCATGGCTGGCTCCTTGAAAGGGGACCGGCAGTGGCCGGCCGTGAATGGGTGGTCGGTAGCGGGTGGTCAGCGCAGGAGGCGGCCGATGGCCTCTGTGGCTTCTTTAACTTTGACGTCTATGGCTTCAGCGCGAAGGGCAGGATCGGGTTCGCCTGCGGCGCCCACCACGCAGTGGCCGATGTGCTCTTCCACGAGTCCCAGGCTCACGGCGTGCAGGGCCTTGGTGACCGCGGAGACCTGGGTCAGGATGTCGATGCAGTACTTGTCCTCATCCACCATCCGGGCGATGCCGCGGACCTGGCCCTCGATTCGCTTGAGCCGGCGGAGGTAGGCCTCTTTGTTTGCGGTGTAACCATGCGGAGGCGCCGGGTCAATGCCGGAATGGGGGGTCAAGGTTTCCTGCGAAGGTTCCATGCTGCCAACTTATACCCGGTGGGGGTATATTGCAAGTACCCCCTGGGGGTATTTTGTTCGGAAGTGCGCGCCACGAGTCCGGGGCCGGCGCAGCTGTGGAAGGGCACAAAAAAGCTCCGGAGTGCGTTATTGGGGGATACGCACTCCGGAGCAGCATTTGGGCAGAGTCACCAGCCGTTGCGGCCGGATCCCTCTGCTTGAACTAGCTTACTTGCCAGTACTGCCGTCCGCTACCACCTCGAATAACTACTTTCGCTTTATTATTTCGGCCACCCGAAAACCTCCCCGAATGGGGCGGGGCAACGGGTGTCGCTTCAGGCTCCCGGCTTAGGCATCGTCCTGATGGGCAGGCTTCCGGTAGGGAACCACCAGCACGGGGCGGCTTTGATGATGCGTCAGCCACAGTCCCACCGATCCGTTGAGCAGTTCGGAGATCCGGTGGGTCAGGCCGCGCTCCGATGTTCCAACAATGATCATGGGGGAGTTGCTTTCAGCGGCGAGCCGGGCGAGGGCGCGGCCCGGATCGCCGGCGAGGGTCCGCAGCGTCCAGTCCACGGGGGTGCCCGACGAAGCGGCATCGGCCACGGCTTCGGTGATCACCGTCCTGAGTTCCGTGGTGACGGAGCGGATATTGTCGTCGTCCTTGTCCGGGTGCAGCGACAGTCGGTGCGCGGATCTGGTTGGATCCCATTCCACCAGGTAGCTGGCCTCGTCAACATAGGCGAACAGCAACGGCGCTGACAGGCGGGCCGCGAGGGATGTGGCGGTCTTCAGCACCTCGGGATGCTGATCGGGCAACACGCCGACCAGGAGTGGAGGCGGGCCACTGAAACGTTCTGGACTCATAAGGCCATTCTGTGCCCGCACGGAACGCTTGAACAGGGCTGCGGGGGCCGACGGAAACGGACGCCTCAGACGGGCGACGCCGAGACCACCACGTTCTTGCCCCACGGGTCTTCCGTGTAGCAGCTGATCAGGACCACGCGGCTGGGCACCATGTCCCAGATGGGGCTGTCTTTAAGACTGTCCTTGAGGTAGGTGGTGACGCTGTCCACGCGGTAGCGGATGATCCCGGTTTCCGTGACGACCTCGAACGTGTCGCCGACGGCGGCGGCGGAGCTGAGGTGGTTGAACGGGGCGTCCCGGCCCTCCCAGCTGTGCCCGATGATGTACGTCGTGTTGCCCGACCCGTTGCCGGGAGTCCCGAACGGTGTCAGCCAATACCCGTCCATGGTGGTGGGCGGCACGATCGTCTGGCTTTCGACGGCGGTGCTGTCCGGCGCCAGCGGATGCACGGCCGTGTCCATCGCTGCTTTCGGATAGACGATCCGCTGCGGGGCCGAGGCCTCCGGGAGGACCGGGCTGGCGGCCACGGGTGCCGCTGCGGATGGTAAGGATGCAACCGGCACAGATGCAGACGGTGCCGATGGAAGGCCTGAAACGGCCAGGGGCAACGGCAGCTGGATCGACGAGGTTCCGGAAGAGTAGCCTGCAGTGCTTGTTCCCGGTGTTGCGGCCCCCTGCTGGTCCAGCAGCGGCCCACCGAACGTGAGGGACAGGAAGCCAAGGACGCCGCAGGCCAGGATGGCGATGTCTCCGCGGTTCAGGCCGCGGTGCCGCTTCGGCACTTCGTGCCGTCCGGTTTGCTTTGCCACGATGCTCCTCACGCCGTTGGAAAGTGTGCTTACAGGAAGGGCGCCCCGCCTTGAGTTGGCGGGGCGCCCTTCGTGTCAGCTCGGCCCAGTTCGAGCTGCGGGCTAGTCTGCCTTTGGTTCCAGGGACCTGCGGCGTACGGCCACCAGTGCGCCGGCGCCGAGCATCAGGCCCAAGCCCGCGAGCCAGGTAGGAGCGCTCTCGGCTCCGCCCACTGAGGTCTGCGCGTTGAAGCCCTGGTTGGTGCCCTGGCTGACAGCCGCTGCCCCGGTGCCGGCGGGGGTCTGTACGGAGGGGGTAACCGTGGTGACCGGCGTCTGGACAACGACTGCCGACTCCACCACAGGCGTCTCCACCACGGCCGGCGGGACCACCACGGGCTCTTCTGCAGGCGGGACGACGACCGGCGGCACCACCACGGGCTCTTCTGCAGGCGGGACGACGACGGGCGGCACCACCACTGGCGGAACAACCACGGGCGGCACTACAACCGGTGGAACCACCACAACGGGTGGAAGCGCCACCGGCTCACAGCCATTGGCAAAGTCCGCCATCCCTTGGGCGTCCCAGTTCAAGCCGGCAGGCAGCAGCGCGTTGGGCGGGATGATGTCGTGGGAGTGTCCGCTATGGGCAACCAGGCCGTTCACCCCGTGGATGTCGATACTGATGTCATGACCGTTGTGGCAGAGAGTGACTTTGTCTGCCGCGCTGGCCGGGGCCGAGACGGTGAGCAATGCCAGCCCCATGAGCCCCAGTGTTGCTAAGGTGCGTTTCATTGTTTTCTCCCCAGATTGTCTGAAACGGACCATGATGGGGGGCGTAGCGGTGACTCTGAGTGCCCCAGCAGCACGGTCAGCTTGCTTGTCTGTTCAGGCTAGGGGCGGCGGACAGGTGCGGTCGCGGGTAGCGGGTACTCGTCTTTTGGCCACGTTGACCTGCGGCGATACCTGCCTGTACGCGAAAGTGGGAGTCCGCTACTGGAGTGTTGCCACCCTTGAACGTGGACAGGGCGGCGCCTAACGTTGAAGCATACGAAAGGTGCGTGACCGGCATGGAAATCTACATGTGGTGGCTGGATCTGAACCTGCAAACCAAGGAATGGCTGCGGGAAAACCTCCGTGCGCTGGAACTGCCGTTACCGGTGTTGCAGGGCATCGCCGAAGCCGGCGGCCCGCACCCGGGTACCCCGGTGGCTGTCCTAACCGAAGCCGACTGGGATTTCATCGAAACGCAGTCCGAATTCGTGGACTGACAGGGCGCCGCCGGCACGGCCCAAGCGTCCAGTCCACGCAGGACCAATACACCCGAGCCAGTCCACATAGCGAAGAAAAGCGTTGCGGCCCTCCGGCCGGGGTGGTTGCATGGGGTGCATGGCAACCGCAGAGAACTTTGTCTTAGCGATCGGGACCAAAAAAGGCCTCTGGCTGGCCACCAGCCAGGACCGGAAGCAATGGTCCTTCTCCGGCCCGCATTTCCTGATGAGCGAAATCCCCAGCATCGGGATCGACACGCGGGACGGCCGAACCCGGATCATGGTGGGCGTCAGGTCCGAGCACTGGGGACCCACCGTGGCCCACTCCGACGACCTTGGCGCCACCTGGACCGAACCCGAACAGGGCGCCATCACGTTTCCCGAGGACACCGGCGCGGCAGTGGAGCGCATCTGGCAGATCTACCCGGACGCAGAGTCGCGGCCAGGGGTGGTGTGGGCAGGTGCCGAACCGATCTCGGTCTGGAAATCCACTGATGGCGGCGAGCATTTCGAGCTCAACCGCGGGCTCTGGGATCACCCGCATCGCAGCGACTGGGGTGCGGGTTACGGCGGCGCCGCCGCGCACTCCATCGTGGTGAATCAGGCGGGGGACAACGTCCACGTCGCCATGAGCACCGGCGGTGTGTACCGCTCGCTCGACGGCGGTGCGTCGTGGGAGCCCCGCAACAAGGGTATTTCGGCCTACTTCATGCCGGACCCCAATCCTGAATTCGGCCAGTGCGTCCACAAGATCGCGGCGGACGCTGCTGTGGAAGGACGGCTGTACGCGCAGAACCATCATGGCGTCTACCGCACGGATGACAACGGCGAAAACTGGGACTCCATCGCCGACGGCCTTCCGGCCGACTTCGGGTTTGTGATGCTGACGCACCCCCGGCGGGAGGGCACCGCCTGGGTTGTGCCGCTCAAAGCCGACGGCGAGCGGATCCCGCCGGATGGAAAGCTTGCCGTGCACCGAACGGACGATGCCGGGGCCAGCTGGAAGCGCCTAGATACAGGCCTGCCCGAGGGCGAGTACAACAGCGTGCTCCGTGACGCCGCGGGCGTGGATTCATCCGAGCCGGCCGGCCTCTACTTTGGCACCCGCGGCGGCACGGTGTACGCCAGTGCGGATGAAGGAGAGACGTTTGCTGAAGTTGTCAGTCATCTCCCCGATGTCCTGTGTGTCCGCGCCGCCGTGGTCGCCGGGGCTGGACTGGCGGTTCCGGACACGGTGGAGGCCCGCGGTGCCTGACATCAGCGTGGTACTACCTAGCATTCTCCAGCCGCTGGCCGGCGGGCAGTCCATCCTGACTGCGCCCGCCGACGCGACGGTGACTGTGGGAAGCCTGCTGGATACGGTGACTGGGGGTTACCCGGTGCTGGCCAGAAGGCTGCGGGACGAAACGGGAGCGCTTCGCCGGTACGTGAATATTTACGTTTCCGGCGACGAAGTGCGCCGGCTCCAGGGCCTGCAAACCGAGGTGTCGCCCGGGCAAGAGGTGCTGATCATCCAGTCGGTGGCCGGAGGTTAAGGCCGAAGCGTCTCGTGAGCGATCCGGTCCGGCTGAGCCGCGCGGCGGGCAGTCCTGACTGACTGCGCCCGCGCCGCGGTGCAAGATTCCGCGGTGCAAGCTCGGCCGTGCAAGGTTCCTGGGGCAGGTACCGCAAGGAGGTACTCCCTCAGAGGCCCGGATCCGGGTCAGGCAATCCGCCAGACGCTGCATTCGTCCGTATTGATCGCTTTCCGCGAGCCGGTGTGATGGTCCATGATCCAGACAACGCCGATTCCCGGTGCTGTCTCCTGGACAAGGCCGCGGCGGATGACCACGTCGTCGTAGCTGGGGCCTACGGAAAGGCGGGCTTCGATTTCATCACCGCGGTGGAGCTGGTCCAGGGCGCGGATTCTTGTTACATGGGCTTTGGCTTCCTTCAACATGGGGGCCTCCTGGCTGGAGCTGGTGCCTGCGAATGCCGGCACTTCCAGTGTGGCGGGGCAATGTTGCGCCGGCGTTTCCTCAACGTTAGGAGCCGGTTAGTTCTCCGCGATCGATTCGTTTCCGGTGCCGGCAATACCCCGCCGGAAGGTCAGGCCGCAACACTGCTGCGGTACGTGGCCAGGAACGCAGCGATCCTGCGCACGGCTTCTTCGATGTCCAGGACCGATGGAAGGATCACAAAACGGAAATGATCCGGTGCCGGCCAGTTGAAGGCGGTGCCGTGGGAGACCAGGATCTTCTGGTCCTGAAGGAGGTCCAGGACAAACTGTTCGTCGCTCGTGATCGGGTAAAGTTCCGGGTCCAGGCGGGGGAACAGGTACATGGCCCCGGCGGCGGGCACACACGTTACGCCGGGAATCGCCGTCAGGAGCCTGCATGCGAGGTCGCGCTGCTCGCGCAGCCTGCCGCCGGGCTTCACCAGGGCCTCGATGCTCTGATAGCCGCCCAGGCAGGTCTGGATCGCGTGTTGGGCGGGCACGTTGGGGCACAGGCGCAGGGAGGCGAGCAGTTCCAGTCCCTCCCGGTAGCCGGCGGTGGCGGCCAGCGGCCCGGTGATGGCCACCCAGCCCGACCGGTACCCGGGCATGCGGTAGGCCTTGGACAGGCCGCTGAAAGTCAGGCAGCACACGTCTTCTGCCACGGAGGCCGTGTGGATGTGCTGGGCTTCCTCGTAGAGCACTTTTTCGTAGATCTCGTCGGAGAACAGGACCAGGTTGTGTTTCCGGGCCAGGGCCGCGAACTGCTCCAGGATATGCCGGGGGTACACGGCACCTGTGGGGTTGTTCGGGTTGATGATCACGATGCCTTTGGTGCGGCGGGTGATCTTGGCTTCGACGTCGGCCATGTCCGGCCACCATTCCTCGGCTTCGTCGCAGAGGTAGTGCACTGGTTTGCCGCCGGTCAGGGTGACGGCCGCCGTCCACAGGGGATAGTCAGGCGCCGGGACCAGGATTTCGTCGCCGTTTTCCATAAAGGCCTGCAGACACATGGAGATGAGCTCGCTGACGCCGTTGCCGATGAAGACATCCTCCACACCGATCTGCATCAGGCCGCGGGTCTGGTAGTACTGCGAGATGGCCGTCCGGGCGGAGAAGATCCCCTTGGAATCGCTGTAGCCCTGGGCACCCCTCAGGTGGTGGATCATGTCCACAACCACGGACTCCGGCGTCTCCAGTCCGAAGGGGGCGGTGTCCCCCAGATTCATCTTGAGGATGCGGTGCCCCTCCGCCTCCATGTTCTTGGCGGCCTGGAGGATGGGCCCGCGGAGCTCATACCGGACGTTCTGGAGTTTGCTGGAGTGTTGCATGGCGCGCATGGTTGATCATTTCACAGCAGGATGGTTCACCGCACGGATGGTCCAGTGTGAAGTCGGCTCCTAGCTGGGGCTATACGCGTTCAGGCCTACCGCCTGCGCTGCTGCCGGGCAAGAATGGGCACTATGCAACTTCCCGTGATGCCTCCCGTCCCGCCCATGCTCGCCAAAGCCGTCAGCGGGATTGGTGGTATCCCGGAAAGGGGTGCCTTGAGCTATGAGCCCAAGTGGGACGGGTTCCGGTCCATTATTTTCCGCGACGGCGATGAACTGGAGATCGGCAGCCGCAACGAAAAGCCCATGACCAGGTATTTTCCTGAGCTTGTGGAGGCCCTCAAGGAGAATCTGCCGCCCCGCTGTGTGCTGGATGGTGAGATTGTCCTGGTGGGGGCAGCCGGTGACCGGCTGGATTTTGACGCCCTGCAGCAGCGCATCCATCCCGCCGCCAGCCGCGTGAAGCTTCTCGCAGAACAGACCCCGGCCAAGTTCGTGGCCTTTGACCTGCTGGCCCTGGGCGACGACGACTACACCGGCCGGCCCTTCGCCGAGCGTCGGGCAGCGCTGGAAAAGGCTCTCGAAGGCAGCAAGGCTCCCGTCCACGTCACCGCTGCGACCCAAGACAAAACCGTCGCTGAACAGTGGTTCCAGCGGTTCGAAGGCGCGGGCCTTGACGGGATTGTGGCCAAGCCGCTGGACGGCAGCTACCAGCTGGACAAGCGCGTGATGTTCAAGGTCAAACACGAACGCACAGCTGATTGTGTGGTGGCCGGCTACCGCGTGCACAAGAGCGGACCGGACGCGATCGGCTCGCTGCTGCTGGGCCTGTACAAGGACGACGGCGGTCTGGCCAGCGTGGGCGTGATCGGCGCCTTCCCCATGAAGCGCCGGCAGGAGCTGTTCGCGGAACTCCAGGCGCTGGTCACCGACTTCGACGGACACCCCTGGGCCTGGGCCAAGCAGGGGGAAGGCGAACGGACCCCGCGCAACGCGGAAGGCAGCCGGTGGAGCGCCGGCAAGGACCTGTCCTTTGTGCCGCTCCGGCCCGAGCTGGTGGTGGAGGTCAGGTACGACCACATGGAAGGTGATCGCTTCCGGCATACCGCGCAGTTCAACCGCTGGCGGCCCGACCGGGACCCCGAATCCTGCACGTACGAACAGCTGGAGGAACCGGTCAGCTTCGACCTTGCCTCGGTGCTGGACGCCGGCCGGCCGTAGGCGCCCGGCTAACCGTAGGCACCAAGCTGGCGCGCGCCGTCGTACTTTCGCTGCCCGAATGGCCCATTTTTCGACGGGGAAAGCCCGCCACTCCGAGGAATGGCGGGCCTTCCGGTCTCAAAAATGGGCCAGGGCGTTACTTCAGGCCGAGCTGCTTCGTGGGGATCTTGAAGGTTTCCTTGGCCGTCAGTGCGGAGATGGCCGCGATGACGCAGATGACGGCGGTGAAGATGCTGATCTGGACCCAGCCGCCGGGCCTGATGCCACCCATCGCCGCCACGATGGCCGGGGCGAAACCTGCCATCAGGAAGCCCAGCTGGGTGCCGATCGCCAGGCCAGAGAAGCGGACCTTGGTGCTGAACATCTCGGCGTAGAAGGACGGCCAGACCGCGTTGGAGGCCGCGTAGCCGAAGGAGAAGAAGCCGATGGCCGCGAGGAACATCAGCGGGATGCTGCCGGATTCCAGGCTGAGCAGGAACACCGGCGTCAGGATGGCGCTGGCCACGGCGCCGTAGATGAAGACCGGCTTGCGGCCGATCCGGTCCGCGAGCTTGCCGAACAGCGGCTGGGTGCCCAAAGCGACCAGGTTGGCGCCGACCACCAGCCAGAGTGTGGTGGTGCCGTCAACGCCGGCGACGGTCTTGGCGTAGCTGATGGCGAGCGTGCCGAACACGGTGGAGACGGCGGCGATGAAGGCACAGCAGACCACGCGAAGCACGTCGCGCCAGTGGTCCTTGAGGAGGTCAGCGACAGGCAGCTTGGAGATCTGGGCGGACTTCTGGGCTTCCTCGAACGCCGGGGGCTCGTGCAGTGTGCGCCGGATAAAGAACGCAACAATCACTACGACGGCGCTGAGCCAGAACGGGATACGCCAGCCGATGCCGTACTTGATCTCGTCCGGAAGAGCCAGGACGGGGATGAAGACCAGGGCGGCGAGGATCTGGCCGCCCTGGGTGCCGGTGAGGGTCCAGGAGGTGAAGAAGGAGCGGCGGTTGTCCGGTGCGTGTTCCAGCGTCATGGATGATGCGCCGGCCTGCTCGCCGGCGGCGGAGAGGCCCTGGCAAAGCCGAGCCAGCACCAGCAGGGCCGGAGCCCACCAGCCCACGGTGTTGAAGTCGGGCAGGCAGCCGATCAGGAACGTTGAAGCCCCCATCAGCAGCAGCGTGAACATCAGGACCTTCCGCCGCCCTACGCGGTCACCGAAGTGGCCCAGGATGACGGCGCCCACCGGCCGGGCCACATAGGCGAAACCGAAGGTGGCGAAGGACATGATTGCAGCGTTTGCTCCGGCGTCCGGGAAGAACACAGTGGGGAAGATCAGGGCGGCAGCGGAACCGAAGATGAAAAAGTCGTAGTATTCGACGGCGCTGCCCAGGAAGCTGGCAAGGGCTGCCTTCTTTGGCGTCCCGGCTGAGGCAACGGTGCCCTGCCCGGCGGACGGAAGTGTCTGGCTCATGGAGTTCCTTAGATGTGACGACGTTGTCGCGGATGGATCTGGAGGGTCGCAGCCGCAGCGGCCTGAGTGGAGCTGGTGCGGTGCGGCTGGAGTCCGTGGAAAGACCCGGACCAGTAGCCACATGGTGGGAGCTACTTGTGCGATACAGCAATGATGGCTGTGAGCGCAGTCACTTGTCAAGAAAATAATCACCATCTAGAAATAGTTTCCACGATGTGGCAACATCGACGTATGAGTGTGAATCAAACCACAGCGCCCGATGATGTCGCCGCTGAGCCAAAGACGCCCAAGGGTGACCGTACGGACATGGTGGGCAAGGCCCTGGGCCTGCTGGTCCTCCTGGGCGACGAACCGCGTGGGGCCAGCGCCGCGGAGATCTCGCGCCGCGCCGATCTCCCCTTCAGCACCACCTACCGCCTGCTGGGATCCCTGACGCGGGACGGATTTGTGGACTACGAGCCGGACGGCCGCCGCTACCACCTGGGCCTGCGGATCTTCCAGTTGGGGCAGCGGGTCTCCAACCATCACGGATTTGCCGGCACGGCACTGCCGGTCCTTCGCCGCGTGACCGAGCAGACCGGGGAGGCCACCATCCTCAGCGTCCGCGACGGCCACCACCACCTGACGGTCAACAAGGTGGACGGCCCGCAGACCTTCCGCGTCACCAGTGATCCCGGGCATCTGGGCGCCCTGCACGCTACGGCCGTGGGCAAAGCGCTGGTGGCTTTTGCCGAGGATGCGGAGCGTGAAGCGCTGCTCGAGGAGCTCGATCTGGAACCCCTCACCGAGCACACCATCACGGACCGGGGCGCCTTCCGTGCCGAGATCGAGAAGGTGCGCCGGCAGGGATATGCCGTCATGGACGAGGAGAACGAGAACGGCATGCGCGCCGTGGCCGTGCCGCTGTTCAATTCCCAGGGCCATGCCTTCGCCTCGCTGGCCACCGCCGTTCCCGTCTTCCGCCTCAGCATGGAAGCCCTGCAGGCCCATGTGCCCCTGCTGCAGGATGCCGCAGCAGAGCTGGCTGCGCGGTTGCCCCAGAGGTAAACCACTCCGCGATTGTTCGTATGTAGAACAAGCGTGCGAGAAGTGAACAAGTGTTGTACTGTAATCCCAATCACCCGACCCGCCGCGGACGCCCCGAGCGCCGCCGCCCGCCGGGTGCCGTATCAAAGGAGCTGCCCGGATGAGCAATCGAACTGAGTCCTACCTTGTGGGACTGGTCGGCGACGGCGTTATGCCGTCACTCACTCCCCCCATGCACGAACGCGAAGGCGATGTGCTGGGCCTGCGCTACCTCTACCGCCCCATCGACCTGCTGGACCTCGGACTTTCCGGCGATTCCGTGGGGGATCTGCTTAAGAGTGCCCGCAGCCTGGGCTTCAACGGCCTGAACATCACCCATCCGTGCAAGCAGCTTGTGCTGGCGCACCTGGACGAGGTCTCACCGGATGCCCTCAGGCTCGGCGCCGTCAACACCGTGGTCATCGACGACGGCCGCTTCATTGGCCACAACACCGACTTCTCCGGCTTCGCCGCCGCGCTTGCCTCCGGCCTTCCGGGCGCGCGGCTGGACCGCGTTGTCCAGCTGGGCGCGGGAGGGGCCGGTTCCGCCGTCGCCTACGCCCTGCTCACCGCTGGCGTGAAGGCCCTGGACCTGGTGGACGTGGACCCCGTCCGCTGCGCGGCACGCGCCTCAGAGCTGGCCGGTTTTTTCCCAGGCAGCACCGTCACGGCGCGTACGACGGCGGAGCTGCCGCAGCTGATGCCGCTGGCCGACGGTCTGGTGCACTGCACCCCCGTAGGCATGGCGGCCCACCCGGGCGTCCCGCTGGACCTGGATCTGCTGGAAACGCGGCACTGGGTGGCGGACATCGTCTACCGCCCGATCGATACCGAACTGGTCCGCGGCGCCCGCGCCCAAGGCTGCGAGGTCCTGGACGGTGGCCGCATGGCCGTAGGGCAGGCGGCGGATTCCTTCCGGATCTTCACCGGGCTGGAAGCCGACGCGGAACGCATGCGCAGCCATTTCCTGGAACTCGTGGCCAAGGAAGAGGTGGCTGCCTGATGCGCACCGGAATCGCCACGGTCTGCCTCTCCGGCACCCTGAACGAAAAGATGCAGGCCTGCGCCATCGCCGGCTTTGACGGGATCGAAATCTTCGAGCAGGACCTGGTCACGTCACCGCACACGCCCGAGGACGTCCGCAAGATGGCGGCCGACCTTGGCCTCACGCTGGACCTTTACCAGCCGTTCCGCGACTTCGACAGCGTGTCCGAAGACCTCCTGGCCGCCAACCTCCGGCGCGCCGACGCCAAGTTCAAACTCATGGCGCGGCTGGGCATGGACACCATTTTGGTCTGCTCCAACGTGGCCACCGCCAGCATCGACAGCGACGACCTACGGGTGGAACAGCTCGGCAAGCTGGCTGCGCTGGCGGGGGACCACGGCGTCAAGGTCGCCTACGAGGCCCTGGCCTGGGGCAAGTACGTCAGCGACTACGAGCACGCCCACAAGCTGGTGGAAGCCGTGGACCACCCCCACCTGGGCACCTGCCTGGACTCCTTCCACATCCTGTCCCGCAACTGGGACACCGCCCCCATCGAGGCCTTCAACCCGGAAAAGATCTTCTTCGTCCAGGTGGCAGACGCCCCCAAGCTCTCCATGGACGTCCTCTCCTGGAGCCGTCACTACCGGGTCTTCCCGGGCGAGGGCCAGTTCGAGCTCGCCAAGTTCATGGGCCACGTGGTCCGGGCGGGGTATAGCGGCCCGGTGTCGTTGGAAATCTTCAACGACGTCTTCCGCCAGTCGGACGTGGAGCGCACAGCGGTTGACGCCATGCGCTCGCTCATCTGGCTCGAGGAACAGAGCGCCAAGTGGCTGGAGGCTGCTTCCGACAGTGGCGTCGGCGGTGGTGCTGGTGGCACTGTTGCTGGTGGTCCTGCGGACCCTCGCCGCCGTCGTTATCCGATGGAACTGGCCACGCTCCCGCAGGTAGCCGAACCGGCAGGATACAACTTCGCCGAGGTCAGGGCCGCGGACACCAAGGGCCTGGAAACGGTCCTAGGCCAGCTCGGCTTCGAGTTCAACGGCCGGCACCGCACCAAGGACGTGCAGCTCTGGAGCATGGGCCACGCCCGGGTGATCATCAACGAGGCTGCACACGTTGAGGGAGACGCGTCAGCGGGGGATGCGTCGCCCGCCATCGCTCCTGCCATTGCTGCCCTTGGCTTCGACGTCGACTCCCCGGTCATTGCCTCCGCCCGGGCCCAGCAGCTCAAGGCCCCCGCGGTCCCGCGCAAGAGTCAGGCCAACGAGGAGGTATTCCAGGGCTTCGCCGCCCCGGACTCCACCGAGATCTTCCTGTGCCAGGGCACATCGGACGGCACCGCGGCCTGGACCAGTGAATTCGGCGAGGGGCTCCAAAAGCCCGCCGCCG
Source organism: Pseudarthrobacter xylosi (assembly GCF_055412765.1). NCBI lineage: Bacteria > Bacillati > Actinomycetota > Actinomycetes > Micrococcales > Micrococcaceae > Pseudarthrobacter > Pseudarthrobacter xylosi. The sequence continues at coordinate 86,434 of NZ_JBVAYT010000011.1, read as the reverse complement.
GCCCCACCGCCGTGATTGACCACGTCAACCTGGCCCAGCCTTGGCAGCATTTTGACGAGGCCGTCCTCTTCTACACCAGCGCCCTCGCCCTGGAGCCCCAGCCGTTCGCGGAGGTTCCCAGCCCCACGGGCCTGGTCCGCTCGCAGGTCATGGCCACCGGGGACCGCACCGTACGGCTCGTGCTGAATCTGGCGCCGCTCAACCAGCAGCGCAAGACCTATCAGGAACACATCGCCTTCGCGGTGGATGACCTGGTGGCCACCGCGAGGGACTGCAGGGACCGCGGCCTGGAGTTCCTGCAGATCCCGGCGAACTACTACGAGGACCTGGACGCACGCTTCGGCCTGGCACCTGACTTCCTGGCCACGCTGCAGGACCTGAATCTCCTGTATGACCGGGACGCCGACGGCGAATTCCTCCACTTCTATACGGCCACCGTGGGCAGTGTGTTCTTCGAAATGGTGGAACGCCGCGGCGCCTACGACGGCTACGGCGCCCCCAACGCCCCCGTGCGGCATGCAGTCCAGTACGACCACCTGCAGCACCGGTAAGACAGCACAACCAGCACGCACACCACCCAGCTGCAACAACCACCCAGCTGCAACAACCAGAGAAAAGGAGGCCGCAGTGGAGACACAGCAGGATCTCAGTGCAGAGATCAACGCCATGGGCGATGCCTATGACCGGGCGCTCAATGACGGCGCCCCGGCCGAAACCCAGCCCCGGCTGGACTATGCGCCCTACCGCAGCAGCATCCTGCGGCACCCCACGAAAAGCCTGCACCACGCAGACCCGGAAACCATCGAGCTGTACTCGCCGGCGTTCGGTCACCAGGACGTGCACGCGCTGGAAGCGGACCTGACCATCCAGCACAACGGCGAACCCCAGGGTGAGCGCATCATTGTGGCCGGCAAGGTCCTGGACGGTGACGGCCGCCCCGTGGCCGGGCAGCTCGTGGAAATCTGGCAGGCCAACGCGTCCGGCCGCTACATCCATAAGCGTGACCAGCACCCCGCGCCGCTGGACCCCAACTTCACCGGTGTGGGCCGCTGTATCACCGGCCCCGACGGCTCGTATCGGTTCACCACCATCAAGCCCGGCGCCTACCCGTGGAAGAACCACGTCAACGCCTGGCGCCCGGCCCACATCCACTTCTCCATGTTCGGCACGGAGTTCACCCAGCGGATCGTCACCCAGATGTATTTCCCGGGTGACCAGCTATTCCCGCTGGACCCGATCTACCAGTCCATCGTGGACCAGGACGCCCGCGACCGGCTGGTGGCCAGCTACGACCACGATCTCACCGAGCCCGAGTGGGCGCTGGGCTACAACTGGGACATTGTCCTGACCGGCTCCAAGCGGACCTGGACCGAAAACGAAGCGCTCGGCGCAGCAGGAGACGAGGAATAACGTGAGCACAACCGCCAAGCTTGTTCCCACCCCCGCGCAGACCGTCGGCCCGTTCTACGGTTACGCGCTGCCGTTCGAGAAGGACAACGAACTCCTGGCGCCCGGCTCGCCCGGCTCCATCCGCCTCCAGGGCACCGTGTACGACGGCGCCGGGGAAACCATCCCGGACGCCATCCTGGAGATCTGGCAGCCCGACGCCGACGGCAGGATCGTGCAGCAGACCGGTTCCCTGGTCCGCGACGGCTACACCTTCACTGGCTGGGGCCGCGCCGCCGTCGGCCACTCCGGCGTGTACACCTTCACCACCGTAAACCCGGGCCCCACGGAGCAGGTGCCCGGAAAACCTGCGGCCGTACCCTTCATTTCCGTGGCTGTGTTTGCCCGCGGCCTCATGAACCGCCTGTTCACCCGCCTGTACCTGCCGGAGAACGAGGAAGCCCTCGCCAAGGACCCGCTGCTCAGCTCCCTGGACCCGCAGCGCCGCAAGACGCTCATTGCCCGCCGCGATCCCGACGGCGGACTCACGTGGGACATCCGCCTGCAGGGCGAGGGCGAAACAGTCTTCCTGGATTTCCAGTGACGGAGATCCCCGGCACGGGAGGTACCGTCCGTTTCGGAAGCGCGGCCGACGGCGACGTCGGCCTGCTGAGCCCTGTCTCGGCGTCGCCCCTGGTGACAGCGCTGACCGGTGACCGCGCCGTGCTGGCGGCCATCCTCGCCGTCGAGTCCGGCTGGGCCGCCGTGCTGGAGAAGGCGGACCTGGCGCCTGCCGGTGCCGCCGCCGTCGTGACCTCCGCCGCCGAGGCGGGACGCTACGACGCAGCAGACATCGCGCTCCGGGCCCAGGGCGGCGGCAACCCCGTCATCCCGCTGCTGGCAGACCTGCGGAAGCATGTCGCCGAGCTGGACGGCGCCCGCATCGGCGCCGTGCAGGCGGTCCACACCTCGCTGACCAGCCAGGACGTGCTGGACACGGCCCTGATGCTGCTCGCGCGGAACACCGTCGAAGCGTTGCTGGCGGATCTGAAATGCACGACGGCGGCGCTCGCTGCCTTGGTGGAACAGCATGCGGACACGCTGGGCGTGGGCAGGAGCCTGACCCAGCACTCCCTCCCCTTTACCTTTGGGCTGCGGGCGGCGCAGTGGTTCCATGGGCTGGCCGCCGCAGGTCGGCAGCTGGGCAATGTGCAGTTCCCGGTGCAGTTCGGCGGGGCGGCCGGAACGCAGGCCGCCGGGACCGTGCTCACCGCCACCTCGGCGACCAACCCGTTTGACCTGGCGGATTCGCTGGCCGCCCAGCTGGGCCTGGCCGCGGCGCCCGCACCGTGGCACACGAACCGGCTCGCCGTCACAGCCTTGGGCAGCGCGCTGGCCTGCGTGCTGGATGCGCACGGCAAGATCGCCGCAGACGTCCTGTTCCTCAGCCGTCCCGAGGTGGCCGAACTCGCCGAACCGCGGGCCGCCGGCCGCGGCGTCTCCTCTGCGATGCCGCAGAAGCAGAACCCGGTGCTCTCGGTCCTCATCCGTAGCGCCGCGCTGCAGGCGCCGCAGCTGGTGGCCCAGCTCCACCTGGCCGCTGCCAACTTCAACGATGAACGCCCCGATGCCGCCTGGCACACGGAATGGCCGGCCCTGCGCCAGCTCCTCCGCCTGGCACTCGGCGCGGCCGGGCACCTTCGGGAGCTCGCCGAAGGTCTGCAGGTTTTCCCCGACGCCATGCGCCGCAACCTGGACCGTGCCGGACCTCTGCTCCTGGCCGAGGGGGTGGGCGCCGCCGTCGCCCCGCTGCTGTCCGAACTGGACGGCCGCACCGGCAAGGAGCAGCTCCAGGACGTGGTGGATCGGACCCTCCAGGCGCCCTCCGTTGAACAGGGCGCCACTTACCGCCGGCTGCTCCGCGAAGCCGTCCCGATGCAGACGCTTTCCGATGGGCAACTGGCGGAACTCCTTGACCCGGCCAGTTACCTGGGCCAGGCCGCCGAGATTTCCCGCCGCATCCTCGCCGCGTTTCCGGACTTTGCGCTGGCCGCATCGGATTCTTCGGCAGTCACCAATTCAGCACACAACGACGCGAACGGAGCCAACCGTGGCTAAACCGACCCTGAAGGCAGTGCTGCTGTCGCCCCAGCGCCCGCTGGGGGACCGGCCCCTGCTCGTAGCCGGACCGTCCCTCGGCACGTCCACCCTTCTGTGGACCGAGGCGGCAACACTGCTCGGCACCGACTACGACGTGGTGGCCTGGGACCTGCCCGGCCACGGCGTCTCACCGGCAGCCACCGAAAGCTTTGACGTGGCCGACCTCGCGGACGCCGTAGTGGACCTCGTGGACACCATCGCGCCCGGCGCCGGCTTCCACTACGCGGGCGTTTCCCTTGGCGGCGCCACCGGCCTGCAGCTGGGGATCAAGCACGGCGAACGGCTCAAGAGCCTGTCCGTCCAGTGCAGCGGCGCCAAGCTCGGCACCCCGGAGAGTTGGCTGGAACGGGCCGAAACCGTCCGCAGCAAGGGCACCCCCGTGATGATCCAGGGCTCGGCGCAGCGCTGGTTTGCGCCGGGCTTTATGGACCGGGAACCGGCGCGGAGCAGCCGCCTCCTGCACGCCCTCCGCGACGCCGACCGCTTCAGCTACGCCTTCTGCTGCGAGGCCCTGGCATCCTTTGATGTCCGCGGGGACCTCGGCCGCATCAGCGTCCCCACGCAGGCGCTGGCTGGTGCGGAGGATACTGTTGCCCCGCCGTCGTTCGCGGAGGAAGTGGCAGCCGGGATCACCGCCGGCGGGGGCACCGCCAACGCTGTAACGCTGGGCGGCGTGGCCCATCTGGCCCCGTTCGAAGCGCCCGGGCACGTGGCCGACCTGCTCCGGAACCTCATCTCGTGGACCGAATCCCAGGGGGCAGCCAAATGAGCGGCACTGAGCTTCCAAGTGCACGGAACGGCGTCGTCCAGCCGACGGCCACCAGCCAGGAGATTTACGACGGCGGCATGGTGGTCCGCCGCGAAGTGCTGGGGGCCGCGCATGTGGACCGAGCTAACGCCAACAAGGACGAGTTCACCGAGGATTTCCAGGACATGATCACGCGGATCGCGTGGGGTGGCATCTGGACCCGCCCCGGCCTCACCCGGCAGATGCGCTCTGCCGTGACCATCACCGCCATGGTGGCGCACGGGCACTGGGAGGAGCTGGCCATGCATATCCGCGCGGCCATCACCAACGGCCTGAGCAGGGACGAAATCAAGGAAATCCTGCTCCAGACCGCGATCTACTGCGGAGTTCCCTCCGCCAACACGGCCTTCAAGACCGCCCAGCAGGTCTTCAGAGAGATGGATATAACCCCATGAACCAGGCTTTTGTGTACGACGCCGTTCGTACGCCGTTCGGTAAGTTCGGCTCGGGCCTCGCGGGAGTCCGCCCGGATGACTTGGCGGCGCACGTGATCAAGGAATCCGTGAAGCGCGCACCCGCGCTGGACCCCGAGCGCATCGATGAGGTCGTCTTAGGCAACGCCAACGGCGCCGGCGAGGAAAACCGCAACATCGCCCGGATGGGCACGCTGCTCGCGGGCCTGCCGGTGTCGATCCCGGGAACGACGGTGAACCGGCTCTGTGGCTCTTCCCTGGATGCGGCGATCATCGCCTCGCGCCAGATCAACGCCGGAGACGCCGAGCTGATGCTTGTGGGCGGCGCCGAATCGATGTCCCGCGCCCCCTGGGTCCTGCCCAAGACGGAGAAGCCCTACCCGGCCGGGGACATGACCCTGGCCTCCACCACGCTGGGCTGGCGCCTGGTGAACAAGGCCATGCCGCAGGAGTGGACCATCTCCCTGGGCGAGGCCACCGAGCGGCTGCGCGAGAAGTACGGCGTGACCCGCGAGGCCCAGGACGAGTTCGCCGCGAACTCGCACAACCTCTCCGCCGCTGCCTGGGACGAGGGCTTCTACGACAACCTCGTGGCCCCGGTTCCGGGCACGGACCTGGTCCGCGACGAAGGGATCCGCGCCGGCTCCTCAGCCGAGAAGCTCGCCGGGCTGAAGACCGTATTCCGCACGGAGAACGGCACCGTCACTGCCGGGAACGCATCTCCGTTGTCCGACGGCGCCTCCGCAGCCTGGATCGGATCCGAAGCGGCCGCCGGGCTGCTGGGGCTCGAGCCGCTGGCCCGCATCGCCGGCCGCGGCGCACACGGCAACGACCCGCAGTTCTTCGGCTACGCCCCCGTGGAGGCGGCGAACAAGGCACTCGCGAAGGCGGGCATCGGCTGGGACCAGGTGGGCGCCGTCGAACTTAACGAAGCGTTCGCCGCGCAGTCCCTGGCGTGCATCAGCGCTTGGGGCATCGACCCCTCGATCGTGAACCGGCACGGCGGCGCGCTTGCCATGGGCCACCCTTTGGGCGCGTCCGGCACCCGGATCCTGGGCACCCTTGCCCGGTCCCTGCAGGCCTCGGGTGAACGCTGGGGCGTCGCCGCGATCTGCATCGGCGTGGGCCAAGGCCTGGCCGTGGTGCTCGAAAACGTCACCGCCGCCCCGTCGGCACACCCAGTGAAGGGCTAAGACATGCTGACTTTTGTAGATACCGTTGCCGACGCCGTTGCCGGCATCAAGGACGGCTCCACCGTGATGATCGGCGGGTTCGGCAATGCCGGGCAGCCATTCGAACTGATCGACGCGCTGATGGACTGCGGCGCCAAGGACCTGACCGTGGTGAACAACAACGCCGGCCAGGGCGACCAGGGCCTCGCGCTGCTGATCAAGGAGGGCCGGGTCAAGAAGATGATCTGCTCCTTCCCGCGGCAGTCCGATTCGTGGCACTTCGACGCCAAGTTCCACGCCGGGGAGATCGAGCTGGAGCTGGTGCCGCAGGGTAACCTGGCCGAGCGGATCCGCGCGGCCGGTGCCGGGATCGGCGGGTTCTTCACGCCTACCGGCTACGGCACGATGCTGGCCGAGGGCAAGGAAACCCGCATCATCGACGGCCGTGGCCAGGTGTTCGAGACCCCCATCCACGCCGACGTGGCGCTGATCAAGGCCCTGAAGGCCGACGGCGTGGGGAACCTTGTGTACCGCAAGACCGCACGGAACTTCGGTCCCATTATGGCCGCCGCCGCGAAGCACACGGTGGTCCAGGTGTCCGAGATTGTCCCCACCGGCGGGCTGGACCCGGAGAACGTGGTCACCCCGGGAATCTACGTCAACAGCATCGTGAAGGTGGCCTGAGAATGAGCACCGCAACCAGCATTCAGACGTCCGACAAGGCCCTGGGCCGCGACGACCTCGCTGAACTTGTGGCCCGGGACATCGCGCCGGGCTCGTTCGTGAACCTCGGCATCGGCCAGCCCACCCTGGTCTCCAACTACCTCAAGGCGGAGCAGAACATCACGCTCCACACGGAGAACGGCATGCTGGGCATGGGCCCCGCGGCTGAAGGGGACGACATCGACGGCGACCTCATCAATGCCGGCAAGATCCCGGTCACGGAATTGCCCGGGGCGTCCTACTTCCACCACGCGGACTCGTTCGCGATCATGCGCGGGGGACACCTGGACATCTGCGTGCTCGGCGCGTTCCAGGTCTCGGCCACGGGAGACCTCGCCAATTGGCACACTGGCGCCCCTGACGCCATCCCGGCCGTGGGCGGCGCGATGGACCTGGCCACCGGCGCGAAGGACGTGTTTGTGATGATGACGCTCCTGACCCGCGAGGGAGCGTCGAAGATCGTGGATGCGTGCACGTACCCGCTCACCGGCGTGGGCTGTGTGACGCGCGTGTACACGGACAAGGCCGTCTTCCTCACCGGGCCCCACGGCGTCACAGTCCGCGAGACGTTCGGCTGCACCCTGGAGGAGCTCCAGGAACTGGTGCCGGTCCCGCTCAAGGCCGCCGTCGCCGTCGCCCCCTAAACCCTTCTTCTGCGCGAACGTACACTTGGGGCCCCTGCGAGCCGCGGTTTTGGGGCCACAAGTGTACGTTCGCGCGTCTGGGAAGGTCCACAAGTGTACGTTCGCGCCAAATAGGATTGGTAACCATGACCAACGCAGCAGCAGACTCACGGGCCGCCCCGCAGGCGAGTGACCAGTACGTGCAGTCGCTGGCGCGCGGGCTGGCCGTGATCCGCGCCTTTGATACCGACCACCCGGTCATGACCCTCACCGAGGTGGCCGCCCGGACGGACCTGACCAGGGCCACAGCCCGGCGCTTCCTCCACACCCTCGTTGAGCTGGACTACGTCCGGACCGACGGCAAAACGTTTGCCCTCACGGCCAAGGTGCTGCAGCTCGGCTACGCCTACCTCAGCGGTCTGTCCCTGCCGCAGCTGGCCCAACCCCACCTGGAGGAGCTGTCTCTCAAGCTGGGCGAGTCCACGTCCGCGGCGGTGCTGGACGGCACGGACATCGCCTACATCGCCCGGGTGACCACCCGCCGCATCATGAACGTGGGCATCACGGTGGGCACCCGCTTCCCGGCTTACGCCACGTCCATGGGCAGGGTGCTGCTCGCCGCCCTGTCGCCCGGCGGGCTTAAGGACTACCTGGCGGCGGCGGACATCAAACCGCTGACGCCGCGCGGGCTGGACACGGTCCCCGAGCTGCTGGCGGAGCTGGACACGGTCCGCGCCCAGGGCTGGTGCCTGCTGGACCAGGAGCTTGAACTCGGGCTGATGTCCGTTGCCGCTCCCGTGTACGACGGGCCAACCAAGGTGGTGGCCGCGGTGAACGTGTCCCTCCAGGCCCAGTCGGTGGCGGCCCAACCGGACCCGGAAGCGTATCTCTCTGCCGTGGCCCGCGAAATCGTGTCGACAGCGAAGCTTGTTTCAGCGGACTTGACCGCGCGGCGCTGACCACGGCAGCATGGCCGCGACCAGGCAGCACATGCCCCCAAAACGCGAATCTGAGTGAATTAGCTGCCAGTTCGCGCAAGGCGCCATAGACTCGAGCCAACTACGTCCGTAAGGGAGTTGGCGGTTTGAAACTGGGCATACCGCGGGAACGTCATGAGGGTGAGCAGCGTGTGGCCGCCACGCCGGAAACGGCCAAGCAGCTGGCAGGGCTGGGCCTGGACGTCCTGATCGAAGCAGGAGCAGGGACCGCCGCCGGCCACTCGAACCACGACTACGCCGAGGCGGGCGCCCGCATCGTCCAGGACCTGGACCCCGGCGACCTGGACGTCCTGGTCCACGTCCGCCCGCTGGAACCTCCGACGGCGGCCGCCCTGAAAAGGGGCGCCGTCACCGTTGGCCTGACCTCGCCGTCGTCCGAACTCGCCACCGTACAGGCGCTGGTGGAGGCCGGCGTGACCGCCTTCGCCCTGGAACTGGTGCCCCGCATCTCCAGGGCCCAGTCCATGGATGCGCTCAGCTCCCAGGCCTTGGTGGCTGGCTACCGGTGCGTGCTGGAAGCCGCCATCCGGCTGCCGCGCTTCTTCCCGCTCTACATGACCGCCGCCGGCACCGTCCCGCCCGCGCGGGTGCTGGTACTCGGCGCAGGCGTTGCCGGGCTGCAGGCCATCGGCACCGCGAAACGGCTTGGCGCCCGCGTCTCCGCCAACGACATCCGGCCCGCCTCCGCCGACGAGGTCGCATCGATGGGCGGCACCTTCATCAAACTGGATCTGGAAACCGCTGAGGCCTCGGGCGGTTACGCACGCGAACTCAGCGCCGACCGTGGCGCCCTCCAGCGTGAGCTCCTCGCCCCGCACGTCGCCGCTGCGGATGTCCTGATTACGACGGCGGCCGTCCCCGGAAGGCGCGCACCGCTCCTCGTCAGCCGCCAAATGGTGCAGGGCATGCGCCCCGGTTCTGTCGTCGTCGACCTCGCCGCAGAGTCCGGCGGCAACGTGGAGGGCGCCGTTCCCGGCGAGGATATCCTGGTGCCCACCGCCGACGGCCAGGGCCACGTCACGCTGGTGGGGCTGAAGGACGCGCCGTCCGCGATGGCGCAGGACGCGTCCCGTCTGTATGCCAAGAACGTGGCCAACCTGCTTGCCCTGATGGTCCGGGACGGCGCCGTTGCCCTCGATTTTGACGACGAGGTGATCGCGGGGGCGTGCCTCACGCACGACGGCGCGGTGCGGCATCCGCCCACGGCCGAGGCTCTGGCGGCACTTGTGCCTGCCCTGCCCGACTATGAGCCCCGGGTCCAAAACGACGGGATCCGTAAGGACAGTGTCCAGAACGAGGGGGGAATCTGATGGACGGCATGAGCCTGCTGACGGTCACCGTGCTGGCGGTGTTTGTGGGCTTCGAAGTGGTTTCGAAGGTCTCCAGCACCCTGCACACCCCGCTGATGTCCGGAGCAAACGCGATCCACGGCATCATCCTGGTGGGCGCCATCATCGTGGCCGGCCAGGCCGCGGACCCGTGGATCCTGGCCGTGGCGCTGCTCGCCGTGGTGCTGGCCACCGCTAACCTGGTGGGCGGCTTTGTAGTAACGGACCGGATGCTGCACATGTTCCGTGCCCGGAAGGACGCCGTCCGCCAGGAAGCCACCGGCAAGGAGGACGCAAAGTGACCCTCCTCGATCCCGTCTGGACCTCGCTCCTCTACCTCGTAGCCGCCGTGTTCTTCATCCTTGCCCTGCGCGGCCTCAGCTCGCCCCGGACTGCCCGGCGTGGCAACCTGATCGGTGCCTTCGGTGCGCTGCTCGCCGTCGTCACGGTCTTCCTTTCCGCCCGGCTGGACAACATCCCGTGGATCATCGGTGCCATCGCGGTGGGGACCGCTGTGGCCGCACCGGTGGCCCGGCGCGTGCAGATGACCCAGATGCCCCAGCTCGTCGCGCTGTTCAATGGCGTTGGCGGCGGCGCCGCAGCCCTGGTGGCCCTGCTGGAACTGAGCCACACAACAGACCCCTGGGTGCGCCTCGCCATCGTGTTTACCCTGCTGGTGGGGGCTGTCTCCTTCGCGGGCTCCGGGGTCACCTTCGCCAAACTTCAGGAGCTGATGACCACCCGCCCGGTCGTTTTCCCAGGCCTCCCCGTGGTGATGGCCGCGGTGCTGCTCGCAGCGGTGGGCACCGCCGTCGCCGTCGTCCTGACCGGTTCCCTGGCGCTTGCGGTGCTGCTGATGGTGATGGGCCTGGCAGCCGGCGCGCTGCTGGTGCTGCCGGTGGGCGGCGCGGACGTGCCCATCGTCATCTCGCTCCTGAACGCGTTCACCGGCCTGGCTGTGGCGGCGTCGGGCGTGGTGCTGGGCAACGTGCTGCTGGTGGTGGCCGGCACGCTGGTGGGCGCCTCCGGTACCATCCTCACCCGGGCCATGGCCGCCGCGATGGGCCGCAGCGTGGCCGGCATCCTGTTCGGCGCGTTCAAGGGAGGCTCGACGGCGGGATCCACCGCCGTGAGCGAACGTCCCGTCAGGTCCTCCAGCCCGGAGGACGTCGCCGTGCTCCTGGGCTACGCACAGCGGGTGATCATTGTCCCCGGCTACGGCCTGGCGGTGGCGCAGGGCCAGCACACAGCGGCAGAGCTGGCCCTGGCCCTCGAAGCCCGCGGGATCGAGGTGGACTTCGCCATCCATCCCGTGGCCGGCCGGATGCCGGGGCACATGAATGTGCTGCTGGCCGAGGCGAACGTGCCGTACGAATCACTCAAGGAGATGGGCGAGATCAATTCCGAGTTCCGGATGGCCGACGTCGCTCTGGTGGTGGGCGCCAACGACGTCGTGAACCCCGCCGCGAAGACGTCCTCTGGCTCGCCGATCTACGGCATGCCCATCCTGGAAGTGGCGGACGCCCGCCAGGTGGTCTTCCTGAAGCGCTCCATGCGGCCAGGATTCGCCGGAATCGAGAACGAGCTCCTGTACGAGCCCCAGACTTCCCTCCTGTTCGGCGATGCCAAGGATTCCCTGGCCAAGGTGCTGGGCGCAGTGAAGGCGCTGTAACGTGCGGGCCGTAGGATCAACCCAGACGCTTCACGCCCTGAAATATTCACGAGGAGGCATACCCTTGAGCAACCCGCAGACGCCGCCCGACGCATCCGCAACAGCTCCCCGGCCGGCACGTCCGGTCTGGCTGTTGCCGGTCATCATGACCGTTGCCACCGGCGTGATTGGCATGGTCCTCGTGGCAGGGCAGGGCCTGTACTGGATGATCGCCGTCATCGCAGTGGTTGATACCCTCGGCGTCTTCACCATCGTCCGGTCGGCCCGGATCAACGCCCGGAGCCAGGAAGCCCGGGCGCAGGAAATCCCAAGCCGTCCGCGAGGCTGATCCGTTGCCACAGCGGAAATGGCAAGTACCCTTTTCTTCATAGGCACATTTACCCGAAGGACATCATGACTGCCAATAGCTCTGACGATCTCAAGCGTCCGGCCATCATCATCAATCCCGCCAAGCCGGTGGACATCGACGTGCGTGCCCTGGCAGCCAAGCACTGCTCGGAGAACGGCTGGGGCGAGCCCATCTGGCTGGAGACCACCAAGGAGGACCCCGGCGTCGGCCAGGCCAAGGAGGCACTCAAGCAAGGGGCCGACGTCGTTATTGCGGCCGGCGGCGACGGTACCGTGCGGTGCGTGGCCGAGGTCCTTTCCGGCGGGGACGTGCCCATGGGGTTGCTTCCGTTCGGCACGGGAAACCTCCTGGCCCGAAACATGGGCATGGACGTCACGGACTTTGACGGGGCCATGGCCGGGGCCCTGGCTGGCACGGAGCGGAAGATCGACGTGATCCGGGCCGTCCGCAACAGCCCGGACAAGGAGCAGGTCTTCCTGGTGATGGCGGGCGTGGGCTACGACGCCACCATCATGGCCGACACCAATGAGGGCCTCAAGGACAAGGTGGGCTGGCTGGCCTACGTGGATGCCGGGATCCGGAACCTGCCGGGCAAACCGGTGAAGGCCACCATTGTGATCGACGGCAAGGATGTGGTGCACCGCGGCGTCCGCAGCGTGATGGTGGGCAACTGCGGCAAGGTCCAGGGTGGACTCGAGATCTTCCCGGACGCCAAGATGGACGACGGCCTGCTGGACGTGGCGGTGCTGGCCCCGAGGGGGAAGCTGGGCTGGTTCTCCGTGATCGCCGGCATGATCGGCAAGGGGAAGGGCAAGGACACGTCCGTGGAGTACTACCAGGGCAAGTCCGTGGAAATCACGCTCGAGCACAACGATGACTACCAGCTTGACGGCGACCACGAGGGCGACGGCAAACACGTCCTGATGACCGTCGAGCCCGGCGCGCTGACCATCCGCATGTAGCCCAACGGCTGCTGGAACTTCGGCAGCGTGAGCGCATACGTTAGGGGTTCGACGGCGGCCCGCTCCCAGTGGGCGGGCCGCCGTCGGTTCTTACCTGGGCTGCTGGAACTGCAGGCCACTGACCTGCTGCTGGCGTTAGCCGGCCAGCAGCCTGCCCCACCTCGGTGCGAGCAAAGGGGACCCGGCAAGTTTGAGGCAGTGCCACAGCGTCACGGCCACGGAGTCCAGCACCGGAACGCCGGTTTCTGCCTCCACCTCCGTCGCGATGTTGGCGCCGTACAGGTTGGTGCAGAGGTAGACCAGGGCATCCGGACGGGCAGCGGCCAACTCCAGCGACCCCGGCCGCATCTCGTTCTCCGTGACCCGGGCGAACGACTCGTTGTCGCTCAGCCCCAGGGCGCGGTGGCCGATGGTTTTGATGCCGTCCCGCTGGTAGGACTCCATGATCGCGCGGTTGACGTCCTCCGTGTATGGTGTGAAAAGCCCTATCCGCTCCGTACCGAAGGACCCGAAAGCCTCCAGATAGGCGAGCGTGGACGTGGTGGCCGGGATGCCCGTCGCATCCGTGATTTCGCGGACCAGTTCCCGGTCGTGGGCCGCGCCGAGCCACGAGCCCGACGTGCCGTTCCAGGCGATGACGTCCACGTCGGCCGTTGCCAGCAGCTCGGCGGCGGTGCGCATGACCGCGGGATCAAACTGCTTGTCCGAGGAGTCGTCCAGGGCGATCCGGGTGACGGGGATCCGGGTGAAGTGGATAGTAACGTCGTCCCGGTCGCCCAGGATACGGTAGCTCTGCGGCTCCAGGCAGGTATTGGAGGACGGCACGATCATGCCGATGCGGGTCTTGCGTGCTGCGGATGGCATGGCTGCTCCTACTTTGCTGCAGAAAGGGTTGCGGGGGTGGTGACGGGCGCCGCGCCGGACGAGAGGTGTTCGTGGAAGCCGTTGCGGGCCACGAAACGGCCCACGGCGCCGGGATCGTGGAAGCCGCCGCCGTCGAGCACCACACGCCCGGCGGACACGACGACGGCAGGCCACCCCGTGAGCGTCCGGCCGTCGAACGGCGAGAAATCAGTGCCCATGTGCAGCGCCCCGCCGTCCACCATCCGTTCCTCGGCGGGGTCAAAGATCACCAGGTCGGCGTCGAAGCCTTCGGCGATGCTGCCTTTGCCGGGGACCGCGTTGATGCGGGCCGGGCCGGCGGCGAAGACCTCCACGAATTCTTCCACCGAGCTGCCGGCGGAAGCCATGGCCGTGAAGGTGACGGGCATCCGGGTTTCCACGCCGGGCAGGCCGTGCGGCATGGCGCGGACGTCGTCCGTGCGCTCGCGCTTCTGGGACAGGTCGTAGCAGGAGTGGTCCGAGGAGACGGTGTGGATGGCGCCGCCAGCCAGCCGTTCGTTGAGCGCGGCCACAGTTTCGGGGCTGCGCATGGGCGGGCAGCAGGCGTACCACTCCGGGAAAGCTGACCCATACACCGTGTCGTCGAGCGTGAGGTAGTGCGGGCACGTCTCGGAATACGCTTCCTGGCCGCGGGCACGTGCCTCGGTGACCAGATCCACGGCACCCGGCGTGGACTGGTGCACGAAGTACACGGGGGCCCGGGTGTATTCGGCCATGGCCAGCGTTTCCATAACCGAGATTTCCTCGGCGAGCTCCGGGCGTGTGCGGTGCAGGTGTTCGATGCCGATCCGGCCGTCGTCGGCGTGCTGCTGTGTGCAGTCGCTGATGATCGGATCGTGTTCGGCGTGGATGTAGGTGAGGCCGTCCAGCCGGACCATCTCGCGCATGACCTTCAGGATGGTGTCCCCGTCCGCCATGGTGGAGCCGCGGTTGGTGGTGTACATCTTGACGGAGCGCACGCCCTCGGCGGCGAGCTGCTCCAGCTGCCACGGCACTGTTTCGTCCCAGCTCACCACCGCACCGTGCAGGGCAACGTCGCAGCGGGACTCAACGGCGAGTTCCTTCTTGTGCCGGACGGCGGCCAGCGGGGTTTCCTGGGCGTCCCGGGGGATGCCAAAGTCGATGATCGTGGTGGTGCCGCCCCACAGCGCCGCGGTCGACGTGGTGCGGTAGTCGTCGAGGGTGCGGAAGCGTCCGGTCACCTGGGCCACATGGCAGTGGCCGTCCACGCCGCCGGGGATCACAAGGTGGCCGGCTGCGTCGATGGTGCGGCTGGCTGCGGGTACAGCCTCCGAGGCCTCCACGAGTTGGGTGATCAGGCCATCCTGGATCACGATGTGGGCGTTTTGGCGGCCAAAGCTGTTAACTACGGTGGCGTTGGCGATGACAAGGTCGGGCTGGCGGGACATCATTGTCCTCCTAGTTCTTTGAAGCGGCGGGTGCGGACTGGGCGGCGGCCAGTGCGGCGTCGAGGTTTGCGGAGAGGCCGTTGCGGGCCTTGACCGGCGGCGGCGCGAAGGCACCGGCCCGGTGCGGGCCGGACTGAAGCCCGACTACGGCCTCCGCCATGCGGATGCCCGCTGAGATACCGTCCACCACCGGAACCGGGATTTGACCACGAAGTTCGCGGGCCAGCCCGGCGAGGGGTGCCCCGGCGAGGATCACGACGTCGGCCCCGTCCTCTGTGACGGCCTGCCGGCTAAGTGCCAGCAGCGTTTCCTTGAAGTCCTGCTGCACGGAACCGATGCCGTTGAGGCTTTCGTTGATGGAACGGATGGAGGCCAGCCGGCCGCCGAGGCCGAAGCGTTCCACACAGTCCAGGTACCAGGGTTTAATCCGGTCCGAGATGGCGATGATGGAGAAGCGGTGGCCCTGCAGGGCGGCGGCGCACAGGGCCGCCTCCGTGATGCCGATGACGGGGACATCCGTGAGTTCCTTCAGGGCAGGCATGCCCGGATCACCGAAGGCCGCGACGACGACGCCGTCCACGGGGTCGGAGCCGGGCCGGGTGTGTCCGGCGATGACCTCTGCCACTGCGCCGGCGGCGATCAGGGACTCAAAGCGGGTTTCGATGTATTCGACGCCGTACCCCGCCGTGCGGACTACGAGATCGGTGCCCGGCGCGGCCGAGCGGAGGGCTTCGGATTCAATCAGGGCCGTAACGTCGTCACTGATGTTGGGGTTGATGACAAGGAGTTTCATTTTTTCTTCCGGTGAAGAGCGGGTTCTGTTTTCTGGAAGTCGTCGGGGAACTGTTCGCGGTACTTGCCGATGTGCGACGCCGACTGGGCCGCGGCACGGTCCGGATCGCCGCTGGCGATGGCGCCGTACAGTTCCCGGTGCTCCTGGATCAGTTCGGGCAGGTCACTGACGTGCCGGAACAGCCAGTGCATGCGGCCCTGCAGCGGTTCCAGTGCGGACTTGAGGAAGCCGTTGTCCGCGATTCGGGTGATGGCGTCGTGGAATTCGCTGTTTGCCCGGTGGGCTTCCATGATGGCGCCCTTGGCGAGGCAGCGTTCGGCCTCCGCCAGCAGGCCGTCAAGGTAACCCAAGTCCTCTGGTGTTGCGCGGACTGCGGCAAGCCGGCAGGCCAGCACCTCCAGCGACTGGCGGACGTCGAAGAGATCCTCCACGTCCTTGGGGCTGAGTGAGCTGACCTCGGCTCCGCGGGCTCCCCGGTCGCTGAGGAGGCCCTCCTGGCGCAGCATCCGGAGCGCCTCGCGGACCGGCAGCCGGGAGACATTGAACTCGGCTGCCAGGTCGCGTTCCACCAGCCGTGTGCCGGGAGCGTAATGCCCTTCAAAGATCCTGGTGCGGAGTGTGTCCCGGACAGTCTCGCGGAGGGGGCGTTCCTTGTCCTGGGTCTCTTCGGCGGTAAGCATGCTGCTCCATTCGGATTCTTCGGTGACGTTGCGCTCCCGGCGGCCGGGAGATGGTGCTGTGGCCTAGCTTAGGGCGGGCCGGCGTGGACGGTTGTCCTGACCAGTCGGCCTAGACAGGGAGCCGCTTGTTGTAGTCCAGGGTCAGGACGGACACGCCCATGATGATGGCGGATCCCACGAAGTACAGCAGTGCCCACGTGTAGGAGCCCGTCGCACCGACGATCAGGCCGACGACGATCGGCGTGACAAAGCCGGAAATGTTGCCGCTGAAGTTCATGGCCCCGCCCAGGACGCCGGCGTTGGTCCGGCCGCCGAGGATGGAGGGGATGCTCCAGAACAGACCCACCCAGCGGAGGAAGAACATAACCACGGAGAGCAGGACCACCGCGGTGGTCGGATCGGCCACCACCGTGACGCCTACCAGGCCGCCGATCACCACCGCGCTGGAGATGCCCAGCAGGGTGCGCATGACCAGGTTGGCCGAGGCTCCGGAGTTACGCCACTTGTCGGCGATGTTGCCACCGAGGATTTCACCGACGAAACCTGCGCCGAAGATCACGAACGTGGACCAGCCGATGGTCTTCAGGTCAAAGCCCTTGGCCTGGGCGAGGTAGAGCGGGCCCCAGGTGAGCAGGCCGTAGAACACGCCGTTGAAGCCCAGCCAGCCGAAGCACATGGCCCAGAAGGAACGGAATTTCAGGTACGGAAGCAGGGCACGTTTGCCCTTGCTGCCGTCGAGTTCGGCCTCGGCGTCCTCGGCGGCATGGGAAGCTTCGATGTACTCGGCCTCGGCAGCGTTGACGCCGCGGTGCTGGCGGGGATTGTCGCGGACGTACCACCATACTGCGAGGCCCATGAGCACGGTGGCGGCGCCGGCGATGATGAACGCCGTGCGCCAGCTGCCGGTGGACGCGATGAGCCCGGCGATAAGGATGCCGCCCAGGCCGGCGCCAAGCGGGGCTCCGGCGTCCAGGATGGTGGCGCCGCGGCCACGCTCCGATTTATGCATCCAGATGGCGTTGAGCTTGCCGCCGGCGGGCATAACGCCAGCTTCCGTGACGCCGATGCCGAGGCGGGCGATGAACATGCTCAGGAAGCTGCCGGCAAGGCCCGAGGCAGCGGTTGCGGCGCCCCAGCCGATGCACGATGCCGTCATGACCTTGCGCGGACCGAACTTGTCGATGAGCCAGCCCACCGGGATCTGCATCAGGGCGTAGGTCCAGAAAAAGGCGGATAGCAGGAGTCCCACGAGCTCCGGGGCCAGGTTGAATTCCTTTTGAATGATGGGCAGTGCCACGGAGATGGAGCCGCGATCGATGTAGTTGACGGCGACGAGGACCAGCAATAGCAGGAACAGCTTCCAGCGGACGTTGGTGCGCCGTTGCACGCCGTCCTTCTGCTGTTCGTCGCTGGTCGCGGGATTCAAGGTGCCGTCAGCGGGTGCTGTTTCGGTGTTCGGAATGGACACAGCTTCTCCTTCACAGGGAAGTTACGGATGGGGGAATGGAGAGATCCGGTATTGGAAATAAGGCCCGCGGGGTGGGCGGGGATTGAAGTGCGAGGCTTCGGATGGCGCGTTGGGGAGCGCCGGAAAGTATTCTGCATTTTTGGGATCCCGTTTTGGGATCCCAAAATTAAAGATAGAAGTGACCCATGCCACTGTCAAGGCTTTTCGCCAATTGCGCCGGTGCGGGGCCTAAATACGGATTGTGACCGGCCGGGCCCCGGCATGGAGCGTCTGGTTTGGCCTTCCGTTTGCCGGTTCAGG
The DNA here is from genome assembly GCF_055412765.1 of Pseudarthrobacter xylosi. Taxonomy (NCBI): domain Bacteria; kingdom Bacillati; phylum Actinomycetota; class Actinomycetes; order Micrococcales; family Micrococcaceae; genus Pseudarthrobacter; species Pseudarthrobacter xylosi. Next base: position 68,287 of record NZ_JBVAYT010000011.1, on the reverse strand, counting down.
TCGACGGCGGCCCCATGCCGTGCGCTAGTGCTGGCCGCTGGCGGCCGGCCGGTGGGCCAGGATTTCGGCGAGCTCGGCGAGCCGGTGCGCGCGGGCTGACTCGGCGGGTGTGAACGGTTCGCCGGGACGGGAGAACGTGATGGGTCCGTGCCAGGCGGTGGGGATCTTCAGGCGGGTGCCGGCGTCGTGCTTTTCCAGGACCGCCTCCGCAGGTGTGAGGATGCGGGCATGAAGCAGTTCGGCGACTGCCAGCGGCAGTTCGTCCGGGGCATCGGCGATCCTGGCCGCCAGGCTCAGGGCCTTCGTCTGGCCGTCCGCCATGGCCAGCGCGGTGGTGGGCCAGACCCGTGAACGTGAGCCGCCGCCGTCGTGCAGTGCCTCCAACAGATGCCGTTCACTGAGGTTCCCCGGCGCCGAGAGCACAAACTCATCCAACACGCCGCCGGCAGTGGGGTGGACGTGGATGCTGAGGATGTTGGTATCCAGGCGGGCCAGCGCCCGGGTGATTTTCTGCAGGGAACCCGGGTGGTCCTGGAGCACCGTGCGCGCCCGCCACAACGCCGGTGCGCTGCCCAGCTTCCGGTGGTGCCGGAGCGCCGGCGCGTGCAGCCAGCCGCGGAGGATCCGGGCGGCGGAGGGCTCCGCTACCCAGATCACCAGCACGGTGGCGGTGAGAGTGAGGACCAGGACCTTGGCAAAATATGGCAGGTGCGTTTCCACCACGAGGGCATGGACCAGCAGTTCGATCGGGAGCATAACGGCCACGTTGGCCACGGTCAGGCGGGTCTTGGTGGGTTCCGGCATGAGGCCGCAGACTTCACAGCTCAAATCAGCCGCGGCAGGGTTCCTTGCAGTGGGCTTCATGCGTCAAGGATCACAGGGCGGTGTTTCGGTGGCGTTGCCCTGCCGTTCCGTTCGTGGGAACAGGCTGCGGCGTAGGATCGATGTGGACGTCGGCGCGGCCGCCCGCCAGTGATGTACAGGTTGGACTGCAGGAAGGCGCCATCAGCACGTGAAGATCCTCGTTGAGATGTTCAGTATCGCTCCCGCAAACAAGGACCATCACCCGGCCCTCCGCTGTGCTGTGGGAGTGTTTGTTCCGCTCCTCACCCTGGTACTGACAGGCCGGCTGGACCTGGCGATCTTCGCCTCGTTCGGCGCATTCACCGGGATCTACGGCCGCGGCGAGCCGCACGGTTCACGCTTCTTCCTTCAGCTCCGCGGCGGCCTGCTGATGCTGTTGGTCATTCTCCTGGCCTCTCTCGCGGCACGCGCCGGCGGGGCATGGGGCCTGGACGGGGCCAGCACCACGTGGCTGCTGGTCCTGGCGACCACCGTGGTGGCCGGCGGCTGTTCCGTGGCCATCTCCTGGCTTCGGCTGCGGCCTGCCGGGTCCCTGTTCCACATCTTCGCTTTCGCGGCAATTGCCTCGATCCCCAACCAGCCGCCGCTCTGGGAAGGGATGCTGGTGGCCGTCCTCACCACCGCTTTCTGCCTGCTGATCGGCTTCTCTTCGCGCGTGCTGCCCAGCCACCGCACACCCTGGGCGTGGCCGCGCCCGCTCCGCCGGACTCGGGATGAGCGGCGGGCAGCCTGGCTGGAGGGCCTGGGCTATTTCGTGGCAGCCGGGCTGGCCGGTTCGTTGGCGACTCTGGTGGGGCAACGCCTGGGTTTTGGCCACAACTACTGGGCCATGGTGGCGGCGGTGGTGCCGCTGGTAGGCCACACCACTGTGCACCGCGTCCGCCGCGGCGTGCAGAGGATCATCGGCACCGTCCTTGGGCTCGTGGTGCTGGCGGGGATCCTGTTGCTGGGCCTGGCACCCTGGCAGACCGTCCTGGTGATGGCCCTGTGTCAGTTCGGCGCCGAGTTGTTCATTGCCCGCCAGTACTTGCTGGCGCAGGTCTTCGTGACGCCGCTGGCCCTGATCTCCACGCTTCTGGTGGCGCCGGCCTCGCCCACCAGCCTGCTCCGGGACCGGATCGTCGAGACGGTGATCGGTGCCGCCGTCGGGATTGCCGTGGTGCTGGCACCGGTCCTTTGGCGCCGGGCGCGGCGGGAGTGAGTCGCCGGCGGGTGTGCCACAGGTTTCAAGAGCCCAGGCGGCCGCCGGATTCCTCGAGGTAGCAGGAACCGCAGAGGGATTCGTACCAGACGTCCTGGCCGTCGATGGCCACCTGGTCGCCGTCGAACACCACCTTGCTGCCAACGCGCCTCGTGTTGAAGATGGCCTTGCGCCCGCACCGGCAAATGGTTTTGAGCTCTTCCAGCGTGTGGGCCACCTCCAGAAGCCGGCGTGATCCCGGGAACGCATGGGTCAGGAAGTCGGTCCTGATGCCGTAGGCCAGTACCGGGACGTTGTCCAGGACGGCGATGCGGAACAGGTCATCCACCTGGTCCGGCGTCAGGAACTGTGCCTCGTCCACCAGAAAGCAGGCCACCGGCTTCTGGTCCATGTGCTCCAGCAGAGCATCCGGGTCATCTCCGGCCGCATGGGCGGCGAAGAGTTCGCGCACGGGGGTGGTGGCGGCCAGCAGGAAGTCCACGGACCGTGTCATGCCCAGCCGGGACACAATGTCCGTATCGCCTTTGGTGTCCACGCCGGGCTTGGCCAGCAGGACGCGCTGTCCGCGCTCCTCGTAGTTGAAGGCGGCCTGCAGGAGCCCGGTGGACTTTCCGGAGTTCATGGCGCCGTAGCGGAAGTAGAGCTTGGCCAAGAGAGTCCTTTCAAGGGGTTCGGCTATCGATCCTATGCCGTACGCCCCCGGGGACCCATGGCGGTGACCCATGCAACGCGGCCGGACGGCTTAAGGCGCGTCCCGCCGTCCTCAGTCCTGAATAAGCGTTTCAGTCAGGTGATGTGTGGGAATCCGGTCCCGCTCATAGGTGATTTCTGTGTAGCCGTGGGGCTCGGGCAGGCCGGCCGGGCTGAGGTTCACAAAGACGATCTCTTCGATGGTGAGGATGCTCTGCCGCGTGATCATGTTGCGGACTTCTGCGCGCATGGTCAGCGACGTGCGGCCGAAGCGCGTTGCCGTCAGGCCCATTTCCACCAGGTCGCCCTGCACGGCGGAGCTCACGAAGTTGATCTCCGAGATGTACTTCGTGACGGCGCGGCCGTTTCCAAGCTGGAGGATGGCGTAGATCGCGGCTTCCTCGTCGATCCATTTCAGCAGGCTTCCGCCGAAAAGGGTTCCGTTGGCGTTCAGGTCCTCCGGCCGGATCCATTTGCGGGTGCGGAAGGTGATGTCAGTGGATTCCATATGGCGAGGTTAGCGTGCCGCGGCGCACGTTACGCCGTGTCGGTTGTTGTGTAACGGGCCGCCGCCCGGATTTGGCTCAGGCCATGGCAGTGTGGGCGGCGCTGTGCGAGTCAATCGACTTGGCGTAGCAGTACGAATGCTCCACGCCCACGTAAGCGCCAAAGTTGGGGACGGATTCGAAGCCGGAGTTCTCGTAAAAGTTCCGGCCGTCCGGCTGCGCCGAGCCTGCTTCGGCCTTGATGCGCGTGATGCCCTGCTTGTGCGCCTCCGCTTCGAGGGCCGCCAGGATGGAGCTAGCCACGCCTGAACCGCGCGTATAGGGGAGCACATAGAGTCGCTTGATTTCGGCCGTGGCACTGTCCAGGAGCCTGAGTCCGCCGCAGCCCACGGGCTGTCCCGAGCCTTTGTCGTACGCCACGAGGAACACGGCACAGTCGGCGCCCGACGGCGGGGTCCCCGGTTCGTGGTCAGGGGTACCGAAGCGGGCGTCCAGTTCCGCCTGCTGGGCCCTGCGCAGATCGGCGCCCACGGGGTTGGACCAGGTGACCGAACGGATGTTGAGCCGCGGATTGGTCTGCATGACTGCCTCGTTTCGCCGAAGGGTGATGCAGATCAAGCCTACGAGCCCACCATTAACGCCGTGTTTCCTGCGCGTAAGGGGCTGGAGAACTTGCCCGCTACCTCTGGGTACCGGTGGGGTCCTCGGCGGTCGGATCCGTAAGAGCGAGGCCGCCCACCGGGCTCCCATCCCAGTGGATCAGCTTCCAGCCGGCGCTGGCGTCGCCTTCCAGGGCCACGATGCCGGTGTTGGACAGGACATGCCGGGCCGCGAACTCATGGTCGGCGCCCGCGGCGCGGAGCCCTGTCCACGTGCGGATGGCCGCGCCATGACTCACTACGGCCGCGACGGCGGGGCCCCCATTGCTGGCAGCGCGCTCGGCAATGTGGTTGATGGCGGCGTCGAACCGTTCGAAAAAGTCGTGGCCGTTCGGGCCGGCAGGCATCCTGCGGTCCAGGTCACCGGCTGCCCACGCAAACACCGTGCCCATGTACCGCATGTGCGATTCATGGTCGGTCAGTTTCTCCAGTGCTCCTGCCTCGATTTCGTGCAGGCCATCCAGGACTTCAACCTCAAGCCCGTGGAGACGGGACAGCGGGGCGGCCGTAACCTGGGTCCGCAGAAGCGTTGATGCGTACAGGGCACCTATCTGCTCGTTGGCCAGGGACCGTGCCATGGCCTCTGCCTGGCGGTCGCCCAGTTCGGTCAGCCCGGGCCCGGGGTGCGCGGTGTCCAGTTGGCCGAGTACGTTGCCGGGGGTCTGTCCGTGGCGGATGAGGATCAGCTTCATGACTCCAGTTTCGCATCCGTTTCGGCAGCCCAACCCACACGAAAGCGCCGGGCCCTCAAAGGACCCGGCGCCGCCGTCGTACGTTTATGACTGGTGGTTACTGAACACTCAACCACCGGGCTGCTTACTTGAGGTGGTCCACCAACTGGTCCGCGATGCCGGTGTATTTGCCCGGCGTAAGGGCGAGCAGCCGGGCCTCGGCCTCGGGGGACAGTCCCAGGCTCTGCACGAATTCCTGCATCCGGGCCGCATCCACACGCTGGCCACGGGTGAGGTCCTTGAGCCGCTCGTACGGGTTTTCCATGCCTTCGACGCCGGCAATCGCCTCGGCGCGCATGACCATCTGGATCGCCTCACCCAGGACTTCCCAGTTGGTGTCCAGGTCACCGGCGAGGACGTCTTCGGCAACGTCGAGGCGGTCCAGGCCCTTGGCCACGTTGGAGATCGCCAGCAGGGAGTGGCCGAATGCCACACCGATGTTGCGCTGGCTGGACGAGTCGGTGAGGTCGCGCTGCCAGCGGGAGGTCACCAGCGTGGAGCCCAGCACGTCCAGGAGGCCGGAGGAGATTTCCAGGTTGGCCTCGGCGTTCTCGAACCGGATGGGGTTGACCTTGTGCGGCATGGTGGAAGAGCCGGTGGCGCCGGCCACCGGGATCTGGGCGAAGTAGCCGATGGAGATATAGCTCCACATGTCCGTGCAGACGTTGTGCAGGATCCGGTTGAACCGGGCGACGTCGGCGTAAAGCTCGGCCTGCCAGTCGTGGCTTTCGATCTGGGTGGTCAGCGGGTTCCAGGTCAGGCCCAGGCCCTCGACGAAGGACTTGGCGACGTGCTGCCAGTCGGCGCCCGGAACGGACGCGACGTGGGCGGCGTAGGTTCCGGTGGCGCCGTTGATCTTGCCCAGGTATTCAGTCTTGGCGATCCGGTCCAGCTGGCGGCTCAGGCGGTGCGCGATGACTGCCAGTTCCTTGCCCAGCGTGGTGGGCGTGGCGGGCTGGCCGTGCGTGCGGGACAGCATGGGGACCGCACGGTTGTCCTCGGCCATCTTGCTGATCTGGGCCACGAGGGCGCGTGCGGCGGGCAGCCACACGTCCTCCACAGCACCCTTGACGCCCAGGGCGTAGGAGAGGTTGTTGATGTCCTCGGACGTGCAGCCGAAGTGGACCATGGCGGTCAGGTTCTCGATGCCGACGGCGGGCAGGCGGCGGCCGATGTAGTACTCCACGGCCTTCACGTCGTGGACCGTGACCGCTTCGATGTCGGCCAGCTCAGAGACGGACGAGGAGTCGAACTCCGTGACGATCGCGCGGAGCTTTTCCTGCTGTTCCGGGGTGAGCTGGCCTGCGCCGGGGAGGACGTTCTTGCTGGTCAGGTGGATGAGCCACTCGACTTCCACGGCCACACGGTCACGGTTCAGGGCTGCCTCGGACAGGTAGTCAACGAGGGGTGCGACGGCGGACTGGTAACGGCCGTCCAGCGGGCCCAGGGCGATCTGGTCCGGTGACGCGGCCAGGGCCAGGCGTCCAGAGGGCGTGCGGGTATCAGCTTTGGCGGCAGTTTCAGGCATGTGCTGATTGTTTCATGAACTCTTCACTGCCGCTTAAGCGGGCCGTCCTATGTGGACATCGTCGTGACTTATCCACATAGCGGACGCCGGTGCTTCCGTTGGGTGGGTGGCCTTTCGTAGCGTCGGGGTTCAGAAGGTGACGTGTGGTGGCAAGGGGGAGAGGGAATGAGCAGCGACTCGATAGCACCAGACTTGGCGGCGCTCATAGCTAGGGGTAACGAGGTTGAGCACCTGGCGGGGCGGGTTGCCGTGTGCGAAGGACGCGTGGATACGGTTCTTGCCAGGTTCAGGGAGATCCAGATGCTGGACTGGCAGTCACCGGCCGGCCGGGCGTACCGGGTCTCGGTGTCTCTGCAGGAGGTCGCGCTCGGAAGAGCGCTCGCACGGCTCGAAGACGCACGGCTGGCAGTGAACCGCCATGCGCAGGAAGTGGGGCCGCCCTCCGGCGGCAGCCTGGTTGGGCAGTACCGTTGGCCGAGGTGAGGTCATCTGGCAGCGGTGGGCCCATCCAGGTGAGCGGACCTGCTGTCGATGGTGGCCTGGAAATTAGGGGCGGAATTGGCGGCATCACCTTCCAGTTCGAGGAACTCATGGGCGGGGCGGAAAAGCTCGATGACCTAGCCAGCGAGCTGGCAGCGGTAGAGGCCGAAGTGAGCCGGATCCAGGGCTGTTTGCGTCTGTCCCAGGCCCAGGCCTTCGGGACGGACGCCGAAATCTCCTTGGGCGAGGCCCAGCGAAGCGTGCAGGCGGTCCGCGCAGACCTGCAGGGGATTAGCGGCCAGGTGCGGGCCAGCAAAAACGACTACGAACTCGCTGAGCTGGCGGCTGGCGTTGCGCGGGGACTAGGCATCCCCAGCGTCAAAGACTTCTTGTACTCATGCACGGACCAACAAATAACTGGCCTGCCTAACAGGAATGCCATGGAATTGTTGACCGGGAACGTGGCGCTCTCCCTGAGTGCGCTGTTGGGTCTCTCGCCGGCCCACCTGGCGGTCGCATTAGCGGCTGACATGGCGGCCGGCAGGCACATATCGGCGGTTGGTCCCCTGATTCGAAGTCTCGCCGACGGATCCAGGCCGATGCTGAAACCTCGTCCCCTCACTGTTGAACAGCGTGAGAGCGTGCCGATCCAGCTGGATGCTTCCCTTGCCGGCCTGCTGGACCGTGCGCGGATCGTCGACGAAAGAGGGGACGGCTATGTGGAAGTAATCGAAGTGGATAGTGCCGGTCGGAAGGCGTACGTGGTGGTGATCCCCGGGACACAGGCGGGCGCTGAAACTGGAGGCGATAACCCATTTGATATTGCGGGGATCGCCGAGGGGCTCGGCTATGGTTCGGCTGAAGTCAGTGCCGGCGTCCTGCAGAGCCTTCAGGCTGCAGGAGCACCAGAAGGCTCTCCTGTGGTTGCCGTTGGCTATAGCCAGGGTGGCGTGCATGCCATGAATCTCGCTGCTGATGAACTCTTTAAGTCCAAATACGACATGAAATATGTGCTGACCGCTGGTTCCCCGGTTGGCGGGATCACTCCGGACGCGGGCGTCAGCAGCCTTCACCTGGAGCATCGCGAAGACTGGGTTCCGGGAAGTGACGGCGCACCAGGTCCCGACGTTCGGAACAGGGTTACGGTCACGCTGAATAATCCAGTGTGGACGCCAGTGGGCGAGGACCCTGGATTGGGCCCCGGTCACAAGCTCAGTAACTATCAGGAAGGCGCCCGGCTGGTCGCGGCAAGCGACGATCCCTCCCTGATGGCCTCAACCGCCGTCCTGAGCGGCGTCCTGGGGGCAGGCGGCACGGCAATGGCCACCCGCTTCGCGCTGACCCGTTCGAAGCCTCCCGAGACCGCGATGGGCCGTGGGCCGGTGCCGACGCCTATGGCGCAGGTGTCACCGCAGCCGCCGCAATCCACAGCGCAACAGTCCTCGCCCCAGCCGGTGCGAGATAACAGTCCGGGGCCGTCGCCGCAGCCGACACAGCGCTAGTCGCCGCAACCAACACGGCGCTAGTCGCCGCAACCAACACGGCGCCAAGTGACTATGCGAGACGATCCGGCCGGAACGGATCGCCGGTCAGCGCTTGCCGGCTCCTGTCACCCGGCCCGCAACCAGAGAAATGAGCGTGATGATGATGGCCGCGAGGACTGCCGTCCAGAAGAACGAGTCGATGGTGAAATGCACCGGCGTGTAGCCGCTGAGCCAGGACGTCAGGTACAGCATGGCGGCATTAATAACGATGGTGAACAGCCCAAGCGTGAGGATGGTGATGGGCAAGGACAGGAAGCTGACCAAGGGGCGGACAAACGCATTCACCACACCGAAGATCAACCCGATGAACAGGTACGCGAGAATGATGCCGACGGTCTCCGTTCCCTGCGTTACGCCCGTATTGGCCACCGCCGCGGTCGTGGCCGAAGTAGAGATATCCAGGCCCGGCAGTATCCAGCTGGCAATCCAGAGGGCCAGCCCGTTGATGAGGACTCGAACTATAAAAGAGCGCATACGCCCATGCTGTCACACTGCCCCTGAGCCCCCCTGTGCGCCCGCCCAACCCGTGCCGTTCAGGCGAAGTAGGCTAGTTTGCATGACTTCATCAGAGATCCTGCCTGGCGAAATCCGGCCGCGCCCCGTGGTTGGCCGGCTTCCCCGCTACGCCGCAGGAAAGCCGCCCGTCGCCGTTGACGGGCTGGCCAGCTACAAGCTCTCCTCCAACGAGAACCCCCTGCCCCCGCTTCCGGCGGTGCTGGAGGCGATTTCCAACCAGACGGATTTCAACCGCTACCCCGACCCCCTCAGCAGCAAGCTTCGTGCTGCGCTCGCCGAGTTCCTGGCGGTGCCGGCCGAGGATATTGTCACCGGAGCCGGAAGCCTTGGTGCCTTGAACCAGTTGCTGTCCACGTTTGCGGGCCAGAACGAAGACGGCAAAGCGGACGAAGTAATCTACGCGTGGCGGTCCTTCGAGGCCTACCCCATCAGCGTGGGTCTGGTGGGCGCTGAAAGCGTCCGCATCCCGCTGACGGCAGACGGACGCCACGACCTTGACGCCATGGCTGCAGCCGTCACGGTCCGCACCAGGGTCATCCTGCTCTGCACCCCGAACAACCCCACCGGCCCCATCCTGAGCACCGCCGAAACGGAGCGGTTCATCCAGACAGTCCCGGCCGACGTTGTGGTGGTTATCGATGAGGCTTACCAGGAGTTCGTCCGCGACAAGGACGCCGTGGACGGCATCGCGATGTACCGAAAATACCCGAATGTTGTGGTGCTCCGGACGTTCTCCAAGGCACACGGACTGGCGGGCCTGCGCGTGGGCTACAGCATCTCGAACCCCGGGCTGACGCAGTACCTGCGTGTGGCGGCCACTCCCTTCGCTGTGTCACAGATCGCTGAGAAAGCAGCCATCGTCTCGTTGCAGAATTACCCGCTGGTTGTAGAGAGGGTACAAAGCATCGTGGACGAACGAACCCGCGTAACCCGCGGGCTGCGTGAGCTCGGCTGGTTTGTGCCCGAGGCAGAGGGCAACTTCATCTGGTTGAACCTGGGCGGGAACAGCTCGGAATTTGCCGAACTGGCGGGCACGCAGGCGCTTTCGGTGCGCGCGTTCGGCAGTGAAGGCGTGCGGGTCAGCATCGGCGAGGTGGAGGCCAACAGCCGGTTCCTCGAGCTCTGTGCAAACTATACAAAGGCGCCGCGACGTTCCTAGCGCTTAACATGCGTCAGGAGCGGTACCTACTGAAGATAAAGTAAGGACCAGTAAGCCAATATATATGCCATCAACGGAATGCATTCCTCCAGCGGCATATATCCCAGCGACATTGCAATGCATCCGCATGCGGCAAGCAAGGAGACGGTATGGGCGCCACACATCTGCCCTCCACCGAGTTCGATCAGACAGCGGCAGACGACCAGCTCGAGGCTGAGGCCGAGGCCCAACTGGGCAGCCCGGCCGAGCCTATGGTGCAGCTGCTGGCGCCTGACGGGACCCTGGGGACAGACCCGGTCTTCTCCGCGTATGCGGACCGACTGGACGGTGAAAAGCTGCGTGGCTTCTACGCTGACATGGCTAAGATCCGCCGCTTTGACGTGGAGGCAACCGCACTCCAGCGCCAAGGCCAGCTGGCCCTGTGGGTCCCGCTGACCGGCCAGGAGGCCGCGCAGATCGGCTCCGGCCGGGCCAGCCAGCCGCAGGACTACATCTTCCCCACCTACCGCGAGCACGGCGTGGCGCTGACCCGCAATGTGGACCTCGCTGAGCTCCTGCGCCAGTTCCGCGGCGTCTCGAACGGCGGTTGGAACCCGAAGGACACCAACTTCCATCTCTACACCCTGGTCCTGGCCGCGCAGACGCCGCACGCCGTCGGCTACGCCATGGGGATCCAGCGGGACCAGAAGATCGCGGCCGCTGCAGTCGCGTCGGACGGTGCGGCCGACCGGCCGACCGAGCCCAAAGCTGCGGTGATGGTCTACTTCGGTGACGGTGCCAGTTCCGAGGGCGACGTCCACGAATCCATGGTGTTCGCCGCCTCCTACAACGCTCCGGTGGTGTTCTTCTGCCAGAACAACCACTGGGCCATCTCCGTTCCCAGCTCGGTGCAGACCCGCATTCCGCTGTCCAACCGCGCCAAGGGTTACGGTTTCCCTGGCATCCGGGTGGACGGCAACGATGCGATAGCCGTCCACGCGGTGACCGAGTGGGCCCTCGAACATGCCCGCGAGGGCAAGGGGCCAGTGCTGATCGAGGCCTTCACCTACCGCGTCGGTGCGCACACCACTGCTGATGACCCCACAAAGTACCGGGAATCCGCCGAGGAAACCCTGTGGCGGGCCAAGGATCCGCTTGACCGACTTGAAAAGTACCTGCGGGCCCAGGGGCTGGCAGATGACGCCTTCTTTGACAAGGTCAAGGCCGACGGCGACGAACTCGCCGCCTACGTCCGCAAGACCACCTACGACCTCGAGACCCCGGACATCAGGACCGCCTTCGCCAACACCTACGTTGAGGCCCACCCCCTGGTGGCTGAGGAACTCGCCTGGTTTGAGGAATACAGCGCAGGGTTCGCTGAAACGCCGGAGCACAACAGCGCCAAACCTGGCAGCCCGGACCCGGATGATGCAGCGACAGGAGTGGCCCGCTGATGACCACCATGACCATAGCCAAGGCCATAAACGAAGGCCTGCGAGCCACCCTGGACAACAATCCGCGGACCCTGCTTATGGGCGAGGACATCGGAGCACTGGGCGGCGTCTACCGCGTCACCGACGGCCTCCTCGCGGACTTCGGCGCGGACCGCGTGGTGGACACACCGCTCGCGGAGTCCGGCATCATCGGCACGGCAATCGGCCTTGCCCTGCGCGGCTACCTGCCCGTCTGCGAGATCCAGTTCGACGGGTTTGTGTTCCCCGGTTTCAACCAGATCACCACCCAGCTGGCCAAGATGCACGCCCGCAGCAACGGCAACCTCACCGTTCCCGTAGTTGTGCGGATTCCTTACGGCGGCGGCATCGGTTCCATTGAGCACCATTCGGAATCACCGGAGGCGCTGTTCGCCCACACGGCCGGCTTGCGGATCATCACACCGTCCAACGCCCACGACGCCTACTGGATGATCCGGCAGGCAGTGGAATGCCAGGACCCCGTGATCGTCTTCGAACCCAAGCGCCGCTACTGGCTCAAGGGCGAGGTGGACACGGAATCTCCAGGCGCCTCTGCCGATCCTTTCAAGGCGCATGTGCTCCGCGAGGGTACGGACGCCACAGTGGTGGCCTACGGCCCGCTCGTGCCGGTGGCCCTTGCCGCTGCCGACGCCGCTGCCGAGGACGGCCACAGCATCGAGGTCATCGATCTGCGTTCCATTTCGCCGATCGACTTCGACACCGTCACGGCGTCCGCCAAGAAGACCGGCCGGCTTGTTGTGGCGCACGAGGCGCCGACCTTCGGCGGCATCGGGGGCGAGATCGCAGCCAGGATCAGCGAACGCGCGTTCCTCTCACTGGAGGCGCCCGTGATCCGTGTGGGCGGCTTCCACATGCCGTACCCGGTGGCCAAGGTCGAGGAAGACTACCTCCCCGACATCGACCGCATCCTCGAGGCGCTGGACCGCGCCCTGGCCTACTAGGCGCAGGCACCTTCCCCCGCCCACGCTTCCCCGCTCACGCTTGCCGCGAAAGAGGACACCATGACTCTGAACAAGTTCAACCTGCCCGACGTGGGCGAAGGCCTCACCGAGGCGGAAATCGTCTCCTGGAAGGTCAAGCCGGGGGACACCGTTGCCATCAACGATGTCCTGTGCGAGATCGAGACCGCCAAGTCGCTCGTTGAGCTGCCGTCCCCCTTCGCCGGCACCGTCACCGAGCTGCTGGTTCCCGAAGGCGTCACCATCGACGTCGGAACCGCTATCATCAGCGTCTCGGACGCCGTCTCCGGTGACCCGACGCCGGCCGATGTCCCGGCTCCCGCCACTCCGGTCCAGCCGTTGTACGGCAAGCTTCCCGCGGACGACGGCGGCACTTCAGGCAGTGCCCTGGCCGGCGGTCCACTGGTGGGATCGGGCCCCAAGGCCGACGCCGTCAAGCGCCGTCCCCGCAGGGCGGCGCCCGCCGCAGCCGTGTCGCGCAACGCCGCGGAGGTCGAGCCTGTACAGCCCCACACACTGGCTGAAGTCTCCGCACAGCGGCAACAGACTGCGGCAGGAACTGCCAACCCGGCTCCTGGCCAAACCGGCGTCGTCGATAACCGTCCCACCCTCGGCGGAACCATCACCGGCCTCGTGAACCGCGTCCTGGCCAAGCCGCCCGTCCGCAAGATTGCCCGGGATCTGGGGATCGATCTCGCCGATGTGGTGGCCACCGGCTCCCGCGGCGAAGTCACGCGCGAGGACCTGGTCAGCTACCAGTCCCAGCGCGATGCAGAGCTGGATCAGGCCGAGGGCTTCTGGGGCAAGGCCGGCAAGCCGCAGGACCAGCGGATTGAACGAATTCCGGTCAAGGGCGTCCGCAAGGCGACGGCTAAGGCGATGGTGGAGTCGGCGTTCTCGGCCCCGCACGTGAGCATTTTTGTTGACGTTGATGCCAGCCGCACCATGGAATTCGTCAAGCGGCTGAAGGTCTCACGCGACTTTGAGGGAATCAAGGTTTCCCCGCTGCTGATCCTGGCCAAGGCCGTCATCTGGGCCGCCGCGCGGAACCCCAGCGTCAACGCCACCTGGGTGGACAACGTGGACGGCACCGACGCCGCCGAGATCCAGGTCAAGCACTACTTGAACCTTGGCATCGCGGCAGCCACCCCGCGCGGCCTGATGGTTCCCAACATCAAGGACGCCCAGGACCTGTCGCTCAAGGAACTCGCACTGGCTCTGAACAGCCTGGCCACCACGGCCCGGGCGGGCAAGACCCAGCCCGCCGAAATGCAGGGCGGAACGCTCACCATCACCAACATCGGGGCGCTGGGGATCGATACGGGAACGCCGATCATCAACCCGGGTGAAGTGGCAATTGTGGCTTTCGGAACCATCAAGCAGAAGCCCTGGGTCCTGGACGGCGAAGTCATTCCGCGCTGGATCACCACGCTCGGCGGCTCTTTTGACCACCGCGTGGTGGACGGTGACTTGTCCGCCCGCTTTATGGCCGACGTCGCTGCGATCCTTGAGGAGCCGGCGCTCCTGCTGGACTAGGGCTGCCGGGACCTCGAGCATCGATACCGTGAACCAGGCTGGCATTCGGTCCAGGAACCGGGCAGCCAGGTGGCTGACAGAATTGTTCCAACCGCCGGTGGTGGTGTCGCTTCAGCTGCTTATCAGCCCCGTGGTCGAGGCCGGATTCCCGAGCACCATCGGGTATGGAGCCTTGGCTGCGCTATTTGTGTGCGTGCTGCCGCTGCTAGCGCTGCTGGGGCTCGTGCGGCTGGGCAAGGTCACGGACCACCACGTCAGCAACCGCAAACAGCGCGCGCCCGTGCTGCTGATGGCGCTGGGGTCTGTGGTCGCCGGTCTGCTGGTGCTGCAGGCTGCCAATGCCCCGCGAAGCGTGATGGTCATGGTGCTGGCCATCATCGCCGGCATCATTGTCCTGGCCGCTGTGAGCCCCTTTTGGAAGATCAGCGGCCACGCAGCGGCGGTGTCGTCGGCGGCGGTTATTTCTGTCCTGATGCTGGGTCCGGCCTGGCTGCCGTTGCTCCTGTTGGTTCCCGCCGTCGGCTGGTCCCGGGTGGTGCTCCGCGCACATACCCTGGCTCAGGTTGTGGCCGGTTCGCTTTTCGGGGGCTTGGTGATGGCGGGCCTGTGGTGGTTCCTGCGCGGCTGGCTCCTCTAGCGGAAGCCCAGGGTCAGTAACCGTAGGCCGAGTAGGTCGTCATCATCTCGACCATCTCGGGATTCCCCGCCATGGCGCCAGCCAAGGCAGCAGATGTGGCAAACGTCAGGCCGCCCAGAACCAGGGCAACGCCTGAGAGGGCCGCGAAGAATTTCCAGTCGCCGCGCAGGACGCTCGCCACGGTCTCAGGCAGGCGCAGTCCCGGCGCGATGAGGTTGGGCACGCTGTCCACGGAGCCGTCATCCAGCAGGGCGATGACGCGGCCGTTGCCGCGGTCCACCCGCATGGAGCAGATGTGGTTGCCGTGGCGGGCCAGAAGGATGTCATGGCCTACAAGTTGGCGGCGCTGAAGAGTAATCAAAGGGGCCCCTAAGGCTGGAGTGGAGAGTGGTTGTCCGCTCCATTGAGGGCACTCCCAATTTTATCGCCTGGCCGATGCTGAAACCGGCCTTTTAGGGGTGAGAACGGACACCATGCACCGCCGCGGTGAGGCCGGTGCATGGTGTCCCGTTGTCAGTTAGTCAGCGTCGTAGGTGTTGGCGATGTAGACATCGCACGTGGCATTGTGCGCCACGCTGTTGGCCACGCTTCCCAGGACCCGGCCGATGCCGCGCATCCGCCGGTTGCCCACCACGATCATCTTGGCGTCCAGGCGCTCGGCTTCCTTGATGAGCGCTTCGGCAGGCTTGCCGCGGGCGGCCGAGTAGGTCACCTTGATGGAGCCGGCCAGGGCCTCGGCCACTGTCTTGGCAACATGCTCGGCACCATCGGCATCGGAAACGATCCACTGGTCGCTGCCAGAGCCGAAGACCTCGGTACGGTCGCTGTCGAAGGCTGAGACGACGTGCAGCGAGGCGCCCACGGAGGCTGCGAGGTCCCGGGCCGATTCGGCGGCCTTCTTGGCGGTGCCGCTGCCGTCGACGCCAACAACAATAATTCCGCTCATGCTTTGTACTCCTCTTTCGGTTTCACTCTTGGCCACACTCAGTCCGGCCAACGTTACAGCGCTGCAAGGGCTTCGCGCAGTACCGGGGCCAAACGGCGCACGCCTTCCCTGATGGCGTCGGGCGGAACCGCGCTGAACGCCAGCCGCAGCTTGTTGGACGGCGCATCAGACGGGGTGAAGGCAGCCCCGGGGATAAAAACGACGCCGGCGTCGATCGCCTTCTGCAGCAGGGGATAGGTGTCCACGCCTTCGGGCAGTGTGACCCAGACGAAGAAGCCGCCTTCCGGGCTGGTCCAGCTGGTGCCTGCGGGCATGTGTTCGTCCAGGGCCGCAAGCATGGCAGTGCATCGTTCGGCATACAGTTCCCGGTAGGTCTCGATCTGCCCCTTCCAGTCGTAGTCCCTGAGGTAGGCGGACACCAGCATCTGGTTCAGGGTGGGCGGGCACAGCGTCACAGATTCGGAGGCCAGGTAGTAGCGCCGCTGAAGGTGCTCCGGGACTAATGCCCAGCCGATGCGCAGGCCAGGAGCAAAAATCTTGGAGAACGATCCCATGTAGATGACATCGGCGGGGTTGGCCGCGCGGAGCGGCTCCAGTGGTTTTCCGTCGTACCGGAGGAGCCCATAGGGGTTGTCTTCCAGCACCAGAATATTCGCGTTCCGGCATATATCAACAACCCGCTGGCGCCGTTCCTCCGCCAGGGTAATGCCAGATGGATTGTTGAAGTTGGGGATCGTGTAGAGGAACTTGATTTTTTTCCCGGCTGTCTGGAGCGCGGCGATCCTGGCCTCCAGCAGTTCAGGCACCAGGCCGTCGTCGTCCATCTCCACGGTGGCCACCTCCACCTGGTAGGCCTCAAACGTGTTGAGGGCGCCCACGTAGGTGGGATTCTCCACCAGCACCACGTCCCCCGGGTTGCAGAAGACCTTGGTGGCCACATCCTGGGCCGCCTGCGAGCCTGCGGTGATCACCACGTTCTGCGGGATCGCGTCCAGAATTCCTTCGGCCGCCATCACATCGCAGATCTGGGTGCGCAGTTCCTCGGTGCCTTGACCGCCGCCGTATTGCAGGGCGGTGAGCCCCTCGTCGGCGATGATGCTGGCAGCCGTTGCGGCCAGCCGCTCCAGCGGAAGGGATTGCAGGTAAGGGCTGCCCCCGGCAAGGGACACCAGCCCCGGGCGCATCGAGATGTCAAAAACGTCCCGGACCGCTGATTGCTTAATGTTGGCTGCGCGTTCTGAAAACAGCGCCTCGTGGGGATGGGCGGCGCGGTGGGCGGACGTGGCCGCGCGCTCGATGGCATCAATGGCTTCGGCCGGCAGCTGCAATGCGCCGGCATCAAGTGTTTCGTGGCTCACATCCTCAGGATACAGCCAGTAGTTGCCGATCAGGCAACAGTTGTTGATCAACGGCCTTATTTGAGGCTCAATGCTTCGGCGAGCCCCACACCGTTGATGTAGACCTCGGCGCGGATGGCGCCCACGGAAGCGACGGCAGTCTGCGTGAGCTGGGCCTCGATGCGCGGGATGTCGCACACCCCCGCTGGACGGATTGAGCCGGACAAGTACACCGTCACCGAGGTGCCGTCGAAGGTGCCGGACAGGAACGTCAGGGTTGAGCCGGCCAGGGAGTTGTACAGTCCGGGCGTCGGTTCTGCGGCTCCGTCCAGCAGGGCGCGAATGGCGTTGGCCAAAGGTTCCGCGGATCCGGCCACGGTATGGCGGACGCCGGCCAGGCTGTCGTTACAGCCAAAGCGAACACCCCCGGCCCCGCCGTCGTCGAGAAGTACGTAGTAGGCGGTCACCGTCTGGAATCCGGTGGACTGGCCAGGAGCGGGCACGGCCGGGGGCGGCGCCGAGGGCTCGGGAGCCGGCGATGGGCTTGCGGCCACACTTGTACCGGGTGTCGCACCGCCGATGGGCGTGGCGATCCCGGGAGAAGCCGGCACGGACGCTGGAGCGGTTCCCGGGCTCCGCCCTGCCGTTACGGGCACCCCGCCGGACGAGTCGTTTGAAGGCCCGGGCGGCGAGCCGGTGGCCTCCGCGGGCGCCTGCGGCTGCGGAGCTGGAATCAGGGGCGGCTGGGAGAGGTCAGGGCGTTCGAGGGTGGTGGCACCTGCCGGGACGCTGCTGCCGGCAGGTGGATTCGCACTGGGGGCGCAGCATCCCAGCCACAGCGGAAGCGTGACTGCTGCCGCCGTCGCCATCAGCTTTCCGGCGCTCCGCCTGCTTGTCATGTCCGCACCGCGTTCCCGTGCTTATGCTTTCCGTGCCCTTAACGTTACGGCGGTCCCTCAGCCCTGAAAATGCCCGCGCGGTACCGGTTCGAACAAGACTTGGTCACGCGAGCGGGCTCGGCCGCCAACCTGCTCACGGTGCGGTAACAAATGCCCCGGACACCTTTCGGTGCCCGGGGCATTTGGTTGCTTGGCGCTGCTGCGTGCGGCTGCCTTACGCTGCCGGCTGGGCAGCGGCGAGGGCGTCGAAGACGCCCTTGATCTGCTCCACTACCTCGGCGTCGTCCTTCGGGTGCAGCTCGGCGAAGCGGACCATGGAGCCCGGCACGGCGAGCTTGACGTCCTCAAGCACCTGGGCGCCGGCAATGCCCACGGCCTTGCGGGCTTCGTCCTGGGCCCACACGCCACCGAACTGGCCAAATGCGGTACCGACGACGGCGGTGGGCTTGCCGGAGAGGGCGCCGGCACCGAAGGGGCGGGACAGCCAGTCGATGGCGTTCTTCAGTGATGCGGGCACGGTGCCGTTGTGTTCCGGGGTCACCAGGAGAAGGGTGTCGGCTTCGTTGGCGGCGGCGCGGAGGGCGGCGGCCGCGGCGGGAACCTGGCCTTCGACGTCGATGTCCTCGTTGTAGAACGGGATGTTGCCCAGGCTTTCGTGGATGACCACGTCAACCTGATCGGGAGCGTTCAGCTGGATGGCTTCGGCCAGCTTCTGGTTGGTGGATTCGGCGCGGAGGCTGCCAACAAGGGTAAGGACGGTGCTCTTCGACATATGGACTCCTAGGGTCGGGCTGCGGACGGGACCGCTGGCCGGTGGAAGGGTGGAGGCTTGGTGCCTTCATGGTCTAAACGGACCGTAGTCCGATTATTATTCCCGGGGCTAGGATATGGACTGTGAGCTTTGTCCCGCTGCTGCCCGGTTCGCTCTCCGGCCCGCCCGCTGAGCGCCGTGACGCTGCGCAGAACCGTGAGCGTTTGCTGGGCGCGGCACGGGAGCTGATTGCCGAGTGCGGACCGGACGCCCTGACCATGGACAAGCTGGCCGAGCGGGCCGGCGTGGGCAAGGGCACCGTCTTCCGCCGGTTCGGCAGCCGTGCGGGGCTGATGATGACGCTGCTGAGCGATTCCGAGGCGGCCTTCCAGGCCCGCTTTATGTTCGGGCCGCCGCCCTTGGGACCGGGCGCTCCGGGGCTGGAGCGGCTGATCGCCTTCGGTGCGGAGCGGATCGCGTATGTGATGGAGCACGGGGACCTGGCGAGGGCTGCTGAGTCTTCACACCACGGCCGCTACGAGGTCCCGGCCGTCATACTGTGGCAGCGCCATATCGAGTATCTCCTGCGCGAGGCAGGCATGGATGCGGATCCGCTGCTGATGGCCATGTCCTTGGCCGCCACGCTCGATCCGGACCGGCTCCTGCACGCCGTCCGCGTCCAAGGCCTGGCGCCCGAGCGGTTGACCGATTCCTGGCGGGACCTTGTCACCCGAGTGGTCCGCGGGCGGTAGAGTACGCCTAAATCTGGCAAATCGTCCAGTCAAATCGATTCCTCTGAATTATTCATAACGATCTGATACGGCGGCCGCGGATTCCGCTCAGGTGCCCGTATTTTCGGCGCTACTCTGTGGTAGTTTCCTCTGGAATGTGACCCGCAACATAGTCCACCCGGACTTCATCTGAGCTGGTCGCGGGAGACCGGCTACACGCTGGTGGAAACCCGGTGGCAGCGAGACCCGTTGCTGGCCGGGGAAATCGGAAGGATCTGGAACGTGGATGCAGTGAAGGCAGGAAATCCGTTGCCAGCCCAAGGCGACCCCTTGGAGTGTCCGTCCATAGTCCAGGCGGCAAAGATCCTGAAGTAGCTGCCATATGATCAGGTACCTCGCCAAGCGCGGCATCACCTATGTCTTTATGATTTTCCTGACCACGTCTGCCGGCTATTTCCTGGCGGTCAGTTCGCTCAAGCCGGCGCTCCTCGAACAGGAACGGATTCCCCGCCCCACACCCGAGCAGGTGGCCAATTCCATGCGCCTGAAAGGCCTGGACCCGGACCTCAGCCCGTGGCAACGCTACGTTGAGTGGCTCACCGGGATCGTGACCCGTTGGGACTGGGGACGCAGCCCCAACGGCGCGTTCATCAACGCCGAATTCGGTGACCGCGTCTGGATCTCCACCCGGCTCTTCCTGGCATCCATCGTCCTGACCCTTGTCATCGGTGTCGCCCTCGGGGTGTACTCGGCGGCCCGGCAGTACAAGTTCCAGGACCGGGTGATCACCTCATACAGCTACCTCGCGTATATCGTGCCCGCCCCCATTGCCTACTTCCTGGTGCAGCTCGGTGCCATCAACATCAACGAGACCGTTGGGGAGCGCATCTTCTTCGTGACGGGCATCTCCACGCCGGGCATGCAGCCCGGGTGGTCGCAGTTTGTGGACATGGTGGGCCACTATGCGGTTCCGACGATCGCCATCACCCTCGTCGGCTGGGGTTCGTACCAGATCGCGCAGCGCCAGTACCTGCTGGACAACGTCAATGCGGACTTCGTCCGGACGGCACGCGCCAAGGGGCTAACGCGGAACCAGGCCATTACCCGGCACGCCCTCCGGGTGTCCTTCATCCCGGTGGCCCAAAGCATTGCGTTCACTATCCCGGCCATCTTCGCCGGCGGCTTCTTCGCCGAGAAGATCTTCGCCTGGCCCGGAGTGGGCTCCTGGAGCATTGACGCCATCTCTCTGCAGGACGTCAATGCGGCCACAGCCACCCTCGCCTACGGCTCGGTCATCTTCGCCCTGGGCGCCATTCTGGCCGACTTCGCCACCACGCTTGTGGACCCGAGAGTGAGGGTGCAGTAGCCATGACCAACCTCAACGCCATTGATCCGGCAGCGGTCGCGCAGGACGCGCACCTCGAAAGCGCCGATGTTGTGATCGCCAAGTCCACCATCATTTTCCGCCGTTTTATGCGGAACAAGACGGCCGTCGCAGGGCTGGCGATCTTCCTGGGCCTGACCCTCTTCTCCTTCGTCGGCGGGTTCTTTACTCCTTGGGACAAGGAGACCCTCGACCCCTTCAACATCGGCATGCCACCGTCCGCTGATCACTTCCTGGGCACGTCGCAGGCCGGCATCGACCTTTACGCCATGACCGTCGAAGGCACCAGGATCTCTATCATGATCGGCCTGGTGGTTGGCCTCGTGTCCGTCCTGGTCGCCGCGGTCTACGGGTGCACCATGGCCTATTTCGGCGGAAAAGTGGACAAGGTGATGCTCTTCGTCCTGGAGGCGCTCATCATGATGCCCGCCCTGCTGGTGGTGGCGGTGGCCACCAGCGGCGGAGGGGACGGCCTGAAGAAGAACCTCCCCAGCTGGCTCCTGCTGATCATCGTGCTTCTGGTGTTCAGCTGGATGGGGACCGCACGGCTGATCCGCTCGATGTCCATGTCGCTGATGCAGCGGGACTTCGTCAAGGCGGCCCAGTACATGGGCGTCCCGCCGCGGCGCATCGTGTGGCGGCACCTGGTCCCCAACATCGGCTCGCTGCTGGTTCTGGACATCACCCGCGGCGTCACCGGGGCCATCCTGGCCGAAGTGGCTTTCTCGTTCATCGGCATCGGCATCAAGGTGCCGGATGTGAGCCTCGGCGTGCTGATTGGCGGCGCCACGTCCCAGGTCCAGACCTTTCCTTGGATGTTCTGGGTCCCGCTCACCGTGATGTTCCTGCTCACGGGTTCCCTGGCCATGATGAACGATGGCCTCCGGGACGCCTTTGACCCGAGCTCCAGCTCTGTTGGCCGGGCCAAAAAGAACAGCGCAAAGAAGAAGGGCAAATGAGCACTTTCCTTGAGCCAGCTGACCCGGCCCCCGCAGCGGCCGAGCGGCTCCACATTGCCGGTCTCCACTCGCCGTCGGACGCTGTCCTGTCCGTCAGGGACCTGAACGTCAGCTTCAACTCCGAAAACGGGGCTGTGCATGCCGTTCGGGGCGTCAACTTCGACCTGATGCCCGGCAAAACCCTGGGAATTGTGGGGGAGTCCGGGTCCGGCAAGTCCGTGACATCGCTGGCCATCATGGGCCTGCTGCCCTCCACCGCGGAGATCTCCGGCTCGGTCAGGCTCAAGGGCAAGGAGTTGCTGGGCCTGAGCGACAAAGCCATGTGTGCCTATCGCGGCAATGACATCGCCATGGTGTTCCAGGACCCGCTGTCCTCCCTCACGCCGGTGTACACGGTGGGAACCCAAATCACCGAGGCACTCAACATCCACAACCCGGGCATGAGCAAAGCGGCGAAGGAAACCCGCGCCGTCGAACTCCTGGCGATGGTGGGCATTCCCAGCCCCAGGAACAGGCTCAGGGCCTTCCCGCACGAGTTCTCAGGCGGCATGCGCCAACGCGTAATGATCGCCATCGCCATCGCCAACAACCCGCGCGTCCTGATCGCGGATGAGCCGACGACGGCCCTGGACGTCACCATCCAGGCCCAGGTGCTTGAGGTGCTGCACACGGCGCAGGAGGAAACGGGCGCCGCCGTCGTGATGATCACGCACGATCTGGGCGTGGTGGCGGGCATCGCCGACGACATCATGGTGATGTACGCCGGGAAGCCGGTGGAAACCGGCAGCGTGGATGACATCTACTACGATCCCCGGATGCCCTACACGATGGGCCTGCTCGGGGCCGTGCCCCGTGTGGACGTCGCGGAGAAATCCTCGTTGGTCCCCATCGACGGCATCCCGCCGAACCTCCTCCACACCCCCACCGGCTGCTCCTTCGCGCCGCGGTGCCCATTGGTGACCGACGCCTGCCTGGACGGCGAGCCGTCCTTGAACCCTGTTCCGGGCAGCGGCTACCACCAGGCGGCGTGCATCAAATCCGGCTCCCTCGGCGCGGACGTGGATGTCCACGAGATCTTTTCCGCCCCGCCAGTCCCGGTCTCGAGCTTCGACCTCATCCCCCGCGGGGAGCGCGCAACCGTGCTGGAACTCAAGGATGTCCGTAAGCACTTTCCGCTGACCAAGGGTGCCCTGCTCAAGAGGCGAATCGGCACCGTGAAGGCCGTGGACGGCCTGAGCTTCGACATCCGCGAAGGCGAATGCTTCTCCATCGTGGGCGAGTCGGGTTCGGGCAAAACCACCACCTTGCTGGAAATCATGGAGTTCCATAAGGACCAGGACGGCGAGGTGATCATCGGCGGCATCAGCAATAAGCAAGCTGCCGACACCAAGACCAAAAGCGCCATGCGCAGGGAAATGCAGATGGTTTTCCAGGATCCCACGGGCGCCCTTGACCCGCGCTTTACCGTCTACGAAGTCCTGGCAGAACCGCTCCAGAACGCCGGACTTAGCAAGCCGGACATCAAAAAACGCATCATGGAACTGATGAAACTGGTGGGCCTGCAGCCGGACCACGTCAACCGGTTCCCCAACCAGTTCTCCGGCGGCCAGCGGCAGCGCGTCGGCATCGCCCGGGCCCTGGCCGTGAACCCCAAGCTGGTGGTCCTGGACGAGCCGGTGTCGGCGCTGGACGTCTCGGTCCAGGCCGGCGTCATCAACCTCCTGGACAAGCTCCGCGCCGAGTTGGGCCTCAGCTACCTCATGGTGGCCCACGATCTCTCCGTGGTCCGCCACATCTCCAACCGGGTGGCGGTGATGTACCTGGGCAAGATCGTTGAGATCGGTGAGGTTGACCGGGTGTTCGACAACCCCCGCCACCCGTATACGCGGGCACTGCTGTCCGCGATCCCCGTCCCGGACCCGCAGTTCGAGCGCACCCGCGAGCGGATCATCCTGCAAGGGGACCTGCCGTCCCCGTTGGATGCCCCGAAGGGCTGCAACTTCGCCACGCGCTGCCCCGTCTTCGCGGCGCTTCCGGCCGCGAAGCAGGAGAAGTGCCTGGCCCTGGAGCCGCCGCTGGAAGCCGTGCAGCCTTCAGCTGCCGTGGAGATTTTGGAAGCCGGCCCGGCGCCCACACCGGACCAGCAGTTCGCCTGCTTCTTCCCGGACGGCGAACTGGACGAGCACATGCTGGTGGTCCACGAGACGGCGGAACCCCATGCACCCTAGATTTTTTCGACCCATCACAAGCATCACCCGCACCTATGAAGGGAAAACCATGAGGAATCTGACCAAGATCGGCGGCGCAGCGGCCATTGCCGCAGCCTTGACGCTGACGGCCTGCGGCGGTGGAGGAACACCCACCGGACCGGAGACCGCTCAGGGGCAAGGGACCGGAAGCGACCTGGCCAAGCTCATCAGCATCAACGAGAAGCCGGCCGCTGATCTTGAGCCCGGCGGCAAGGTCACCCTGCCGCTTGGCAACATCGGTCCGGACTTCAACGGGTTCTCCAACAACGGCAACAGCGCGGACAACTCCGCCCTGCAGATCCCCATGAACCCGGTGGCCGTGAACAGCGGCGGCATCGGCGGCTGCTGGAAGGTCGACTTCGTCGGCAAGGTAACACCGAATAAGGACTTCTGCGAGTCCGTGGAGAGCAAGGTGGCGGACGGCAAGCAGACCGTCACCATCAAGATCAACCCCAAAGCCACCTACAACGACGGCACGCCGATTGATGTCAAGGCCTTCCAGAACACCTGGAACATCCTCAAGAGCCCGGATGCCGGCTACGACATCGTCAGCTCCGGAGCCTACGAGTTCGTTGAGTCGGTTGAGGCGGGCAGCAGCGACAAAGAAGTCATCGTCAAGACCACCCAGCCGGTCTACCCGCTGGATGCGCTCTTCTTCGGCCTGATCCACCCCGCCGTAAACACGCCGGAAATCTTCAACGAAGGCTTCAACGGCGAAATGCACCCCGAGTGGATGGCCGGACCGTTCAAGCTGGACCAGTACGACACCGCAGCCAAGACGGTGACGCTGGTTCCCAACGACAAGTGGTGGGGCACTAAGCCGGTCCTGGCAAACGTCGTCTTCCGTCAGCTTGAAACCAGCGCACAGATCGCTGCCTTCAAGAACGGCGAGATCGACGCCATGTCCGCCAACACCATCGCGCTGTACAAGCAGCTTGAAGGCACCAAGGACTCCGAGGTCCGCCGTGGCCAGCGACTCTTCGCCGGTGGCATGAACATCAACGCCCAGAAGATCACCGACGTCGCCGTCCGCGAGGCCATCTTCGCGGCAGTTGACCGCGAAGCCCTCCGCAAGGTCCGCTTCAATGGCCTGAACTGGGAAGAGCCCAGCTCCGGCTCCATGATGGTCCTGCCGTTCTCGGACTACTACCAGGACAACTACCCGGTGAAGGAAACCGGCGCGGATGTTGCCAAGAAGGTCCTGACCGACGCCGGCTACGCGCCCAACGCCGCCGGGATCATGGAGAAGGACGGCAAGCCCGCCGCCTTCAAGATCAGCAACTTCGGTGACGACCCCACCACACTTGCCTTCACCCAGACGCTGCAGAAGCAGCTCCAGGCCGGCGGCATGGATGTTGGCATTGACCAGCGCGCCTCTGCCGACTTCGGCAAGGTCATTGGCGGCCGCGACTTCGACATGAGCGTCTCCGGCTACACCGTTGGCCCGGATGCCACCGACGCCGTCAAGCAGTACTACGACTCCAAGACCAACGAAAACGGCCTGGGCGACGCCGAGCTGGACAAGAAGATCGCCGATCTTGCATCCATCGAGGACAACGCCGAGCGCAACAAAGCAGCCATGGACGTTGAAAAGGAGCACATGGCCAAGTACTTCTCCATGGGTGTTGTGATGAACGGCCCGCAGATCTCCTTCGTCCGCACCGGCCTGGCCAACTACGGCCCGTCCCTCTTCCAGAGCCTCTCCCAGGTTCCGGACTGGTCCACCCTGGGCTGGATCAAGAAGTAACACCCCCTGTAACGCTCTCTCACTTAATGCGGGGTTTTCGCCAACGCTCTCTCACTTCCGGCAGGTCATCCGCGGGAAGTGAGAGAGCGTTTGGCTTTAATGCACGTTAACTGCGAGAGCGTGGGGGTACGGTTTTGCCTATGACCGGGACTGAAGTTGAACGCACTATCCGCACCGCCGTCGTCGGCTATGGACTCTCGGGGCGCGTTTTCCACGCGCCGCTCATCGCAGCGGATCTCCGCTACTCGCTGGACGTCATCGCCACGTCCGACGCCGGCAGGCAGGCTGCGGCCGTGGAGCGGTACCCGGGGGTCAAAACAGTGGCCGACGGCGATGCTGTCTTTGCGTTCGCCGGGGACCTCGACCTTGTGGTGCTGGGGACCCCGCCGGCCACCCACTTTCCGCTGGCGAAGGCTGCCCTGGAGGCTGGGCTCGATGTTGTGGTGGACAAGCCTTTCGCCGTCAACAGTGCCGAGGGGCAGGAACTGATCGCCCTCGCGCACAGGCTGGGCCGCGTGCTCACGGTCTTCCAGAACCGGCGCTGGGACGGCGATTTCCTCACGGTCCGGAAGCTGCGGGCCGGCAAAGCGCTGGGCAGCGTGACCCGCTTTGAAACCAGTTTCGAACGCTGGTCCCCGGACATCTCCAAGGCATGGAAAGCCGACGCCACGGCAGCGGATGGCGGTGGTGTGCTGTTCGACCTCGGCACGCACCTCATCGACCAGGCACTTTTGCTTTTCGGGCCGGCTACCGTGGCCTACGCGGAACTGCAGGCGCGGCGTCCGCACGAGAAGGTGGACGATGACGTCTTCCTGGTGCTCAACCACGAGTCAGGGGTGACCAGCCACCTGAGCATGAACATGCTCTGCGCCCAGCAGGGCCCGCGGTTCCGCATTCTCGGTTCCACTGGAGCGTTCACCAAGCACGGGATCGACCCGCAGGAACCGTACATTGTTGCCGGCGGACGCCCGCTGGACGCGGAATACGGGGTTGAGGCGCTGGAATGGGCAGGATCCCTAGGCCGCGACGGCCACCTCGATCCGCTGCCCACAGAACGAGGCGCCTACCCCGAGTTCTACCGGCTCCTGGCAGCCAAGATCGACGACGGCGGCACCGCCTCGCCGCTGCCCCTCCCAGTAGACCCGGCAGACGCCGTCGAGGTCCTAAAAATAATAGAAAAGGCACGCGAACTGGCCGCTGCGAGGGATTAACCACAAACGCTGGGCGACAGACATCCGGCAGCGTGCGTCAGAGCGACGAAGGAGCAGCACGCAGAGGATGTGTGTCGTCCAGCGCAGCGGGACGAACTAAGGACTATGCAGAGACCAGTTCGTGCCAGTCCGCTACGAGGGGCAGGTTGTGTGCCTCGGAGACGGAGTGGTGTGCCACGTGGCCGCCGGCGATGTTGAGGCCCGCGGCGAGGGCCGGGTCGCGGTCGAATGCGGCCCGGACGCCCAGGTTGGCCAGGGCCACGGCGTAGCGCAGGGTGACGTTGGTCAGCGCGTAGGTGGAGGTATTGGGGACGGCGCCGGGCATGTTGGCCACGCAGTAGAAGATGGTGTTGTGGACCTTGTACGTGGGTTCCTGGTGCGTGGTGGGGTGCGTGTCCTCGAAGCAGCCGCCCTGGTCCACGGCGATGTCCACCAGCACGGAGCCGGGCTTCATGCGGGCCACGAGTTCGTTGCTGACCAGCTTGGGGGCCTTGGCGCCGGGGATCAGGACGGAGCCGATCACCAGGTCGGCGTCCACCACTGACTTTTCGATCTCGTATTTGTTGGAGGCCACGGTCTTGAGCCGGCCCTGGTACTGGGCGTCGAGTTCGCGGAGACGGTTGATGTTGATGTCCAGGATGGTGACGTCGGCGCCGAGGCCCAGTGCCATTGCGGCGGCGTTGGTGCCAGCGACGCCGGCGCCGAGGACAACCACCTTTGCCGGGCGGACACCCGGTACGCCGCCCAGGAGGACGCCTTTGCCGCCGGCGGGTGCCATCAGGGAGGTGGCGCCTACCTGCACGGACAGGCGGCCTGCGACCTCGGACATGGGGGCCAGCAGCGGCAGGGTGCGGCCTTCCTGCACGGTCTCGTAGGCGATGGCGGTGACGCCGGAGTTGATGAGTTCCTGCGTGAGCTCGGGCTCGGCGGCGAGGTGAAGGTAGGTGAAGAGGATCATGCCCTTGCGGAAGCGGTGGTACTCGGCCTTGATGGGTTCCTTGACCTTCATGACCATGTCGGCCCGGGCCCAGACGTCATCGGCCTCGGCAACGATTTCGGCGCCGGCGATCGCGTATTCCTCGTCCGTGATCCCTGAGCCGAGGCCTGCGCCGCGCTCCACCAGGACCGTGTGGCCGTGGGTGCGGAACTCGTGGACGCCAGCAGCGGTGATGGCGACGCGGAATTCGTTGTTCTTGATCTCTTTGGGGACACCGATGATCATTTGTGGCTCCATATTCTCAGGCCGGGTGGGCCCGAAATTGCGGGGGAAGTTGTGATTCCAGAATAAATCCGGTTGTGACCCAACTGACAGGAAAGGGGCCTCCGGGGCATGCGAAATCCGCGTCAGGACGGGAACTTTTGGTTTCATGGGTCGACAATTGTTCAGCGTGAGAGCGTCAGGTGTCGCCTGCTGTTCGTTCGCCCGGATGCTTGCCGGGGCAGTAGTGTTGCCCCATGCAGCAGGACGTGGAGCAACTCGTGGAGCAGGTGGCGCAAAAGCTTGGGCGGGGACTGTCGCTGGAGGACCTGGACGGCCTGCTGCTCGCCTACAGCTCCAACCAGTCCCATGCGGACCGGGTCCGGGTGAACTTCCTGTTAAGCAAACGGGTCCCGGCCGATGTCAGCGCCTGGCAGCTTTCGCACGGCATCGCCACGGCAGTCCGCCCCGTCGCGATTCCCGCGAACCAGGACCTGGGCATGCTGGGCCGGGTTTGTGTTCCGTTGATGGTGCGCGGTTTTCGAGTCGGCTATCTCTGGGTGCAGCAGGACTCGGCAGAGGAAAATCCGGCCGCGATCCTCTCCCAGTTGCCGGACGTGGCCCCGGAGATCGAGCTCCTTTCCGCCCTGCTGCTGGACTCCAACACCGCCGAGTCGGAGTTCCGGCGGGGCCGCGAACGTGAGTTCCTGGCCGCCTGTACCGGCGAGGCCAACGCGGTAGCCGCCGTCGCAGGCTGGAAGGAAATCCAGGGCAAGGGGCCGTGGCAGATGGTCACAGTGCTCGACGCCGATGGCTGGGCCGGCGGCCCGGACCCCATTGCATCCATGCTGATCCACCGGTCAGCGGCTCTGCAGGCCACGGTGGGAGTGGACGCGGCGCTCTTCAGCGCAGGCACGGAAACCCATTCTGTGGTGCTGTTCCGTGAGTCGGTGGGCCGGGCCAACCATGCCCAGGTGCTTGTCCATTACCAGCTGGAGCTGGCCAAACGTTCGGGCCGCCCGGTGCACCGCATCATCCTGGGCATCAGCGAGGGTTTTGCCAAGCCACGCGAGCTTGCCGAGGCGTACCGGCAGTCCCGGATGGCGGCGCAGGCGGCGGCTGTGGACCCCCAACTGGGCGAACTGGTGGACTGCCGTGCCGCCGGGGTGTACCAGCTGCTGGCTTCGGCAGGTGGGGGAGCCGGCGCCTGGGCTGACTCCGGGTCCGTTTATGTGCGGATGCTGGAGGACCACGATCGCAACGATGAGCTTCTCCCGGTTCTCGAGCTCATCTATGACAACGACGGTTCGGTCCAGGACGTGGCCACCAAACTCCATCTGCATCGCAGCAGCATCTACAACCGGCTGGGCCGCATCCGGCAGCTCCTGGGGGTGGACCCGCTGAAGGGGATGCCCCGGCTGGAACTCCACGCGGCACTGAAGATGCGGCGCTGGGCGTCGCGCCCACGGATCTAACGCGCCCGGAGGCACCCCACCCCGGCAGCACTCCACCCCCGGATCCAGCGCACCCCCGAGCTAGGCCTGCGCTGGCTTTTCTTGCTGATCCAGCTTCTTCTGCCGGTCCAGCCACGCCATAACGGCCGCCAGCCTGATCCGGCGGTGCGTGCCGCGGTATTCCACGGGGATCTCGCCGCGATCGGTCATGTTGCGCAGATACGTGTGGGAAATCCCGGCGAGTTCGGCCGCCTGGGAGGTGGTGAGCATTTCCTCCACGCTGCTGACGGTCACCGATTCGCCGCGGCTGAACCGGCTGAGGAGATCTACGACGGCGTCCCTTGCCTCGGGCGTCAGCCGGTGGACTGTGCCGTCCACAAAAACGGTAATGTCGTTGCCGCCCTCAAGAGCCCGCTGCAGTTTTCCTGCGTCATCGGCCGGTAGGCCGGCAGTCATCCGGGGAGCTATCAGTGCCATGCCATCAGCCTAACCCTGTACCTCCGGGCGGCGGCGGTAAGCTCGCGGGATGAAACTCAGTGATGGCGAGGACCTTGAGTCCGGCGGGCTGGCCGGCAGGCTGTACCGCTCCGTGGCGCCGGCAAGCGATGTGCGGCGGCTGACCTATGTCCTGCTCCACGGGATCGGCGTTTCCCACCGCTACTTCGCGCGGCTGCACCGGGAGCTGGCCCTCACGGCCGACGTCTACTCCTTTGACCTCCCAGGGTTTGGCGACGCGCCCAGGCCGCGGCGTCAGGTTCCGGTGGGGGAGTACGCGGCGTTCGTGCGGGCAGCGCTAAATGCGGCCGGTGTGACGTCCTGCGTGGTGATCGGGCATTCCATGGGTACCCAGCATGCCGTTGAACTCGCCCTGCAGGAGCCGGAGCTCGTGGATGCCGTGGTGCTGATGGGTCCGGTGGTGGACCCCCGCCGCAGGTCGGTGGCGCGGCAGGCGCTGGCGTTGACCCGCGACGCCATGTTCAGCGAGAGCCCGTCGGCGAATGCCATCGTCTTCGCGGACTATCTCCGGGCGGGCCCGCGCTGGTACCTCACTGAGCTGCCGGTGATGATGCAGTATCCCATTGAGGCCAGGATCCGTGGAATCAGCCAGCCGCTGCTGGTGCTGCGGGGCAGCCAGGACCCGGTGGCCGGGCGCGACTGGTGCCGTCGGCTGGCTTCCCAGGTCCCGCAGGGCAGCATGTCGGAAATTCCGGGCCATGGCCACGTTTTCCAGCACACCGCCTCGGGGCCGGCGGCCGCCGCGATCACCAGCTGGGCGGCTATTCGGCGTCGAGGTCCGTTTCCAGGAGCTTGACCAGCGAATCCAATGCCGCGTCGGCGCCGTCGCCTTCGGCCCGGAGCACCACAACGTCGCCCTTGGCGGCACCCAGCGTCATCAGCGACAGGATGCTTGACGCGTCCAGTGCCTCATCGTCAGGTTCGCCCTGCATGGCGATGGTGACCTCCACGCCCACGTTCCCCGCGGCTTCGGCAAACAGCGCGGCGGGGCGGGCGTGCAGGCCGGAGCGGCTGGCGATGGTGGCGATGCGTTCGGGCATTGTTCCTCCTGATGGGTGTTTCGTGGTGTCTGGCTAGATCGGCGGGCGGTTGGTCACCGGGGCGTGGTCAGAGCCCAAGCTCTTCAAGGACGGGCAGTTTTTCCCGTACCCAGGCCTTGGCTTCGGTGGCGCTGGGCGCTGACAGGGCCAGCTTGGCCAGTTGCTGCGCTTCGGCCAGCGTGACGGTTTTCAGCACGGCTGCCACGGCGGCCAGGGACCGAGCGGTCATGGACAGGGTGTTGACGCCAAGCCCGGTAAGTACGACGGCGAGGGCCGGGTCGGCGGCCGCCTCACCGCAGACGCCCACGGGTTTGTTGTGGCCCTCCGCGCGCGACCCTTCCACCGTGAGCCCCACCAGGCGCAGCACGGCAGGCTGCCACGGGGTGTTCAGCCCGGCGAGCGGGCCGAGTTGGCGGTCCGCGGCCATGGCGTACTGGGTGAGGTCGTTGGTGCCCAGGCTCGCGAAGCCCACCTCGCGCAGGATGGCCTCGGCGGTAAGTGCGGCGGAGGGGACTTCCACCATCACGCCGGGCGTCTTGATGCCGGCGTCGGCGCACATCGAGGCGAAGCGGGCGGCTTCTTCCGCCGTCGAGATCATCGGAGCCATGACCCACACATCCGCTTCGGACTGCTTCTCGGCCAGGGCAATGGCTTCCAGCTGGCGGTCCAGCACGCCCGGTGTGGTGAAGTCCGTACGGTAGCCACGGACGCCCAGCGCCGGGTTGGGCTCCGTGGAGTCGGTCAGGAACGGAAGCGGCTTGTCGGCGCCAGCGTCCAGCGTCCGGAGAACCACTTTCTTTCCCGGGAACGCATCAAAAACGCTCTTGTAGGCCGCGGCCTGTTCCTCCACGCTGGGCTCGGAGTCCCGTTCGAGGAAGCAGAATTCGGTGCGGAAGAGGCCCACGCCCTGGGCGCCCAGCTTGGCGGCCGCCTCGGCGTCCTTGCCGCCGCCAACGTTGGCGAGCAGCGGCACCAGGTGCCCGTCCGCCGTCGTGCCCGTGCCGCTGAACTCGGCCAGCAGGGAAGCTGTGGCCGCCCACGCTTCCGCCGCGGCACGCAGCGAGTCGTCGGGATCGGCGCTGATGCTGCCTGCCGCGCCGTCAACATAGACTTCCGTGCCGTCGGCGAGTTCGTCCACGCCAACGGCAGCCACAACGGCCGGCAGGCCCAGGGAACGGGCGATGATGGCGGTGTGGGACTGCGGGCCGCCGCCAGCGGTAACGAGAGCCAGGACCTTGTTCGGGTCCAGGGTTGCGGTGTCGGCCGGTGCCAGGTCCTCCGCCACCAGCACAAACGGCGTGCTGGAGGAGGGGATGCCGGGCGCAGGAACGCCGCGGAGTGCAGCCACAATCCGGGCGCGGACGTCCAGGACGTCGGTGGCGCGTTCGGCCATGTAGCCGCCCAGGTTGTGAAGCATTTCAGCAACGGAGGAACCGGATTCCCAGATGGCGCGCTCGCTCGAGGCACCGCGGGCAACGAGCTTGGCCGCACCCTTGATCAGCATGGTGTCCTTGGCCATCAGGGCCGTGGCTTCCAGGACTGCTTTGCCGTCTCCGGTGGCGTGGGCGGCACGGGACTTCAGTTCGTCGTGGACGGCCTGGGAGGCTGCCTTGAGGGCGGCGGTCGCATCCTCGGCCGTGATTCCGGGGGGCAGTTGCTCGCCTGCGGGGGGTTCGCTGATCGGTTTGGGCATCTGCCGGACGGTTCCGATGATGCGGCCGGGGCTGACGCCAACTCCTGGGAAGGTCTGCACTGAAGGTCCTCATTCTCTGCCGGTAGCCAGGCCCGCCTAGGTTGATCCCGGCGCCGTGCCGGGGCCGCCGCGACCACTATGTGCGAGGGCGGAAACGTGCCTGAAAAAATTGTATGTGATTCAGTTCATATAGCAATGCTATAGGTGATAGGGTAGCGGCTATGAGTTTGGATGGCCAGCTTCCCCCCAAAATGCGTCTGTTGCGTGCAGCAGCCGAATTGCTGGCAAAGTCCGCGGGAGCAGCGGTCTCCACCCGCCAGATCACGCAGCTGGCAGGGGTTACGGCGCCCACGCTGTACCACCACTTCGGTGACAAGGAAGGACTTTTCGACGCCGTCGTCGCCGCAGGTTTTGAAGAGTATGTTGCGGGCGAGAGGGACTTCGCCCCGTCCGGGCATCCGCTGGAAGACATCCGGCGGATGTGGGATAACCACGTCCAGTTCGGGCTCAAGCAGCCGGAACTGTACTTGGTGATGTTCGGCAATATCCGCCCGGAGAGCCGCCCCGCCATCGTCGCCGATGCCGAGGCGCTGATGGAGGAGATGCTGAACAAGGCAGCGGCAGCGGGCCAGCTGAACGTCCAGCCGCGCGAAGCAGCCAGGTCCATCCTGGCAGCCAACGTGGGTGTGACCCTGATGCTGATTGCGGAACCCGCAGCCGAACGGAATCTTGACCTGTCCATCATGACCCGGGACGCCATGATCTTTGCGGTGTCTGCGGCACAAGCCGAAGGGGCCGCCCCGGAAGACTCCGGCAAGTCCTCGGTGGTGGTGGCAGCGATTGCCCTGAACGCCGCGCTTCAGGCATCGCATTCAGACCAGCTCTCAAGCTCGGAACTCAAACTGTTCCTCGAATGGCTTCACCGGATCTCCACCAGCACGTCGTCGTAAGTATCGGACCCATCCTGCGCTGCAGCAGGAATGACGGTTAGGAAAGCACATGGCAACAGAGACAGTTGCGAAACCCCGCACCAGCGTGCGGGTCGGCGTCCAGAAGTTCGGGACGTTCCTGTCCGGCATGATCATGCCCAACATCGGCGCGTTCATCGCGTGGGGGCTGATCACGGCCCTCTTCATTGAGAAGGGCTGGATCCCGGTCCCGGCCTTGGGTGGCTTCGGCACCAACGCCGAGGGAGTACCCAATGTGGGCCTGGTTGGCCCCATGATCACCTACCTGCTGCCGCTCCTGATCGCCTACACTGGCGGCCGGATGGTCTACGACGTCCGCGGCGGCGTGGTGGGAGCCATCGGCACCATGGGCGTCATTGTGGGCGCCGGCATCCCGATGTTCATCGGCGCCATGATCATGGGCCCCCTCGGCGGCTGGACCATGAAAAAGATCGACCTCCTGTGGGAGGGGAAGATCCGCCCCGGCTTCGAGATGCTGGTCAACAACTTCTCGGCCGGTATCTGGGGCGCACTGCTGGCGATGCTGGGCTTCTACGGCATCTCGCCGCTGGTTCAGGCCTTCAGCACCGGCGCCGGCAACGTGGTCCAGTTCCTGGTCAACAACGGCCTGCTGCCGCTTACCAGCATTTTCATCGAGCCCGCCAAGGTGCTGTTCCTGAACAACGCCATCAACCACGGCGTGCTGACCCCGCTTGGCATCCAGCAGTCGCTGGAGCAGGGCAAGTCCATCCTGTTCCTGCTCGAAGCCAATCCAGGCCCCGGTCTGGGCATTCTGCTGGCGTACATGTTCTTCGGGAAGGGCCTTGCCAAGGGTTCGGCCTCCGGCGCAGCGATCATCCATTTCCTCGGCGGCATCCACGAAATCTACTTCCCGTACGTGCTGATGCGCCCGCTGCTGATCCTGGCCGCGATCGCCGGCGGCATGACGGGCATCGCCACCATGGCCGTCACCGGCTCCGGACTTGTCGCGCCGGCGGCGCCTGGCTCGATCATCGCCGTGCTCGCCCAGACCTCCCGTGACAGCTATGTCGGAGTGATCCTCGCGGTTGTGCTCGCCACCACGGTTTCGTTCCTGGTGGCCTCGGTGATCCTGAAAACCACCAAGCACAGCGACGAAACGGACCTGACTGACGCCACCTCCAAGATGGAGGCCATGAAGGGCAAAAAGAGCTCAGTGTCCTCGGCGCTGATCGGCGGCGGTGCAGGCGTGGGCACGGCTGTCCTGGCCGGCCCCATCAAGAACATCGTGTTCGCCTGCGACGCCGGCATGGGCTCCAGTGCCATGGGCGCCTCGGTGCTGCGGAACAAGATCAAGGCAGCCGGCTTCCCGGACGTCAAGGTCACCAATGCCGCGATCGCCAACCTCAGCGACACCTACGACGTGGTGATCACCCACCAGGACCTGACCGAACGCGCCAAGCCCGTCACCTCCAGCGCCGCGCATTACTCCGTGGATAACTTCATGAACAGCCCGCGGTACGACGAGATCGTGGAGCTGGTCAAGGAGCACAACACCGAAGGCGCAACGCCCGACGCCGGTGCTGCCGCGGCCCACGGCGCGCACGTGGCCAGTGCCCCGGTGGATGCGGCACCTGCCGCCGGCAGGGGTACCGCACCAGCCGAGGCTGCGGAGCCGGCGGCGCCGTCAGACATCCTCGTGGCCGACAGCGTCATCCTCAACGGCACCGCCACCACCCGCGATGCCGCCATCGACGAAGCCGGCCAGCTCCTCCTGGCCCGCGGCGCCGTGGACGAGGGCTACCTCGCGGCCATGCACGAGCGCGAGGAATCCGTGTCCACCTACATGGGCAGCTTCCTGGCCATCCCGCACGGCACCAACGCCGCCAAGGACCACATCCTGAAGTCCGCGGTGTCCGTGATCCGCTACCCGGACGGCATCGACTGGAACGGCAAGCAGGTCAAGTTCGTGGTGGGCGTGGCAGGCATCAACAACGAGCACCTCCACATCCTGTCCTCCATCGCGAAGGTCTTCACCAGCAAGGCCCAGGTGGCGCAGCTGGAAGCCGCCACGTCCGTTGAGGAAGTCCTGGAATTGTTCGGAAAGGTGAACGCATAGTGAAGGCAGTACATTTTGGAGCCGGGAACATCGGCCGCGGCTTTGTGGGGCTGCTGCTGCACCAGGCGGGCTATGAGGTGGTGTTCGCGGATGTCGCGGACGCGCTCATCGACCAGCTGGCGGCAGCGGACAGCTACAACGTCCACGAGGTGGGGGATAACCCCACCGTCCGGACGGTGGACAACTTCCGTGCGCTGAACTCCGGCACGCAGGAAGCGGAGCTCGTTCGGGAAATCGCGACGGCGGACATCGTCACCACCGCCGTGGGACCGCACATCCTGAAGTTCGTGGCACCCGCCATCACCAAGGGCATCGCCGCACGGGCTGCCGGGCTGGCGCCGCTGCAGGTCATGGCCTGCGAGAACGCCATCAACGCCACGGATATCCTGCGGGCCGAAGTGGCAGCGCTCTGGGACGAAGCCGCCGGCTCCCTCGACTCCATGGCGGTGTTTGCCAACACCGCCGTGGACCGGATTGTGCCCAACCAGGAGCCGGGGCAGGGCCTGGACGTGACCGTGGAGACGTTCTACGAGTGGGTCATCGACCGGACGGCCTTTGGCGATGCTACTCCGACCATCCCGGGCGCGACGTTTGTGGACGAGCTCTCGCCCTACATCGAGCGGAAGCTCTTCACCGTGAATACCGGGCACGCCTCCGCGGCGTACTTCGGGTTCGAGGCAGGCCTGGAGAAACTTTCCGACGCCATGGCCGACCAGGACGTCGCGGAAGACGTCCGCGCGGTCCTGGAGGAGACCAAGCAGCTACTCGTGGCCAAGCACGGCTTCAACAATGACGAGCAGGAAGCCTACGTCCAGAAGATCCTGGTCCGGTTCTCCAACCCGCACCTGCCGGACACCGTGAACCGGGTGGGCCGCGCCCCGATGCGCAAGCTCAGCCGGCACGAACGGTTCATCGGCCCCGCGGCTGAACTGGCCGAGCGCGGGATCGTGCCCGAGGCGCTCCTGGGTGCCATCGCGGCGGCCCTGCGCTTCACCGACCCCGCCGACGCCGAGGCCACCGAGCTCGCGCAGATCCTGGCTTCGTCGTCGCCTGCCGACGCCACGGCCAGGATCACGGGGTTGGCTCCGGAGCACCCGTTGTTTGCGGCCGTGTCCACGCTGGTGGAAGAACGCCAGGCAGAAGGGGACAAGGCCCCGGCCTGAACCCTCTCTCACTTCCTACAGCTTTTTCGCCGACGCTCTCTCACCTTGAACTGGTCACCTGCGGTGAGAGAGCGTCGGCGTTTAAGGCACCAAAAGTGAGAGAGCGTCGGGGATGGGCTGGCGGCGGCTGTGGAATGCTGGGGAGATGACCACGAACCCGGGCGCACTGACCCCCTTGCTGACTGCCGACGTCGACGGCGGAACCTTCCGTCTCCGGCACGCCGTGTCCGCGGATGTGCCCGCCATCGTGGCACTGCTGGCCGACGATGCCCTGGGCGCCGCCCGCGAACTTGGCCACGACATGACGCCGTACGAGAAGGCTTTCGAAGCGATCGACGCCGACCCGTCCCATGTGCTCGTGGTGGGGGAGCAGGTGCCGCCCGGCGCAGAATCCGGCCCCGTCGTGGCCACTTTCCAGCTGAGTTTCCTGCCTGGCATCTCGCGGCAGGGCGCCTGGCGCTCGCAGATTGAGGCGGTCCGCGTGGCGGGCAGCCTTCGCGGCAATGGCCTGGGAAACCTGATGGTGGGGTGGGCCATCGACGAATCCAGGCGCCGCGGCTGCACGCTGATGCAGCTGACCACGCACAAGTCGCGGGCGGCCGCCCACCGGTTCTACGAGCGGCTCGGCTTCGACGCCAGCCATGAGGGCATGAAGCTCACGCTCTGACCCCGGGGCGTTATGCCTTCTTGGAGCCCTTGGGCACAAACAGCGTCTCGGCTTGTTCCAGGGACATGCCGTTGGTCTCAGGCACCTTGAACATAACGAAGAAGAACGACGCCGCCGCGAACAGCGCGTACATGGCGTAGGTCAGGGGCAAGGAAGCCGCCGCCATCACGGGGAAGCTGAGTGTGATGGCAAAGTTGGCCACCCACTGCGCGGCTGCGGCCAGGCCCAGGGCGCGGGCCCGGATCCGGGACGGGAAGATTTCGCCAAGGAGGACCCAGACCAGCGGGCCCCAGGACGCGCCGAAGCTGATCACAAACACGTTGGCCGCCACGAGGGCCACGGGACCCCAGGCGCCGGGCAGGGAAATCTCTTCGCCGGAGCCGACGGCCGCGGAGAATGCCAGCGCCATGGTGCCCAGTGAAACCGCCATGCCGATGGAACCGGCCAGGAGAATGGGCCGGCGGCCGATCCGGTCCACCAGCGCGATGGCCACCAGCGTGACCAGGATGTTGGTGATGGAGGTTGCCACCGAGATGGTGAGCGAGTCCTTCTCCTGGAAACCGACGGCCTTCCACAGCGTGGTGGAGTAGTAGAAGATCACGTTGATGCCAACGAACTGCTGCAGGACGGAGAGGACGATGCCCACCCAGACCACTGCCTGCAGGCCGAAGGTCTTGCCGCGGAGCGAGCCCTTCTGGCCGGACAGCTTGTCCTCTTCGATGGCGTCCTGGATCTCGCGGATGTGCCGGTCGGTGTCCTCGGCCGGGGCGATGGAGTCGAAGACCTTCCGGGCTTCGTCTTCCTTGCCCTGGAACACCAGGAACCGCGGGGATTCCGGGAGCGTGTAGGCGATCCAGCCGTACACCACGGCGGGAACCGCTGCGGCGAGGAACATCCAGCGCCAGGCTTCCAGGCCCAGCCAGAACGCTTGGTCCGCGCCGCCGGCGGTGGTGGCGAAGAGCGCGTCGGACAGGAGTGCGGCGAAAATACCGGTGGTGATGGCCAGTTGCTGCAGCGAGGCCAGCCGGCCACGGACCTGCCGCGGCGAAATCTCGGAAATGTAGGCCGGCGCGATCACCGAAGCCAGGCCGATGCCCAGGCCGCCCACCAGGCGCCAGAAGATCAGGTCCCAGACGCCGAAGGCGAAGCCGGTTCCGACGGCGCTGACCAGGAACAGCAGCGCGCCGAGCTTCATGGCGGGAATGCGGCCGTAGCGGTCGGCCACCTTGCCGGCGAGGAACGCACCGGCGGCGCAGCCCAACAGTGCGACGGCCACGGCGAAGCCGGTCACGGCCTCGGACAGCGCGAACTCATCCTTGATGGCATCCACTGCACCGTTCACCACGGACGAGTCGAAGCCGAACAGGAAGCCGCCTACCGCGCCTGCCAGTGCCAGCCAGATCACCCGCTGCGGGATCTTGGCGGTTGTCTGCTCCGTGGCGGTGGGCATGCTGCTCCCTGGGTTTGGGGGTCGGGTGGATGCGGTGCGGACGTCGTCGGCTGCGGTACCGGCTCAGAGGCCGGCGCACACGCGCTAAACAGTGTGGCACGCCACCGCCCGTCGTTCCACTCAGGAACTCTTGCCCTACGAAACAGAAAGACGACGACGGCGGGGTGCGCCGCCGTCGTCGTCTGCCTGTTTCAGGGGAGGCGGCTTAGTGGGCCGGCACCGCAGCTGCATCTCCCCGCGGGGCTACTTTCGGGTCCGTCAGCTTCTTGTTCGGCAGCGCGAAGCTGATCAGGAACGCGATCCCGGTGAGGACGGCCGCGGTGATCATCACAGTGTCGATCGCGTACGCGAAGCCCTCGGTGATGGGCCGGGTGAGCACGCTGTTGGCGGAGTGGAGCCAGCTGGTGTCATTGAGCGATTCGTTCGACGCCCCGTTCTGGAAGAACTCGTAGAGCTTGGCGTTCGCGGGGTCCGCCGCCACGGCCGGGTCGCGCAGCACGGCCTGGTAGTCGGCACTGGACATAGCGGACTTCATCGTGTCGGCGATCCTGCTCGCGGCCAGGCTGAACAGCATGGAGATGAACACGGCCGTGCCCACGGCGCCGCCCATGGAGCGGAAGAACGCGGCGGAGGACGTCCCCACGCCCATGTCCTTCGGAGGCACGGAGACCTGCATGGCCAGCGTGAGCGGCTGCATGCAGAAACCCAGGCCCATGCCGAAGAACACGGCGATTACGCCGGGAACCCACAGATCCGTATCCACGCCCAGGGACAGGCCCATGGTCACGGCGGCAGCGGTGAGGATGCCGGTGCCCACGATGGGGAAGATCCGGTACGTGCCCGACGCCGAAATGGTGCGGCCCGCGGTGATGGAGCCGGTCAGGATGCCCAGCGTGAAGGTGATCATCATCAGGCCGGCTTCGGTGGGTGTGAGCCCCTTGACCAGCTGCAGGTACATGGGCAGCATGGCGATGGCGCCGAACATGCCGATGCCGATGATGAAGTTCAGCAGCGAGGACAGGCCAAAAGTAGCGTTCCGGAAGAGCCGGAGCGGGATCAGGGCGTA
The DNA here is from genome assembly GCF_055412765.1 of Pseudarthrobacter xylosi. Taxonomy (NCBI): domain Bacteria; kingdom Bacillati; phylum Actinomycetota; class Actinomycetes; order Micrococcales; family Micrococcaceae; genus Pseudarthrobacter; species Pseudarthrobacter xylosi. The sequence continues at coordinate 28,299 of NZ_JBVAYT010000011.1, read as the reverse complement.
GTCCCCGGCGCGCTTTTCGGCCAGCAGGAACCAGATGATGCCCACCGCGCCCAGGCCGTAGCAGAGGAAGGAGTTCAGCGATGTAAAGCCCCAGCTGCGGCCCTGTTCCGCCACCAACAGCAGCGGGACGATGGCGAGCGTGATGGCGGCCGCGCCGAAGTAGTCGATTTTCTGCTTCACGTGCTTGGCAGGCAGGTGCAGGAACATAAACACCACGGCCAGGGCCGCCAGGCCGATGGGCAGGTTGATGAAGAAGACCCAGCGCCAGCCGTCAAAGCCCAGGATGTTGGCGGACCCTGCGAACGCGCCGCCCACTACCGGGCCGAGCACGGAGGAGATGCCGAATACCGACATAAAGTAGCCCTGGTACTTGGCCCGGTCCTTGAGGGATACGATGTCGCCGATGATGGTCAGCGCGAGAGCCAGCAGGCCGCCGGCGCCCAGGCCCTGCACGCCGCGGGCGATGGCCAGTTCCGTCATGGAGTGCACTGACCCGGCGTAGAGCGAGCCAGCCAGGAAAATGACGATGGCGATCAGGTACAGCGGGCGGCGGCCGAAAATGTCGCTCAGCTTGCCGTACAGCGGAGTGCTGACGGTTGAGGTGATGAGGTAGGCGGTGGTGGCCCACGCCTGCAGGGACAGCCCGTCGAGGTCGTTGGCGATGGTGTAGATGGAGGTGGACACGATGGTCTGGTCCAGCGATGCCAGGAACATGCCCAGCATCAGCCCCACCATCACGGTGACGATCTGACGCTGTGTCAGGGTTTCGCCGGCGGCACGCACAGCGGTTGTTTTGGACATGGCTTCTCCAGGAAAGATTTAAGGGATCACGCTCGATAGTTGCTTTCAGTAACTATGTTAGTTCCCGTTTCATTCCCGCTGCCAGATATTTCTTCCGCAGCCGCAGCCGCAGCCGCAGCCGCAGCCGCAGCCGCAGCCGCAGCCGCAGCCGCAGCCCCGACCCGACTCCGCCCCACCCCCACAGCCGGGGGACCTCGATCAGCGCTCCACGAGAATGCCGTCCGGATCGCACCAGACCGTGACGCCGGGACGGAAGGTCACGCCGTCGAGCACTACATCCACATCAACCTCACCGGCGCCGGCTTTGGCGCTCTTGCGCGGGTTGCTGCCCAGTGCCTTGACGCCGAGATCCAATTGGGCGATAGCCTCGCGGTCGCGGATGGCGCCGTTGATCACGACGCCGGCCCAGCCGTTCGCCACGGCGCTCTCGGCGATCATGTCCCCCATCAGGGCGGTGCCCAGCGAACCGCCGCCGTCCACCACCAGCACGGCGCCGTTGCCGGGGGTGGCCAGCGTGGACTTGACCAGGGCGTTGTCCTGGAAGCAACGGATGGTCCGGACCGGGCCACTGAAGTGTGAACGGCCGCCGAGGGACTGGAACTGGAGTGATACGGACGCCAGTTCCTCGCCGCGCTCGTCGTACAGATCGGCGGTGTTGACGGGGCTGGTGGTGTTGCCTGCAGCAGATGCGGTCATTGGATCTCCAGGTGTTCGGTGTCGTGGTGGGCGGGGCGCTGTGCATAGCCACACGAGGCAAGCGCCGTATGACAAGCGGGGCGTTGCAGCCCACGATAGTCTGATTTTCAGAATCACCAACCGTTCCAGGGGGAACCAGCATGAGCCTGTCCGACACACCCGCAGCCCCGGATCCCAGCGCTGCGGCGGTTCCCGGAGCGGGCCGGGAAAGTTCGACGGCGGCGCTCGCCGAGCCGACGCAGAAGGTCACCGCGCGCTGGGTGACCGGGCTGGTGCTGGTCAACGTCGGCATTAACGCGGCCTTCTTTGGTCCCATCAACGTTTTTATCGGCCAGCAGGCCATCGGCATCGACGAGGCCAATAAGGAAGCCATCCTGTCCCTCGTGACAGGGTGTGGCGCCGCTGTGTCGCTGGTGGCCAATCCGCTGTTCGGTGCACTTTCCGACCGGACGGTCTCAGGTTTCGGCCGGCGTGCGCCCTGGGTCCTGGCCGGCGCCATCCTGGCCACCGCTGCCTTGCTGGCGATGTCCGGTGCTACTGCTGTTGCCCTGATGGTCCTGTTCTGGTGTCTGGTCCAGCTGGGCGCCAACGCCGCGTACGCCGCCATTACCGCCGCCGTCCCGGACAGGGTGCCTGTCCTGCAGCGCGGCGGCGTGGGCGGACTGGCGGCGATGGGCCAGACGGTGGGCATCCTCCTCGGCGCGGTCTTCGGGGCGGTGGTCTCGGGAAACTTCATGGTGGGTTACACCATGTGTGCGGCCGCCCTGCTGTTCTCCGTGCTGCCGTACCTGTTCCACCGGAATGACCCGCCGCTGGCGCGTGAAGACCGCCCGCCGTTCGCGTGGGGCAGCTTCCTGCGCGGCTTCTGGATCAGCCCTGCCCGCCACCCGGACTTCGCCTGGGCCTGGCTCACCCGATTCCTGGTCAACGTCTGCAACCAGATGACCATCGTCTACCTGCTCTTTTTCCTCCGGGACGTCCTCAAGCACGAGGACCCGGCCCTGGGGGTCCTGACCTTGACCGGCATTTACGCGGTGATGGTGATGATTACCGCGGTGATAGCGGGGCCGTGGAGCGACCGGCTGGGCCGGCGGAAGCCGTTTGTGATCGGGTCCTCCGCCATCATTGCCGCGGCGGGACTGACAATGGCTTTCTTCCCTGTGTGGACCGGCGCCCTTATTGGAGCCGGCATCCTGGGCGTGGGGTTTGGCGCCTACCTTGCCGTCGACTTCGCGCTGCTGACGCAGGTGCTGCCGCAGGCTGCCGATCGTGGCAAGGATATGGGCGTCATCAACGTAGCCAACTCGCTGCCTCAGGTGTTCGCGCCCGTCCTCGCATTCCTCGCCGTGACGTACTTCGGCGGGTACGTCACGTTGTTCACCACGGCGGCCGTCATCGGCCTGCTGGGTGCCGTGTTCGTGGTCAAAATCAAGGGGGTCGACTGACTCCGGCATTTGCCCGTGCCGTATAGTTGAGGCGGACTGCAGGCCCACGGGATGAGGACTCTCCCTGCCGCTGCACCATAAAAACACAACCCCGGAACCCTGATGCCCGAGACACTTTCAGCCCATCCGTCCATGGCCGCCCGGCCCTCCACCCCGCGCCAGCGGCTGCGCTACACTCGCGTCCTTGAATCTGCCGCAGGGTTTGCCCGCAAGGGGCTGGAGTCCGTGGACCTCGCGGGCATTTCAGAAAAGTCCGGCGTGCCGCTGGGAACCGTCTACCGCTATTTCCCCACCGCCAACCACCTGATGCTCTCCCTCTACCGCCAGCAGCTGGACGAGCTTCAGGGCCGCGCCCGCACGTCAGCGGCCAGCTTCGGCGGCAAGGCCCTCACCGGTGTGGTCATGGAGATCTTCCATATGCGGGTGATGCAGCCGGCGGTCGAGCAGTGCCTGAGCCGCTGCGTCTACCTCAAGGACAGGGACACCACCGCACTCCTGCATGAAATCGATGCGCTGAGCGAAACGGCGGTGGCCACCGCCTCCGACGACGCCGTAGCGGCCCGGGTGCTCCTGCTGACCGTCACTGGTCTGGTCCAGTCCGTCCGCAACCGCCGGCTTTCGCTGTTTGAGGCCGAAGAGGACCTCAAAAAGGCCTGCACACTGCTCGCTCCGGTGGCTTCCGGGGCCCGGGCCGCCCACCGATCGGCGTAACCGGTCTAGACCAGAGGGCCAATAAAGACGTTTTTATGCCGTGACGTGGGTCACAAATATGCCCGATTAAACGATTTAGCATGCATTTTTACGCCACGGCTGCACTTTTCTGCCCGCCAGCGGTGCTTAGTATTGCAGGACCGGAGTGGCTGGCAACCCGCATCTGCAAGGGCTTCACACCGGGCCCGCCACCTCTGGGCCCAAGAAGCAACGAATTCCACCTTGAGCCTCCCTGTGCTTGAGCCTTTCTGCGCCGTGCGCCCACGGCTAGCCCCAGGAGACAACGACGTGTCCATTGACGCAATCGCACCGACCGACAATTCAGCAGCTACTGCCCTGACCGAGGCCGAGATCTTCGATGCCCACCAGGGCGGGAAACTTTCGGTGACCAGCACGGTCCCGCTGTCCAACAAGCGCGACCTGTCCATCGCCTACACCCCCGGAGTCGCCGAGGTCAGCCGCGCCATCCACAACAACCCGGAACTCGCCAAGACCCTCACGTGGGCGCAGCGCCTGGTGGTTGTGGTCAGCGACGGCACCGCGGTGCTGGGTCTGGGCAACATCGGGGCCGCCGCCTCACTGCCCGTAATGGAGGGCAAGTCTGCCCTGTTCAAGACCTTTGGCGAGCTGGATTCCATTCCCCTGGTCCTGAACACCACGGAAGTTGATGAGATTGTGGAAACCCTGGTCCGTCTCCGCCCCAGCTTCGGCGCGGTCAACCTTGAGGACATCTCGGCTCCCCGTTGCTTTGAGCTGGAAGAGAAGCTGATCGAGGCGCTGGACTGCCCGGTCATGCACGATGACCAGCACGGCACGGCCGTGGTGGCCCTCGCCGCCCTGACGAACGCCGCCAAGGTAACCGGCCGCGAACTCGCAGACCTCCGCGTGGTAGTTTCCGGCGCCGGAGCTGCAGGCATCGCCGTCGCCGAAATCCTGCTCGCCGCCGGCATCACGGATGTTGTCCTGCTCGACTCCAAGGGCGTCATCAACCGGGAGCGGGCCGACATCGCCGCTGACACGCAGAGCAAGAAGTCCCAGATGGCGCAGCGCAGCAACCCCCGCGGCGTCACGGGCGGGCCGGGCGAAGCGCTGCTTGGCGCCGACGTGTTCATCGGGGTTTCCTCCTCGAAGCTGGACGAGACGCACCTGAAGTTGATGAACGCCGACTCGATCGTGTTCGCCCTCTCCAACCCGGACCCCGAAGTCCTGCCCGAGGTGGCTGCCAAGTACGCCGCCGTGGTGGCCACCGGCCGCAGCGATTTCCCCAACCAGATCAACAACGTCCTGGCGTTCCCCGGAATCTTCCGCGGCGCACTGGACGCCGGTGCCCGCCGGATCACGCCGGCCATGAAGCTTGCCGCAGCACGAGCCATTGCCGAACTCGCGGAAGCTGACCTTTCGGCGGACTATATCGTGCCCAGCCCGCTGGATCCGCGCGTCGCCCCGGCCGTGACGGCCGCCGTCGCCGCCGCCGTGGAAGCCGAGTAGCCTCCGCAGCCACACCCTGACACAACGCCCGACGGCGGTGCCTCCCCGCCCAGGGGACGCACCGCCGTCGGGCGTTAAGCGGCGAAGCTGACCGCTGCGCCGCCCTAAACTGGGGCTCATGAACTCCGAAACCGTGGTGAGTGTCCTGTGCGGCCTGGCGATCCTGGTGGGGGTGGCGGGCACCATCATCCCCGTCCTGCCCGGCAGCTTCCTGATCGGGCTCAGCCTGCTGGCGTGGGCCATCTGGGGCGGTGCCGGAACCGCTGGCTGGGTGGTCTTCGCGGTGGGAATGGTGTTTGTGCTCGCCGGCATGGCTGCCAGTGCGGTGCTGACCGGACGGAAGCTCAGGCAGCACAGCATCCCCAACCGCAGCGTGGTGATCGGCCTGGCGGCGGGTGTGGCCGGCATGTTCATCATCCCGGTGGTGGGGCTCTTTGTGGGGTTCGCCGTGGGCCTGCTGCTCAGCGAATTCCTCCGTACCCGGAACTTTGCCACGGCAACGTCCACCAGCTGGGCTGCCCTGAAGGCCACCGGCCTGGGCATGCTGGTGGAGTTCGGGCTGGCGTGCCTGGCGGCCAGCACCTGGGTGATCGGGCTCTGGGTCGCCGCCGCCACGTAGGGCTCGCGCAGGCCCGCCACGTAGCATGGAGAAATGACCGCGGGGGATGCCAGAGGACCGATTTACCGGGACACCCGGGACCTAACGCCGTTCGGGAACGTCCAGTTCCAAACGCCCGTCCGGGAACTCGCGGGCAGCGTGGGCGGGCTGATCCATGGTGTGCTGGGCGGCCGGGACGCCGCGTTGATCGCCGTGGACGGCGAGGTCCCCAGGCTCAGGCGGATGCCCGGCAAAGCGGCCAAGGCCGTGCACGATGCCATCTTCACCGGCAAGGAACCGGAGCGGCTCATCGCCGCGGGCCGGGCCTACCCGGGCTGGGCCGGGCTCTGCTCCGTTATGGCGGGCCTCCTGTCGTACCAGCACGGCGGCTACCTGCGTGCGTCAGAACTCCTCCAGCGGGGGTTGTCCATCAGGAACGGCGACGACGCCAACCAGTATGCGGCCACGTACCTCACGCGTGTGGTCACGCGGGTGGAGGTGGCCGAGCGCATCGAAGTCCCCGTGCTCTTCAGTCAGGAGTCGGTCTTCCTGGCCCTGTCGCACTCCTTGCGGGAGACGGGCCAGCTGGAAGCCGCGCTGCAGACGGCGGCCGGGCTGCCGCCGTCGTTGCCGTCAGCACTGGCGCGCTGCGCGCTGGCGTTCGCGCTGGGACGCGACAAGGAAGTGGTGATCTGGACGGAGGGGCTGCTGAACTCCGATGACCTCTCGGCGGCGTTGCTGCTGCTCCGGGGGCGGGCGCTGCGGCGGCTCGGCGCCCACGCACAAGCGCACGACGCGCTGAAGGAGGTCCTCCGCCGCCGGAAGACAGACGTGGTGCTCCGCAACGATGCCCTCACCGACCGTGCCCTGCTGGTGCTGGACAACGGCCGCAAGTCCCTCAACCCGCGGGACTGGCTCCGCGGCCGGCCGGCGGAGCTGGAGACGTTCGAAGTCATTCGCAAGGACGTTGGCGAGCGCCGGCTCTGGGAGCAGGAGTGGGAAAACCTGGACGGGAAATAGGCGTCGGGTTGCGGGTGGCCTGATGGAACTGCCTCGCGGACTGGCCTTGTGAACCTGCCTTGTGGACCAAGCCGCCCCGTAGTACAACGGAGGCATGAGCGACGCACTCCGGTCCTGGATGGAAAAGTACATCGCCGCGTGGACCACCAACAACCCGGACCACATCCGAGCGCTGTTCACCGAGGAAGCCGTGTACGCCACCCGGCCGCACGATGCCGATGCATGGCGGGGGCGCGAGCAGATCGTGGACCGCTGGCTAGCGGCGGCGGACCAACCGGGGAATTGGACCTTCGACTGGACACTGTTGAGGGCGGACAGTGGGCTGGGGACCGACGGCGGGCTGGCCTTTGTGCAGGGTTTCACGGACTACCTCGGTGACAGTCCCAGCTACGACAACCTGTGGGTCATCCGCCTTGAACCGGACGGGCGGGCCTCGGAGTTCACGGAATGGTTTATGGAGCGCAAAACCTAGGCTTGCGTGAGCCCGGCAACCAGCGGAACCAGCTGCTCTGCGAGGAGCGCAACGCCCAGGGCAACCATGATGATGCCGCTGGCCAGTGTGACTGTCCGCGCGGCGCCGGGCCGGGACTGCAGGAGCTTGCGCGCCAGCAGCGCCACACACGTATAGACGGTCCCGGCCAGCAGGACAAACGTCAGGCCCAGCAGGCCGGACTGCACGGGGACCGGGAGTGAGGCCTCCGGGCTGACGAACTGCGGCACCAGCGCCACAAAGAACAGCAGCCCCTTGGGGTTGATGCCGCTGGTGCCCATGCCCTGCAGGAAGGTGCGGAGCTGGTTGGCGGGCTTCCCGACGGCGCCTGCCGCACTGAAGGAGGCGCCGCGCCAGGAGCGGAGGGTGCTGACGCCCAGCCACAGCAGGTAGCCTGCGCCGACCACCGTGAGCCAGCCTAGGACGCCCGGCAGGCCGGACAGCAGGGCCGCCAGGCCTGCCACCATCAGCAGCGTATGTAGGACATAGCCGCCGCAAAGTCCGGCCACGGCCGGGACAAAGCTGCGCTGCCGCAGGCCGGCCGTGATGGAATACGCCCAGTCCACGCCGGGGGTGCAGGCGAGGGCGACGGCCACCAGCACAAAGGCGACAAACAACTGGGGATTCATGGCGGGCTCCTGTCCGATTAGGTACAGGACAAACCTTATGAAGTATCCGGCCATAAGTGCTTACCATTTTCGCTGCCCGTGGCCTGGTTTTGGTAAGATTTTTGCGTGATTGACCATATTGATAGGAATATCTTGCGCCACCTGAAAGAGGATGGCCGGATGACTGCCACGGCGCTGGCTGCGAAGGTCGGGCTCACGGTGGCGCCATGCCACCGGAGGCTCCGGGACCTGGAGACGTCGGGCGTGATCCGCGGCTACAAGGCGGACATTGATCCGGCCGCCGTCGGGCTGGGTTTCGAGGCCATTGTGTTCGTCACTTTGCGTCAGGTGGACCGCTCCACGATGGAGATCTTCGAAAACCGGGTGGCGGACAATCCCAACATCGTGGAGGCCCAGCGGCTGTTCGGATCCCCGGACTACCTGTTGAAGGTCATCGCCGAGGACCTGCCTGCCTACCAGCGCTTTTACGACGCCGAGCTCACCTCATTGCCGGGTGTTGAGCGGCTGACGTCCACCCTGGTGATGAAGAACCTGAAGTCCAACGCCGGCCCGCCGGTGTAGCGCGGGTCTTCATCGCGCCGACGGTCCGCACGCCACGTTGCCTAGGCTGCCGGGCTGACATGGACGATGATCACCTGGGTGTCCTTGGTGCCGTCGTAGCGGAGGTCGTAGTTCACTTCCAGCCCCGTGTCCGTCCCTGAGGTGATGGAAAAGTCGCTCTTTCGTTCGGGGTCCCGCTGGGCGCCGGCGATCCAGCGTTCGGCGGAGTCGGCGTTGACCCCGTACCGTTCCACGCCGTCCCGGATGAGCTCAAAATACTCGTCTGGGGAGTTGGCGGTGAGGAAGTAGGTGACCTCGCTGAAGTCCGGCCGTTTGTCAGTGGTGTTGAATCGGATCCGGTCCGTTTCTCCACTGATCTCGCCGCTCGGGGCAACGATGGTGAATTTGATCTTTCCCGAGTCCCGGGTGTTGATCTCGGGCCCATAGCTGTCTTCGGTGACCCGTACAGCAGCCTTTTCCAGCCGTCCCGAGCTCATGTCCAGCCGTGCGGTCTTGGACTCCCGGATGGCGGCCACTCCGGCGGCGTCGAGGGTGGAGAATTCCGAGGTGCTCATGGTGCTCCCTTGAGAGGTCGGTTCGGTGGCGGTGCCGCTGATCTGGCAGCCGGGCAGGGCGAGGCAAGCGGACAGTGCAAGAAGTACGACGGCGGCCTGCCGCCTCAGGAGCGAGGACGCGGTTGCGGACGTCACTGGTGCACCTCCGCGCCGAAGCCATCCACAAAGCGGTCCATGATGCCAGGGATGTTGTTGATTGGCCTGTACTGGTCCACGCGGTCATTGAAGTCGGAGGCGATGATCTGCTCAGCCCGTGCGGGATCCGTCGCAAGCAGGTCCTGGTAGGCCGGAAGGGTGTCCTGCCTGATGAGTTCCCAGCGCTGGTCGGCGTTGGAGATGTTCCCGTCCGGGAAGCCGGTGGTGAAGTCCGTGCGGAATTGGGTGGGGTTGTCCCAGTTGGTGAACGGCACGTTTTCCGGCCCGGGGCTCTCCACGCTGAAGCTGTAAGGGAAGACCTCCGGGTAGCTCTTCGCCCCGGGAATGGACGGCTCGCCGGCCAGCGTGACCAGGTACGTCACGGCTTCCCCGCCAGGGTGGTTGCGCATGTTGTCGTAGTCGTCCGCGATGATCTCGTTCTGTTCGCGGTACAGCAGGGAGGTGTTTCCCTCCTGGATGAGGGCCGGGTTGCCCGAATCGATGTTGGCCCAGGCCTCCGCAGTTTTGGAATCAATGGCGCCAGAGTCCTGCAGCCGGTTGATCTCGTCGATTCCGCCGTTCATGTAGGCCTGGTGCTGGCGGGCCTGGTCGAGGAAGATCTCCTTGTTCATGTCCAGCATGCTGGTTTCGTAGTAACGGATCTCCGCGTCGGTCATCCCGGCGAGCTGTTCGATCTGGTCAAGGATGGGAAGAGGGACGTCCGAGGCCGGATTGTCCGCGATCTGCTGTGCAAGGTCCCGCAGCATGGCCATGTCCTTGAACCCGCCAGCGAAGGACGGGCCGATCATGTTGGCCATGCCGGCCCACTGTAGGTCCGGGTTGGAAAGATAGGCCTGGCCGTAAAAGTCGTAAACCTTCTTGATGGTTTCCCAGTTGTGTTCCGTGCCCTTGGATGTGTCCCAGCTGGAAGGGTCGATCCCCATGTCCAGCATGGCTTGGTTGTTCCAATAGGAGTTGAGGAAATCCGCGTATTCTTCGGAGTTTTTGTCGATCAGGCCGGAGTCGGCGGCGGCGTCCATGGCGGCCTTGGCACCCTCAGGGTTGTCCAGGGCCCATTGCCTGAATTCGTCGCTGCTGAGATATTCCTGGCGTTCTTCAGGTGTCATGCCGTTCAAGCGGTCAGTCAGATCCTGGGCGGCGCCTTGACCCGAACCGCTGCCCCCGGGGCCGCTGCCGCCAGAACCGCCACCGCCGCTATTGCTGGCCTTTTCCTGCTCGTCCGCATTGGCTAGCAGCGACTTGGAGGCCGACTCAAGCCCGGCTGTTGCCGACTTCAGCAGCTTTAGGTGCGACGAGGTCCAATCGCTCCGGAAGCGCCCGGCGTCGTGCCCTTTCCAGGTGCCTGTGCCGATGACGCTGGTGAGCTGCTGGCCGAGCAGGTTCAGCCTGGTGGCGCCGCCTGCCAGGTCCTTGGCGAGCTGCCGCAACTGGGCAACGTCGCCGCCGTAAAAGTTCCCCGCCATGTTTCCCCCTGAATGGATTCCCGTGCCAGCCTAGCTGCGATGCGCCCGAGCAGGCGATGGGGAGAGCTCCCCGTACGGGTTGGAGTGCGCGGCCCAGAGAGACGAACTCAGTCCTGCAGCAGTCCGGTGGTGCGGTACGGGATGACCTCGCGCAGGAACATGCTGGTGGAGGTGCGGACGATTCCAGGGCAAAGCCGGATCTCCTCGGACACGCGGTAGAGGTCGTCCGGGCTGGTGGCCACCACCCGGATCAGCAGGTCGGTGTCGCCGGCAGGGGCGTGGCATTCCAGGACCTCGGGGATCATGCGGAGCGCCGCGATCGCTTCGTTGAGGTGGCTCTGGTCCAGTTCGGCGCTGACGGCCGCCGCCACACCCCGGCCCAAGGCGGAGGGGAGCACCCGGCTGCTGTTGGGACGAAGGGCGCCCGACGCCGACATCCGCTCCAGGCGCGACTGGACGGTCCCGCGCGCAAGGCCCAGCCGTTGCGCCAGCACCATGATGGGGACGCGGGGGTCCTCGTCCAGGGCGTTGAGGATGCGTTTATCCGTGGGGTCCAATTGCTGCAATCTGATCAGTTCCTGTCGGAGTGTGTGGCTGTTATTGGTCAGACTGACCAGCGAAATACATGCCGGTTGTGCCAACTGTAGAGTGTCTGCTCAAATTGTGGCAACAAGGGCTAAGGCTACCGCCGAATCCCGCAGGCTACAGGAACACCGGCACACCACCCGGCAACTGGACACCGCCTCCCGCAAGGAGGACGCCGCTGATTGACACTTGTTCACACCACGGTCATTCTGCACACACGGCAAGAGCCCCTGAGCCACCGACGTCGGATCCCCGAAGTCATCGGTAGCTGAGGGGCTCTTGTGCTGTCCGGACTAGGGTTGATCCATGAACCCAGCCGGACGCTTTGCCCCCAGCCCCTCCGGCGAACTCCATGTAGGCAATCTCCGCACCGCGATGCTCGCCTGGCTGTTTGCCCGGTCCACGGGACGCGACTTCCTGCTGCGCGTCGAGGACCTTGACCGGGCGCGGGCGGGCGCTGAGGCGGAGCAGCTCCGCGACCTGGAAGCCGTGGGCGTGACGTGGGACGGCGCCGTCGTGCGCCAGACGGACCGGGCTGCCGTCTACACCGAAGCGATCGGGCAGCTGACTGCGGCAGGCCTCACCTACGAATGCTTCTGCACGCGACGCGAAATCCAGGAGGCGCCGTCAGCGCCGCACGCCCCGCAGGGCGCCTACCCGGGCACCTGCCGGGACCTCGACCCTGCTGAGCTGGAGTTCAAACGCTCCACCCGGCCTGCCGCCATCCGGCTTCGTGCCGAGGCAACGGAGTACGCCGTACGGGATCTGCTGCACGGCGATTTCACCGGCGTGGTGGACGATTTTGTCCTCCGCCGCAACGACGGCGTCACCGCCTACAACCTGGCCGTCGTGGTGGATGACGCGGCACAGGGCATCGACCAGGTAGTGCGGGGCGATGACCTGCTGCTGTCCACGCCCAGGCAGGCGTATCTTGCGTCGCTGTTGAATATTCCCATTCCGGAATATGCGCATGTGCCGCTGGTGGTGAATTCTGACGGCGCCCGGCTGGCCAAGCGCGACGGCGCCGTGACCCTGACAGACCTCTCCCGCGCGGGCGCTTCCGCAGCTGACGTACGGAACCACATACTGCAGTCCCTGGGGTTGCCGGCCGGGACGCTGGAACATGCACTCGCAGCGTTCCGCCCTGCGAACCTCCCGCGGGAACCGTGGGTGTGGCGCGGCCCCTAGCGGCCCGCGAACGGCCACTTGCGGCCCTGCGCGTAGGCTTAAGCCATGTCGGAACCCGAATTCATTGAAGCCCACGTCCCTCAACCGGGATTCACTGTCGAGACCGCGAAGGTCCTGGCCGAGGTGGCCCACAACCGGCAGAAGGACAAGCTCAAGCGCCCTTACCGTGACCATGTGATTGCCGTAGGTGATGCCCTGGCGGATTTCGACGACGACATCCGGATTGCCGGTTACCTTCATGACATCGCCGAGGACACCCCCATCACGCGGCAGGCACTGCTGGACATGGGCGTTTCCGAGCGGGCAGCGGACATCATCGAGCGGGTCACCAACCGGCTGCACGATAACCCCAATGACTACCAGGCCGGGATGCACTTCATCGCCGAGGACCACGACGCGGCCCTGGTGAAGATCGCGGACAACGCCCACAATTCGCTGCCCGAACGCGTCAGGGCTCTGGCCGCGAAGTGGCCGGACAAGCCGCCCGTCACCAAGTACCGGGATGCCCGTCCGGTGCTGTATGCCGCCGTCGACGTCGAGGAAGTCCGCAAGATCCTTGCCCGGGTGAATCCCTGGCTCCTGAAGGAGCTGGACGACAGGCTCGACGACGAAGACGACACCGACTACGAGAACCTGACGTATGACGACGCTCCAGCCGCGGAGCCGGCCCCGGTGGTCGAGCCGGTCCAGACCCCGGAATCGGCGGACAGCCGGCCAGCCGGAGCTTCCTAGGCTCCTGCTTTCATCTGCTCCAGGGCTGCGTTCATCCGTTCGGTGCCGCGCCTCTCATCAATGACAATCGAGACGCCCAGCGCCAGCACAATCACCAGCAGGCAGACCGGCACCGAGACCCCGGCGGCGGCAAGTCCTACGCTGCCCGCCAGCGCGACAACGACGCCGGCCGCCACGGCTAGGACGATCCGGTCCACGCAAATCATGACGCTGAAGAGCCAGGTCAGCGAGATTTTGAACAGCGCTACCGGTACCGCAATGCTGGCCACGGCCACGGCGGCGCTGATGTGGGCCTCATGGTCGACATAGTAGGCCGCCACGTGCAACCCGGCGCCAGTTGCGGCGATGGCAGCAAAGATGAGCATGTGCCCGTAGCCGAATAAGAATGAGCGGTGGCGCTGGAGATGTAGGGCCGGGCCGGCGGGCAGGATGAAGTAGATCCACCACATGCTGAACGCGAGGGCCGTTCCGCCCAAACCCACCAGCGCCGCGTCGACGCTCCAGCCATGGTGGGCCACAATGGCGCGGAGGGTTTCGATCGCCCCGATCAGGCATTCGCCAAGCGCAATGATGGCGAGTAGCCCGTAGCGCTCGGCGATGTGGTGGGCGTGCCAGGGGGTGCGCATGCGGCGCTCCGCGGCGTAGGGTGTGGCCATTTCCAGGATGAACAGGGGCGCAGCCACGAGGAACGTCGTCAGGATATCCGCCTCGACGACGAGAACCGCGATCCAGCCGAGCTGAACCACGCCAAGGTACGTGGCGTACCGCAGGCAGGTCTGCCGCCGTGCTGGATCCTGCCGTGCCGCGCGCAGCCACTGGAAGACCAAGGCCAGGCGCATGATCACGTAGCCGCCCACCATCACGGCGTTGTCCACGTGGTCGCCCTCCACGAGCGAATGGAACATCGGCTCAATGCCCATGGCCAGGATCAGGACCCCGAGAAGCTGGACCATCGTGACCACGCGGAACACCCAGTCGTCGGTGTCATAGGCGCTGGCAAACCACGTGAAGTTGATCCAGGCCCAGATCACGGCGAACATCGCGAAGGAGAATCCCAGCAGTCCGGCGCCGAAGTGGGCTTCGGCGATTTCGTGTGCGAACTGGCTCCCGGCCACACCGAAGGCAATGACAAACGTCAGGTCGAAGAACAGCTCCAGCGGTGTGGCGGCTCGGTGCTTCTCATGTGGATCCCGTCCGCCCATGCGGGCCATGGCATGCCTGAGGGGGTTTGTGGACATGGGACAAAGATTACCGCCCGGGCCGTGGCCAGCTCCAGAGCAGTGACGGCTGTGTGACACGGTGCCGCCTGAAAGGGACTAACTACGTGGTCAAAAGCGGCCTTACTGACGCTCCCTGACGGGGTCAAGGTGCGGCGCCGTTGCGGAGTGGCTGCGCAGTCAACCAGAGAAAGTCAGCTACGGACAAGGAAGGCTGCGGTTCTTGAAGGACTGACCACAGCTCGGCCCACCCCGGCGAGGGGTTTGCAGGGAGCTGGCATCCGGGCAGAGTGCTTGAGGACACCGTGTGCGAGGACAGCGTGTGTGAGGGCAGGATGCTTTTGGGCAGAGCGTCCTCGGGCGGTGGACAAGCAGGTTCTTGGTGACCTAACACGTCAAGCATCCCGGGTGGCCAGTGGGGTGGTTCCCAGTCGGGGTGTTCGCTGGTGTAGCGGCGTCCGGTGGGTGATATCCAGCCGGGTGGTTCGTTCTTGGTGGCGGTGGTGGGCTTCCAACCGGTGATGTGTCTGAGTCTGTGGTGTTTGTGGCAGGGCTGGCCGAGATTCGTTATCCCGGTGGTGCCGCCGTGGGCCCAGGCGAGGAGGTGGTCGGCTTCGTTGTCGAGGGAGTGGTTGCTGCAGCCCGGAAACGGGCACTTGCCGTCCCGCAGCCTGAGCCATTGGCGTTGGGCTTTCGTGACCCGGTAGCTGCTCCGCCCAATCTCCAACGGAGCACCATCACGCGGGTCGATCAGGACGCGGTGGAACGATTCGGCGCCGTCGGTGACGAGACGACGGGCCATCGAGGGCGGGATAGGTCCGTATCCGTCGAGCATGGCGGGCTCCTTTGTGAGGCCCATCAGCGCGAACACCGGCACGGTCACGAGGACTTGGGCCCGCGGCGAGGGGACACCGCCATTCCCGTCCACGTCCCCGGCCGCATCGCCGATCCGCTCAAGCAGCAAGGTGGCGATGGTGTCCGCCCGGAGCTGGCTGAGGTTCCGGTCCTCGTCCGGTCCTTGGAGGGCTCGGGCGGCGGTGGTGGTGCGGTCCCAGATCCCCGCCGCCTGGTCGGCGGGCAGGTACGCGGAAAGCCAGGCCATGCCGTCCCGGTCCGGGGAATACTCCACCCGCCGATCCCGGACACCGCGTGCGTGGCGTTTTTCGATGCTGACCGGGTGGTGCCGTTCCCGCCAGGTCCGGGCCTTGGCCCGGAACCGGCCAGGGACCATTTCCCCGGCCGGGCCCCGTGCCGGATTCACGGCCTCGGGGTCCAGAAAATGCGCCTCCAACGCCGCAGCGCCCGCATGGTCCAGGTTCATGGTTTCGTCGACCATGATCCTCGCGTGCTGCCACGAAATGGTCCCGGCCTGCAACGCGGACAACGTCAGCTGCAGAGCCGTCGTCAGGACGTGCGATTCGCCGAGCAGCGCGCCCGCGGAGCGTTCACTGACCGTCATGGCGCAGGCAACCTCGGCGACCACGGCCATCTCCTGGCCCCTGTGGTCCTGCGGGGACTCAGCCGGGCCCGCCAGGGCCTCGGCAGCGGCGCTGTAACCGGCAGCCAGCCAGACCTTCAGGGCGGCACTTTTCGCGTCCAGTCGCGAGATCTCCGCCAGCCCGTCCAGGAATCCATCCGCCGCCCGCCGCAGCGGATCAGCACCGGAACCCTTGCAGTCTGCCCCGCCACGGAGCCGTGCAGCGAGCTCAGCGAAAGACGCCGAAAGGGCCTCCGCCGTCGCCACAGCTGCTCTGCTATCCATACCTAAATCATCCCCGGAGGGTCTGACAATGAGCGGGAGGGTAGATGGCTATGTGCATATCTTTGCGACGGCGATCAACTGCAATGAGCCAACCGCCACGGGCGTCACAGGCCAGGGCCCCAAGTGTCCGTTCGCGCCAACGGCAGGGGCCCCTGGTATACGTTCGGGCCCTGGGCCCGGAGGCTTAGACCCGCCCCAGCGCGTCGATGTCCTCAAGGAACAGCTCGTGGACTTCCTGGCTGACGGTGGTCCTGGTTTCCCCGATCGCGTCGAGGTAGTCCTGCGTGGAGGGCCCCTTCCGGACGGCCTCGCGGACTGAAGCATTGCCGCCGGAAGCCGCGCCGCCGTCGTCGTACACTGCCTTTTCCAGCGCCCGCTGGGAGGCGCTGCGGGCGGCGTACTCAATGTCCGCGGGGGAGAACCCCTCGGTCCGTTCCACCAGGAGCTCCACGTCCACGTCGTCCACCACGGTGGCCGGGATGAAGCGCTGCCACATGGCTTCGCGGGCCTGGCGGTCCGGGAGGCCGATGGGGATGACGTAGTCGAACCGGCCGTGGCGAAGGAAGGCAGTGTCCAGCGCGCGAATGAAGTTGGTGGCGCACACCAACAGGCGGCCGGGCTGTTCACGGAACGCCGGAATGATCTTCAGGAGCTCGTTCGTGACGCCCTGCAGCGGTGAAGGCGGTTCGCCCGAACGCTGTGAGGCGATCTCTTCCACCTCGTCGATGAACACCACGCAGTGTTCCAGCTCCGCGATCTCGAGGAACGTTTCGCGCAGGGCGCCGGCGAGGCCCTTGGGATCGGAGGCCAGCCGGGACGGGAAGACCTCCACGAACGGCCACTCGAGCCGGGATGCGATGGCCTTCGCAAACGTGGTTTTGCCGGTGCCGGGAGGACCAAAGAGGACCACGGCGCGCGGCGGCACCACACCGTATTCATCGGCGAGATCGGCCTCGGCGAGGGGCAGCACCAGCCGGCGCTCCAGGAGTTCCTTTTCCTTGCGCATGCCGGCCACGTTCTCCCACAGGTCGCGGGCCAAAATGCGGCCGCCCAGCTGGCCCAGCGCGCCCAGCTCCTGCCGCTGAACGGGGATGGTCCGTTCGAAATAGCGCAGGTTCTTCTTGAGCGCGAAGCCGCGGCTGAGGAACGCCTCCACCCGGGTTTCCGCTTCCGGCATCAGCGCGGAGAGTTTGTTGAGGCCGTGCGGGGCCATGCGGTTTTCGACGGCGGCGAGCAGCGATGTGCCGATCCCGCGCCCGCGGTATTCCGGCAGCGTGGCCAGGAAGACGATCCAGCCCTGGTCGTGTGCGGCGCGTCCGACGGCGGCGCCCACCACCTGGTCGCCCTGCACCGCCACCACCGCGTGGTCCTTCTCGCAGGATGCGAGGACCTCGGAGAGCGCATAGACGGGCTCAACATCAGAGGCCTTGAGTGACTCCCAGAGGTGCAGGATCCCGTCCAGGTCTGCTGAATGGAAATCCCTGATCCGCCAGTTGGTCATGCCGTGTCTCCCGGGTGGTTCGTCGTTGAACTTTTACAGAGGTCGCGTGTGACTCGCTCTGCTGAGCATAGGCGATCACCTCCCGCACGGGGGTTGCGGGGGCGTTGCATTACGCACGGGCGGATCCGGGGCTACAGCCTCGACGTTTTCTCGCCCTTGGAGCCCTTCCAGAGATGGTGTGGTCGGTGGCTTGCGTCCGTATGCACTACCAGGACCGGGCAGGCAGCGTGAGAAACGCATGCTGAGCTCACAGACCCCAGATGCATACCGGTGACTCCGCCGTGCCCGCGGCGGCCGACCACCAGCATCGCGGCGTCCGCACCGGCTTCGACCAGCTTGGCGGGCGCGGGGCCGCGGACCAGCTCCTGGCTGATGTTCACGGGAAGGTCCGGCCCGAATGCTTTGCCGAGCGCCTCGGCCAGGGTCTTGGCAGCGGCCCCTTCGAAGGCGTCAAAGTCCGGCGGAATGTAGCCGGCGTAGATTTGCGGAAAGTCCCAGCAGGCCACGGCGTGGATCCGGGCGTCGAGGGCGGGCGCCAGTCGTGCGGCGAACCGCAGCGCCTGCACCGAGGAATCGGAGCCGTCCACCCCGACAACAATCTTGGCTTCCGTATTGTCCATCACGGTCCTCCTTGGAAAATGGAAACGGACGACGGCGGTACGCCGGGTTCCGGGTGAATGGAACCCGGCGTACCGCCGTCGAACTCTGCTGGCTGATCAGACTTTGATCGGAACCGGGTGGACTTCGTCGGCGGGGTGGCCCGCGCGCTCGTGGATACGCCGTACAGCTTCCGCAGAGGGGGCCTCGGACAGGCAGTAAACCAGGCCGGACTCGGGATCGGCCCAGGCAGATTTGAAGTCAACGCTCTCGTCGCTTTGAATGGCAAGATCGGCGTCGTGGGCTGCTCTCAGGGCTTCCTGCGTGATTCCGACCATGTTGCGATGAACGTCCATGAATTCCGGCATGATCTTGACGCTCCTTAACTGATTTCACCGTTGAAACAGCGGGATGTGGCCGACGTTAGACCTGCGTCTGTGAACCGTCAAGAGGATTCTGGAAGCGACGACGGCGGCACCTTGATTCCGTGTCTGTAGAACCCAGGTGCCGCCGTCGGGCGTCACTGGCGGCTGGCCGGCAGGGCGCTACTTCTTGAAAGTTTGCGCGGGTGGGTTGGCGATGACGGGGGCGGTGCCGGTGTGGCCGTCGCGGGTTTCGGCGATTTCGCGGATGCGTGCCCGGCAGGCGTACCAGCCGAAGACCATGAGAACGGAGGCGATGGCGGTGACGAGCATGGTCAGGGGTGAGTCGATGAAGACCATGATCAGGACGCCGGCGAGGAAGAGGAGGGAGAGGTAGCCGGTGTAGGGGGCCCCGAACATCCGGAAGGAGGGGCGTTGGAGCCAGCCTTTGTCAGCCCAGCGTTGGAGTTGGATCTGGCACAGGACGATGGTGGCCCAGGTCATGACGATGCCGACAGAGGCGACGTTGAGGACGATTTCGAAGGCCTGCGCCGGCACGAGGTAGTTCAGGGGGACGCCGAGGAGGGACACTCCGGCGGTGATGGCGATGCCGCCGTAGGGGACGCCGGCTTTGTTCATGCGGCCGGCGAATTTGGGGGCGGAGCCGTTCACGGACATGGAGCGCAGGATCCGGCCGGTGGAGTAGAGGCCGGCGTTCAGGGAGGAGAGTGCGGCGGTGAGGACGACGAGGTTCATGATCACGTCCACGCCTTGGATGCCGATGGAGCCGAAGAACGTCACGAAGGGGCTGACGCCCTTCTCGTAGGAGGTGTACGGGAGGAGGAGGGCGAGGAGGATGACGGAGCCGACGTAGAACACGGCGATGCGGAAGACCACGGAGTTGATGGCTTTGGGCATGATCTTTTCCGGGTTTTCGGTCTCGCCGGCGGCGGTGCCGACGAGTTCGATGGAGGCGTAGGCGAAGAGGACGCCCTGCATGAGGATGATCATGGGGAGCAGGCCGTTGGGGAAGATCCCGCCGTTATCCGAGAGCAGGCTCAGGCCCACGGGTTGGCCGTCGACGGGGGTGCCGAAGATGACAAAGTACGTGCCGACAACGAGGAAGACCACCAGGGCTGCGACTTTGATGATGGCGAACCAGAATTCGAGTTCGCCGAAGACCTTAACGGAGACGAGGTTCAGGGCCAGGACCACCAGGAGGGCGATCAGGGCCCAGGCCCATTGCGGGACCTCGGCCATCCAGGGGATGTAGTGGCCGAAGAAGTTCATGTAGAGCGCGGCGGCGGTGATGTCCACGATGGTGGTGGTGGCCCAGTTGATCCAGTAGAACCAGCCGGACACGAACGCGGCTTTCTCGCCGAAGAATTCCCGGGCGTAGGAAACGAACGAGCCGGAGGAGGGCCGGTGCAGGACCAGTTCGCCCAGGGCCCGCAGGATGAGGAACGCGAAGAACCCGCAGACGGCGTAGGCGATGACCAGCGACGGGCCGGCGGCGTTCAGGCGGCCGCCAGCGCCGAGGAACAGGCCGGTACCGATCGCACCGCCGATCGCGATCATCTGGATCTGCCGCGGTTTGAGGTTCTTGTGATACCCCTTGTCCTCCGCGTGCAGGGCAGACTCGGAGGCATGCGCGTGGCCGCCGTCGATGAGATGGTCAGGGATGGGGGAATTCGTCATGATGGGGTCCTCACAGGGCTTCGTTGACGGGTTTGGACAGGGTTGGTGCAGGCAGGAAATCGGTGGCGTGGAGAAGACCCACTTTGTGGCCGCCGCCCAGGACAGGGGCGGTGGCGATGCCGGCGAGCGGACCGGTGTCCACGCCGAGTGATTCAAGCAGGTGGACGGTGGCAGGCATCCGGGCGCGGTCGCCGCCGTCGGAAATCTTTACGGCCACTGCGCGGCCATCCGGCAGGCCCACCAGCTGCACGCCTTCGAAACCGTCCTTCGCCACGGCTCCGGGGAGGAGCCGCATCAGGGCGGTGACGTCCCGGCTCTCGCCGGCCACCATGTCAGGGTGTTGTCTCATGGCGAGTCCGACGGCGGCTTCCGCAGGCAGCGGGGCGGTCCCGCCGTCGTCGGAGGTGCTGGCAATCGCTGCGGCCGCCGCGATGATGCCGAACGCGCGGGCCATGCCGCGGAGGGTGAGGGCGAAGAGCGGGGTGCCGCAGCCATCCGTGCTGCGGGCGAAGGGATCCTCGCCGGTCAGCTCGGTGACGGTGGCCGCGACCAACTGCTGCAGGGGGTGGGACGGGTCGAGATAGCCCTTGACCGGCCAGCCGTTGATAACACACGTGGCGGCCATGGCGGCGTGCTTGCCCGAGCAGTTCTGGGTCAGTTGCGTGGCGAGGAATCCGGTGCGGAGCCAGTCCTCGCGGTCGCTGGCGCCGTAGGGCAGGTCGGTGCTGTTCTCGAGGTCGCCCACGGCCAGCCCGTGCATGGCGAGGATTCGTTGAGTGCCGCCGCGGTGCTTGGCTCCGCCGGAGTGGCTGGCAGCGGCCAGGGCAAGCAGATCCGCGGGGAGGTTCAGGCCGGCGCGGACCATGGCCACGGCCTGCAAGGGCTTGAGGGAAGAGCGCGGGTAGAACGGGGCCAAAGGGTCGCCAGCCGTTGCCAGAATTGAGCCGTCCGCTGCTGTGGCGATGGCCGAGCCGTAGTGAATGCTCTCCACCAGGCCGTCGCGGGTGGCGACGACGAGAGGGGCGTGCTGCGGGAGCGCACCGGCTTCGGTGGCGGCGATGTTGGTGGTGATGCCGGGTGCGGGAGTGCCGGTGGCAGTAGTCCGGGCAGCTGAAAGGGCAGGGGCTGGCATGGGTTCCTTGGGGCTACTTGTTAAGGATGGAATCGAGGGCCACGCCCACGGCGCGCAGGTGTTCGGCCATGGCCAGGCTTGCGGCCTCGGCGGAACCTGCCTCGATGGCGGCCAGGATCTGCTGGTGCTCGATGTCCGACGCGTGCTGGCGGTCGGCCACCATGTTCAGGGTTTCCGACTGGAAGGCGAGGGCTCCCCGGATGTCGGCCACCACGCTGGCGAACACTTTGTTGCCGCTGGCGCGGGCGATGGCGGCGTGGAAGCTGGAGTCCAAGGCAACCCAGGATTCGGGGTCCGCCTCAGTGGTCATGGCGGCCACAATGTGCCGCAGCGTCTCGAGTTCCTCCTCCGTCCGGCGGCGGGCCGCCAGTCCCGCTGCCGGAACTTCGATGTGCGGGCGGGCCTCGGTGAGGTCCCGCGCGGAGTACTGCCCCAGGGTTAGGTCATTCGCCACCTTGTTGGCAACCACAAACGTGCCTTTGCCTGTTTTGGTGACGGTCAGGCCCAAGGCTGTGCAGGACCGGAGTGCCTCGCGGATGACCGAGCGGCTGACCCCGTACTGCTGGGAGAGCGTGGCCTCGGAGCTGAGCTTTCCACCTACCGGGACCTGACCGGACTCGATGTCTGAACGGATGGCGTTGAACACCGCCTCGGCAGCACTGAGGCGGGCCAGGGGCTGCGCTCCGGAAGGCTGCTCGTGGGTGGACTCCGCAGGCTGTCCTGCTGTCCGGCTGTCTGACAGGTTCACACATAAAATATGGCACTGGTCACACGCCGTGTCAACCCGGGTGGTGACTGGCGGGTGATTCGCGGCGCTCTCGCCTGAGGTAAACGCGTCGTCTTCCTCAGGCGAGACCCGCCGCCGTACGTCAGCCGCGGATCAGTGGATCCGCTCCCTGGACTCGGCAGTCACACGTGCAAGGGCATAAAAGGGCGTGCAGCCGGTCCTTGTGCCGGGGGAAATGTTGGAGCGGATCAGCGAATCAGCCTCGAGCACGGCCAGGTGGTAGCGGACGTTGTTCCTGGAGGACCCGACGGCGCTGCTGATGTCGGACACCTTGCTCGCCCCGTTGCTGGCGAGATATCCGATGATCCTTGACCTCACGTTGGTGAGCCCGGCCGCATCCTGGGGGAATGAGTAAACCATTTCTAATTCCTTTCAGGGCCAGACGATCAGTGCATTGCGGGAGCGGAGGCGGGAGCCAGGCTCTGGTCCGCGTCCGCTGCTGCCGGGATCCCGTCTGCTTCGGGTGTGGCTTGGTCGTGTTTCCTGCCGATGACGGCGGTGGCGATGGCATTTCCGAGAATATTAGTGGCCGTGCGGCCCATATCCAGCAACTGGTCCACTACCAACAGGACGGCAATGCCGGCAGCCGGGACTCCGAAGGCCGGCACGACGGCGGCGAGAACCACAAGCGAACCCCGGGGAACGCCGGCCATGCCTTTACTGCTGAGCAGGAGCATGGCTGTCATTGCGATCTGCTGGCCCAGGTCCATGTCGATGCCGTAGGCGTTGATGAGGAAGACGGAAGAGAAGGTCATGTACATCATGGAACCGTCAACGTTGAACGAGTATCCCAGCGGCAGCACGAACCCGGTGGTCCGTTTTTCGATGCCGAACTTGGTCAGGCCTTCGATGAGTTTGGGCAAGGCCGCTTCGCTGCTGGACGTGGCGAACGCTATGACCATGGGTTCGCGGACCATTCGCACCAACCCGAAAGCCGCACGGCCGAGGAACGCCGTGGCGACGCCGATCATGATGACCCACAGGGCCGAGAGGGAAACGTAGAATCCGCCGATGAATGAGGCATAGGTGGAAAACGCGTCCAGGCCCTTCGCGGTGAATGCCGAGGCGATTCCGGCGAAAACGCCCACCGGGGCTGCCAGCATCACATAGCCGGTGACCTTCAACATGACCTTCATCAGCTCGTCGATCGCATCAGCAATGGAGGAGTGGCCACTCTTCCGGAGATTCAGCAGGGCGATGCCGAAGAGAGCGCCGAATACAAGGATCTGCAGTGGGTTGTTCGTGGTCAGGGCTGAGAAAACGCTGGTGGGAATGATGTTGGTGATGAACGCCTGGAAATCGAGGGGCTTCGACTCCAGGACCGCATCACCGGTTGGTACGAGGTGAAGACCAGAGCCCACGTTGAGCAGGTGGGCCATGATGAAGCCGAACGCGCCCACCAGTGCCGAGGCGCTGAGGAACCAGATCATTGCGCGCCCGAATAGCTTTCCCACCCCGGCTGATTTCGCGGCTCCGGCGATGCCCGAGACCAACGTAGCGAAGATCAATGGGGCAATGATCATCTTGATCAGGTTCAGGAACATATGCGTCACTGTGTCGAAGACGGCTACAAGGGAATCCCGCATATCACCGGGAAGGAGCCAGTGAAATACCAGGCCGCTGATGATTCCCATCAGGAGTGACGCCAGAATCCACTTTGTCGATTTGTTTTTCAAGGACAATCCTTCGGTTAGTGCCGCGATTCAGCCCTGGTCTGGGGCGCGGTCCTCGTCTTTGAGGGCCGATTCTCGGAATCCGGCGGGGGATTTTGGGCACGACGGGGTACCCCGGATCGGATGAAGCGACCGGGGAACGGCGTCTGCTGTTAGGGGGCGGTTGGTGGGCCCACGACCGCCGGGTTCCCTGACCGAGCTTGCGAGGTTAGGGGGCGGTTGGGGACTACTTGCTGAGGTTCGCCAGGCGCTCGGGACTGAGGAGTTCCTGGAGCTGGGCGGCGGTAAGCAGGCCGTGTTCGAGCACGAGTTCGGCCACTCCCTTGCCCGTGGCGAGAGCTTCCTGGGCGATGGCGGTGGCCGTGGCGTAGCCAAGGTGGGGATTCAGGGCCGTCACCAGGCCGATTGACTGTTCCACGGTGAGCCGGAGATGCTCGGTGTTGGCGGTGATGCCCCGGACGCAGCGTGCCGAAAGGGTGCGGCAGGCAGCTTCGAGGTGGGAGATGCTCTTGTGGAGGCTGTGGACAATGATGGGTTCGAAGGCGTTGAGCTGGAGCTGGCCGGCTTCGGCGGCCATGGTGATGGTGACGTCGTTGCCGATGACCTCGTAGGCCACCTGGCTGACCACTTCCGGGATCACCGGGTTGATCTTGCCGGGCATGATGGAGGAGCCGGACTGGACGGCCGGCAGGTTGATCTCGCCGAAGCCGGCGCGCGGGCCCGAGGACAGCAGGCGGAGGTCGTTGCAGATCTTGGAGAGCTTCACGGCCACGCGCTTGAGCACACCGGACAGGTGCACAAAGGCGCCCACATCCTGGGTTGCCTCGATGAGGTCGACGGCGGTGACTAGGGGGAGCCCGGTGACCTCGGCCAGGTGCCGGCAGGCTGCTTCGGTGTAGCCGGCGGGCGCGTTCAGGCCGGTGCCGATGGCTGTGGCCCCGAGGTTGATTTCGTGGATGAGCAGTTCCGCCTCGGCGAGGCGCAGCCGGTCTTCGCCGATGGTGATGGCGTAGGTGCCGAACTCCTGGCCCAGTGTCATGGGGACGGCGTCCTGCAGCTGAGTGCGGCCCATCTTCACCACGGTGCGGAATTCCAGTGCTTTGGCGGCGAAGGCTTCTTCGAGTTCGGCCAGTGCGTCCAGCAGTTCCCGGCCGGCGAAGATTGTTCCCAGTTTCACGGCTGTGGGGTAGACGTCGTTGGTGGATTGGCTGAGGTTCACGTGGTCGTTGGGGTGCAGGCGGGCGTAGTCGCCTTTGGGGTGGCCCAGGATTTCCAGCGCCCGGTTGGCGATGACCTCGTTCGCGTTCATGTTCGACGACGTCCCGGCGCCGCCCTGGATGACGTCCACCACGAACTGGTCGGCCAGTTGGCCGTTCATGATGTCGGTGCACGCCTGCTCGATTGCCTGGCCGCGTTCGGCATCCAGTAGTCCCAGTTCGCGGTTGGTGCGGGCGGCGGCTAGCTTCACGGCGGCGAGTCCCCGGACCAGGTGCATGTTGGAAGACAGGGGTTGCCCGGTGATGGGGAAGTTTTCCACGGCGCGGAGCGTGTGGACACCCCAGTAGGCGTTCACGGGGACGTCGCGGTCACCCAAAAGGTCATGCTCGGACCGGGTCTCCGGAACGGCATCAATGGCGGTCAGGCTGCTGGTCATTTTTGTCCTCACAGGGCTTCGTTGACGGGCTAGGACGGAATACGTTCAGGGTGTGCGGGAGGCGCGTTGTAGCTGCACCGCAGAGTAGGCGGGCGGGGAATCGCTGGGCGGGATCGCCAGCTGTTCCTGAGTAGGGCGGGCGGGACGGGGGACTTAGGGGGCCGGTGGACTATGGGATGAGGCCGGCCGGCGTCGTTCCTCCGGGGACAACGGTGCTCAAGGCGCATTCCACGCCATGGAGGTGTAGGGTCATCGCTTCGCGTGCGCCTTCCACCGAGCCCCTCTCGATGGCTTCGAAGATGCGGGCATGTTCTTCACCGGACTCGGCACGCCGGTCCGCAACGAGGTTGAGCGTGTTCGACTGGTTCGCCATTGCATCGACAATGTCGGACAGAAACTGCTCAAAGACGCCGTTTCCGCTGCACCGGGCGATCGTGGCGTGGAACTCGGTGTTCAGGAGCACCCACTGCTGCAGGTCATCCGCGCGGGACATCTCCTGGAGAATTTCCCGAAGTGCCTCCACGTCTTCGTTGCTGCGGCGCTCGGCGGCCAAGCCCGCTGCAGGAACTTCGATGTGCGGCCGCGCCTCTACCAGGGCACGCGCGGAGTACTTGCCAAGCTTGAGGTCAGAGGCAACCCGGTCAGCGATGACGAACGTGCCCTTTCCGGTATGGGTGGCGGTGAGCCCGAGCGCGGTGCATGAGCGCAGGGCTTCGCGGACCATTGTGCGGCTCACGCCGTACTGCTTGGCTAGCGATGTCTCCGAGTCCAGGCGCGTACCGACGGGAATCTTGCCGCCTTCGATGGCCCCCCGGAGTGAGGCGAAGACGGCTTCAGCGGCGCCCACCCGGACGATGCGATCTTGTCTAGCTGTCCAGCTGTCCAACAGGTCCATATGAAGACTATGGCACCTGTCATCATGCAGTGTCAAGGACGCGGAGGCCGGCGACGGGCTCGAGCCCGTGCAATTCGAAGTTGACGCGTGACGTGCGGCTTCCCGGCACAATCAGGGGCCTCCGTCTGACCCCCGCTCCTGCCGTCGCCGGGCCGGTGCATCTGCAAGCTAATTGATGGTGAGGGTGGCGTCGTCGACGTACATCCAGGTGTCGTCTGCGGGGACGGCTCCGTCGAGGTGGACGTTGAGCCAGAGGGTGATGGTCTGCCCTCGGTAGGCGCTGAGGTCCGCGGTGATGAGGGTCCAGGTGGCGGAGTTGCTGGCGCGCTTGAAGAGGCTTCGCAGGACGGTGCCGGTGGTGGAGCGTAGTTGTCCTTCCATCCAGTCGTATCGGCAGGCGGTTCCGGTGCAGGGTTCATCGGTGGTGTGGGGCTTGTACCAGAAGGACAGGGTGGGGGTCCCGGTGGCCGGGACGGCGATGGTCTGGGACAGGATGCTATCCCCGAGGGGCTCCGCGCCCGAGGTCAGGCCCAGGAGGGCGGAGCCGGTTCCGGTGCGGGCGGTGGTGGAGGCTACGGGGGCTCGGACGCCGCCGGTGGTCCAGCCGGTGAGGCCTGATTCGAATCCGCCGTTGGTGATTGAGGTCCCTGTGGCGGTAGCGGTGGGGGTGACGGTGTTGGATGCGGGGGAGGCTGGGGAGGTGCCGACGGTGTTGGTGGCGGTGAGGGTGAAGGTGTAGGCGGTGCCGTTGGTGAGTCCGGTGATGGTGGTGCTGGTTGCGGGCGGGTTGCCGGTGACGGTGACTGGGGTGAGGTTGGTGGTGCCGGTGCGTGGGGTCACGGTGTATGAGGTGATGGGTGAGCCGCCGTTGTTCGGTGCGGTCCAGGACAGGGTCGCGGAGGCGTTCCCGGCGGTGGCGGTGACCCCGGCCGGTGCCGCCGGTGCCGTGGTGGTTGTCGAGGCAAACGCCTGGGCGCCCTGGCGGACGGTGACCATGGCCAGCCCGCTGTTTTTCACCGCGGCCAGGTGGGAGTCGAACACGGCCGTGTCCGTGTGATAAATATCCCCGCCGAGATTCGCTCCCACCTCGTGGTAGACCAGCACCAGCCAGGTGTTGTTGGCCTTCGCGGAATTTATCCAACCCTGGATCGTTGCGTTCGAGGTGGTGGAAACAACGTTCTGCACCCGGATGTTGTACGGATCGAAGCCGGCCCGGGCGTTGAACCCGCCGTCGGTGTTGCGCTGGGTGGCGTAGTAATTCTTTACCGCCGTTGTGGTCGTCGCGTTGTACGCCCCGTAGGGCGAAGCGAAATCGATCGCGGCTGACGGACCAAACATCTGCTGCAGCGTGGCCTTGCTCTGCGAAAGCTCGTTATTGCGTTGAGTGGCGGTGAGTGTGGTCAGGTCCGTGTGGGTGATGGTGTGGGACGCGATCTCGTCGCCACGGTTGGCGAAGGCCTGGATTTGGGCCTGCGTCATGTAGAGCGGAACGTCATTGATCGCCTCCGTGTAGATGTACATCGTGGCCGGAACCCCGTACTTGTTCAGGACGGGCAGCGCATTATTGTACTGGCTGGCCCACCCATCGTCAAGCGCCNTGATGGTGACGGGGGTGAGGTTGGTGGTGCCGGTGCGTGGGGTCACGGTGTAGGAGGTGATGGGTGAGCCGCCGTTGTTGGGTGCGGTCCAGTTCACGGTTGCGGAGGCGTTACCTGCGGTGGCGGTGACTGCGGTCGGTGCCGCGGGTGCCGTCGCGGCCGCGGCGGGGGTGACGGGGCCCGATGCTGCTGAGGCGGGTGAGGTGCCCACGGTGTTGGTGGCGGTGACGGTGAAGGTGTAGGCGGTGCCGTTGGTGAGTCCGGTGATGGTGGCGCTGGTTGCGGGCGGGTTGCCGCTGATGGTGA
>NZ_JBVAYT010000010.1:0-159813 GCF_055412765.1 Pseudarthrobacter xylosi | reverse complement strand
AGAAGATTCCCATCGAGTTCAGGCGTTTGGTCAGCCGGGTCGCGACGCCCCAGATCTCGATGACGGAGAGCCGGCCCATGAGCCCTTCGCGTTCCTGAGCGGGGATGGAGTCCCAGTGGCAGACCCCGCCGAAGCCAGGGTTATTCTTCGCCCACTTGTTCGCCAGCTTCGCCAACGTCTTGGTGGCGGCGATCCCGACGCAGACAGGCACGCCGACGTTCCGCCGGACAGCAGCCTTCATTGCCCGGCCGAGGGTGAGGAGTTCGTCGGGGGTGCCTTTGACGCCGAGGAAGGCCTCGTCGATGCTGTAGACCTCCAGCCAGGCCGAGTACCGGCCCAGCAGTTCCATGACCCGGGCGCTGATGTCCCCGTACAGCTCGTAGTTGCTGGACAGGGCGACCAGTCCCCATTCCTTGGCCCGGGGTGCGAGTTTGAACCAGGGCTCGCCCATGGGGATGCCGAGGGCTTTGGCTTCGGGGGAGCGGGTGACGGCGCAGCCATCGTTGTTGGATAGCACAATGACGGGCTTGCCCTCCAGGGACGGGTCGAACGCTCGCTCCGCGGAGGCGTAGAAGCAGTTCACGTCCACGTGCGCGATCTGCGGCATGTGCCGCATCAGCGCCGGCTTAGACATCCCACACCCCGGACAGGGTGCAAGGTTCGCGTTTAACGGAAGAACGGGTACTAGACATGGTGCAGGCACCTGGTGGCGACACCCCAGATGACCAGGTCTGACAGGGCCGGCACCCGGATGTCCGGATAGGAGGGGTTCTCGGCCTGGAGCACCACGCCGGCGGCGGTGATCCGCAGCCGTTTGATCGTCAGTTCCCCGTCCACAACGGCGATGACCACGCACCCGTCGCGCGGCTCCAGTGCCCGGTTCACGATCAGTTCGTCGCCGTCACTGATCCCGGCGCGTTCCATCGAGTCCCCGGAGACGCGCACGACGTAGGTGCTGGTGATGTCTTTGATCAGGTGTTCGTTCAGGTCGATCCGGCCATCAAAGTAGTCCTGCGCCGGCGACGGGTACCCCGCCGCGACCGGCACCGGGGAGATCAGCACCGACAACAAAGAGACTCCCGCGTCTATCACGCGGGGACCGACAATAACGCCCACAACACACCTTTATTCGAATATATGTTCGATTTCTTTAGTGTACTCGCAGGCTCGGACATTCCTCATCCATACCGGATTTGCAGCCTACGCAGGGAGGGCCGGGGTCTGTGCGGACGGGGCGGGTTGTACCCAATGGGGACTGCTTTGAGCTCCGCGGAGGGCTCCACCTGCCCGCCAGTGGGCACAACCCATCAGTCCGGGTTCCGCTGCGCATCAACCGGTGTTCGGGCGTCCGCTGGCGCGGCCGGCTGTTGGGTCCAGGGTGCGCCGTCGCCACGGGAACCATTCTCGGAAAACTCGGACCGCATGTGGCGGCAGCTGTGCAGTGCAGACGGCTTTGAACATTTTGTGCAGACCACTTCGAAAACTGACACGTCTGCTCACGGGAGCTGGCGTCACTACCGTTTCATATTTAGTTATGTATTTCGTATTTCGTTATGTTTCATCTTTCAGACGAAAACGAAAGGCTGTATCATGAAGTCATGAGTGAAAATATGGTCGAAGTAGCAGCGCGGCTTTGCCGCTTTCCGGGATGTCAGCGGCCCGCGATGGCATCAGATGCGGGCACGGGCAGGCCCCCTGAATACTGCGATGACCCCTCTCATAACCGCGCTTCAGCGTGGCGCGCACGTCAACGCACCGGCGAGGACAACGCCCGAGAGCCGGAGACGCGCCCCGTGGATTCCGCACGCCAGCGGGCCAGTGAGATCACCGGCCAGGTAAGCGGGATGATTGAGCACCTGGGCCAGCAGTTGACCGCACTCGTGGAAGAGCTGCGAACGGTGGGGGACCCAGGGGCAGCCGAAGCCCAGATCGAATCGGTGGCAAGTGAGGCGGCCGAGCAGGTAGCGGCCGCGAACGCGAGGGCCACCCGGGCCGAGCAGGCTAAACGCCGCGCGGAGGCCGATAAGGAAGAAGCCGACGCGGCCGCCGAGGAAGCAGTCCGAACCGGCGAGCAACTCACCCAGGATCTCGCGGGCGTCCAGGAGGAACTGGCCGCTGCGCAGACTAGGGAAGACCAGCTGGCCCGGGACCTCGAGCAAGCCCAGGCATCGGCTGCCGCTGAACGACAAGAAGCCGAAACAGAGATTGCCGGTCTGCGGACCGACGTGGACGCTGTCCGTGTGCGACTGAACCAGGCTGAACAGGAACGCGACGCCGCCATCGAACGGGCCGGTGCAGAGGAGAAGGCACGTGTTGAAGCAGAGCGGCGTGCCGCAGCAGCGGAAAGCCGCGCGGAGGCACAAACCGCACGTGCTGAACGCGAGGAAGCCGCCGCCTCGGAGGCACGTGACCAGCTGGCCGGCGCCCGGGCCGACGTTGAGGCAGCCCGTGAAGCGGTTGCCGGGATGCGCAGCACCGCGGCAACACTGACGGCCGAACGAGATGCTGCCCGAGCTGACGTGGAACGTGAACGCAGCCACGGAGAGCAACGCGTCAAAGACCTCCACGAAACCTACAAGGGCCAAATCACCCAGCTACGCGATGAACTAACCCAGGCCCGCGTGGCGGAGACCAGACAACGAAGGCCGCGACCACGAGCCGACGGAGAAAATTAGCCGGGGAGGCAGCGCCAGCGGCGAGTGTTGTCGGGCAGCCCCCATGAGAGCCGGGTTTCTCTGAGATATCGTGGGGACGGTCAGCATGGATGTGCTCGTGGGAATACAAAGCAAGCCAGCAACGGTTGTTAGCGGTATGGCACTCAATCCGCATTGCGGTGTTAAAGAAGTAGTGGCCCAGCTGGAACTGGACCACTACCGGTAGGGCTAGCTGAAAAGCCGGTCCTTGATTGTCACAGATACAAGATGCAAGAAAGCCGCGAAGAGGTTTACGTACAGTCCAAACTCCGTAACCGCTCCGCGGCTTCTTGCGTTTCCACAGAAGATTTCCTGACATGCTTTCCCAAGCGCACCACCCCCTCTCCCGGATAGGGCCGCAATACGGCCAGCTGTCCAAGCCTCGGAGAGACTGCAACGCCGCCCAGAAGACCTGGGGCGTTAGAAAGTTAACGCGAACCCCGGACGAGTAATTTCCGAAACCGTGCTTCGGCGTTTCATTGCCCGCCTCTTTGGGCTTCTTGGGTGGCTAATGGGTGGCTACCCACCGGTAGCCCGTAAGGCGTTCGGGCAGAGAAGCGGGCAGCTGTGGCCGAGGCAATCGCCCAAGAACGGGAACGCATCATCGAAGTGCAGGCCCAGTCGCTACGCATGCTCGAAGCGCCCAAAAACCTTGGCCTGAACACCACTGAAGCGGTGCGGTCAGAGGCCCTTTCCTCTAATGCTGATAAGCACCTGAAAATGTCCACCGTTTCCTCGGAGGGAGAGCAGAAACATCAGCAACGCCACGACCAACGTTCCACCGTAGGTCAGGGAAAACTCAACGTTTCCGCCTCAAAGGGCATTATCGGTTACCAGGTAAGCGGCGGAGGAGCGGGGTGGCAGGTGCCGGTAAAGGGTGGTGCGTTTCAGCCCGGTCTTGGCAGTGATCTCCTTCATGGAGAAGCCTTTGTCCCGCAGCAAGGCGGCGTGTTCGAGCTTATCGGCATCGATCACGGAAGGCCGTCCCGTACGCCGGCCGTTGGCAGATGCCACCGCCCGGGCATGTGAGGCCCGTTCTGCCGCGTAGGTCCGTTCCATCTCCGCGAAGAGTGCCAGCAGGACAACCGCTAGCTGAGCCATCGGACTGTTCGGGTTGGAAGTGTCGATAGGAAGGGGATCAGCCAAGGTGCGGACTCCGACGCCGCGTTCCTTCAGTTCGTGGACCAGGTTCAGGGTGTCCCGCACTGTGCGCCCCAGCCGGTCCAGCGTATGGACCACGAGCACGTCTCCGGCTCTGGCGTGACGTAACGCGTCGTGGAGCCCCGCGCGATCCCTTGTGGCGCCGGACTTCTTATCTGAGAAGATCGTCTCGATGCCGGCGGCCGCCAAGGCATCCAACTGCCGGGCGAGGTCTTGCTTCACCGTTGATACACGCGCATAACCAATCTGCATGCCTAAACCGTACCGAAAGTTGTCCCTGTGACAGGTGATTGTGGCGGGAGTTTTGGAACAACATACGGGACAGCCAGATTACGCGGCGTTTAGACGATCCCGACCCGCGGGGGAGTGTCCCA
Organism: Pseudarthrobacter xylosi; assembly: GCF_055412765.1. NCBI lineage: Bacteria > Bacillati > Actinomycetota > Actinomycetes > Micrococcales > Micrococcaceae > Pseudarthrobacter > Pseudarthrobacter xylosi. The sequence goes on along the minus strand of NZ_JBVAYT010000010.1, from coordinate 155,585 downwards.
CTAGGAGTGTCCCGGTTCTAAGGAAGTGGGACACGTTTGTTCGATTATCCGTTGAGCCTTTCATCAGCGGTTCGCAACAGAAGGACCGACGGACAGTCGAGGATGAAGGCATGAGTTCACAAATGCCGATTGCTATCCGAGCCACTGCATCGTGGAAGATACGTCGGTGGCTGAAGAGTCGTTATCGCAGCATTCGATATGACGCGCGATTCGCCGACGGGCGCGAGGAGTATGGCGTCGACTTGAACGCCGTCCTCCAGGGAGCCCACTTCCCCGCGGACTACTGGAGCACGGTAAACGGTGCAGACCATGCGTGCCCGGAAGAAGGTGCCGGAGCCTGGGTCGACTACCCCTACGGACGACCGCTCTGACCAGCCCCCCGGTGCATTGGGGGAGTGCCCCACAAAGAGTGTCCCGGTTCAAAGGAAGCGGGACATTCCTGTTCCATTGTTCGTGAGGGGCCGTCTAGGGGATGTTGCCTGCTGGACGGGACGACAAGGGACCAGCTATATGGGGCTCGGGCGGAAGTTCTCTAAGCAGTGAGCCAGTGCCTCTTGAAAGCCTTCTACTTCAACCAGCGTGGATTTGCGGCTTGGCCCGTGGGGAACGGATGCGACCTCAAAATCCCGGGGGTGTTCGTAGCCAGGATGAAGCCGACTTGCGCCCCATCGCTGCGGCAGACGCGCCATTCCCCTTCATCCTGGCGTTCCGCATGCCCGGGGAAATTAGGGTTCGTTGACCATGTGAGTTCTTCTGGGTTTTCGTTCATAACTTCATGGTGATCCTGGCCAGCCCAACTCCGCTGATTTCGACACGCGGGCGCCATAGCGGCGGGTGGACTGGAGTGCACGGCCCCGAAGGCAACGATCATGTGGGCGTGAGCGGCGTCGTCCATTCTTCGCCAAAGGCGCCCCTGGGCCGGCCTGTCGCCTGCTCCAGCTCCCAGGCCGGAGTTACGTAGGGCGAATGGAGGTGCGTCCAGCCTGTCTCAGGCGGACGGGCGATGCCTCTGGCTTTGTATTCTCGTGTCGCCGTTCGCAACATCTGACGATAGTCCGCGACTGCAATCAGTTCAGCGCTGAAGTCGCGGTGGGCTGTGTTGCAGTGAAGATGCGTGAGACGGACATTGCCCCACACGTTCAAATGGGAGGCATCGTATTTTGGATCGTAACGGCGAAGAGGAACTATGTGGTCGGGGCTGGCCATTCCTGGGTGATTCTTACGAAGATGGATCTCCACGCTGAGTCCGCATACCTGACAGATATTTCCGTCCCGACGCCACAACATAAGCGCGACTTTTCGCGTGTTTGAGGGTATTTTCTCGTGGTCCAAAGGCCGTTCCCAAGCGGCCCACAGTTCATCAGTCATCTCGTTGTTGGGTATCAAGAGTTCCGGCGGATCTTGCCACGGCCCATGGGGCTTTCGCGGTGTCTTTCGTCGGGGTCCACCCATGGAAGGCGGCAGCACCGCCAACTGTTCTTCCGTAAGTTCAAAAGATCTCAGCGCCGGCTGCTCGTCTGACTCGGTCATTTTCGCTCCTGCGCCAGTGGATTAGTGGTGCAACCCTATCCAGAACAACCGGTACCGGCGCGACTGTGGCGATGCTAGGTCCTGGTCTCCAAAACAGCCAGAACCTGGCGTGCCGCGTCGAGATGGCCGTTAGCGCCGGATCCTGTTCCATTGTTCGCGACGGGCCGGAGCCTTTCTATGGAAGTTTGGGCTGTTGCCAGGTTCCGTAGACAACATGGTGGTCCTTGCGTGATAGGAGCTCCACCGCTGGCCTCATACGAGTAATGGCTTCGCGGTCCCGAAGCCCGTCGAGACTCATCTCAAAGTCCCAGGCTTCCCGTTGGTTCCGGTCAAGGATGAAAGGAAACGCTGGCTCCCTTGAGGCGCTGGGGGCTTGGAACAGAGACTGGATCCCGCCTCCCCCATGAGAGGCCGGGATTGCCTGAATGGGAGAGTTTCTGCGCTCGACGTGCCAGAAGGCATAGACAATCTGTGTGGCGTGGTTGCCTCTGTTGGCGACTTCGACGCTGAAGGAGGTTTTGTCCCGCTCAGCCGTTCCCAAGCCGCCCAGCCATTGTCTTCCAGAGACCGTGACGATGGGGCGATCCCAGCGCCAAGTCCGCCAGGCCACGAAAAGCGCCAGTAGAAACGCCGCCGTGGAAACAATCTCTGAGTAGCCCATGAGGCAATTATGTCTGGGCAATGCGCGGCAGCTAGCACCGTCTCAGTTCCAAGGAAGTGGGACGGCGCTGGTTATCTGATGGCAGGGGAATCCTCCCTGCAAACGCAACGTAAACGCCCGCTACACACCAACTGGCTCTAGTGGAGGCGGCTGATCGCGCGCATCAGTATCTGTTCGCTGACGGCAAGTGCGCGCAATCGGAGAGACACTCGGCGGGATTTCCGTTCGTCCACGGTGCGGCGCCAGGCGTCCTGGTGGTCAGTCAGTGGAGTGCGGTTGTCTGCGCTCGTCGTCTCGTACTCGTAGGGGCAGTGTGCGCCGGTAGTTGCTGGAGAGTGCTCAAGTTCGTGGTGTGCGAGCATGTAGCGCAATGGGGCGGGAACGCCCCGGCCTCCGGGGTGAGCAGCCAGGCTGACGAACTGGGCGAGCAGTGCCGCGCTCACGCTCGCAGAAAGGGCCGCGACGTTCTGCCGTGTCTGTTTCGTGTGTCCGGCGCCCGCGATGTACTTCGGATCATCCAGCAGCCCCTGCCGGTCGAGGGTGGCTTCGCCGACATCGAGTTGCCCGAGGCAGAGCATGCAGGGGCGCCCCGGGACGAGAGTGTGTGAGCGCCAGATTCCGCTGCGGAGACGCCCGTCGGGGAAGGCGTCGAGAGCGATCCCGCCATCGATGACGGGAATGAGGTCGGCGTACGCCAACGAGTTCAGCACCGCGCGAGCCCACGGGCGGTCGACGCAGGAAATGACGATGTCGTAGTCGAGAGCTACGCGAAACCCCTCGGGATCGGTGATGCTCATTTCGTGAGAAACCGCTCTAAACGATTTCGCCGTCGCGGCAGAATTCATTAGGCGGGCTGCGACGGCGACTTTTGATCGGCCGAGTGCTGCGTCGAGCCGAGTTGCCCCGATCATGCGATCCAGGTTTACAGTTTCGACTGCATCGAAGTCCATCACCCCGACCTGGGCGAGCCCGGTCGCGGCGAGTCGTTGAGCAACGTCAAGGCCAACGCTTCCACAACCTACAACGAGCACACGGAGCCTTGAGATAGAAGCCTGCGAGCGGTGACCCCACGAGGAAACTGTGCGCACCTGTGAGGCAGTAACGGCCGGTATTGGTCTGAGCGCGTTGTTCCAGGTGACAGAGAACTTGGGCGATACCGAACGCACCGACTCCGCCCAGGTCGGCTTCATGCGGTCGAACCAGAGTCTGGCGGACCAGGCTTTGTCATGCCCGGCGAGTGTCATCCCCAGGAGCGGCATCTTGGTGAACCCTCGGGCGACGCGCTCGTAGTCGGACTCGGTGTCATGGTCCATTCCGCTGAGGTGCTGCCAGCCATTACCGCCAGGGTGGGAGTGCAGCAGCACCAGGCCCTCGCCACGTGCCTGGGCCTCTGTGGCGGCACGTATCACATAGGTGCTAGTGAATGACGCGTTCCCGTGCACCAGGCGGTCGCCATTGCCCGGAAGGACTACCGACCTGATGACTGCAGTAGTCCGTTCGTTGCCCGTGGAGAAGGTGTAGGTGGCGGCGAGTACGTCCTCTTGGCCGTCCTCGCGGATCAGGTGCTTGAGCATCGCGGTCTCGGCCTCGCCCGTCATGGCTACGGAGTAGCGCATATCAGGCCGCCATCGGGGTCGCGAGCGAGATGAAACCACGCACATGCCGGAGCCAGGCGAGAGCTGGAGACACTGATGTGTCAGTAAGGTTGAACTCGCGAGAATGACGCTTCCACCCCGCCGGGCAGTCGGTCTCGTCCATGTTGGTTTCGGCGAAGGCGACTGAGTCGGGCAGGTGCACCCAGTGCGGTGGGGTCAGAGGCCAGCCTTGCACCTCCGAGAGGCTCACGCCGGTCGAGATGTTCTGGCCAGCCAGAGCTCCTCCGATCGCCATGACCTCGTACATCAGCCGGTTCTCTTCGGCTCTCACCGGGGCACCGACGGAGGCCATGTCATCCATGAAACGTTGTGCCTGCATGCTCAGCGCAGGCAGGTCGCTCACGCGACACCACCGACGTGTTTGGCGGTCACGAACTCGTCGCCGTCCTTGATCTTGACGACGTCCGCATCGCGGAACGTCTCGCTGCCGCCCGTGGGGACGATCCGGGCGAGGTCGTAGCTTGCCGGGTCGACTCCTGCGAGCCGTAGGAGTGCGGCGGCTTCCTGGTCGTCGTCGAAGGACGTGTGAGGCTCGCCGTCGATCGTGAAGTGCACCTTCTGGCGAGTGGTGAACTTGTCTCCATCCTTCAAATTGACGATTTGCTCGTCTCGGATACGCTCCTCGATGCCGTGCTTGGTGGTGAGGAATAGGTCGTGGGTCTTCGGGTTGCGGCCAGCGAGCCGAAGCAGCGATGCTGCCTGCTGATCGTCGTCGGACGTCGGGTATCGCTTGCCGTCGATGTTGATGTGAAAAGTGGAGGTGGCCATGATGGCCTCCGTTCTGTGTAGAGAGTGTCGATTAGTGCAGGCGGCAGAGGCCGCCGGGTTGGGTGTTACTTTTCGTTGCGGACGCCCTTGTGCTGCTTAGTGCTTCCGTTGAGTACGCGACCCGTTTTGGTGTCGCGTTTGAACCAGGTCGTGCCGTGCTTGAATTCGCTGCGGCCCTTCACGGCACCTGTGCGGTGCCCTTTGCCGGTGTTCTTTGCCACTGCTTTCACCTCTCTTCCAGGGAGCTGGGCCGCATCTGTCTGCGGCACTCCCCTTAATATCTGTCTAAAGAGTATCACCCTTAAGGTGATTACGTGATGTTGGTCTGCATATTTCCAGCAGGCAACTAAGCTTGAGCGGTAATTTGCAGTGATATGGCACGGCAGCATCACCCTTAGGGTGATGACAAGGGGGCGCGTTGCGTGTAGACTTTGAGGACGAAGACCTCCGCCGGCTAGCGGAAGACGCAAGTTACGCACAAAGCAATGGGGCCCCGATGTCATCACTGCATATCGGAAGAAGATCCAGCTCCTCTACGCGGCAACCGACGAAAGGGACCTGCGAGCCATCCGGTCGCTGCATCTCGAGCAGCTGGCAGGCGACCGCAAGGGCCAATCTTCGATCCGAATAAATAACAAATTCCGGCTCATCCTGACCTTCGTAACTGAAGGTGACAGGGTGGCCGTGGTCATTGAATTAAGTAACCACTACCAATGAAGGGGAGGTGCCGGAGATGACTGCCGTACTCGCCGAAGCTTTTCCCGCAGGTGGATACCTGGCGGATGAACTAGAAGCGAGGGGATGGACTCAAGCTGAGTTTGCCGAGATTCTCGGACGTCCTCCACAGTTCGTATCCGAGATTGTTTCCGGAAAGAAGGAAATAACTAGGGAATCCGCTGCGCAGATAGGAGCTGCACTCGGCACCAGCGCCGAAATGTGGCTTAAGCTCCAGGACTCCTACTACCTGTGGAAGCAAAGGCAAAACCGGGGCGTTCAACGCCAACTTGAGGAAGTAAAGCTCCGGGCCCGTTCCAATGAACTGGCACCGGTCTCCATTCTGAAAAAAAGGGGTCTAATAACTGCGACAGACCCCCATGGCGAAGCTGAACAGCTTTGCGCCCTGTTCGGGATGACAAGCATTTTTGATGAGCCGCGTCTCCCCATGGCTGCTAGAAGGAGCAACCAGGACGAGGACGTAACCTCCATTCAGATGACGTGGCTCGCCTGCGCCTACCGAAAGGCGGAACAAAAGAGCGTTGGTCCTTTCAACGAATCTGGCCTTAACGAACTGGGCTCCAAGCTGAGTCAGCAAGTGAGGCAACCGGAAGCTTTTGCAGACCTGCCTCAAGCCTTCTCTTCCGTAGGAGTCCGGCTCGTCTACGTCGAAGCTTTCCCTTCAAGCAAAATTGACGGTGCCTCATTTCTACTTGACGACATGCCGGTCATTGCTCTTTCAGGGCGGGGACAGCGAATGGATAAAGTGCTCTTCACCCTTCTCCATGAGACAGCCCACGTTTCGCTCGACCACATCCGAAACGGTCTGGTGATCGACGACGCAGCAGAGGATGCGGAAGCCGCTGTGGAAGAAGAAGCAAACGCACTTGCCGCTTCGTGGGTGCAGCCTCACAAAATGCCCAAAGTTCCAGCGAGAGTGGGACAGGACTGGGTAAATTCCGTTGCAGACGCCAATGGCGTCCATCCAATTGTTGTGATCGGACAACTGCAAAATGCCGGCAAGCTGAACTGGCGAAGTGCCTTAGTTAAGGCAGCGCCATCCGTTACAGAACACCTTCAGACATGGGACAGCAACAGCTGAGCGTTGGCAGATTACCGAGCTGGAAGTCTGGATTCATGCGCTCCGTTAGGATGCAAAAGTGCAGTGATCGGCCCGGATCGATGGTTCCGCTGCGGCGGCGAATGGCCAAGTGATAGACGGGTGCTTTGGCTGAAGCCCGCTGTCGGGGCGATCTGACGATGCTGAGTCCTTGACGGTAAATCTGACACCCACTCCTGGGTTTACGCGCTTCCACTCGCACTTGATGGCGTCTTCGACTTCGCTGGAAGCATTGGCGAAATCGTCCGCAGCAACGTAGTCCCGCCGGTAGCTGAAGTCGGCAACACCGGGGGACATGACTCGGTCCCATCTCACCTTGCCAGCCGACACAAAGGCTCCGCGCCAGCCGGTAATCTCGAGCATAGCCGGGACCAGTTGTCAGTGATGCACTCCGGCAGTAACTGCCCATATCTCATCGCTGTTCGGCTCGCGCCCGAGTGTCGCCGGTGCCTAATAGCCATCGGCGATGGACTCCAGGAGCCACTGGGTGGAGAGCGGATCACGGCGCAGCGTGAACGTACGCAGCGCGGAGTTCGAGGCCAGGCCAACCTGGACCCGCCAGTATTCGACGCTCACCAAGTCACCGCTGCCCACTGCTGCCCGGCGTCTGGTGTCCCACCAGGACTCCCGGGCGAACCAGTGCACCGGATCGGCCATAACGGCCCATATGCGACCGTTATACCTCACCGCCAGGGGGTGCCCGGCAGGGGTGAACCGGACATCCACGGGGGTGTCCAGGGCTGTTTCACTTGCTGTTACTGTCACGGCCGGTCCGCTCTCCCAAATTCCTGTTCATCATTTCTTCCCGGCGCGTTACCGCCGAACTCCACACCCAGGTCCGATAGGTCACCGGACCGTCCTTCCACGTCACTTCCGCGGCTTTCGCCGTCCAGGCGTATACCTCGCCGTCTACCAGCTCCGCGCAGTTCGGGAACCGGATCCACGCTTTCACCGGGATCCCCGGGAACCCGTTCTTGGCCGGGAAATGCTCGAAATCGAGCTCTTCCACAGTCAGCCCGATTGGGCCGGCACGCCGCGCATACTGCGCTTGCAGCGCACTGGCTTGTTCCGGTCCCATAGCACAACCTTAGAACATATATTCGAATAGACACGCCAATAAAAAGCGGCCGGTTAAGCCGCAGATCTTCAGTATGGGGGAGGGGTCTGACAACGAACGGCTTGTACTCAATGGGGACAGCTTTGAGCTGTGCGGAGGGCTCCACCTGCCCCCAGTGGGCACAACCCGTCCAACGCGACTTACAGGGGTTACCGGTCTTGGATGTGCGGCGGGAGTTCGACGGCGGCGGGATCCAGCTCGGGTCTGACGCGCACGAAAGACAGAGGATGCCGGAACGACATGCCGGACCAGGCGACGTCGGCCGCGACTTCGACCACGAGCGGTTCGATCAGCGTTAGGTGCACCGGGCCTTTGTCCTTACTGAATCTGTTCAGCGAGGTTTCGCTGATCTCTTCGGGCCAGGGGTGCCCGGGCTGCCCTGGGCGGAGCTTGCGGCCCAGCTCGCGCCCTGCACGTGTTGAAAGGACTGTAGAGCGGCCGACGATCCGCAGCTGCCCATCAATGGGCAAGCCCGCGATGATCGCTTGGGGCTGCGTCAAGGGCCCTATGACGGCCGCGCAGACAACGTCCAGAACGTTCTTGTGCTTCAACTTCAACCAGGAGCGCGAGGCGTCATATGTCTGCGATCCTCCCTTGAAGACCAACCCTTCAATCCCTGTGGCGGGCAAGTCTTTCAGCCAAGTCTTGGCCAGTTCCGGGTCTGTGGTGGTGGGGGAGAGGGCCAGCGGGGCGGCCCATTCCCGGGCCAGTTCTTCGAGCAGCTGCCGGCGGCCGGCGAACGGGACGCCGCGGACGTCCTGCCCGGCGACGGCCAGAACATCGAAGGCCGCGAACGCGGCCGGCAACTCCTTCACCAGCGCCGGCAGAGCCGCCCTGGAGGCGACCATGCGCCGCTGCAGCGCCTCAAAGTCCAGCCGATCCCTATTCCAGATAACGGCTTCGCCGTCGAGGACGACACCGGGCGGGACCTGAGCCCCGAGGGCTGCGGCCAGGTCAGGCAGGACGCGTGTGAGCTCTTTGCCCTGACGGGACCAGAGCGTCACCCCGTCAAAATTTATGATGGCGATCGTCCGGTACCCGTCCCATTTGGGTTCCGCATAAATTACGCCTGGCAGCGCGCCGGGTGGCGGGAATGTCTTGACGAGTTTCGCCAGGGCAACAGCAACCGGTGGTTGCAGAGCCGGCGGGATGGACTCGCTCATGGGCCCAGCCTAAAGGACGGGCCGTTTCTAGCGCTGCGGGCCGTACTGGATGCCCTCGGCGGTGTACTTCTGGGTGTTCCTTATGGTCTCCGCCATGGCCCGTACGGACTGCGGGTCGTCCTGCCAGCGGCTGCCGTCCCCCGTGCAGGCATGGAACGACACGCCTGCTTCCGTGGCCGCCTGCTGCAGTTCGGCCCACGCTGCTTCCAGGTCTGCCAGCTGCGCGGGCGTCAGCGGCTCGCGTTCCGTGGCCACCACGACGGCGGAGGGCTCCGCTGCAGTTGGTTCCCGGCGCCGGGTGAAGAAGCTTCGCAGTCCCACAGTCCATCTCTCCTTCTGGCAAAGAATGTCCCGCCTGGGATTGGGGGAACCCAGGGGGGACCATTCCACCGTACCAACCCAGCCTGACACGTCCCAGTGAAGATGCATGCTCGCCGGGCTCGCCCTGGTTTCGCTGCGCTTCAACCAGGTAGACGGGCGTCCGCTTCGCGGCCGGCTGTTGGGCCCGGCCCCGACGTCGCAGAGCTCCGCCGTGTCCGGTCCTGTTTGTCTTCGACGTTTTTTGGTTGCTGTCCTTCGGATTCTAGGCGTCCGCTCCACCCGGTCTAGCCCCTGTCGTTCCTCCAGGGGCCTGCGGCGCAGGCATTTCCCTGCGGCGCTCCTTCGTCGCTGATTTCCTTCGGGAATTTCCCGCACCTTGCCCTCCCGGGTAGACAGGGCTCCGTCGGCCGCCGAGCAAGCGAGCTTGCCAGCAACCAAAAAACAACGGGGGAGAGGGGACGCTGGCCGGTCACCATTGGTCGCCCCACTCACCCAACTTCTCGGCAAGAAGGAGCAGCACCATGAACGCAATCACCATCAAGACGGTGACCACCGTGGACACCGGCGAAACGATCGACGGGGTTACCGTGCTGGGCGACTACCACATGAACGGCGGCTACGACTGGATGGAACTTATCGGCGAACACGGCTGGGCCGTGATACCCAGCTGGGGATGCGACGGCTGGGACCTGGGCCACTGGCCCTACGTTATGGTCGCCGGGATCCGCACCGCCGACGGCATCGGCAACCTGTTCGGCATGGCCACGTACTGCGAAGGCGACGTGAGCTGCACGTTCTATCGGACCAAGGCCCGGTTCTGGGAAGCGATCAGCGAACAGGCGTTCTACCAGTGGAAGAACGGACAGGCCCAAGGTCCGGCAGACCTGCCCGAAGCCGCCGCCGAACTGCCCAGCCGCTACCGGATTCCCTCCATGTACCAGGAAGCTGCCTAACCCTCAGCCGAACGGCCTTGCCGGGCGGACAGCCTCCGCCCGGCAAGGCCCCACCCCCACCGATCCACAGCTAAGGACCAAGAACGATGACCGAGACAAACCGAACCGCTGAAACCACCGCCCAGACCGTCGTGTTCCTCGAAACCCTGGCCGACCTCGTTGCGAAGTCCCCGGTGACCTACAGCCCGGAGGCCGCCCAAGACCTCGCCGCGACATCAGGGGCATGGCCGACGTCGTGACCAGCGACGCCCACGTGCACCCCTCACTGTTGGAGACAACCCGGCAGTACGCCGCGCTGGACTGGCACAACGAGATCGTGGCTGTCCTCTTCGCTGCGGAACACCGCTCCACGATGAACTAACAAGCAAAGGTACTCACTTACTCAGATACTCAAATGAGTAAGTGAGTACCCGGCTTTCTCGACAGACGGAACCTGAAAGTGTGCGGGCGGTCCGCCGCTGGTGGCCGGCCTGGTGGGTGGTTGCCGGCGGCGGACCGCCGTTCCCGCCGTTGGATCCGGGAGGGTCACGTGGTGCAGGCGGCAAGACTTCGGTGGGGCCGGCCTTGTGCGGGATCCGTGGGAACCAGGGCAAGGGCAGGCTCGCTGGGCTCGCCCTGGTTTCCGCTGCGCTTCAACCAGTGTTCGGGCGTCCGCTGCGCGGCCGGCTGCTGGGTGCTGCCGGTCCGTCGCAGAGCTCCTGCCCGTCATCACCTTTGTCTACGTCTTCGACGTTTTTTGGTTGCTGTCCTTCGGATTCTAGGCGTCCGCTCCACCCCGTCTAGCCCCTCCGTTCCTCCGGGGCCTGCGGCGGGTGAATTTCCCTCCGGCGCTCCTGCGTCGCTGATTTCCTCCGGGAATTTCCCCCACCTTGCCTGGCGGTAGACAGGGCTCCGTCGGCCGCCGAGCAAGCGAGCTTGCCAGCAACCAAAAAACAACGGGGGAGAGGGGAAGCTGGCCGGTCACCATTGGTCGCCCCACTCACCCAACTTCTCGGCAAGAAGGAGCAACACCATGAACGACTTCATCAAATTCACCGGCCCGGCCGACATCCTGGCCTTCATCCCGCACACGCTGGGCGAGGCACCGAAGGAATCCTTCGTCGCGCTGACCATGCAGGGCAACAAGCTCGGCGCCACCCTCCGCATGGATGCCCCGTTTGGGCTGGAACCGGGCGCCTACGCCCAAACCGTCGTCAGCTACCTGACCGCCGACGAATCCGCCACCGGCAGCCTGCTGGTCATCTACACGGATGAAGACACCGTCGAAAACCCGCGCCCGTACTCCGAGCACGTACAGGCGCTGCGCACCGAACTGGAGACGGCAGGGATGCCCTTGAAGGATGCGTGGCTGGTGACCTCCGAACTGTGGCGGAACTACCTGTGCGAGGACACCATCTGCTGCCCCGACAAGCCGCTGGACGCCATCACCACCAGCAACGGAAACGCCGCCATGATCTACCGGGGGAGTAACGTCACCGGATTCACCCCACCGGCGCCGTTCACCGGCGAAGCGGGAGCCCGCGAAACCATCGCCGCCCACAAACCGGACGGATGGCCCGAGGACTTGGAGGCCAGCCGCGCCACATGGGCCAAGGTTCTGGAAAACCCCAAGAGCCTGACAACGCAGACCGCGCAGGAACTCGCAGGAGCACTCCAGCACCCCACCATCCGGGACTACCTGATGACCGACATCATCACCAACGCCCCGGATCAGTTCACCTCCGTCATGCTCGGCGTTTTCCTCAACCGCCCCGACTGGGCACGCGTGGACACCGCCCAGGAAGTCGCTTTCGAACTGATGAAAGCAACTCCCGAAGGGCAGCGCGCCCCTATGCTGTGCCTGATTGGATGGCTGGAATGGCTCAAAGGAAAGTCCAGCTTCGCCGCCAGGTACTTCAAACTGGCACTGGAAGACGTCGCCGAGTACCGGCTCGCGGAGTTGTTGGCCGAACTGGTCAACCGTGGCCTGCTGGCCGACTGCAGCCGGGACCCCAAGAAGGCCTATGATCGCCGCCTGAGCCGCTAACCGAAGGAGGCCGGACCCCCGCGGGTCCGGCCTTCCCCTTGGGGATCTCTCCCAGGGGCGCGGCGGCCTCCCCCGCTTCGCTCCGCCGGCCGCATTTGACGCTGACGCGGGCGCAGCGACTTTCAGCCAGACCGCAGGAACTGCCGATACTGTGAAAGGACACCGCTGCCCTACACAGCCAAGGAGTCCTGAGCGTGGCCGAATACTTCCGCATGACAGAGGACGATGCCGTTGCCCCGGACACGAGCCCCCTCGAAGACATCCTGGAGCTGAGTCTGCTGACTGCCGGCCCGGTGATCGGACCGGTAGACCGGCCACTGGAAGACCACCGGCTCGACGAGCCGTGACCCCCACGCAGCGCCGACGCTGCACCACAAGCTTCCTCTTGCCGAGGGAAACAAGAGAGCCAGCGCCCCAGGTGCCGGCTCTCTTGTCTTAAGGCAGGCTCGCCGGGCTCGCCCTGGTTTCCGCTGCGCTTCAACCAGTGTTCGGGCGTCCGCTGCGCGGCCGGCTGCTGGGTGCTGCCGGTCCGTCGCAGAGCTCCTGCCCGTCATGACCTTTGTCTACGTCTTCGACGTTTTTTGGTTGCTGTCCTTCGGATTCTAGGCGTCCGCTCCACCCTGTCTAGCCCCTCCTTCGTCGGGGCCTGCGGCGGGTGAATTTCCCTCCGGCGCTCCTGCGTCGCTGATTTCCTTCGGGAATTTCCCCCCCTTGCCTGGAGGTAGACAGGGCTCCGTCGGCCGCCGAGCAAGCGAGCTTGCCAGCAACCAAAAAACAACGGGGGAGAGGGGAAGCTGGCCGGTCACCATTGGTCGCCCCACTCACCCAACTTCTCGGCAAGAAGGAGCAACACCATGAACGCAACACCCGTACTCGAATGGCTCGACCCGGCAACCCTGACCGTGGACACCAACGTCCGCAAGGACGTCGGGCTGACCAAGGAGTTCGTAGCCAGCATCAAGGAACACGGCGTACTGGAACCGGTGATCGCTCACCGTAAGGACGACGGCACCGTGCACGTGCTGATGGGACAGCGCCGCACCCGTGGAGCGGTGGAAGCCGCCCGCCCTCTGATCCCTGTCATGGTCACCGACAGCCCGGACGAAGCGGAAAGGATCGTGACGCAGGTGGTGGAGAACATCCAGCGCGCGGAACTGACCGAGGCAGACGAAGCGGAGGCGTACCACCAGCTGTCCCTGATCGGGGTCTCGGCGGCAGCAATCGCAAAAAAGACCGGACGGACCAAGACGACCGTCGAGGGAGCGTTGAAGGCCAAGGCATCACAGGCCGGAGATGTCGCCCTGGGCAAAGGGTGGAGCATCGAAGAAGCTCTCATCATGGCCGAGTTCGAAGGGGACGAGGACGCTACCGCTGAGTTGGAATCGGTCATCATGGACGAACCGGAGCAGCTGCTCCACGTCGCCCAGCTGCTCCGCGACCAGCGCGAAAGCGCCGCCGCACTCGCCACGCTGATCGCCGAACTGGAAGCCCAGGGCAAGACCGTCGTTGAGGACGCCGGTCACTACGCCGACGAAGAGAACCTTTACGTCTCGGCGGCCAAACGGGCAGACGGGGAACCTGCCACCGACGAGGACGCGAACGCCTATGTGGTCAGCACCGACTACCGGGGCCAGCACAACACCACTCCTGCCATCACCGGATGGAAGGAACTGGGCTTCACGCCGAGGTACGAACGCTACGACGGCGGAAGCAACGCCCAGAAAGGCCCCATGACCGAGGAGCAGAAGGCCGAGCGGAAGACCCTGATCGAGAACAACAAGGCCATGGTGTCGGCCACCACCGTGCGCCGGGAGTTCGTGAAGAACCTGTTGGCCAGGAAGCAGGCTCCGAAGGGCTGGCAGTACTTCACCGTGCACGCGATCACGCACAATTCCGAAACGGCCAGCGGCTACGAAGGAACGGTGGCCGCAGAAATGATCGGCGCGAAGTCAGAAGAGTCCGACCGGTGGGGATGGAACCCACTGCGGGATCACGTGGGCAAATCCACGGCACGGCCCGAGTTCTCCCTGATTGCTCTCGTGTGCGCCGGTTACGAAAAGACGATCGCGAAGGACTCATGGCGATCCCCGTCCCAGACCCACCGGGACTACCTGAACCAGCTGGTCACTTGGGGATACACGCCAAGCGAGGTTGAACAGATCATCATCGACAGCGGCAAGCCAGCCGAGGAAGAAACCGAAGCGGCATAAGAAAGAACCCCTTGCCGGGCGGAACCCCCACCGCCCGGCAAGGCCCCCGACCACTCGCCACGACAGGGCCGGGAACCTCCCAAAAGCGGGCGGTCCGCCGCCCAGGGCGAACCACAGCAGCCACTCACCAGCGGCGGACCGCCAAGTAACGCACCACCACTGACCGCTCAACCGGGTGCCGCGCCACCAGGGACAACGACGTCCACCGGGCAGCCGCACGCAGGACAAGAAATATTCAGTTAGGCTGAATCGATAGATTTCCTTTGCCGAGGAGAACGCAGAAGGGCCGGCCTAACAGCCGGCCCTTCTTGTGTCCCCGGCAAAACACGCCGGGGCGGCAGATAGTTAATATGCTGCTGGCCAGTCGAAACGCTGCCCGACCTCGCAGTGGCGGCTGCGCTCATGCCTACCGCAATTATCGTGCTTGCCGGTGGCATGAGCAGCCTCCCAAAGTGGGCGCAGCGGCCATCATCCGGAGACGCACAAACCCGGGCACCGACGCAATGCCCGAAGGTAGCTGAGTAGGGAGGCTCACCGCCACCATCCGGCCCAGGAAACCAGAATCATCAATACCCGTAGTCACCCATGGCAGTTCATCTTGGTGATTTGAAACCCGTCACCCTGATTGCTGGTGTCTTCCAGTTTCACCCGGGCGACCTTTCCTGTTGGCAAACCCGCGGTTATCTCGTTCGTGGAACCTATAGAGCCCTCGCCCCTATCGATACTCACGGCCATATAGATCCCGCCGGGGCAGCCGTTCGGAGCCATTGACGCGACATCCAAAAAGGTGCTTTTCCACCTTCCGCAGGTGAACTCGGAGTCGCTGAGATATTGGAAGTACACCTGATTGCCGGCGGACGTCCACCCTTGAGCTTCCATCTGCCTAAGTTCGCTATCCGCCCGCTCCGCTGCCTTCCTCGCCTCCTCCGCAACACCGCGTGCCTGTGCACGAGCGGCGCTGGCAGCGTTGTCAGCCGCCCTTTTTGCGGCCGCGGATGCCGACGCCTCGGCGGAAGCTGCGGCCGAGGCCGATACAGCAGATGACTCTGCCTCAGCCCGCTGCTCGGCCTGTGCAGAAAGATTTGCCGCCAAAAAACCGGCGCCGTCGAGCGTCAGTACAGCAGCCAACACGGAAATGATGATGATGCGACCATATTTGCGTTTACGAAGTTCAGAGGCATCCTGCACCCCGGGCATCGCAGGTCCCTGAACTTCATCCATAATTCCCCCAATTTCGCGGCATGGCTAAGGAATGCCTGATGCCAATGGCACAGCTTGGGCTGGCCGCCGGTGCTACGGATAGAGGATGGCTTCCTGTTCCACACTCTGGCCTCTAGGTATAAGCCGGGAGCTAATTAGGTCATTAGACAATATTAGCCACTAGGCGTATAAGTACCCAGCGGCTTGATTTTTCGGTAATCCGGCGGGCAACATTAGCGTTGACGGTTTGCCGAACAATAGATCCGGTAAGCTTGTCTTATCCCACTTCCGGGAGTTTTAACAACAAAGGAAGGGGGGTGAAATATGGGTATCAAGAAAAAGGCCAGACCGCCGTCTGAATGGCGCGAAAAAGCCACAATGACTGTGCAGTTTCTCAAGGACTGCGCACAGATCACCGTGGCTTTTTCAATGCTTGTTCATGCTGTTGGCAACTGGCCGGTCTAGTAGCCATTCACCCAGGCGTCGGCGAGAGCTCTAACTCTCGCCGGCGCCTCTTTCAATTCTGGTGCCCTGTCAGGGTTTCCCTCCGATGCCAACCTTCGTTGTAACCGTTAGAACAATCTCAGAATAACACTCATGGCTAAAAATGTTACACAGAGTTCCATAAAAATGGTTCCCCATGATTCCTTGAGAATGAGTTCCCTTGACAATGACGCCCATTCTCCACGCGGCCACAACGCCACAAGCGCTCATAAGTTAGGGAAACTTCTACAGTCTCCAAGCACACAATAATCTGACGTGCCTGCTAGTGCACCACCTGCCCCACGGCCCGCCGTGCTGTGCCGTAAGTCTGTTCGGCGTCCCGCTCCAGAGTGGGCAGAACCCCTGGTTGGCTAGGCGTCGGAGGGAATCGTCACAGCGACGCCGCATGTGACGATTCCCTCCGACGCTTTCCGGGAGCGCCAGGCGCGCGTCCGGCACTTGGGGGAGCAATACCGCTGAAAAGCTCACCAAGCGCGCCATAGGATGATGCCTGGCAGGTTCACCGCGTGAAGCCCGCGGAATGGTTGGCCTGTTCACGTTCATATTTGGGGGATACATGACTGATCAAATGCCGCTGACCGCCAGGCTTGGTGAACCAGGCCAACGTGACGGCCAAGGATTCGGCACTGGCAACACACTCACCGGTGCCCGGCCTATCACGGTCACTGACGTGGACGGCAATGTCGTCTATGAGAAGCAAACAGCCGACAACCATAAGTCGGCGGACTCGCACATCAGCGTCGCCGGCTACCGGCGAACCGGGGAATGGATTAATGGCGTCGCGTTAGTCGAGCGAATCCCCGCCAGCTTGAAACTCCGGAAAGCTGCGATTGTCCTCGGCGTGCTGGCGATTATCGTCGCCGGTATCAGCATTTTCATCTCCCGTTCCTACGCGCTCGAACCGGAGGGCGCCGTCCGAGGCTGCCATGAGGCCGTGGTGAGTAAACTGCCCGCGGAGGCTAGTCCGGAATTCAAGTCCACGAGCAGCCTCAAGAACTCAACGCAGGCCTACGGCGGCTACCTCTACGTCGTCTCAGGCAATGTTCGCTCACTCGAAATTGACGGCCAGGTCCACGATATGACCTACCGCTGCGAGGTCTATGTAGACAGCAGCGGCGCAGTACACAAGGCGACGGCGGGAACGACGTGGAAGTGACGGCCGGATAGCCATCCTGCTGTACCCCGGAGACAAGGGGGGTCTTCCCCATCTCCACGGTAATAGACGCTCCCAAAGCAAAGTTCGCCAAGGTCGAATGTCTCGGCTGAGAACCGCCGGGGCTTGAGTTAGGACGAACCTCCAGGACTGGTCATGACCTGGGTGTGTGCGGCCCTCAGCGTTTGCGCTTGACCGGCCCAGAGAATTTTCGTAGTTCTTCCATGCACCTTGTACGTCAAACACGCCAAAATGCACTACAAAGCAAGGCAATTCTTCCGTGGACCAGGCCATGGGAAGCGTGAGGACCAGTGCGCCTAAGGTGGTCTGCCGCTGTGGGCAGCTTCTACAGCGGCTCTATTCCGAGGACCAGGAGCGCGGGGCTAAACGCCTGTCAGTTGACGGACCCACCACGGCTGCAGCGGCGTTATTGGAAGCAAATATTAGGGCGAAATACCCTAGAATTAGGGCTGAAAAGCCTTTTCATTCAGTTGAATGATTGGTAGAATTGAAGCAGCAAGTCAGACAGGCGAACGAAACTAATCTTGATACGAAACCAGGTACTGAAAATGACTTCCTCACCCACCGCTTACACGGTCTACACCAAGCCAGAGTGCCCGAACTGCGATCGAACGAAGGACTATTTCGATTCCAACGGCATCACCTACACGTCCGTGGATATCACGGAAGTCCCGGCCGCTTTGGAGTACATCACCGCAGAGCTCGGTTACTCCCAGGCGCCTGTGGTTGTGAACAACTCCGATGACCAGGACCACTGGTCAGGGCTGCGCCGGGACAAGCTCGTCCAGGCCGGCATGAGCCACAGCGCAGCAAAGCAGCATGCCTGAGACAGTGGGGGAGCGGTTCCCGCTCAGCCCCCGGCAAATTATCGATGCTGATTGGTTTGGCCTCCATGCCAACCCGGAAGGCACTATCAACGTCCCCCTCGAGGACCCCTACGAAGCCCTGCCAGACCCCTTCGAGCTAGCACGCGACAACCATCACGACACTTCACGGAAGGCAGTCACCATCATGGCCGGAGAAACCACCATCACCGTCATCGGAAACCTCACCAATGACCCCGAGCTGCGGTTCACCCCTTCGGGCTCTGCGGTGGCAAACTTCACGGTCGCCTCGACGCCCCGGACTTTCGACCGGGCCTCCAGTGAGTGGAAGGACGGCGAGACGCTCTTCCTCCGGGCAGCGGTGTGGCGCGAAGCTGCCGAGAACGTGGCGGAGTCTCTGACTAAGGGCATGCGCGTCATCGTCTCCGGCCGGCTGAAGTCCCGGTCCTACGAAACCAAGGAAGGGGAGAAACGGACCGTGATCGAACTTGAAGTCGACGAGATCGGCCCCTCCCTCCGATACGCGAACGCCAAGGTCAACAGGACCCAACTCAGCAGCCAGGGCGGACAAGCCGGTGGTGGCGGCAACGGCGGCCGGGGGAACGGCAACCCAGCGGGGCAGCCGGCCCCGCAGGAAGACCCATGGGGTCTGCCGACCGCTAACGCCACAGCCGGGGGCTGGGGTAACGGCACCGACTCTGAATCCCCGTTCTGATGTGCCAGTGTCGGGGCCAGCAGTTACGCTGGGCCCCGACACCAGGTTTTCCACCAACCACTATTCAGGCGGGCTCTACGTCCGGAAGGAAATACAAATGACAACCCAGATACGGACGAGGCTGCAGGATTTTGCGCTGGTTGCGCTGGCTGTTTTCTGCACGATCGCGGCGTTCCTGTGGGCACGTAACGCCTTTACTTCAGCTGCTTTCATTGGCGCGGCGATCATCTGTGCAGCTGTTCCAGTCGGCGTTTTACTGGGCAAGAGGAACCCGAAGGCATGGGAGTCGCGTGTCGGATTAGCCCGCAATCTGCTGTGGGTTTCGGTGGCCATCGTCATTGCTTTGTTCGTGCTCGGCAGCGTCTATTCGGCATGAGAATAAGCGCCTGGAGAGTCGGCATCCGTGAACGTAAGTGTTGGGTGCTGTGCAGTAAAAGTGGTGTGGGTTCATGGTGAAACCACGGAAGATTGCGGCGTTTACGCCTTACTACACCGAGGACGAGGCGGGGCAGGTGCGTGCGGCTTTCCTCGCGACAGGTCAGCTGGAAGGTGACGCGAGCGTGTCGGACTTTATTGTTCGGGCCACGATGCGTGAAGTGAAGCGTCTGCAGCGCAAGCACAATGGCGGAAAAGCGTGGCGCCCGGTGATGAGCGGGGAGCTGCGACGCGGACAACGGACAAGGGATGAAATGCAGCACCGGATCGAGGACACGTAATCCATGGGAAAACGGACCGAAGAAGTACACCAGATACAGGTTCCGGCGCCGGTGTCATTCCCCAGGATGCTGTCCCTTGACCAGGTTCAGGAGATCCTGAACCTGGGGATGCCGGCAATGTATACGCTGGTGAGGAGTGGGGAGCTGAGGGCCGCGCAGTTCGGCGGCCGGAACATCTGGCGTGTGCGTGAAGATGACCTCGCGGCGTACATCGACGCGGCCTACGCGAAGACCGCGGAGAGTATCGCGTCAGGCCAGATCCCGGAAGGCGACTTAGCCGCCGACAGCTAAGAATCATCACCGCACAAACCGAACGGCCGGCACATGAGTGCCGGCCGTTTGTCGTCCGGGGGCCAGGCAGTATCGCCGGCGGAACCGATCTGTTTCGTTGCCTGGATTAGGCGGCCCTAGCTAAGCGGGCGGTGCCGAAGCGTCCTCCTGCAGCCCGCGACTCTTACCGCAGGGCCACACGCCCAAAGTTCTCTGAGGGTCTTGACCGCCAGCTCCAGGTGACGGTTCTGTCGGTACCGGATGTCGTCCCGCAGCCGGGTGTGTGTCGTCCCTGCTGGAAGAAAACCGGCCACGGTTGATGGTGGGCCGGCGGCGGCTGTCTGGGGCCAGGGGAAACCTGTCCGTGGGTGAGTTGCGGCGTTCCGAGCTGTGCACATTCGCCGGTCCCGGTGGTGAGGTTCCGGGATCCGGGGAGCTGGCGTTTGTGTGCGGCCGGTGTGGTGGGCCCGGTCGTCCACATGGGTGCGGGAAAAGCCCGAAGGAGTTTAGCTTTTGCCGTGCCCATGTGGACCAGGGGCAACCTTACTCAGCCCCGGAAGCCCCACGATCAGAGGGCGGGGACGCCTCGTTGGTGGTTCGGGTGGTTGCCGGCTTCCGGCGGCTTGCTGCGGCGCCGGATTCGAGTCCGAGTTTTTTGAGTTCGTCGGGGCTCCAGCCGTCTTTGGTGGCGCGGACGTAGGCGCGTTTGTCGTCTCGTTCGGCGTCGGCGAGTTGTTCGCGGAGGTCGGTGATCCGCTGTCGGGTGGTGACCAGGTTCGTGACGGATTCGATGCGTGAGTCCAGGAGGGCGCGGGCCTGTGCTTTGGTCTGTTCAATATCGAGGGCCATGGGTTTGGTGGTGCCTTTCTGTGGGGTTGGTTAGGGTTCGAGGTCGATTCGTTCGCCCGGGACGATGGCGTAGGACGTCGCTGTCGGGCGGGTGGAGACTGGGCGGTGGTTGAGTGCGGTGGAGGGGTGTTGGGGGAAGGAGAGGTGGCTGGTCTTCAGGGATGAGGGGACGGCCGGTTCGTCAGGGCCTTCGATGCGGGCGTTCATGCGGCGTTCGTGGTAGTCGAGGACCTCGGCGAGTGTCGGCCGGTAGTAGGCGTTGACTACCTCTGCCTGGGTGGGCAGGTTGTTGGCGATTCGCAGGGCGAGGGTTTGGGTGTGGTGCCGTTCGTGGGAGGGCAGGATGCCGCGGATGGCGAGTTCGAGTTCGGGGAGCGCTGCTGACTGCGGTGCGGTCAGCGACCTTCCCGTCTCTGTGGCGGCGGGGGACTCGACGGTCTCATTTGTGGGGTGGCCGGCGGCGGCGGGGACGTCCGCCTGGAGGGTGATGCTGTACCCGTCGTCGTGGATTCGGGCGGACGTCCCGGTCGCCTGCCGGAGGTGGCCGGTGGCGAGGGATTCGATGCTGGCGGCGACCTGGTCGGTGTCACCCGAGAGGCGCTCTGTTGCCTCGAGCACGAGGTAGCGCCGGGCGTTGGGTTCGCGGTCGACGTGGAAATCCAGTGAGACACGTCCCGGAGCGGTGGCGGTCGGCGCGAAGTAGTGGGCGGCTTCGAAGCGCACCGCATGGTTCTTGTCATCTTCCAGCATGGTTACCCCCAAGGTTTGGCCGTGTAGACATGGCTACCCTAGCTGCCGGGCGGGACCGGACCCGGGACATCCGGTCGGCGGGTCGCAAAACCAGAAGCGACGGAGCAAGCTATACATTTACACGGGTGTAAATGGGCGTGTCCTGCACCGCTGACGTTGTCGGGTTTGGCACACTGGCTTGTGGGTCCCCGGGTTTTCGGGGTCGCTGCGCTGGGCCGTTTGTGGGGATTGGGGGAATGCGTGTCTGAGGAGAGTGTGTCGCGTTCCCGGATTTCCAAGCGGCGGCGGGAGAACCGGCCTGCGGGGTCGAAGAAGCGCCGTGATCTGTGGGTCACTGCCGAGGAGGAAGCTGCTTTGGTGGCGCGTGCGGCGCGGGAGCAGGTGACGGTCCCGAACCTGCTCATCAGCGCTGCCCTGTCGGAGGGTTCGGAGACGCCGACGGAGCGTAAGGCGGCGATGGCTGAGCTGATGGCGATCCATACGTTGTTGGCGCGGGTGTCGAACAATGTGAACCAGATCGCCCGGCATGCCAACGCCGGCGACGAGTTTCCCCAGGACGCGCAGGCTGCGCTGGCGTATGTGCGAGAGGTCGCGATGCGGATTGACCGGACGATTGAGGGGCTGATGTAGCCGATGATTCCGAACATCACCCGCGGGTCTCGGATGTCCGGGCTGCTCCTCTACCTTGCCTCGACCGACGCGGATAAGACGAAGAATTCCCACACTGACCCGCACCTGGTTGCCGGGGACGCGGCGATCATGGCCTGGTACGACGATGGTGTCTTGGACCGCGACGATGCGGTTGCGATTGCGAAGCATTTGGACCAGCCCCGCAAGGCCTTCGGTGTGGAGGTGGTGCAGAAGGATTTCCGCTGGGACCCGGTCAAGATGGAACGGGTGGCGGACGGTCACAAGCAGGCGGATGTGTGGCACTGCTCGCTGAGCCTCCGCGCCGAAGAGGGCGCCCTCACGGACCAGCAGTGGGGTGATATCGCGAGCGACTTCGTGGACGCGATGGGCTTCACGGAGGCCAGCGGCAAGGCGCAGTGCCGGTGGGTCGCGATCAACCACGGAACGAGTGAGAACGGCAACCACCATATCCACATCGCCGTGTCCATGGTCCGCGAGGACGGCACGAAAGCCTCCACCCACGGCGACTACAAACGCGCGCAAACAACCTGCCGGGAACTGGAAACCAAGTACGGCCTCGAAGAACTCTCTTCCGTGCATGCCACGCGTGGCTACGACCGGGCTGAGAAGGCGACCGCTGCCCGGGATGACCGCGAAATGCACCGTTCCTCCCTGGCCCGGAAAGTGCGGGCCAGCGCCAGTGCCTCAGCAACGGAGGCGGAGTTCGTCCGCCGTGCCCGTGACACCGGATTGTTGGTCCGGCCTCGCTACGCGAAGAACACCACGGATGTCATTGTTGGGTACTCCGTGGCCGAACGTCCCGGACGCGGGGAGCGCCCGATCTGGTTCGGCGGCGGCACCCTGGCATCGGACTTGAAGCTCGGTGCCCTGCGTGAAGAATGGCCGGACAACCCACTCCTGGCTACCGAGGCTGCGGCCGAGTGGAACGCCGCGGCACGGAACAAACGCAAGGTGTCGAAGACCGGGCCTGAGAACGCAACGCCACCTGCGGAAGCATGGGTGGAGTACACCCGCAACGCCACCGCACTGGCGGACCAGCTGCGCACTATTCCGCGGGATGATCACGCGACCTGGGCGAAGGCAGCGCGTGAGGTTTCCGGGGCGTTCGCAGCCTGGTCTTATCGGCTGGAGCCGACGCCGGGGCCGCTGGCCGCCACCGCCGCGGAGCTGTCCCGCACAGCCCAACTGCGGGCTCCCCGGCAGCACAGCAAACCCGTCGCTCTCCCGTCCATTGCCGGTACGGCGATGTTGTTCATGGCCGCGTCGAGCAAAAACAAGACGGCAGCACAGTCGGCACTCATGGTCCAGCTGATCAACACCGCCTTTGCGGTGTACGAAATGCACGCCCAGTCCGGCCGGACCCGCGAAGCCCAGCGCATCCGCTCCGTCGTCGAGGAGCGGCTTGCCCCGTTCACCGCGACCATGCCAAAGGCGGTTCTGGTGGGGGCCGAGCAGCAGCCGGCACGCGAGGCTGGAGTGTCGCCGAGGGCGATCGATATCGCCCGGCGCGGCATGGTGCCCATCCGTCCAGGATCAGCGGTGCCGACGACTCCAACGACGCCGACGCTGACGAAGACCTATCAGCCCAGCCGACGCGATTCCGGGCCGGGACTCGACCGATAAATCACCACCAAGTGCAAGGGGAACACCATGAGTGAATCAGACGGAATGGACGACGTCCTGGACAACGGAATGCGGCAGGCGCTGCTGATGGCCTCACGTATTGCCGAGACCCTGGCCCGACGCCGACAGGAATCCCAACGGCAGCAGGAACACCTGGACTCCCAGGCAGCACACGAAGCCCAGTCACGGCTCACCGCAGAACGCAGCGCAGCCCACGCAGCGCTGGCACCCGTGGAGAAGGACCAGTGGTGGGACAAGGCACAGCCGGCCGACATTGCTACGGCACACGCCGTAGCCGAGGGATGGAAAGACCACGACCCCACCGCCCTGGCAGCATCCGAGAAAATCCGGCATGAAGTCCTCGCCCGGTACGGCATCGACACCCACGACGTCGGCACAGACGCCGCTTACCTGGAGTCAGGTATCCAGACCATCACCACCGAGAAAGCCCGGCTGGATGCGATGGCCCGCAGCCAGGAGGAACAGCGCAAGGCCGCCGCCGAACACGAAAAGGCCATGCAGCTTCTCGCGGCCGCCCGCGCTGAAGAACTCCGCGCCCAAGCCGCGACACTGGCCCGGGAGATGGAACGCCACCAGGTGCCCGTCGAGTACCTAGCCAACCCTGAACTGGCACAGGCCCTGCAGCGGGCCCACAACGCGAAAACCCCCACAGCAACTGCGGCGGCCGACACAGAGATCAAGGAACGCATGTTCCTCATCGGCAAGGACGGCGTGAACGGTCCCGACATTGACCAACTGCGCAAAGAAACCACCGCAAACGTCAACGGCGCCGGCGACTCCCACTTTCAGGATCCGGCGTTCGTGAAAGCCGCCAAGGACATGCACGAAGCCAAACTCCTGACAGAGGGCGGCTTTACGGGCTCAAAGTGGGCGTCACTGGAACAGCGGTACGAACGCGCCGAGAAGGAACTCTTCGCCCGCATGGAAGGCTTCGGAGACGAGATCGAAAACCGCGTTACCGGCAACGACGGCAACCGGCTCAAAGACCAGGGCCTGAAAACGGAAAGCACATCGGCTGCCGGCTACGGCTCAGCTGCCCATCACGAGAAGTTCGCAGAGTCACTGGAAAACAGTGGGGCGAACGAGACCCAGGTCCGGGGCCGCCTCGCGGCAGCCCGCAGCGAAGGCACCCACCCCAGCGCAGCCGTCACCATGGGCAAGAGCGCAGCCAAGGCCCGCAAATCCCCGACGGGGGTCTCTGTGGGCGCTGAGCGAGCCAAGGGCGGGCTATCCCGCTAGCCGCCCTAACGCTCATCTTTGGCTGATGGTTACAGCAGCCAGAGGTCGTGTCGTTTCGGGACGGCGAAAGGTCACTGTTCTTCTTTTGGCCTTGGACGTACTCTTAGCAGAATCCCAAGCCCCGGACGGCGGGTTCTTAGGGAAAGGGAAAGGGTGAATATACGAGATGACACTCAAAGACGAGTGGGACCGACTCGATTCAAAGACGCGTCAGTGGCTTTTGGATAATCCGGGATGTGTGACAGTACCGCGCACTGTCGCTGCCTTGATTAAGCAAAATTCCCGGGGGCACGTCGAAGTCGACGGGCATGGCCAGATGATCCTTTCGCGTGAGGACCTCGATTTCATCCGGGACAAGGGAACGGGCGTGGCCGCCGAACTGGTTAGCGAGGAATTCCGGTTCTTCGATGCAGCTAAACCCGGAGAGCGCGCTTAGACGGCGGGCAGAAGCGATCTGCGCCGGCTGACGTCAACGCCCGCCCGCGTTTACGCGACTGCTGCTGGATGCTTGTGCACCGGCTGCAGGCACTATGACGGGGGAATTACGGCGACGGACATCCTCACAAGTCGGCTGCTGTGACTCAAGTGGGAATGCTCGGATATGTCCAGGTCCGAAATGGCCGGCCTGAGCCCTGCCTGTGAGTTTTTGTCGACAGTGGCGGTTTTATCGCAGCGCTGAATGGCGGCTCTGCGTGTGATTCTCATGATCCCGAGTGGTCTCTTTCCCGGCGGCCGGGAAGCCTAGGATCTGTTGCCTTGGCCGGGACGTTACCCTAACCGCCCAATGGACCAGCTGGATCGCTGTGTTCCTTCTGGCGGTCGGGTCCAGCCGATGGGCTGTACTGACGAGGGCAAGCCAAGCGGCTCCGAGTGCCCGGGCGGCATTGAGTATGTGAAGCTTTGAGCGCACCTGTCCAATGCTCAGCGGCCTGACGGGATGTCATCGGCTATCGCCCTTCCTATCGCTGACCACGGGGGCGGAGCAGAACGAACGCCAGGGGCAAGGCCGGCGTGCCCTTGCCCCTGGCGTTGATCCTGCGCTGTGGTTAGCGGCGGGTGTCGTCGATACCGTCGGTGTCGATGCGTTCCTTGCGGACTTCCTCATCGATGGTGACTTCGTCGGTGACGGTCTCCTTGTTTAGCCGGACGCGCTCAACAGGGACGGTTTCCTTCTCCACGACCGGGCGTTCCTCGTGGAGGACGACTTCGTGTTCCTCGTCGCTGATGTCCGGGCCGCTCACGGCGCTGCCGCGATTTGCGTCGGTGATGGGTTCGCGCTCGATGCGGACTTCTTCGCGCTGGACCGGCACGGTGGTGGTGACGTTCTCGGTGACGACGTACTTGCGCAGCCTTGCGCGGCCGGTTTGCTGCTTCTCAGTGCCGACGTTAAGACGTTCCTCGGAGCGGGTCATGGCGTCATCGGTGGTGGGGCCGGAGGTATCGTGCCCGACTGTGCCGCGCCTGGCATCGGTGGTGTCTTCGTCGCCGGTATGGCTGAAAGCACTGGAGAGGCCGTAGTAGCTGTAAAGCTGGTCTTCCTCGCCCGGCTCCAGGTGGCCGTCCGGGGCAACGCGGGGCGCGTCCTTGACCTTTTCCTTGGTGTACGGGACAACGATGTCCTTGCCGTCCTGGGTGGCGGCTTCCAGCGGAACAAAGGACTCGGACGTGCCGAAAAGTCCGGTCTTGACCGTGACCCAGGTAGGTTCGGAGGTCTGGTCATCGGCGTAGATCTGTCCGATGGACCCGATTTTGCTGCCGTCGGAGCCGACAACGTTGCCGCCCCCGGTTGCCAGTGAATCAAGGTTTTGAGTGCTGATCATGATTTTTTTCCTTCTGGTCTGTCAATAATTTTGGTGTGATCTGCTGCGTAGTGTTTTGGTTGCCGGTGACGTTCTTGCGTCAGTGGCTTCCTCCCGGTGGGGTGAGGGGCTCGTTTGAACCAGTGGTGAGTGTGGTGTTGACGGTCTTCGGCAGGGTGTCGGAATAGTTGCACTTAGGCACGGATGGGAGTGACATCCGTAGTTTTGGGGCGGGCCGGGTTGGGCTAGTGGATGACGGTGCCGGTGGAGTGGACCACGGTTCCGGTGCTTTGGCTGCGGCCACTGACGTCGATCTGTAACCGGCTTTGCTGCAGGGGTGACTCCAAGGCCGTGGACAGGTCAGGCAGTGTGGTGGTTTCCAGCCGGCGCAGCAGGTCCTGAATGTGGGCCCGGTCGGAGACGGTGACTTTCAGGGTCAGGTCCGGCTCTGCGGCGGTTCCGCGCAGCAGTGCCGAGGACGTGACGACGCCGGGCAGAAGGTTCACTTGGTTTTCCACTGCAGTAGCCAGTACGGACGGATCACAGAGGGTCCGGCCTTGGGCACCGTCCGCGTGTAGACGGTAGGCGTCTGCCGTGTTCTTCCGCGGGATCTGGGCGATGATCCACAGCAGGCCCAGCACACCGATGATGAGGCCCGCGACCAGGACGAGTGCTACTGCCCATGACTCGGCAAAGTAGGCAGGTAGCGGCCCTGGAACGACCTTGTCCGCTGCAGATGCTGTGTTGGCCAGGGTGTGCAACGCTCCTGTGGCCTGCAGGAGCAGGCCGATGCCGGCGGCCGTGGCCAGGATGCCCAGGATGGTCAGCCATGTGCGGTTCAGTGATCCAGCTGTCTGTCTCATCGGGATCCTTTGGTTGGTGAGTGGAGCGCTGAAGCTGAGATGCGGCTCAGCCCTTGGATTCGACGGTGGCGGTAACGTCCGGGACCGGGTCAAGCCCGATCTCTGTCAAGCGGTCACGAACGTCTTCTGTTACGCGGGTGCGCAGGTCCCCGGTGTCCCGCAAGGACGTTTTCACGTTCAGGTGTACACGCTTGTGGGTGGCAGTTGCGGAGGCTGAACTGACACCGTCAAGCTGCTGGCATTGGGCCTTGGCCACGTGGGCTACAGCACGGCGGGTCATCACGGTCTCTTGTTCTTGCGTCCGCGGTTCCCCGTCGGTGGCGTCACGGGCGGTGTTGCGTACCGGCAGGGCGGTGAAGCCGCCGGGAATGATCGCGCATAAGAGCAGGGTCAGCCCCACCACGACGGCGGCGATGCCGAGACCCCACATGGCCGGACTGTTCCACGTCAGGGACGTTGACCAGTCCCGTGGTCCTTGCAAGAGTGTGGGCCAGGTGCCGTTAGTCAGCCGGGCAACCGTCAGCCACACGAGCCCGGCGCCGGCGGCCAGAAGCAGGGTCCCGACAATCAGCGCGGGAACGGCGCGGCTGGGACGGCGCCGAAGGCGGGTGGAGCGTCCATCGTTGCGGCTCATAACAACTTCCTTTGCCCGCCGGTGCCGGCGCCGGCGGCGGTGAGCCAGGACACCCGGATGTCGACCTGGCGGACTTCGACACCGGTCAGTTCCATGACCCTGGCCCTGATCCGTTGCCGCAGCGCTTCGGTTGCCTGCCGCAACGGGACGGGGTAGAGCATGCCGACTTCGACGCTGAGCGTGGCGATGTTACCGGCCAGTTCCACGGTGGCCTTGGGCCGGGCAGACAGATCGGCGTGGGTTCCGATGCCCAGGAAACCGCCCGAGGATCCGCCGGCTACCGATTCTTCGCTGGCGACCTGGCTGGCGATTTTTTCGATCACCTTGTCAGCCAGCACCGTTTGCCCGCGTGAGCTGATGCCGCCATCCCCGGTGTCGGAGTCAGTAGCATCGGCTGCGGTGAAAGGCAGCGCGTGGGCGCCTTGGCGGTTCATCGGCTCGATGCTTTACCAAACAGGGCGGCCATGTCCAGTTTCCCCTCAGCCACCCGGCCGATTACCAGGCCGATGAAGCCGAAGACGACCGCTGACACCAGCGCCCACCAGCCGCCGAAAGCCAAAACTATTCCCAGTACCAGGCCTATTGCCAGGGACCACCTTGTCGTAGACATCGTCATTCTCTTCCTCTCGACCTATCCCACCGGACGGGACATCCGCCCGGTGGGCTTGCTGTGTACTTACTGAAGTTCGGTCTTTTGATCCTTCTGGTCCTGCTGGTCTTCATCGGGAAGGTGCACGTCGGTGACATTGATGTTTACTTCCAGCACCTCCAGCCCGGTGGCGTGCTCGACGGACTGGATGACGTTGCGGCGGATGCCCTGGCTGACGTCCACGATGGACACCCCGTACTCAACGATGATGGAAACATCGACGGCCGTTTGGCGTTCGCCCTTTTCGACGCTGACGCCGCCGCTGACGTTCGTCTGGGAACCAGGGATGCGTTCGGTAAGGGCGCTGAAAGCCCGTCGTCCTGCGCTGCCCATCGCGTAGACGCCCGGTACTTCACGGGTGGCGATGCCGGCCAGCTTCTGCACCACGGTTTCCTCGATCGTGGTATCTCCCCGGTCCGTGTGCAGCGCATCGAGCTTCTTCGGCTGCTCCACCGCGTTGAGCTTCTGCTCCTCGGAGGTGGCCACAACGCCGCTGGAAGCTCCGGGAGTTCTGGGTGACTCTGCCATGAAAAACAGCTCCTTCTAAGTGATCGTGATCGTACTTACATAAAAGAAGACGAAGCCCGGCAGGAATCGTCACGTCATCTCACAGATTTTCTTTCACCTCATCGCCGCAGCCCGGTTCCGGCCGGTGCCCGGTTATGGCATATTGGGGCCAAGCGCCGGTACACCAGGCACAGGACGGACAGTGCATGAATGATTACAGCCCTGAACCGGACCTGGATGAGGGAAGTATTGTGGCCCGCGCCCAGGACGGCGACCTGGCAGCCTTCGAGCACCTCGTGAACGCCTACCAGGCCAAGCTCTTTCGGCTGGCGTACCGCATGCTCAACGACCGCGGGGAAGCCGAAGACATCGTCCAGGAAACCCTGACAACGGCCTGGCGCGGACTGCCTATGCTCACTGACGTCAATGCCTTCGGCGGCTGGATCTACCGGCTGGCAACGAACAAATGCCTGGACCTGCTAAGGAAGCGAAGCACCCACGCCGCAGACATCACCGACCCTGAAGAAATCCGCGCTGTCACCGAAACTGGGGCTACCCGCGCACCCACCGGCACCGATCCAGCCCACGAGGCCGAACGGTCCGCCCGACAAGACGGCCTGACCGCAGTCCTGGACACCCTGCCCCCGATGCAACGGGCCTGCTGGCTGCTGCGGGAAATGCACGACCGAAGTTACGCCGAAATAGGTGCCACACTAAAGATGAGCCCCACAGCAGTCCGTGGCACACTCGCCCGGGCACGGCACCAGATAGCAGAAGGGATGACCCAATGGCGCTAGAGGACATCCCCCGCCTCGGCTGCGGGCGCAGCATCGACCGGATCTGGGCCACCATTGAACAACCGCCGAACGAACACGAGAACCAGTGCGAACAATGCCAAACGGCAAGAACCCGCCTGCAAAAACTTAGCGAAGCAACCCGGTCACTGCGCGAACGAGACCTTCACGATCCCGCGCTCAAACCCCGCCCCGGTGTCACGAACGCCATCATGGACGTCGCCCGCGCCGAAATCCGCCGCAGTAAAAGAATCCTCCTGAGCAGCACAGAAAACGGCACCACCGAAATCAGTGAGCAGGCCCTGAGCTCGCTCATACGGCTCGCAGCAGCCGCGATACCCGGCCTCCACGCACGACGCTGCCGCATCGAAATACGTTCGAGCGCCACCAGCATCACCGGTGAAGACCGCCCATCGGTAAGCTCTGCTGATGCCGGACCCCACCTCATCATCAATCTTCGGGTCGCCGCCGCTGCAGGCGTCGACATCCCCCGAACCGTCCAGACGCTGCGACACGAGATCAGCAGCGCTCTTCCAGCAGGCGTCGGTGTCAGTGCCGGAACCATAAACATCACCGTTGAGGACCTCTACGATGTCTGAACAACCCCTCCAAGGCCAAATCATCACCAGCCAGCTGATCGCCTCCCTGGCGGCCCGTACCGCACTGGAAACACCCGGGGTTCTAAGACTCGAACCCACTATTCAGGGCTTCCTTGCCCGCCTAGGCCCAGCAGCCCTGCGCAACCTACGCAACCCCGGCAGCCAGAACGGAACATACCGGCACGACGGGGTCAGCGCCACCATTACCGACGGCACCACCCACGTCCATCTCGACATCGCCACTGATATCGCCTACACCGCCTCCACCGTCGCCGAAACAGTCCGGGAACGTGTCCGCGAGAACATCCGCCACACCGCTCTGAGCCCCGGACCAGTCGACATCAGCATCCTCGCCATAGAACACCACCGCGGGACCACACTCAGCTAACCCGAGAACAAGCGACGACGGCGAGCCCCTGGTTAGGTTGGATGGATGGGGCACGGCGTCCGTGAGTGTTGTCGTTCCTGTTACCACCGAACAGGAGTTGCTACCGCACTTTGGCGATTACCGGCAGCCCATTGGTTGTTGAGCGTCGGTCATTCGGCGGCCAACGGGTTGGCTTGAATGATGATGTTTTTCCCCATAGATCTTCGGTGTAGCAGGTGATAAGGATGAGCCGTCCAGGTACCTTGGCCCAGATTGCGCTGTCCTTCAGGGTGTTCTTGTTTTCCGTAGTGATCTCGTTGACTCTGTATTCGAGTGTTCCTTGATCCGTGGTGAGGGTGAGTCGATCGCCGGGCTTTGACCGGGAACTGATGTTGTTGAATGGCGAAGGTCGCCCTTCCCAGCTGTGCCCAATAATGTATGTGGTGTTTGTAGACCCGGCCCCCGGGACTCCGTAGGGGGTGAGCCAGTAAGCGTCCAAGGTTGGAGGCGGGATGATGGAACTGAGGCGCTTCTCCTGCTCCGCTGGAGACAGTGGCAGGACAGCCTGGTCCAACCCCACCGCCGTATACGTAATGTGCAGCGGCGGGGAACCAGTACCGGAGGCAGCCTCCTCCTCCGACGCTGAATGAGGTGAGCCGGGTGGTGGATCGGACACCGCCTGACCGGCTGCGGGCACGGGGACCGGCAGGCTTGCTCCCCAAACCCTTCACCCGGGGGGGAGATGTCTCCGTGAGGCGGGCGTAGCGCGGGCCCTATGACAACGGTCGCGTCGGGCCCTCAAGAGGCTTTCAGCCTGAGGGGTTCTCCTTGGGGGTGCCGTCCGGGTCTTCCGTTATGGTGGGTTCTTCCGTCGATTTCGTAGCAGGGTTATCGATTCGGGGATCTTCGGGCTCGCCGAGGGGCTGCTGTCCAGTTCCGGGATCGCTCATGATGTCCCTCCAGTGATTCCTATGCCGGTCCATTGTCATGATGCCACCACAAATGCATGTGCAACAGTGTCGACGATGACGGTCAGCGGATTCAAGCGGTCATTGCAACAGGAGTGTTTCGATCGGTTCTGAGCTCTAGGCTTTTGCGTGGCCGGTCGATGGGTTCCTGTGCGACCCATCGAAATCTTCGGCGCTGTGGATGCTCCGGTCGGTGCCTTTGGGAAAGTATTGGCGCAGTAGGCATTCGTGTTTCGTTGATGCCGCGCTGCCAGGGTGAGTTCGGGTTGCAGAACTAGATGTCGATGCCCGCTTTTGCGGACACAGCACCCACCCATTTTTCAAACGCCGGATAGGAGCCTTTTTGTAAAGCTGGGGCGTGCAGGACGGCGAGGCCGGCTTTCGCGGTCGACTTGTGTTGACGGGTCTGGAGGTCATGCGAGCCGCCCCGCAGGCAAGGTGCGGGTTCGCCCAAGGGCCTCTGCCGGTACGTCGGCCTGGCTGAGCGGCCTGCTATTGTCCGTACGTGCAGGAAGGGTGCCGCCCGTGTTCGGGCCTCACCCTTCCCCGGTTCGAGGCGGGTTACTTCTTGAAGGCGTCCTTGACCTTCTCGCCGGCCTGTTTCAGATCTGCTTTGGCCTGGTCGCCCTTGCCTTCGGCTTTCAGGCCCGGATCGCCTTTTGCTTCACCGGCAGCTTCCTTGCCCTTGCCGCCAAGCTTCTCGGCGGCGTTCCCGATCTTGTCGTCCAAACCCACAGTGTCACTTCCTTAGGTTGGTTGCCGCCTGCGGGCTGCCTGCGGCTCACCCTTTCATAGTAAATCGGATCCTTGCAAGATGCTAAGCATGCTGATTAAATCGTATTCATAGCGCCACTACGACGCTGATGGTCCTTTGAAAGGAAGTGCGTCATGGGCATTCTCGGGTTTCTTCTGCTCGGCCTGATCGCGGGAGCCATTGCCAAAGCCATACTCCCTGGTCGGCAAGGCGGGGGCTGGCTGATCACCCTGGTTCTGGGCGTCGTCGGAGCGATCCTCGGCGGATGGATCGGCTCACTGATCTTCGGCGGAGGTCTCGCGGAATTCTTCGACCTCAGGACCTGGCTGCTGGCCATTCTTGGCGCTGTGATCGTCCTGGGAATCTACGGGGCGGTGACCCGCAGGAGCCACGCCTGACCCAGACACCCAGGCTCCGGAATACCGACACCCTATGTCGGTGTCCGGGCGGGGGACCGGCGCCCCTTCACCGGTGCAGTAGCCGGTGCGGGTCAACCAGGGTGAACGCTCGTCCGCCCTGAACAGGCCACCCTCCGGATCTTTGAGCATTCTCGGAACGCATCCCGGAACGGCACCATTCGCAGCAACCCCTAAACCATGGACCCTGCATTAGATGCAGGAAACCTCTAGCTTTCCACCGCAGCGGATCAATACCGGACCACATGTTCGGCGGCCAGCTGAGGGGATGCGTCGGTAGTGTCAGGGTTGAATCCGTGACCTCCGCTCGGCATTGTCAGAAGAGCAGAATCGGGCTTTATTCTGACGCCGTTGAGGCGCCAGCCTGACGCCAGGTTGGGGTGTAGTTCAGCTTGGCCGGCCTGCAAAGACCCCGGTCTGAACGTTCATGTGGGAGACGACGATGTCAACAGAGGACCACTGAAATGCCCGGCAGATGCTTTTGCCCGGATTCGGTCACACTCTGGCCGCACCCTTGTGTTCGCGTCCGGCGCGCCTGCAGCTACTAGAAACATCACCCGTACGAGATGGCAAGCATGGCGCCATGAACCGGGTCTCCATGCCCGGGGGATAACGAAGCAGCTAGACTGTGGGTTTCATGATCTCTAAGACGTCATTCACGATGTCGAGGAGCGGCTTTGCGAGCGGCCCCAGCATCACTGCCCCTGCTTTTAAACGCTCGAGCGCCGAACGCTTCGAGGGCTCATCTTTCGCATTTTTGAGGTCCTCGATCTGCCCGTCGAGGGCCCCAATCTGATGCGGCTCTCTAAGTTGGCCTCGGACGGAGCGTGCAGCCTCCAGGACCTCCTCAAGGGATTGCTCGGTTAAAGAGACCATGACGCTACTGTGAGCGTCGCGATTGTTTCCCATCATTCCGACAGCCATCTGCCCGCCGGACTGGTTGCCCAAAAGCCCGATGTTTGCCTTTTTCTTGAACGAGATCTTCTTTTTCGTCACAACGAGTCGTCCTTCCAATACCTCAGCACCCTTGCGGCTTAAATGCACGGACAGGTCCGTCCACTGCTTGCTGTTGACCTCACGATCGATGACCACTAGCTTCCGGTCTTCAAGAATCCCTACCGTAGCGAAGGTCTGCTCGACAGATAAATTGGTTCGCTGCGCGAGATCCGCGAGCTTCACTCCTTCCTCGAAGGTACCTCGAACGGCGCCATACACTCCATCAAGAACACGAATCAAACGAGCACGGCGCCCCTTTGGTTTGGTGAAACCGGCTTCCATGTCTTGGCGATGAGCAATTTGTATGGCTTGGGACTCGGCGGCCTCTATAGCACGCCGTCGACTTTCTTCTCGATTGCGTGCATCAGCCTCAATTTCCCGCCGTCGGGCCTCTTCACGCCGGCGTTGTTCACTTCTGCTGATGTCAGCGTAAAGCTTTGCCCGGAGTAGTGCGCCTACTTCGTTTCGTTTGGCCCGTAAGGCAACGTACGCCTCCTGGGCAGCCCTTTCCTTCCTACGCTCGATGGCTCCCCGATGCCGTCGCACGAGCCATCCGATGAGACATGCCACGGCAGTCGGCAACCCAAGTGGCAAGGCAATCCACAGCCAATCAGTTAACTCGACCGGTCCGAGACTGAATGTGCTGAGCACGAGGACGATCACAAAAATGACCGCGCCCGCTAGCCATCCCCGCCAAGGTGCAGATCGCGGAATTTTCCACAGGGCAAGAACAAGGCCCAGCATCACCAGAGAAAGAACTATAGACGAGAACCACCGGTAGATGTCAGGCCGCCAGATAAACAGGATTACCAGCAGCGCCGGCACTACCAACAGAACGGCCGTGCCAATGCTGCTGAGGGCACCTTCATCCTTTGCGGTCTTCCCTACAACAAGTGCCCAAATCAGAACAACCACGATCGTCCAGAACCACACCCATTCAGGAGGAAGAACGGATGTCTCAACGAGCGGTGCAAGCGACCCTCTGGATCTCATCTCCCCCCTGCATCTAGACGTATAGATGCAGCATAGAAGTTGTGGTCTGAGTTTTATCTCACTGATTGTTTCAACACGCGCTGTAGGCTTTGGAAAACCTTTGTGAAGACAAGCTACCTAAAAGCCACACGCGTGGCAGGGCCCGCCGAGGGATCAGATCGCTTGAAACTTTAGACATCCACCTCGTCACCGGATGCCGGGTCTTAGTGCCATTGGCTGAGCGATAATGAAGATTCCGTCAACCTGTCTTTGCCCTTACAAGGAGCGCCCGGTTAGCCCGGTGAGATAAATCCGGGAACGTCCCGGGACACCGCTAGAGTCGACCCCAGATCGTGCACCCCGCATGGTTGCTGCTCATTGGGGGATTCATGGCTTCTGGAGACTGGGTAGCCGCTGGAGCGGCCGCCGTGGCCGTGGTGGCGCTGATATTCACGGCGGTCCAAGCCAAGGCCGCGAAAGACCAGGCCAATGCCGCACGTGAGCAGGTCCAGGTGGCCCGCCGGCAGACTGAGGTGCAGGAGCAGCTCTACCGCGATCAGCAGCAGCCGTATGTGTGGCTTGACTACCGCATTGACCCGATCTCGTACTGGTTAGTTGACCTCGTGATCAAGAACGAGGGACCCACGACGGCTCGGAACGTGAAGATCGACATCGACCCCATGATCGGACGCTCCAAACACTTCGGCGACAGGGAACTCGCGAACCTCCCGGGCTTCCTGGAAGGGTTTTCGGCGCTGCCTCCAGGCCGGGAAATGCGATGGAGCCTCGGATCTCACACTGACATCTTCGAGCAAGGCGCACTGGGCCGGCACACCATCACCATCTCACTGGAGGGACCATTCGGCCCGGTTGAGCCGTACAGCTACGTGCTCGACTATGACGACATGAGAGAGTCCGCGCTGAGGGACCCGGGGCACATCGGCCAGGTGGCGAAGGAGCTCAGGGAGATCAAGAAAACCTTTGAGAAAGGCGTGAGCGTCGTCCAAGGTATGGCGGGGGAGCAGTAAGCGCGGGCTGGGGCCTCCGTACGCGGCCATAAGTCAGGCCACCGGACCCGGACGAGCGCTCCAACGTAGCGGACCAGAAAATAGTCTGCCCTGGGCCATCGGCAGATGGCAAAAGGGACGAACGCCTGGCTGTGCAGGACCGCCGCGCCACAGGCGTATGATTTCGCGGACGCGATGGCTTGGGCCGGGTTTGATCCATTTTTACCGGCGCTCTCTATGAATTGACTACTCGGCGATGTCCTCCGCCCATAATTCAGGGTGTTCGTCCTGGAAGGTGCGCATCATCTCGACGCATCGGGCATCATTCAACACCACCACTTCGACGCCCACAAAGCGGAGAGGTTCGAATACGCCGGGGAACGTCTCGTTCCTCCACTGACGTCGCCACGGCCGTGAACCACGCACCGGTAAACGTCGGCCAACCGGTGAAATGAACCCTGCTCTGGAGCTCTACTCCATGACGCGTCAGACGAGTAAGCTGAATGTAGCTACCGTCAGGAGACCAAGATGCCTCAAACCAAGAGTCGGGCGCGGGCCCGGAAAACCGCAGTCGCGGCACAAGATCAGCCCGCCTTTGACGTGCACGTAACGCCGGAACGTCTGCGCCGACTGACAGAGGAGGCCCGATCCGGGCTCATTGCCATGAACGAACTGGTCGTACTGGACAGCTCATCCGCGGCTATCGTTGCGCCCGCCGCCAAGACTGAGGCTCTGCGTGACATCATGGGGGAGCTATCCGCGTTGGATTTGAGCCTGCCGGACATTGACGGTTTGGAATTGTCACGCCGGATCCGTGAATTCTCGGACGCGTACATCTTGATGCTCACAAACTTCCAACACCGTATAGGTCCAATGGCAGCACCTCCTACCTTCGTCCGCTCTTTGACTGCCATTGCGGAAAACATGGAGCAGAGTATTGCGGCGCTGGGTCCGGCCCTTGCCGAAATTGAGACGCCTGTGTCACCGCAGCTTGCCCGCAGTGTGGCGGCGACGGAGAACGCATGGCGGGACCTGGAAGCCGAATTTGGCCTGCTCTCCAGCCTCGAAGTCTCCGAATTGGTCGGCTCCAAGTCGCCAAACCGAAGCTATGCCTCTGATCAGCATGCCAAGGGCAGGCTGATCGCGGTGCAGCGCCCCGGAGGGCTCCGCTATCCAGGATTCCAGATCGACCGCGGCGAGCACACCATCCGGCCCGTTATGGCCGACCTGATCCGTGTCGCCGGTGATGCCGGGCGCTCCGAAACAGGCCTGGCCTTGTGGATGACCTCGCGCACCGGCTATCTTGACGGGGACCGGCCCGTCGATCAGCTTTCCCGGCCCGACAAAGTGGTGGAAGCGGCCCGGCAGTCCTTCAACGTCCAGTGGTGAGGTACGTCCCGGGCAAGCCGTTTGAGCCGGAAGAGCACGTACTGGAGTCCGGCACCCCGCTGTACCGTGTCTTCAGCAATGGCCGTAAAGGTGGCGTAACGGAGTTCAACCCCGGGTTCGGCTCCGCCACCCGGTTCGCTTTCTTCGGAGATCCCGCGATCCCTGTCCTCTACGTGGCACAGACTGAGGAGGCTGCCGTCTGCGAGTCGATCCTGCACGACGTCCCGCCGGGGCCCGGACGGGTCATGTACGACAGCATTGCCGACAAAATCTGCGCGCCTCTGGCCCCCGCACGGGACCTGCGGCTCGTATCCCTGATGGGAGACGGGCCGCGCAAGCTCCAAACCGAAGCCAAACACGTGACCGGCACGATGGCTTCGCAGTACGGTCGCACCGTGCGTTGGGCGGAGGCCGCGCACAAGGCAGGATTCGACGGCCTGGTCTGGATGAGCAACCGCCGCAACACGGACCAGGCCTACGTCTTTTTCGGCGGCAGGGTCAACCCCGGGGACCTGGTGGCGTTGTCCGGGCATGGACGGATCTTTGCCGCCGGCCCGGACTTTGACTGGCTGGCCGATTATCTCGCACAGCTGCATCTTGACATCCTGACCCCATGAGCCAAGGCACCGTTGGCAGGCGAAGTTGACGCTGGACATTGGGCCGAAGGGCTTCTAGCCCGTTTCGAGCGGAGGCACGGAAAAACCGTGGTGGGGCCGGTGTTGCTGCCGAACGCACCATGAGCGGTCCCAGCCGCTAAGCATGCGCCCCTGACGTCCTTGCAGTGAGGTCGACAAGGGCTTGGATGACGGAACGCCCCCATGCGACGTGCGGGTGAAGACTCATGTCCTGAGCGGGTGCGAGAATGCACCTATGTCACTCACGCCCCTCCATCGCGCCCTGGGCCTTTCATCGTCACCACTGGATTTTTCGATGCTGGACAAAGCCATCGAACAACAAATTCAGGAACGCGATGACCTCGACTGGAAGAAGGAGCTGCCCAACCGACAGAATCCCGTCGCTGCTGTGGAGTTCGCGAAGGACGTTGCTGCAATGGTCAACAACGGTGGCGGCATGATCATCTACGGGATGGCCGAATCCGAATCAGTCGCGGCGAACATCGAATCGGTAGATGAGTGGGATGAGTCAACAGAACAGCGGCTTCGCAGTTGGGCATATTCTCTAATCCAGCCTCCAGTACACGGTTTGGAGTTCACGCTAGTCACAGGTCCAGGGAACAGGACGACACAATCCCGGGCGCTGATACTGAACATCCCGGCAAGCGTGGACACCCCACACTTTGTGATCCAGAAAGGGTCTATCCGCGCTCCCCGGCGATATGGTTCCCACACTGTCGACATGAGCGAACGCGACATCGAGCAGGCATA
Source organism: Pseudarthrobacter xylosi (assembly GCF_055412765.1). Taxonomy (NCBI): domain Bacteria; kingdom Bacillati; phylum Actinomycetota; class Actinomycetes; order Micrococcales; family Micrococcaceae; genus Pseudarthrobacter; species Pseudarthrobacter xylosi. Next base: position 116,712 of record NZ_JBVAYT010000010.1, on the reverse strand, counting down.
CCGCCGTCGGTTCGAGGATCGCCGGACGGCCGAAAGGTCTCTGGCCGATCTGGTGGAGCAAACCGTACTGGGCATGCCCAGGATCGGCGTTTGGCTGGTCGCAGCGGCCAGGCCGACACGTCCTCGTCCGGCACATGCCGGACGAGTCAGCCTTGAGGACGCCCAAAAGATTCTGGCGGCCCTCATGATGGACAATCCTTTCGTGACAGATGGAAAGGGAATGGAAAACGCTGGGTTGAACCCCCGTCCCGGATACCGGAAATGGAGGTCAACAGACGCTTTCAAAGAAGAGATCAGAGGTGTCGTGGACATCCACGATGACGGCAGCGTGAGTCTAGCTGTCAGGGCGTCAGAGAACCCGGACCAAAGCTGGAACAGCGCAACGGATGTCCATGTCATGGCTGCCCAGACCTTGCCGGCCTACATTGTTCAGCTTGTCCGAGCGGCCGCAGACTGGTTATCGCTGGCCGGAGACTTCGAAGTCAGTATCAGCATGTTGGCGCCAGTGAATGGCTACCCGATCTATATCCGGAGCTTTGACATGGGCGGCCGCCTCCGCGACAGAAACGATGTCTCTCCCATACATAAGTTTCAGCCGGTTACGGCGTTGGTCGACCCCGCGGATTCTGAACCGGACTCCTGCTTGGAGGTAGTCCGGGCGCTTGCGCTGGACATCATGAACCAGGGCGGTTCTCCCGCTCTCGGGTCCGTCTACCTGAGGAGTCAAGCCTGACGACGCTCAGACGCTGGCCATTGCGACTCCCTAGTAGCCTCCACCCGATGACTTCAACGGTGTGGTCATGAAGAAAGTCTTGGCGCGCAAGAAGGAAACTGACGTGTCCCAGGCCGATCTCGCCCGCGGGGCTGGTAACGCGCCATCGACGCTGCCCAGGCTGCTTAGCGCCCAGAAAATTCCCGACTTACAGTCAGTTAGGGCAATTGTCTTGGCGTTGGGACTAACCATGCCTGGTGTAGCCGGCCAGGCTGAACGGTGTCTCGAGTAGCGTTGTTAATCGGATGAAACGAGTATCGACCGATTAGGTTGAAGTAGCAGCGTTCGACGCCTTTGCCAATCCTGTGATGAGCCGCTTCAGGCCTAGTCCCAGCAAGCTTGGCCCAAGATCCTTAATTCGTTGGCTTAATGTATGCCAGAGCGACCGGCAGGAACATGTTGAGCTCCTCGTCCCCGAACGTCATGTCTTCATCCACCTGTAGGGCCTTCTGCGCTTTACCGTATGCCTTATTGCTTGTGTCGGGAGCGACCAAGATGGCATCTGCAGTTTCCTTCTCCAGTTCATCTCTTCGCGCGCGAATCTGGTCAGGCGTGAGAATTCCCTCCACCATGTCTGCCATAAGGTGCACGTATTGGTTGCGAATCACTAGAAATTGCTTCGCGGCCGCTCTGTGACTTCCGGCTTTCTTATTTGGATCGAAGCTGAGCTGAAACACGGCATATCCGGCAGAGAGGGTCGCGAGCACCAAGCTTGTACTGAGCCAGAGCGGATCATCCGTGCCCACTGTGGCAATTACACCGCCAAAGGTTAGACCACTCAGAAAGATGTTCGCCCATTTCGAGACTGTCCCCAAGAATGTGAGCCTCTCCCGGTCCTTCTCATGAGTCTTGTGCGTGTACAGCACACGGCCGAAGGACTCGCGGATCACCTGAAGCTGAACGTCAGTAGCCAAATTGTCCTCCAAAAATTTCCCTCCACGTGAAGCATGCCATCAGGTTGTTGTCTTCTGCTTCCCACTTACATGCGCGTTCTGCGTGCTGGATCGCAGCAGTCGTCTTACCCACCCAGCTTCTGCCGTAGGAGACAAAACTGGTCGTTCCGGGCATGTGAGAGAGCCCGCCTGCTCTCGTGAGGAGGTAGCCCAGGAAATCGCGGACTTGATAATCATCGTAGGTTGGGCCTGCTGCAGCGTATTTCCAGGTCTTAAGGAACGTGATGGCTTCCAGCTCCAAGACGCCAGTTGCATCGTCCGTCCGTCATAGAGCTTCAGCGGATAGAAAAGGCTGTGGAGAGATTTGGCTACGACCTCAGCTCGTCCCTGGGCTTCCTCCCGCTCTTTAGTCCTTAGCTCTATGGTTCGTTGAAAACGCACAAATCTGCTTGCTGTTGCCAAGGGAAGGAATCTGCCTTCTGTAGCGGGGGAGGGGACGAAAATTTTCGCGGATCAACGTTGAAGATCTGCTCTGGATTCCTAAGTATCGAGTCCCTGCACACTCTGGGTCTCGTTCAGTGGATGCAACAGTTGAGCCTGGGCCTCAGGCTCCTCTGCGAAGATGCCATCCCCAAACCAAACTCCGGCGCCTTTCCAGATCTCGTAATGGAAGAGCCACTCGGCAGCCCATGGCACAGTGGAGTCGATGAGGAGCATGTTCGCGGTCCATTGGCCTGCCGTATTTAGACACAAGGACCCATCGTCCCAAATGTGTGGCAGGCGCCCGCGGTCGTCAGGCTCCAGCGCAGGCTCGATGACGTTGACGAGGGGTTGGTGGCCCACTTCGAGTGAGACTTCCGTCAGGTATTGCTCCGAAAGCCCTGATGGCTTCAGATGACCACGCCATAGCAAGCTGTTTGGACTCAAACGGATTGTTCCATTCGGGTAAACACTCCTCAGGGCCAAGGCCTGCTGAGCAAGGCTCACCCTTTGGTTCGGCAAGGCTGCCCGCCATAAAAATTATGGTTCCGAACAGGCCGTGTAGCGGTCGCGGTGCCGCTAAGGGCAAGCGTTCCTAACCCGTTCTGCGCCCGAAGCTGGCCTGAGTGCCGGGCGTCGACTTGTGGGCGGCTGAGCGCCCTAGCTCCGGCCAGCGCCGCGTTCTCACCGAGAACCACACTCACACCTTTAAGAACTTGGTCGTTGCCCGCCCGGGCTGCAATTGTATTTATGTCCCGGGCGACTACATCCGCCCACTCGAACAGGGCCTCAGCGCGCCAGGTTTCCCTGACCCAGCAGTCCGCGAAGTTTTCCTCCGGCATCACCGGGTTTGCGACAACGTAATGTCCGTCAATCACCTGAATCTGGTCCCCCAAACTGCTCGCGATAGAACGCAATACGTCGAATAGGTTTCCGCCTGACCGGTATGCACGTGCAGCCAGCGTCGTGATAATCACTGACGATGGGCGCATATCTAGGCGTCCATTGAAGTAGATGTCGCGATGCCGTTTCAGTGTCTGGACAGCGAGCTGCAAGGTGGTCTTGCGGCTCCACGTGGGCACATCCGCAACATCAACGCCCCTCTTGGCCAGGAGGGCTTCCTCTGCTCGTATTTCCTCCAGTGCCACTTCACCGAACCACTTCGCGTAGCCCAGGGGATCAGACCGAAGCCATAACTTAGCGTCATGGTCAGTGATGAGAATGCCTTCGTTCGTCCCGCGTTCTGCTGTTAGATCCGGAATTGACGGCAGCACATCGAGGTGCATCCCTGGGTACTCCAAAGTCCAGCACCTCTCGCTCTCCTCGAGCTTAGGGCGGGGCGCGGAAGATGCAGCAAACTTTCGGAGGCCGACGCCAGTATCCGCCTTCAGCTCGCCCTGAGTGGTTGAAGTGCTCTGAATTCCACGAACTACCACAAGGTCAATGTCGACATCATCGTTGCGGTGAATTCTGCGCGTTACCGTCCCGAGGGCGAATGAACCTTGGACGTAGACCCTGTTTAGGGCCGTCGACTCGGACCAGTGCTCGTCCAAAACATCGCCGACGTCTTCATATCGAGCGATGACCTGGGCGCGCTCCTTCTCTGTGATGTCCAGGGTGGAAATGCTGGCGCCCAGCACCTTCTCCAGATCATGGACTGCGGCAGATTCAAGGGCTATGGTCACGGGCTCTCCTCAGAGGACGGGTTGGCCCCGGCTGACCTAGAGGCGCCATCAAGTTGCCTTGATGGAGTCTTGAGGTTGTAAGCTCTTGTAATCCGGTCCAAAGGATGACGAAGAGCCTCAGTCGGTAGCCCTGTTCTCAACAGCGGTTGCCACTGAGGTTTTTTCATGCCCTTTCGGGACAAGCTTGATACTACATGTAGTGCAAACGTCCCTTCGGAACCCCAAGATGATGTATTACAAGCATGTCATTTAATGCACGTTTAATCCACAGGTTGAAGGTTCGGGAAGTGCCGGGATGTAGGGTTTTTCGTGGGGCTAATCCACACCCTGTGGAGTACTTAGCCACAAAAAAGTGACAGCGTGTCGCATCCTGTGCGGCGTGTTGAAATGTCCAATTAGGGCAGGGGCCGAGCGATGATTTTGGGATCGTGGCCGGCAGGTTCCGAGCTTTTCAGCGAACCACTGTTAATGTGCCCACTGCCGGACCGGCCGCAGACCGACGATGAGGAGGCGAAGTGGCTGGCACCCGCGCACGCGGCACTGGCACCCGCCCAAAAGGACCAGCACAGGACAAAACGGCACCAATATTGGTGGCGCCAACACGGCCCCTCTCAGGGCCAGCTTTACGTAACGATGGTTATCGGCGTTCGGAAATGGGCGGGGGAGTGCCCTCAGAAGTGGCTGCGAGACATCAAATCTGAAGCTTTTTCGACCAAAATGCGGGCGTCAAAGCCGCCGAGCCATGCGGCTGCCAACTGCACACCAACCCAGGGGAAATCCACTACGTCAGGGATGCGATGAAAGGCGCCCTTTCGTGAATTCAGCCTAATCTGTATGGGCGATAGGCCCGCTGCCCCGCCGCCTAGCTTGACGGCACGTCCACTATCGGTGGGCGTGCGGTGCCTCGTATGCGCAGCCTTCCTCGAACTCGCGCGAACCGCGTCGTGTAGGCATAGCTAGTGCTGCGAAAGGTGCCATGCCGGCCCTGGACGAGACATGAAAACATGCCCCGCCTACTAGTATCTTTCAATTCGTATCTTCCGCTTCAGCTTTCAGCGTCTCTGGAACATCTCGCTCGGCTCGAGTTTCTGCTTTTTCTGCTCGTCTTTCCGCTGCTTCCGCACGCCGATCGGAGCGCTTAGCGAAGTAATTGGCCCTAAGGCCTATTGCAGTCGGAAGAGTGAGGCCCACTAATGACTGACTGACAGTGAGCCACAGCGGCAGTTGGGGATTAGAGCTAGCAACTGTTGCCACAAAAATGACGCCAGCGATGGCCATGACGAAGGCTAGCGGGGGAACACTCTTTTGGGCCTGTCGGTAATCCGTCTCGGTCAAGTTGACGCCATGTCCGAGAGGCGGCCTCACTGTGGCGTACATCTGTGCCTCGGAGGCATTTAAGCGTTCATCAAGCTCGTGGCTCGCTTTGGCTAATTGCTCTCGTAGGCTTCGTTCGTTGGCCAATGCTTGATGCATCTTCTCTTCATTTTGAATCAAGATGCTGCGGAAGTTCATTTCCAAAATATTTTTCCGGGCTTCAGCTGCTTGGTCCGACTCATTGTATTTATGCTTGAAGTTTTTTAGTTCGTAGTCATGCTGCCTGACCAGGTTCTGCCGGCCCTCGCCTAGCCGCTTGAGCTCCTCGGCCGTTCGTAGTAGCTCCTTTCTGTATCCAAGGGTCTCATCCACAACGACTTCACACCCTCGGACTAGAACGTCAGCTAAGTTCCAAATACTGCACCCAAACAATCGGATGAGCAACCATCATTGTCTGGGAGATGAAGTCGCCCAGTCCCAGCGTATGGCCGCCACCGGACGCGATATCCCCTTAGGACAGGGTCTGGCGATTCGGGAGACGAGATAGGCAGAAGACTGCTTGACAAAAGGTCCATTATCGGCGAATAAAGGACGGGAGTAGAAGTAGCTGCAAGAACTCCCGTCCCATGACTAATTCGGCGTTTTCGCAGGTGGAAGCTGGCGCAGACCAAGCGAATCACGCAGCAGTCGAGCTTGCTTTCGTTGCCAAACGAACGTAGCAGCCAGTTTCCGGGTGACGTCACTTCACAGACGCCACTCAATCTTCCTTGAACAGCATGTCCACCAAGCATGGCAGAGCCAACGACCGCCCCTTCGCGGAGTTTAGGTAGTCGTTGCGGGCTCTGGCACCGGAGGGCAAGGAAGCGTAGCGTCGGGTGGAGGATCGACGGTAACGGCAGTAGCCCGACCCGCATGCAAAGGCATGCTGGTGTTGGCTTTTTGAGGAGGCCGGGACGATGGCTGGATGGAATGCTGACACTGCGGCAGGGCCTCTGGGAGCCGGGACGGTTACTTTGGTGGAGGGATCATCCTTCTGCATCTCCTTGCAGAACGGGGACATGCACTCCGAGCATCCGCATGGTCTCTTCGTCCAGGACACCCGTATCCTTTCCAGCTGGAGGCTGACCGTTAACGGTCAGCCCTTGGAGCCTTTGGCGGCGGAGGCAAAGGAGCCGTACCGAGGGCTATTTATCGGCCGTGTTGCCCGCTCGGACGGGTATGCGGACAGTCCGCTGATCGTGGAACGGCTACGCGAAGTGGGGGCTGGCATCCAGGAGCAGCTCACCGTCCGCAACTACTCCAGGGAACCGGTCGAATGCTTGATCTCCCTGACGGTTGAGGCGGACTTCGCAGATCTTTTTGAGGTGAAAGAGGCTCGGATCCAGCGGCGCTGGGACGAAACCCGCCAGACCGACCATAACGCAGTCACTACTATCCATGCCGCCTGGCAGGATGTCCGGAAGGGTGTCGCCATCCGGGCCCCCGGAGCGGACAATACGGCGGAGGGCTTCACATACCGGGTGTCAGTACCACCGCACGGTAGCTGGAGTGCCGTCCTGACTGTGGTGCCGAGCATCGAGGGCGCGAGCATGGCGCCGGATTTCGTTCACAGTGACGGAGATGGGTTGTCACCAAGGGACCGGCGCCGGCAGGAATGGGTGGCGAAAATTCCAGTGCTGCATATGGGAAACCGGTCCATCGAACGGACCCTACGGCGCAGCTACGATGATCTGGGAGCCCTCCGTATCGAGGACCCCGATCATCCTGACCGCGTCGTGGTAGCCGCTGGGGCGCCCTGGTTCATGACCCTGTTTGGCCGCGACTCGCTCTGGGCCTCGGAAATGGCGTTGGCAGTGGATCCTTCCCTGGCCTTGGGTACGCTGCAGACGCTGGCAGACCGCCAGGGGGCAGTGGTAGATCCGATGAGCGAGGAGGAACCGGGCAAGATCCTGCACGAGGTCAGGCTCGATGTCTCCAGTGGGCTCTCCCTGGGTGGAAAATCCGTCTACTACGGCAGCGTCGATGCCACGCCGCTGTTCGTAGCGACGCTCGCAGCGGTCATCCGCTGGGGTTTTGCCAAGGAAACCATCGCCGCGCTACTTCCCCATGCCGACCGGGCCCTGGACTGGATCCGAGACTACGGGGATAAGGACGGTGACGGGTTCGTCGAGTATAAACGCCTCAACGACCAAGGGCTGATCAACCAGGGCTGGAAAGACTCTTGGGACGGGATCAACTTCGCCGACGGAACCCTGGCCGAGCCTCCGATCGCGCTGTGCGAGGTGCAGGCCTACGTTTACACCGCATATCAGGCACGCGCTTGGATGGCTTACGACGCCGGCGATACGTCGCTAGCAGAGGAGTTCTCGGATCGGGCGGCACAATTGAAAAAACAGTTCAATGAGCAGTTCTGGATCCCCGAGCGCGGGTACTACGCTGTCGCCCTGGACGGCAGGAAACGGCAGGTCGACGCCTGCGCTTCCAACATGGGGCAATGCTTGTGGTACGGCATTATCGATGAGGACAAGGCTCCGCAGGTGGTCGAACGCCTGATGTCCGCGGAAATGTTCAGCGGCTGGGGCGTCCGCACCCTGGCAAGCGACATGGGCGCATACAACCCCGCCAGCTATCACAACGGCTCCGTCTGGCCGCACGACAACGCGATCATCGCGGCCGGCTTGCTGCGCTACGGGTTCGTAGCCGAGGCACAGCGGATCTCCACCGCGCTGCTGGAGGCCGCCGAACACTCCGACGGTCGCCTCCCGGAACTGTTCTGCGGATTCAGCCGGGACCAGTTCGCCGCGCCCGTCCCCTACCCCACGGCCTGCTCACCCCAAGCCTGGGCAGCCACCACACCGATCCAGCTGATAACGAGCCTCATGCAGTACGACACCGACGTGTCCCGTGGAGGGTTCTGGATGGATCCGGTACTCCCGGAATCCTATGGCGACCTGCACGTCGCCAACGCACCTATGGCCGGTGGCCGCATCACCATCGACATCATCAATTCCGTCCCCACCGTTCAGGGGCTGCCCGAAGGAATGGCGTTCCACCGCGGGCGCCGGCCGTGGATAACAGAAATGGTGGACGAAGCAAGCCAAGGCCGGAAGACTTAGAGGGGGCCAGCCTCATCGGCTGTTCTTCCGTCCCGCTAACTTCATGGTGACCAGATGGGATTGCCGATGAGACAGGGAACAGGTCTGGCCATTGAACGGTCGGCCAACCTGACAAGCGGCAGTGGATCCGTGTTACCTGAGAAAGTCATGGGCTAGGTCCGCGCCCACCTCGGCGGCGGAACGGCTACCAGTGGTCAGCCAACTCTTTGGCTGCAGTGCGTCATCGAGACTGCGCTGCGCCTTTTTGTGGCTGGTCAGGAAAGAGCTACGGCAGCAGTCCGATGACAAAGCTCCTAAACATGCGACAGAGCTCGGACCTGCGGGACCCATCAGACCTTTGCTCGGAGGGGCAGAGAGATTCCTCCTCAGAATGTTGAAGTCCGCGGAATGGTTGCCTGATCGTCACTGTTGCGCTGAGCAATTTCCATAGCCATTTCGCCCGCTCGGGCTACGGTGATGCGCGCACCTTCGGCAATGATGGCCGGAATGTCTTTTTGGTCGAAAACGGCAATGGCGCGCGCGGTGATGTTCTCGGGACGGGCCATGTCCCTGAGCAGGGCGGAGGCATTGGCGCCGGGCTCGGCCAGCGTGAGGCCGGCACCCGCTACTGTTCCCGGGCAAGGAGAACAGCGAGCTCAGGAGGCTTCATTCATGGATCCACAGCCGAGGAATGCGATTCGATCGCTCATAGGTCTTTCTTTGCTCGTTTCGAATACGAAGATCATCGAATATCCCTGATACCGCCTTGTGCCTGCCCGTTCCCGTGCGGGAAACTCCGTCAGGTCAGGTCAGGCGTGCCCGCCTCATTTGCGTAAGTATGCGAGTGCATCCGGACGGACGACACCGCAAGGAGACAGTTTCGGGTTTGCAGTCTGGTCGCCCCGTCTCCCAAGATCAAGGTCGCGAGCACGGGAAGCGATGCCCCACCGTGGAGTGTTGCATACCCTGCTAGAACAGTTGCGGAAACAATACCTGCGGCGGGATCCAGGATGATCTCGCCGTTGAGGAGATGAGCGATGGTTTTGCCCTGGCAGGATAGCCGGCGTGTCATCAGGTTGAGGGCGAGTTGGGTATGCGCCGCTTGCTGGTCTGCCTTTGTTGGAGACTCCCCAGCGAATGTGAGTGTTTGGCCTAGCGTCAGCCTATGTTCCATGTCCCCAACAACGAGCGACAAAGGTCCCGCAGTGGCAAGGGTGAACACACGATCAAGGCCAGGGAACGTGGAGAAGGGTGCTGGGCGGGTAAGTTCTGCGATACTGATGCGCCACAGCAGAACGTTCGAGTGCGCCGCTGTTTGATCATGGATGACCTTGGTGCGTCCGGCACCGTTGGCCCATGGCTCGGAAGCGAGCTCATCGGGTCGGATGACGCGCGACGGTGTCGCCAATGGTGTCCTTTCTGTTTCAGCGCACAGGGTATTAGTCAGCGAGCAGCGGAGGCCAGGCCGTCGTTGTCGTCGCCCGAAGGTCTGATCACCCGATAACCGTGTTGTTTGTCGTAACCGTGGATCTCACGCGTGTCGAGCGCCGCCATGAAGTCCAAGACGTTGGAATCGATGAGCTGCCCGGGGACTAGGACAGGGAAGCCCGGTGGATAAGGGGTGACAAACGCTCCGGAGATGACTTCCTCTCCTGCCGCTAGCCTCTTTCGAACACCGTAGTCCGTAAGGTATTCGCAGGCATCGCGTTTGTAGGTTTCAAAGTACGCGGTGCGGATGCAGCCGTCAGGGAGGGCGTCGTCAGTGCGGAACCGGGATGCGAAGCTGCTGAAGTCGGGAAGCGGCGGTGCTCCCTTGGTGAGCTTTGCGACCATGCGGTTATGTGCTGTCTTGGCCCGTGGGCTCCGGGAGTCGGCTTCGGATGCGAAGGACTCGGCAAGTTTGACCAGCACTTCGATGAGGTACGCTACGGAACTGCGTGAGGTTCCTATGTTGGTCATAAACAGGACACTGTTGCGGGAAGTCTTGTTGACTTGGATTCCGTGCCCGTCCATGAGGTGGTGATGCCGGAAGGTGTCCCCGTCTACGCCCGTGGGGCCGATGTACATTGTCAGGCGGCTTGGGTCCACAACGAACTCATCGCGTCGCCACGTCTCGTCCATCCGCGCCAAGCCGTCAACTAGCGGCATGGGTGACTGGGTTTCGCGTAACTCCGTGGGCACTAGGTCAAGGGTGTTGAGGATGCGGAAGTACTTCCTCAACAGCGGGTGCTGTTCGATGGCGGTGACCACGCTTGCGGCCAGATCTGCCTGTTTTTGGACCAGTTCGCACCCTTCCAGTTCGGCCTGCCGGCGTCCGATGTCCAGGGATGCCAAAATCTGGTAGTTCGGGGAGGTAGAGGTATGCGTCATGTACGCCTCGCGGAACGCTTCCTCGCTGAGGTGTGCGAAGTCCTGATCGTAAACGTGGATCATGGATCCTTGCCGTAGCGCGGTCAGGGTCTTGTGGGTGGACTGCGTTGCGTAGACCCGGATCCTGGCCTTGTCCGGATCCGGTACCAGTCTGGTCTTCAGCCAGAGGTCGTCATCTAGGGGCTCACCGGTTTCGGGGTCATGTAACTCGGCTGCCTGCGCAGCGTATGTTTCCCGTGCGGCGGGCTCGCGGAAACGCCGTTCGAGGGCTTGGCTTGCTGCCATGGCGGTCCGTCGCCGGTAGATCGGGTGGAAGCCGGCGAAGGCGAACCAGGCTTCGTCCCACAGGAAGACGAGATCCGGCTTAATGGCAAGGCATTCTTCCATGACCCTTTCTACATCGTAGACAATGCCGTCGAAGGTGCAGTTGGTCAGGGCGAGCATCTTCACTTCGTCGAGCCGGCCGGCCGCCCGGTAGTCAAGGAGCATCTTTTTGATGGAGGACGTGGGGACGCCACCGTAGAGGGAAAACTCATTGATGGAGTACGCCTCCAGGTACGCGACCTTGGCGCCGGCCAGCAGCAGCGCGTAGTGGTGCGACTTGTGGCAATTCCTATCGACCAGCACGACGTCGCCGGGAGCCAGCATCGCCTGATGGACGATCTTGTTTGCCGTGGAGGTGCCGTTGGTGACAAAGAAGGATTGCCGGGAACCGAAGGCGCGGGCCGCAAGGCGCTGTGCGTCGCGAATGGACCCGTGGGGGTCTAGCAGCGAATCAAGTCCTCCCGAGGTTGCCGAGGTTTCGGCGAGCAGCAGGTTCAGCCCGTAAAACTCCTCCATGTCCTTGATCCACTTGGAATTTGAGACCGATCCGCCCCGCGACACCGGTAAGGCGTGAAAGACACCACCGGGGCGTCGGCTGTGGTTCTGGATGGCCGTAAAGAACGGCGTTTCGAAGCGGTCGCCGACTCCCTTGAGGATGGACAGATGCAGCTCAAGACTGTCGGCACGAAGGAAGATCCTGCTGAAGCGATTGGTCAGGGAACCGCCCAGTTTCTCTATGGAAACACCAGCCACGAGGTAGAGGTCCAGGCTCGGGCGTAACTCTGCGGCCTTTTCCGCGAGGGCAAGAATTCGTTGAATCGGCCTGCGGGGATCAACGCTGTCGGGGCCGTTCGCGGACACGAAGTCTCTTATGTCCTGCTCCAGTGGCCTTCGGGTGCGGGTCTTGAAGCCGGGGCGGATGATGCAAGCCTGAATGTCTGTATTCAACAGCAGCGCTGCAACCGCATCTTCGTAGCTTGGAACGATATTGATCTCGTAGACGAACGGGTCCTGGGGCCGCCGCTGTCGGAGCATCTCCCGTACAAAGGTGTCGCCGTCTTCCGGAGTGCAGTCGTCCACTAGGAGGACCTCAAACCGGGGCCGGTTCTCCACGGTATCGCCAGCACCAGGAGTGGCGGCGCGGGCTGCCTCGGCAGTCACTTGACGTCGTCGCCGGCTCTTGACCCGTTCGATCGCCTCGCCCAGGGCGACAAAGTCGCCGTCGTTGATCAACGACCGGAGCTCGTCGAGGGCAGCCAGTCCCGGGGTGGCCCAGTGGCCTTCCACCAGCTCAAGCCGGTCGAGGACCTGAAGGATGTCGTCGCTGAGCCTGCGCTTGGTCGCGGAAGAATGCCTACCACCCAACTTTTCCGCCGTGTAGATCAGATATTCCCAGAGGTCATCGCGAACGCGCCACACGTTGTGCGTGGCAGTTTCGCTGGTGCCGTCGGCGGTGTAAAGGTCGGGTAGGACCGGATTCACGTGATTCCCTTTTCTTATTCGGATCCTCGTCCTCATCGACAAGGGGGTGTAGATGACCTTTCGCTCCGCAAAGCGTTGGGTGCGGCGCGGCCAAGTGGGCAACACCCGCGCCGAGAAGCATCGGCGCGGGTGTTCGCCTGCGCGTTAGACCATCAGTCCCTGCAGTGCTTCGGCCAGCGTGTCGGCACCGGTTTCGGCGTCCTCATCCACTACATGTTCTTCGGGCGAGTGGGAGACCCCACTGGGGTTCCGGACGAAAACCATCGCTGTTGGAACATGGGGCGCCAGAACGCCGGCGTCATGCCCGGCCCCGGTGTCCAGGATCGGAGCTTGCGGAAGCGCCTGCTGGAGTTCTTTCTGCAGCTGAGGATCGAAGTGCACGGTGGGGCTGAGCGATTCCTCGCTCAGGTCTACGGTGCAGCCCTCCTCGGCAGCGATGATCCGAGCCTGCGTTTGGATGCTTTCCACCAGCGCGGCTGTTACTGCGTCGTCGGGGTGCCGGACGTCCAGCCAGAAGTCGACCCGCGATGCGATGACGTTGGTTCCTCCGGGCACTGGCTGGAGTCGGCCCACGGTTGCGCGGGCGTGAGGCTGGTTCCGGGCGATGTCTCGGATCGCCACCACTGTCCTGGACGCGGAGACCATGGGGTCGTGCCGGTCGGCCATGAGGGTGGTGCCGGCGTGGTTGCCTTGTCCGTGAATGCTGAGGCGCCAGCGCCCGTGCCCGAGGATGGAGGAGGCAATGGCGATGGGCTGGTTGAGATCGATCAGGCCGCGGCCCTGCTCGACGTGCAGCTCCACGAAAGCTCCGATTTGGCCGAGGAGCTCGTCGTCGCGGCCCACATAGCGGGGGTCCAGCCCGTTCGCCTTCGCCACGTCCGCGAACGTTGAGCCGTCCTGGTCCCGGAGGTTCCTTGCTTTGTCCGGGTCGATGGCTCCGCTCATCAACCGCGAACCCAGGCATGCGACACCGAACCGGGATCCTTCCTCCTCCGGGAACACCACGACGGCGAGTGGCCGGGTTGGCGTTTCCATCCGTGCCTTAAGAATGTCAACGGCAACCAACGCTGAGGCGACTCCGAGGGGGCCATCGAACGCTCCCCCGCCGGGAACGGAATCAAGGTGGCTTCCGGTCACCAGGCTGTTGCTGCGGTCACCCCCGCGAACATCCCACCAGGCCCAGATGGCCCCGTTACGGTCCGTTTCGACGGCAAGGCCACGTTTTGCGGCCTGCTCGATGAACCAGCTGCGCAGGTCCAGTTCGGCGGTGGAATACACGGGGCGGGTGTAGCCGCCGCGGATGGTGTCAGTGCCCGTGCCCGCAATCTCGGCCAACAGTCCCGTTACTGTGGCGGCGGGCTGTCCCGTCGTGGCGGCCATCAGGGGGTCCCCAATGCTGCGTGTTCGGTCTTTGCCCCAAGTCGGAACTGCTCCGGAACTGCTCCGGCGCCGGTTGCCAGATCTGCTGCAAGCTGGCCGATCAGCGGGGCAAACTTGGCACCATGTCCTGAGCACGGGGAAAGGACGGTGATGCCCTCAGCACGGTCGAGGATGAAGTCTTCCGTGGGTGTGTTGGTGAAGAGGCAGGTTGTCTCGGCGTACGGTTCCGGAACCAGGCCCGGTAAGTACTTTTCCACGTATTCGATGACCCGACGCCGGTTGTCCGGGCTGATCTGCCCGTCCTGATCGGCTGCGGAGGGTAGGATCTTTCCGCCGTTGTATTCGGCTACTTTCTGGCCTCGGAAGCCCGCGTCGCGTCCGCCGGGCAAACCGTAGGCCTGCCAGCTTTCGCGCTTGTGGATGAAGGTGGGCCAGGTGTCCGGGTCCGTGCCGTCGACGTAGGGGAAGTGGTAGGCCTGTTCCTGACGTACTTCGATCCGGGGGACCGCGGAAAGGAAAGACGACGGCAAGGACAGGGAGCCCAGCAACTGGGGAAGCCAACCGCCGGCGGCCACGATCACGTTGGCAGCCCGGAGCGTACGTCCGTCCTCGGAGGTCAAGGTGTAGTCACCGGCGGTGCCGGTAATCGATGCGACGGCCCAGTTGGTGTGGAGCTGGGCTCCGTGGGCCACGGCCTGGTCAACCATGGATTGCACCGTTTCATGCGCGTCGATCACGCCGGCGCCGGGGTGCCACAGGACTTGGGTGTCGAAGGCGATGTGCGGCCAGCGGCGGGATGCTTCCTCTGCCGTGAGGAGTTCATGCTCAATACCGTAGGCCTCCAACACCGCGGCCAGGCGTTCCGGCCGGCGAATTGCGCCGTAGTCCACAGCGCCCGTGGGGGTGATGAGCTGCTTGCCGCTAAGACGGGCCAACTCGTCCCACCCGGCCTTGGCTTCCAGGACGAGACCCGTGTAGAACTCTTCCGGGTATGCATAGCGGAAGATCCGGGCCGATCCATGGGAGCTGCCTGCATCATTGGCCGGTGTGGTGCGTTCCAACAGGGCCACTTCGTGCTCGCGAGAGGCCAGGTGCCAGGCGGTGGCAGCGCCGGAAAGGCCAGCTCCTACTACTACGTATTCGATCGATTCCATGGATTGCTCCTCATTGCGATGGCACCCTGTTCCGGTGCTTTCTTGGTATCCAGTTACTCACCCCTGACTGCACTGCGTCCAATATCATTTGACTAGTAATTATTAGCGTCAAACGAAAGAATCACATGGAAATCCGCCAGCTCCGGTACTTCCTGGCAGTCGCAGACGAACTGCACTTTGGCCGTGCAGCCGAACGCATGCACATCACACAGCCCCCGCTGACCGTGTCGGTCCAACGGCTTGAGAAAGAGTTGGGTGTCCAGCTCTTCGACAGGACCACGCGCAGCGTCACGCTGACTGCGGCCGGGCAGGCATTCAAGGACCGGGTCCAGGCGGCGGTCGCAGACCTTGACGACGCCGCCAGCGACGTTGTCGACGTCGCAGCCGGAAAGAGCGGCAAACTCCGCGTGGGATTCGTCAGTTCGGCCAGCTACACCACTGTCCCCGAAGCGATTCGCGCATTCCGGCAACAGCGGCCCCGGATTGAGCTCGTGCTGAACCCTCTCACCAGCGGGGAGCAAATAGAACAGCTGCTGGAAGGGCAGCTGGACCTTGGCCTCATCCGAGATCCCGGAGACATACCGGGGTTGGACTTCGAACTCCTCAGGACCGAGGATTTGGTAGTGGTCCTCCCGGAATCCCACCATTTGGCAGCGCTGGACGAAGTCCGGCCGCAGGACCTTGAGGGTGAGCCAATGGTCCTGTTCCCCTATGGTCGGATGCCTGGTTTTGTTGCCCGTGTGCTGCAGCTTTTCGAGCCGCTGTCTACACCGCCAGTGGTGGTACAGCAAGCCATTCACCAAGAGACGGTCCTAGGATTGGTCGCTGCAGGGCTCGGGATTTCCATCCTTCCTGAATCTGTCCGGCGCTTCCAGATGCCAGGAGTTACCACACGTCGCATGCCTGGCCGCCCGCAGACCGGACTGCACATTGCCCGGCCGTTTGGCCAGTCCTTGGCTGTGGACGAGTTCGTCCGTAGTCTGAGGTCCACCAGATGAGTCCTCGGCAGACTGGAGTGGAGGCGCGCCCAACCCTTGGGAGCGCCTCAGAGGATGCGTCATCGGCATGGCTGCTTCAACCCTTTGGCAGCACACCAAGGGTTTGCAGCACCGTGAGTGGCGCTACAACGGCAGCAGTGTCCTGACCAGCCGCCAGGCGGGTTGGTAGACCAAGACCCACCTAGCCGTACGCCTCCAGAAATTCTGCTCTCGCGTCGGCCAATCGTCCAGGAAAATTAGGTGGAACGGGCGGCTTCTAGACGTCGACTACGGTCAGGTCTCGGTCATGTCTGGTAAGGACTTCGCATCCTGTCTCTGTGACGACCCACGTCTCGCTAAAGCCGACCCCCGGCTCACCCGGCACGTCGGGCACTATGGGCGAGTGGAAAGTCATGCCGGGCTTGAGTTCCTGCTCAATGCCCTCACGAATATAGAGCGTGTCCTCGGTCCATGAAGGAGGCATTCCTATGCCAAGCGAGTACCCGTACACGTGGGACGCCCCAGGCAGTTCACTGATCTTGCTCATGCCGACGCCCACTTCACGTGCTACGTCGTGCGCGCTCCGGCCGGGCTTCACTGCTTGGAACAATAGGTCGAGAGTCTCGTTTGTGATTCGGGCCCTGTGTACGACTTCTGGAGCCGGCTTGCCGATTGCCACTGTGTGCATGAGCGGGCTCGTGTAGCGTTCATACGTTGCGCCGAACTCCAGTATCACCGTGTCCCCCGCCTGAATGGGCGTGCGCCGGAAAGTGGTGTGTATAACGCTATTCCGCTCACCTGCCGACACGATTGGTTGGATACTGAAGTATTCGCTTCCCTCCGCTATCAGCGTCTCATAGATCACGGCAGCGATTTCGTTGTCCGTGACCCCGGCTTTGATTACCGGCAGTACTGCGTTAAGGCCCTTTTTCGTAATCTGGGCCGCCTGTCGCATGTAGTTCAATTCAGCTTCGGATTTGATCAGGCGGGGTCGCTCGACCACGTCCGAGGCTTCAACGAGGGTAACTCCGGGCAAGCCCTCTTTAAGTCCTACGTAGAGTTCAACGCTGAGGCCGGCCCGCTTGCCCTGGATGCCAACCCGTTGGTTGTCCAGCCCAAATTCCTTGACGATGCCCGCGATCTGGTCTGCCGCTCCCCCGTACCCCCAGCTCACACCCCGGATATCTCTAACCCAGCTTGTAAGCATGGCGGTTCCGATTTCCAGCCCGTGCATGTTAAGGACTGGCTCCCCTTCGCGGGGCAGGATCATGCACGAAGCCCAGCTTGTGCCAAAACTTTGATAACCGCTCAAGTAGCTCAAGCTGGGAGCGTGGGTGATGAGGAGGACGTCCAGGTTCCGTTCGTCCATCATCTTCCTGACTTCTTCGATTCGGGAGCGATATTCCGATTCCGAAAAGGACAGTTCCTTAGTGAGGGGCCGGCTGGTCAGGTCCTTCACGTACGTGTTAAAGTCCATGGGGTTTCTACTTCCTTGTGTTCTTTTCCCGGGGTTCCCGGGCTTGTCGGGATGGTGGATATTTGCTGGCTAGCCGCGTACCAATCGCCCCAGCGCCTGCAGCATCGGGTCTGTGATGGGGTCGTTTTTGTAGACCGCCACCGGCTGGGAGGCGAGGCGCACAACTACCATCTCAGCGCCGGGCGCGATGTAGAGGCGCTGGCCGTGGATGCCGACTGCCTCAATGGCACCAAATTCGTCTTGTGGCACCCACCACTGGTCGCGGTAGGTGTAGCCGGACATCGCGCCGGACTCGAGCTTGGCGGGGAGGTCAGCACTGCGCACCTCCCGCACGACGGACTCGGGGATGAGCTGTTTCCCGCCCCATTCTCCGTCTCGGCGCATGAGCTCGCCGAAGCGGGCCAGATCCCGCAGGGTCGCGCTCATGCCGCCGCTGGCTGAAGGCACGCCTGCCGGGTCGACGACCAGGTAGGCGTCGTCCTCGCACCCGAGTGGTCCCCACAGCCGCTCGTGCAGGAGTTGCGCGAAAGAGAGGCCGGTGACGCGTGCCAGTACCCAGGCCATGACTTGGGTATTCACGCTTTTATAGGAAAAGGGCCCTCCGTGTTCGCCCTCCTTGAGGACCGTGAGCAGGTAATCGCTTGAGGTCTGTGGGCCGTCATAGCCGACCGGGCGTGGCCGCGTGCGGCCGGCGCGCATATAGGCCCAGGCGCCGGAGCTTTCGTCGTCATCATCTTCGGAGTATGACAAGCCAGTTTGCATGTCCATCGTCTGGCGCAGCGTTGCCTCACTCCAGGCTGTGCCGCGCAACTCGGGGACGTAGTGCGCGACCGCCTTGGTCTCATCAAGCACGCCCTCATGCACCAACGTCGCCATAAGCGTTCCAGTGTATGACTTCGTCATAGAGAAGCAGGCGTGCGGCAGATGTGCCTCCAACGCACCAAGGTAGCGTTCGTAGACGACTCGGCCGCGATGCAGCACCATGATGCCGTCGGTGTAGCTGTCAAACAGCGCCTCTTCGAATTGGCGGACGCGGCCGGTCGTGTCCTCGAACGTCAGCGCCTCCACCGCGGCGGAGTCGGCAGGGGAAGGTTTGCCGAACGAGTGGCTGGGACCAGCCCCACGCCACACGCCGACAGTAGGAGCGAGTTCCCGCATGTGCGACAAGGCCCAACGCAGCTTGGGGAAGGCAATATCGCCGTCACTCTCGAACCTGACCTGCTTCTCTGCCGGCGGGGGCGAACCCTGCATCCAACCGAGCGCCCGCGGATCCGAGGCCCGGCCATCGAGAAATGTCTTGCCCTCGATTTCCAGCGTGCCCGGCGCCTCCAGGGAGGGGGCGGGCGGGTAAGCGGCGCTGCCGGATAACTTCAATGTTGTTTCCTTGTCTACTTATCTGAATGCTTTGTGGAGGCACGGACCGGCTAATCCGGGTCGGTAGTCCCAGAAATGCGGGGCCCAAAACGTCAAGCTCAGCCTTCCGCCATGGCCCTCGTGCTGCATGCAAGTTGGCGGGAACAGCGTCGTCCCGCGGAGGGTCGAGCCGTTCCCGCCAACGCTTGCGCTCTTAGTGGACTTTGGCCTCGGCCTCGGCAGTGGCGGCGTTGAGGGCGGCTGCTTCGGCCTTGGTGGGTTTGGTTTCCTTGGTGAAGATCAGCGCGACCGCGCCGATCAGCGCAACGAACATCATGACGAAGGCCGGCATCGTATTGTTACCGGTTTGGGCAATCAGCCAGGACGCGACGAGCGGACCTGTGCCGCCGAAGATTGCGACACCAACGTTGGTCGGTATGGCGGAGCCGCTGAAGCGGACCTTCGCCGGGAAGGATTCAGTGAAAAAGCAAGCGATAGTGGAGTCATTGAGGGAGAAGATCCCAACGAACAGGATCTGGATGGCCATTGCTGCTGCGAAGCCGCTGATACCCAGGAGCAGGAAGATCGGGTAGCTCAGGACCAGGAAGAGCACTGCGTTGGTCATGAGCATTGTCTTGCGACCAAAACGGTCGGAGAGGTAGGCGCCACCGTAGAGCATGGGGAGGTAGACCAGCAGTGAGGTGGTCATGATCATGCTGGCTTCGAAGCCGGACAGGCCTACTTCCACTTCAAGGTAGGTCTGCATGTAGCCCAGCACGAGGTAGTACCCTGTGGCATTGACGCCCATGATTGCCAGCGTCCGAAGAAGCGCCCGCCAGTGCTCGCGGAAGACCACAACCAGAGGGAGCTTGGCCAGCTCGCCCTTTTCCTGGGCTGCCCGGAAAACAGGAGTCTCATCGATGCGGTTTCGCAAGTAGACGCCGACCAGCGTCATCGGTGCAGCGAGAAGGAACGGAACACGCCAACCCCACGAAACCATCGCATCCTCATCAAGCAGTCCATTCAAAAGGGTCGACACAACAGATGCCGCAAGGAATCCGACTGCGCATCCGATGGCTACAGAGCTGATGTAGCGTGCCCGCTTGTCAGCCGGGGCGTATTCAACGACCAGAATGGCAGCGCCGGTGTATTCTCCGGCAGTGCAGAAACTTTGAATGAGGCGCAGGAGTACAAGGAGCACAGGTGCCCAGAAGCCGATGGTTGCATAGCCCGGCAGCAGGCCGATGCAGGTGGTGGCCAAACCAATCCCGATGATGGTGAGGGCAAGAGCGCGTTTACGGCCGATTCTGTCACCGAAGTGACCCCAGAACAGCGCACCGATCGGACGCATTGCGAACGACAAAGCGAACAGAGCGAAAGTCTGCACGAGCGCGACCGTGGGGTTGCCCGGAGGGAAAAACACGGCGGCGATAGTGGTGGCCAGGTAGGAATAGGAACCGTAATCGAAGAACTCAATGAAGGTGCCAGACGAGGCGGCAAAGAGCGGCCTCTTTGCCGCAGTCTGCACCGAGGCAGTTGTTTGAGATGTGCTGGAGAGCATCACTAGTGTTCTTTCTGCAGGGAATCAGGATCGGGTGACGAGGTGGGCTTGAGATGGCGAAGGCCCGGAACGACGTCTTATCTGAGGATGTAGGAAAGATGTAGCCAGAATATTTCCGGATTGTTACCGTCTGGTCTGAATTTAGACCATTAACTCTGTTCCAGTGTGTGGGAGATCACGGATGGCGTCAAGCGGTTCGGCTTAAAATTCCCGCGTCTCCCTCAATTTTTCTCATGAGGGCGCTTCTGGCCGGTGCTTTGGGCGAACTGCCTGGCTCGCTGCCCGGGACGCCAAAGGCGTGTTTTCGGGCCAATCAGGATTAGGCACGGAAGAGGTCGGTTCGAAACGGGCCGCCTCCACTTGCACCGTCGGCGGGCCTGTCGGGCGGACTAGCTTAAGAGCTGCCCTGCCGCCGGGGTACGTACTGTGGCATAAAAAGATGCCCGGAAGAAGATTTACTTCACGCCTGCCCGTACCCCGTACCACTGACATGTGAACTGCTGGACTGCGGCGGGAGAATCATGCAGTTGATTTTCAGCAGCCGCATTGGGGCTTGAAGCAGAAGCTTTAGAGATTTTTCCTGATATGCCAGCCCACGCCTGAGCGAGAGCGCTCACGCTAGGGCCTGGACGCAACCACTTCCGGTGACACTTGTGACTCGGAAGATACAAGGAATCCATGCAGCAAGGAGGCTGTACCCTGCAGGTGGTCCTGCGCCATCCGAAACGCTTCTTCACCGTCGCCGCGGAGGATTGCATCTATGATCGCTTGGTGCTGTTGGTTGGAGTGCTCCAGGTTCGGCTCAAGAAGCGGTATTCGATCTAAAAGGTCACTGACCTTTGAACGAACATCCGCGACGGCCCGGGCCAAGCTGGGAGACCCGGTAACTTCTGCGATGGCGACGTGGAACCTCGCATCCTTTGGCCGGTACAACTCCGCCGGCGCGCTGGCCACCTCAGCCAGAGTTTTCAGCAGGTGGCTGCGCTGGGCCGGAGATAACGTGGCCTTGGCAGCCAGCGACGCGGCCGCCGGTTCAAGCACATTACGGAAGGTCAGAATGTCTTCCACCTCCGCCGGATCCAGCTCCGGGAACGATTCTGAACCAGCCGAAGGCCGGCCACACACGTAGGTGCCGCCATAGCGTCCGCGCTGAACCTCGACGTACCCGGCTTTCTGCAGTTCGGCCAATGCATCCCGCAAAGTAGCACGCGAGACCCCCAGTAACTCTGCAAGCTCCCGTTCCGGGGGCAACTTTTCCCCCACTGCGAACAGGCCGAGTTTGATGTTCTGGAGCAATCGTTCGATGGTTTCCTCGAAAACGTTACCGTGCCGAGCGGGCCGGACAACCGGGGCTGACGTTTCGAACCGTTCCTCTTCCATGCACCAATCATAATCGGCCCAAAAAAACGCCATTGGCGGGCTGTGCATGCGGAGCAGGCAGTCCTCCGGAAGCTGCGGTCAGACGCTGTCCTCGCGGGAAGCGGCGGAAATTTAGGCCGGACACCTTGACGCGGTGCGTGCTCTCCCACACACTGGAGTGAGCTTATGGTCTGAATTCAGACCAATACCCTTGAGTGGAGCGAACTGCGTGTCGTCCTCTGATTCAACCCAGCCTACCTAACCCGAGCCCCAAAGCGGGCTCGTACTACCCCAAAGTTCTCCCTCAAAATCGATCAAAGTTACGGAACTAAAATGACTAATCAACCAACGGGAACATCACTGCGAGGCCAGCCGAGCGTTGATGAATTGCGTGACCTGGTTGCTTCGGGCGAAATCGACACCGTCGTCGTTGCCATCACAGATTCAATGGGCCGCCTGCAGGGCAAGCGCTGCGGAGCAAAGTCTTTCCTGGAAGACGTACTTGGGCACGGGGCCGAAGGCTGCAACTACCTTCTGAGCGTCGATGTGGAAATGAATACCATCGATGGATACGCCATGTCCTCCTGGGCAAACGGCTACGGAGACATGGTGATGCGGCCGGACGTCTCCACCTTGCGCTTTGTGCCATGGCTTGAAGGCACTGTCATGATTCAGTGCGACATTCTGTGGCTCGACGGCCGACCCGTCGCCCAGTCCCCGCGGCAGATTCTAATATCCCAAATCGAACGTCTGGAGGCCTTGGGATACAGGGCGCATATCGGCACCGAACTCGAATTCATCATGTTCGACGACAGCTACGAAGAAGCATGGGATAAGAAATACGAGGGCCTCACCCCCTCAACCCGCTACAACGTGGACTACTCACTGCTGGCCACGGCAAGGCTGGAACCGGTGATCCGCAGCATTCGTAACGGCATGGAAAAAGCCGGCCTGGTCGTCGAATCCTCCAAAGGCGAATGCAACCTGGGCCAGCAGGAAATCACGTTCCGCTATGCAGAAGCACTTGCTGCATGCGACAACCACGTTTTCTACAAGAACGGCGCCAAGGAAATCGCCGCACAGCAGGGCAAGAGCATCACATTCATGGCGAAGTACAACGAACGTGAAGGTAGCTCCTGCCACATCCACTTCAGCCTGACCGACTTGGACGGCAAACCTGTCTTGGCCGGTGACGGTGAGCACGGCTTCAGCCCCGTCATGGAACACTTCATCGCCGGCCAGCTCGCTGCGCTGAAGGAACTGGCATATTTCGTGGCCCCGAACATCAATTCCTACAAGCGCTTCGTGGAGGGCAGCTTCGCCCCCACAGCCATCGCCTGGGGGCTAGATAACCGCAGTTGCGCATTGCGCATCGTCGGACGCGGTCCCAGCCTTCGAGTGGAAAACCGAGTCGGAGGCGGCGACGTCAACCCCTATCTCGCGGCAGCGGCACTCATCGCCGCCGCCATTCACGGTATCGAGAACGAGCTTCCGCTTGAGCCGATCACGACGGGCAACGCGTACCAATCTGATGCTGACCGCATCCCCACCAACCTGCGGGATTCCCGCGCTCTGCTGGCCAGCAGCGAGATCGCACGTAAGGCGTTCGGCGATGAAGTCGTGGACCACTATGTCTTCGCAGCAGACGTCGAGCTGAAAGCGTTTGACAGCGCAGTAACGGATTGGGAGCGTAAGCGTGTCTTTGAACGGCTCTAATACCTATCGCCCGCGAATCGGGCTGACAACCTACTTCCAGGAAGCTTCCTGGGGTGTCTGGACACAAGACGCCGCAATCCTGCCGGGAACCTACGTAAAGGCAGTTGTCGCGGCCGGCGGCACCCCCGTCCTCTTGCCGCCCGTGGGCACTGACCCCTCCATTGTGGGGGTTCTGGACGGACTGATCGTTTCAGGAGGCAGCGACGTAGGCCCGGAGCACTACGGAGCGGAGCAGCACGAACTCACCCGGGCCCAACCAGCCAGGGACGAGCATGACATCGCCCTGACCAAGGCAGCACTGGAAGCCGAGCTTCCACTCTTCGCCATTTGCCGGGGCGCCCAGATCCTCAATGTTGCGATGGGCGGGTCGCTGATCCAACACATCCCGGATGTGAACCCGGAAGCCAAATACCAACCCGGACCGGGTGTTTTCGGTGAAGTGGAGTTCACAACGACGACCGGAAGCATTAGCCGATTGCTTCTAGGCCCCAGTGCCAGCGCACCCTGTTACCACCACCAAGCTATGGACCGCATCGCTGATGGACTGTGCGTAACGGCCGCGGCTGCCGACGGCACAGTGGAAGCCCTTGAAACAACGACAGGCGGATGGGCACTAGGGGTCCAGTTCCACCCGGAACAAAACCCCAACGACCTACGGCTCTTCAAAGGATTTATTGAAGCCGCAAATAACTACCGGAAAGACCGAACGGAGAACCCAGCCAATGTCCACCAGCACGTCTGACGTACTGAACCCGGCAACGGAAGAGGTCATCGAGACCATAGCTCTCGCAACACTCGAGGATACTGACAGGGCAATCCAAAAAGCGGCCCAGGCCTATGAGACCTGGCGGAACGTCGCCCCGGCAGACAGGGCACTCCTGCTGCGCCGATTTGCCTCCGCCGTAGACGCGGACCTTGAAAACCTGGCCCAGTTGGAAGTACGCAACGCCGGGCACACCATCGGCAACGCCCGTTGGGAAGCCGGTAATGTCCGCGACGTCCTGACCTACTACTCTGCGGCCCCTGAGCGGCACCTTGGCCAGCAAATCCCAGTGGCTGGAGGAGTAAACATCACCTTCCACGAACCCCTTGGAGTTGTTGGGGTAATCGTCCCGTGGAACTTCCCGATGCCAATCGCAGC
Source organism: Pseudarthrobacter xylosi (assembly GCF_055412765.1). Lineage (NCBI taxonomy): Bacteria > Bacillati > Actinomycetota > Actinomycetes > Micrococcales > Micrococcaceae > Pseudarthrobacter > Pseudarthrobacter xylosi. The sequence continues at coordinate 92,179 of NZ_JBVAYT010000010.1, read as the reverse complement.
ATGGGGTTTTGCACCAGCCCTGGCGGCCGGCAACACTGTCGTTCTGAAACCGGCGGAACTGACACCGCTGACCGCCATCCGGCTCGGACACCTCGCGCAGGAAGCAGGGCTGCCCGAAGGCGTCCTGCAAATTATCCCGGGCAAGGGTTCAATTGTCGGCGATCGGTTCGTGACCCATCCTGCGGTTAGGAAAGTTGTTTTCACCGGTTCCACCGGTGTCGGCAAGCGGATTATGGCTGGCTGCGCTGATCAGCTTAAGCCGGTAACACTGGAACTGGGCGGCAAAAGCGCTAACATCATCTTCGCTGATTCCGACCTGGAAGCCGCCGCATCAGCAGCGCCAGGAGGTGCCTTTGACAACGCCGGACAGGACTGCTGCTCCCGCTCCAGGATCCTGGTCCAGGACAGCGTTTATGAAAAGTTCCTCGCACTTCTGGAACCAGTAGTCAAAGCCTTGCAGGTCGGGGACCCAAGCGACGAGGCTTCCTTCATGGGCCCGCTGATTTCGGCAGCCCAGCACCGGACAGTATCCGGCTTTGTTCCGGATGGCACTTCCATCGCCTTTCAGGGCTCGGCCCCGGCCGGCAAGGGCTTCTGGTTCCCACCCACGGTCCTGACGCCCTCCCGCGAAGACCGGGTAATGCACGAGGAAATCTTCGGCCCCGTCGTAGCTGTCGTTCCTTTCAAGGACGAAGCCGACGCGCTCCGCCTGGCCAACGACTCAATCTATGGGCTCTCAGGATCAATCTGGACACGGGACGTCGGGCGTGCACTCAGGATGGCCCGAGGACTTGAGTCCGGAAACCTCTCGGTCAACTCACACTCCTCAGTGCGTTACTCCACCCCCTTCGGAGGCTTCAAACAGTCCGGTCTCGGACGCGAACTCGGCCCCGACGCACTCGATGCCTTCACGGAAACAAAAAACGTTTTCATCTCCACGAACCCTTGACGTCACCACCAACTAAGGAAGACAAAATGATTGAAGTAATCTCCAACCGCCTCAAGGGCCGCAGCGCTGTCATCACTGGCGGCGCCAGCGGTATCGGACTCGCAACAGCCCGCCGCTTCGCAGCAGAAGGCGCAAACGTGGTCATCGCCGACCTGGACCCAACCTCCGGGCAACGCGCTGCCGATGAAGTCGGCGGTCTCTATGTAAAGGTCGACGTCACCAGCGAAGAAGAAGTAAAGAACCTCTACGCCGTAACCCACGAGACTTACGGAAGCGTCGACATCACCTTCAACAACGCCGGGATCTCACCGGCAGACGATGCCTCGATCATCGACACAGGCATCGACGCCTGGCGCAGAGTACAGGAAGTCAACCTGACCTCCGTCTTCTACTGCTGCAAATACGCACTCCCCTACATGCAGGCCCAGGGGAAAGGCTCCATCATCAACACCGCCTCCTTCGTAGCGGTCATGGGTGCCGCGACCTCACAAATCTCCTACAGCGCATCCAAAGGCGGCGTGCTAGCCATGAGCCGGGAACTGGGCGTCGAATTCGCGCGACAGGGTATCCGAGTCAACGCCCTGTGCCCAGGACCGGTCAACACGCCGCTGCTGAAGGAACTCTTCGCCAAGGATCCCGAGAAGGCCGCCCGCCGCCTCGTCCACGTCCCCCTGGGCCGGTTCGCAGAACCGGAAGAACTCGCCGCCGCCGTAGCGTTCCTCGCCAGCGACGACTCATCATTCATCACCGCCTCAACCTTCCTGGTTGACGGCGGCATCGCTGGTGCATACGTAACCCCCGAATGACCCTCAGGTCGCGGCCCATCCGACGGGTCATAGCAGAGGACCGGAGTGACGACCCGGGTACCTCAGGAAAAAATTAAGCCAAGCTAGAGAAGATCAAGGATTGAAGCAGTGAAGAAACGCATTCCCCGCCCGCACGTCCGCTTGAACTCCCATAAAACCTTCGAGGCGAAAACTGGCGAGCATTGCCCGGCGAACGGATGGTGGGCCCCGGTCGACCGGGAAGGAGAAGGCAACTTTATTGTTGAAGGGAGCATTATGCCCCCCGACAAGGGGCAGCCCATCATTTGGGCGATGGTCACCGGAAACCTCAGCCTCTTCAAGCCGAGGCACTCCCTTCCCCCTGCAGGGGCCTTCCTTGACTAGCTCGCTCGTTCTTCAGAACACATTTGAAGGGCAACAGGGTCCACTATTGGCTGTCAGTGGCGGAATAGTAACCCGGCGAATCCGGGACGCTGTCCTTACTGTGCTGCCTCTCCCCGCTGCCCAGCAATCTGGCTGTGAAGAGGGTTGCCACTACTGCGAGGGACCCGAGACCGACTAGCACTTTGTCCACCTCCAATATCCGCCGATGAGGCTGCAAGAGTCTGTCAACAGAGGGTAGACCGTCATGAAGTCCTACCGATGCGATGACTGGGGCTGCCTTGCTGGCGCGGAAGTAGAAATTTTGCCTGCCTGGGCAGGCGCTTAAACCGCCAGGGCCTTTCATGCTCGCAACTGGGAGGCCCTGGTTCCAAGCTACTCACCTCTTGAACGTCGCCCAAGCCCTGAATCCAACCGGGAAGGCTTCATGGAAATCGAGCGGAAGTTAGCCACATGAGTACACCGATGATGTTGTTGCACAACGTCTCCCACGCAACGAAGTCGGGCACGACCAGCAAACCGTGTGGTCTACCACCTAAGCAATCTTTTTGCCGAAAGGACCTCGCCATCAACACTAACCGTGTCATCGCTGATATCCGCGTCGAAACCCGAACGGAGATGCAAGACAAGCTGAACGCAGCCGTCGCCGCTGCTCACGTCGAAGCACAGGCAGCCGGTGCTCAAGGAGTTCTCGTCACCCGTCACGACTTTGAACGGTTTTCGGTCACGCTGTCCCACAGCGTGCCGTTTGGCCTTACCTATGAACAAGACCACGCCAGCCGGACTGAATGAGAAGTTCCAAGCGACTGAACCGTCAAAGAGACTCATCTAAGATAACGGCCCTCCCCCGGAGAATTACCGCGCAATTACATTCTTCCGATGGTTGACATATGACCTCCCAGATAGGAACTTCTTCATGACAACGACGACCATTTCACCGGCTACGGAGACAGGCGGCAGCCGCGTGAAGCGGGGCATGGCTGAGATGCTCAAGGGCGGCGTCATCATGGACGTCGTCAATGTTGAACAGGCCCGCATCGCCGAAGACGCCGGTGCCGTTGCAGTGATGGCGCTGGAACGCGTTCCGGCCGATATCCGTGCCCAGGGCGGCGTGTCCCGGATGTCCGATCCGGACATGATCGACAAGATCATCGAAGCGGTGTCCGTGCCGGTCATGGCCAAGGCCCGGATCGGCCACTTTGTGGAGGCCCAGGTCCTGCAGTCGTTGGGCGTGGACTATATTGACGAGTCCGAGGTCCTGACCCCGGCCGACTACGTCCACCACATCGACAAGTGGAACTTCAAGGTTCCCTTCGTCTGTGGCGCCACGAACCTGGGTGAGGCGCTGCGCCGCATCAACGAAGGCGCGGCGATGATCCGTTCCAAGGGTGAGGCCGGCACCGGCGATGTCTCCAACGCGACCGGGCACATGCGCCAGATCCGCGCCGAGATCGCCAAGCTCGCCGCCCTGGCCGAGGACGAGCTCTACGTCGCGGCCAAGGAACTGCAGGCCCCGTACGAACTGGTCAAGGAAGTCGCCGCCGCCGGCAAGCTCCCCGTGGTGCTGTTCACCGCTGGCGGCATTGCCACCCCGGCTGACGCTGCGATGATGATGCAGCTCGGCGCTGACGGCGTGTTCGTCGGCTCCGGTATCTTCAAGTCCGGCAATCCGGCCCAGCGTGCCGCTGCCGTGGTCAAGGCCACCACGTTCTTCGATGACCCCGATGTCATCGCCAAGGCCTCCCGCGGCCTGGGCGAAGCCATGGTGGGCATCAACGTCGAAGAGATCCCCCAACCCCACCGCCTCGCCCAACGCGGCTGGTAACCAGCCGTGACGACAATTGAGATGCGTGATCCCCTTGCCCCCGTTTCCTATGACAAGTGTGACGAGCTTCCGTGCAATCAGTGGGGACAGTTAGTTGAAGGCGGTTACGTCTTGGTTCAGCGGGATGGCGAGCCAATCCTTGCGGGCGAAGTCGATGTTGTATGCCCCGATGCCTCCGTTTTCTGGGTTTGGCTTGACGGAGGCCGCGGACGCATAGCGGTCTACGCCGACGAGGACATAAGAGTTTTGCTGCCCAGAGCTATCGCCCTTGAACTACAGGAGAAATCCCAGGAACACCCCCGAGACGGGGCGCTGAAGCAGCCACAGATTTGATGTTAGCCCGTTTGATGCATCCGCCGAATGGTTGGTTGGAGCAGCTGGTTTAGGGAGTAAAAGTGAGGTCCCAAACTAAACAAAAACGGCAGAACACTGGCGGAGACTACGGCTCCCTCATTCCTGCTTCTCGACCATCGCGGCCCTTCCCGCAGGAAAGGAGTGTGGTTGTCCTAGGCATCATGTATCCCAGTTTCGTCCCACAGCCCCGCCAGGGTACTCCTGACAATTTGCCTCGCCTCCCTGCAGGCGTGCCACCAGGCCGGCGGAGCACGGATGTCATCTTTTACGACCCGATCCCTTCCCTTGGAAGCGGCGACCCGACTCAAAAGGGTAATTTACGGGCGATCACAGGGTTTCCCCTGTCACCGAAGCATCAAAAGCAGCTTAAGGGCGGCAGACACGTAAGTCGTACGGATGCCCTAGAAGCTGTGGCCCGAGATCTAGCGATGCTTTTGTTGCAAAAACGAAGGTTAGGGCACACCCCAACCTGACGCCCAAGTGTTTTGGTCTTGACTTCCTTGCAGGACGGGTCTAGAACTCAACCTCACAGGCAAAGGGTTGGAGCAACAATGGCCGGACAGCGGATCGGGTACGTACGAGTAAGCACTCTGGACCAGAACGAGAAGCGCCAACTTGAAGGCCAGGTTCTGGACCGGGTCTTCACGGATAAAGCCTCGGGCAGAGACACTGGTAGGCCACAGCTCACGGAACTGCTGCGCTTCGCCCGCGACGGGGACACCGTGGTCGTGCACAGCATGGACCGGCTCGCCCGAAACTTGGACGACTTACGTGCTCTCGTCCAAGGCCTCACTCGAAAAAGGGTGCGCGTGGAGTTCGTCAAAGAGAGCCTGGTCTTCACCGGCGAGGACTCCCCCATGGCAAACCTCATGCTCTCGGTCATGGGGGCCTTCGCTGAATTCGAACGCTCCCTCATCAGGGAACGCCAACGGGAAGGCATCGCCCTCGCCAAGCAGCGCGGCGCCTACAAAGGACGGCAAAAGACCCTCACACCGGAACGAGCCGCCGAATTGGTCCAACGCGCTGACAGCGGGATTCCTAAAGTTGTTCTTGCTCACGATTACGGGATTAGCAGGGAGACTGTCTACCAGTACCTGCGCCAAGCCAAGCAGGCGGCGAACCCTGCTCCTGTAGAGTCGCGAGCCATTCTGTAGTTTGTCTTACGTATGAAGGGCACTCCTGCTACGCCAGCATCCGGCGGGTCTCTTCTCCTCATTCAAACGAAAGCTCATACGAACGCGCCCGCGCGGCAGATGTGTTAGATTCTATTCATCAGACATCGCCCCCCTCTGAGCCTCGGCTCAAGGGGGCGATTTTCATTGTGCGACAAACGGTGAAGCGTGGAGTATACAAAGGAATTTAAAGAGCGCGACGAGCTGCTTCAACAACTCGAAGTCCGTGGCCTCGCGATTCCTGACCGCGCCGAGGCGCTCAACTTCCTGACACGCGTCGGCTACTTCCGCTCCGGCGCGTACCGATACGTCTTCCGGAGGCTGCTCCCCGCGGACACAATTGATGCTCGCCTGCACCAGTACCGGTCAGATGACTACATACCGGGTGCGAACATCGACCACGTCATGAAGCTGGAAGCATTCGACTTCAAGCTGGCCCGGATCTGCCAGGAAGGCTTGCTTGAATTCGAGGTGCGCTTAAGGGCTGCAATCGCCCACACGCTCGCCTCGAGGAACGTCGCAGCTCACGCATCGAAGGAATATTTGGATGCGCAAAGTTGCGATAAAGCTGTCGGCGAGCACACTAAGTTTGACGCATGGACGAAGACCTGGCGGGAAGCTGTTTCTTCTGGCGCGGAAGACGAAGACTTCATCAAGCACCACCTGTCAAAGTACCCGGAACAAGATGTGCCCATCTGGGCTGTCACTGAAGTATTGAGCTTCGGAAATCTACCGTTCCTCTACGACCTCATGCAGACGCCGGACGCGCGCTCGGTCGCCCGCATGTTTGGATTTGCCCACCCCAGCCGCTTCGGTGCCGTGCTGCGTATGATGGTGGACTTTCGGAACACGTGCGCCCACGGTTCGCGTCTTTTCAACCGCGCGTTCAAAAGGTCACTCTCACTTCGCGAACATGACACAGCCGGTGATCTCCTGGCCCACTTGCTCGAACCCGACTTCACTGTCACGCCCAAAGCGCATCAGAGGCTCTATATCTACGCCGCCGTCCTGGCCTTCATGCTCCGATCTCACACGAGTGGCACGAACTGGCACCTGACCTTCAAGACGCAAATCAGAAAACTCGACATCAAGCTTCAAGCACCGGACGGTTCCGAACTCATTTCACCAGAGGTGAGTATGGGCTTTCCCGCCGGTTGGTCAGACCTGGAACTATGGAAGCCCAAGCCCTGAAACTGGTTCACAGTAATGGTGACCCTTGCAAATGAAAGTGGCACCCCGGCGGTCTCAGGTTGACGAAAGGCCGGTTATCGGCGTTCGAAAACGGACGGGGGGAGTGGGCGCAAGGGCAGCTGTTTCCTGGCGTCATTCGTGGGGTTTCCCCCGGAATCCACTAACGCACGACTGCTCAGTCGGCGCATGGTAAAGGGTGCAACACGTCCGGCCGGTGGCGGGCTGGACCAGGCTGAGGAGCTCAGGCGGTTCAAAACCTGAGGGCCGGAGGCTGTATGGATTTTGACCCGCACTTCCTGGGCTCGATTGACGCTCAAGGTTTCGTGGTGGTTGTTCCGAAGATCTGACGTGTTGTCATCCGGTAGCTGAGCTCGCCGCTGAGTTGCTGTGGGGTCACCCAGACCTGGTGGCCTTGGCAGACTTCAAATATTTGGCGCGGGTTGTTGCTGTCAGCAGCGAGCCAAAAAGCTGAGGAGTCTGGCATGACGTCTTCGACAAGACCTGTTCTGATTGTCTGGCCATGGAGGCGGATTTCGACCACCGTGTTGATTAGGAGGTTCCATTGAACGTGTTTTCGGGGAGTCGCTCGCTTGGGCGGCATCTGTTCTCCACGGTCGGGGAAATGAGTGGCGGCCGTCGTCTGTACGAGGGCCGCCACTGTTCGGGGAAGGAACGGCCGGGCCGTACCCACAGCCTTCTTTATGACGCCGCGGGTTTCCCGCTGTGCCGGCTCTGTTAGTGGAGGTGGCTTCCACCGTTGATGTCGATGGTGGTGCCGGTGAGATAGGCGGCGTCCTTGGAGGAGAGGAAGGTAATGACGGCTGCTACTTCCTCGGTGGTGGCGTTGCGGCCCAGCGGGATGCCGGCGTTGATGGCGGCCTCCTGTTCCTCGGTGCTGCCCACTCGGATGTTGGTGTCCACGGCGCCGGGGGTGATGGCGTTGACGGTCACGCCGGTGGAGCCGAGCTCGCGGGCGAGTGCTTTGGTGAGGCCGAGGATGGCGGCCTTGGCTGCGGAGTAGGGGACCTTGCCGAAGACGCCGCCGCCGCGCTGGGCGGAGACTGAGGACATGTTCACGATCCGGCCCCAGCCGTTGGCGATCATGTCGGGGAGGAACGCTTTGGTGACCAGGTACGTCCCGGTGGCGTTGACGTCCATGACCTTGTGCCAGAGCTCGAGGGTGGTTTCGAGGAACGGAAGGGGGGAGGTGATGCCGGCGATATTTGCCAGGGCACCCACCGGCGGAAGGTTGCCGGCCGCGACTTCGGCGGCAACGGCGGCGTGGGCGGCGGTGACGGAGCCTTCGTTGGCGACGTCGATCTCGTGGCCGAAGGCGGGGACGTTGTACTCGTTGCTGATTTCGGCGGCGACCTTGGCGGACTTCTCACCGTCGAGGTCCAGGATCACCACAGCCCAGCCTTCACGGGCATAGCGGCGGGCGGTAGTGATGCCGATCCCCCGGTCCGACGTGGCCCCGGTCAGAACTGCGGTGCGCTGGATGGTGTTGCTCATGATGCTCCTCGGAAACCTAGGTAAATGTTGCTGCAGCAGTCCAGAGCATGAGCCGATACGGGGTGGGTATCAGCGCTGATCCTCTGAATCTGCTGAGGGTGATGCGAATCACTATAGAGGGCTTCGATGTCGACAGTCAACCCTGAACATTGACTGTTGACATTGATGCATGACCTGCGTCACTATTGTCGTATTCAGTGTTAACGGTCGACAGCGTTGGAGCTTGTGCCCATCGCTTATCGAAAGGGACAAGACTCCATGAGCAACGAAGCTCTGAAAATGCGCGGCCATGTACATGGCACCAAGGATGCAAAGCGCGTCGCAATCGGATCCGGTGTAGGAGCCGTCATTGAGACGTACGACTTCATCGGCTTCGGCACCGCCGCGGCCCTGTACTTCGGCACGGCGTTCTTCCCCACAGGCGACCCCGTCACCGGAACCCTGGCCGCCTTCGCGACCCTCGGCGTCGGCTTCGCTGCCCGCCCCATCGGTGGCATCATCGGCGGGCACCTTGGCGACAAGGTGGGCCGTAAGCCGGTTCTCGTGGCTTCCCTGATCCTGATGGGTGTGGCCACGTTCGTGATTGGCCTGCTCCCCACCTACGGCCAGGTGGGCCTGCTCGCTCCCGCGCTGCTGGTACTCGTCCGCATCGTGCAGGGCCTTGCTTTCGGTGCCGAATGGGGCGGTGCCATCCTGATGAGCTACGAGCACGCACCCTGGAAATCCAAAGGCAAGTACACCGGCATCGTGCAGGCCGGCTTCCCGGTCGGCCTGCTGCTGGCGAACCTCGTGTTCCTGGTCAGCGTGAACCTCGGCGGCGAACTCGCCTGGCGAATCCCGTTCCTGGCCAGCATCGTCCTGGTTGTGGTGGGCCTGATCATCCGCGCCAAAGTGCCGGAATCCCCGGTCTTTGACGAGGTCAAGGACAGCGGCTCCATCGTGAAGTCCCCGATCATCGAGGTCATCAAGACCGACTGGCGCAGCATCGTCAAGGGCATTGGCCTGCGCATCGCGGAGACCGCCGGCTACGCCGTCTCCATCACGTACATGATCTCCTACCTGAACAGCCAGCACCTTGCCGACAAGACCCAGACGCTGGTGGCGCTCTGCATCGCCTCGGCGATCGGCATCTTCGCCACCCAGGCCTGGGCCCGGCTCACGGACAGGATCGGCCGCCGGCCCCTGTACGTCTGGTCCACAGCCTTCGCGCTCCTGTTTGGCATTCCCATGTTCCTGCTGGTCAACACCGGAATGTTCATAGCCATCATCGCCACGGTCGCCATCTCCTACGCTGTGTGCCAGAACTCCCTGGCCGGCGCCCAGGGTGCCTGGTTCCCGGAACTGTTCCAGGCCAAGACCCGCTCCTCCGGCGCCTCGCTGGCCTACCAGATCTCGGCCATGGTCTCCGGGTTCACGCCCTTCGTCACCACCCTGCTGTTCGTCAGCTTCGGCTGGATGGGCCCCGCGCTCCTCTTCAGCTTCTACGCTGCGATCGGCCTCTGGGCCGCCCTGGTCACCCGGGAAACCTGGGGCAAGCGCGAACGCGAACTGGCGGACGAGGCCACCAGAAGCACCCCCGCACGCCTGAACGCATAGTCCAAGGCAGTCCGGATGCCTTTGAAGGCATCCCCCAAGAGCAGTTACCACTTTCGAAAGGCAGAATTGTGGTCCTCACACAAGAAACAACATCCCCGAGCAAAACACCCGACAAAAGTGCAGAGCGCATTAAACGCGTCTCCGCCGCCGCGTACCGGATCCGGCACCACGCCCTGAACATGGGCGAGGTACAGGGCCAGGGCTACGTGGGCCAGGCCCTCGGCGCGGCGGACATGCTGGCCGCCGTGTACTCCGACCAACTACGGTTCCGCGCGGATGACCCGCACTGGGAGGCCCGGGACCGGTTCCTGCTCTCCACAGGCCACTACGCCATCGGTCACTACGCGGCGTTGGCCGAAGCCGGCACCATCCCCGTCTCCGAACTTGAGACCTACGGCTCGGACGATTCCCGGCTGCCGATGTCCGGGATGTCCACGTACACCCCGGGCATGGAAATCTCCGGCGGATCCCTGGGCCACGGCCTGTCCATCGCCGTGGGCATGGCCCTGGGCCTGCGCCATCAGGGCTCTTCGTCCCGGATCTACAACTTCCTCTCCGACGGCGAACTCGACGAAGGGTCCACCTGGGAAGCCGCCATGGGCGCCCACCACCACCAGCTCGGCAACCTCACCGCCATGGTGGACATCAACGCCCTGCAGGCGGACGGGAAAACTGACACGGTGCTTCGAACTGAACCCGTGACCGAGAAGTGGGAAGCGTTCGGCTGGTACACCCAGCGCGTGGACGGCAACAACATGGCCGAACTGCTGGCCGCGTTCGATAACGCGGCTGCCCAGGCCGCCGCCGTCGGAGCCCCTTCCGTGATCCTCTGCGACACCAAAGTCGGCCGCGGCGTGACCCTGCTCGAGGAGCGCGAGAAGGCGCACTTCATGCGCATCGAAGAACACGAATGGCAGACCTGCCGCGAGCAACTGACCGCAGGCTACGAAGGAAAGGCTTCAGCATGAGCACCACCAGCGAGGCCCCTGACACCACAACAGCCACCAAACCGAAGCTGAAGACCTCGGCGATGATCGCATCCTTCGCCGACCCCGACCAAAAGACCGCATCCGCCCCGTTCGGACACGCCCTGGTCAAGGCCGCGCAGGAGAACGACAAGATCGTCGGCCTCACCGCGGACCTGGGCAAATACACGGATATGCACATCTTCGCGAAGGCCTTCCCGGAGCGTTTCTTCCAGATGGGCATGGCCGAGCAGCTGCTCTTCGGCGCTGCCGCTGGTTTGGCCGAAACCGGACTGGTCCCGTTCGCCTCCACCTACTCCGTGTTCGCCGCCCGCCGCGCCTACGACTTCCTCTGCCTGGACGCGGCCGAACCCAACCTGAACGTGAACATCGTGGGGGGCCTGCCCGGCCTGACCACCGGGTACGGTCCCAGCCACCAGGCCACCGAGGACATGGCGATCTTCCGCGGCATGCCCAACCTGACCATCGTGGACCCCTGCGACTCGATCGACATCGAACAGGCAGTCCCGCAGCTCGCAGCATCCGACGGACCCACCTACCTGCGCCTGCTGCGCGGCAACGTCCCCACCGTCCTGGACGAGTACGACTACACCTTCGAGCTCGGCAAGGCCAAGGTGCTCCGCGGCGGCAACGACGTCGTGTTCATCTCCTCCGGCCTGATGACCATGCGCGCCCTCCAGGCAGCCAAAGCCCTCGCCGCGCACAACGTGGACGTCGCCGTCGTCCACACCCCAACTATCAAGCCGTTCGACGCCGCCACCGTCCTCGCCGAGATCAACACCGACCGGCTCGCCGTGACGCTGGAGAACCACTCGGTGGTGGGTGGCCTGTTCGAAACCGTCGCCTCCGCCGTCGTCACCGCTGGAGTGGGAAAACGCGTGGTTCCCGTCGCACTGCCCGACCAGTTCCTGGACGCTGGCGCACTGCCCACCCTGCACGACCGCTACGGCCTGGCCGTGGAGTGCATCGTGACGAAGGTGCTCGCCGAACTCAGCTGACCTTGCACCACCAGAAAGCACGGCACCAGGTCCCGCCCGGTGCCGTGCTTTCTGCCGTACTATCAAACAAGCACCCACTGTAAACCGTCGACTTCTAACACTGAGGACAGACGCCATGGCCGAACTGACAGCACCGCTGCTGGGACTGGAAAAGCAAAACCTGCGCGAGCAGGCGTTATCAGCACTGAGGACCGCCATCACCAGCGGCGAACTGGAACCGGGCCGGCACCTCGTCGAAACCGAACTCTCCGAAATGCTCCGCATCAGCAGGGGAACCCTCCGCGAAGCACTCCGCCAGCTGGCACAGGAGGGCCTGCTGTCCGCAGGTCCCCGCGGACGTCTCTCCGTCCGTCACCTTGACACTAAGGAGATCCGCGACATCTTCGCCGTCCGGGCTGCCCTTGAGTCCCTGGCTGCACGCACCTTGTGCGAACTCCCGGACCGCACCCATGCAATCCAGTCCCTCCATAAGGCCATTGATGTTATGGAGGCGGCGGAAGATTCGTCACTGGCGGAGCGGATCGAATCCGACATGGAATTCCACCGCACCCTCTGCAGGCTGACCGGCAACGAAACCCTGCTTCACTCCTGGACTTCACTTGAAGGGTCAATCCGGATGTCCATCATGTTCGCCGGACGGGACAAAGGCACTAAAAACATGAGCGTGAACCGCCACCGCGACATCGTGGCGGCCATCGAAACAGGAGACGCATCCCTGGTACGCAAGACCATTCGCGAACACATGGACACAGCGGCTGACAACCTCGTGGCGTAAGAACACTGTTCTCTCGGCCCCAAACTCAACGGGCAGGACAGGTACGGGTTGTTCTACCGAGGAACGAAAAAGCTATGATTGACCTGCTGTGGTTCTTTTCTCATTGGTGGCTACACACGCCGACATCGATCTTGAGACCGTTGCTCAACTGAGCAACGGTGCCTCGGGGATCGCTACATCCGCACTCGCCGGATCGCCGGCAGTGACGGGCGCGGTGGTGCTTGCCACCTGCAACCGCTACGAAATCTACGGCGAAGCTCCCCACGCCGACGATGTTGAGGCTGCCCGGGCGGCTCTCGTGTCCGAGATCAGCGGCCTTAGCGGACTCAACGAACAGCTGGTGTCCCGCTCGTTCAGCACTCGCACCGGCCCCGAAGTCAGCCAGCACCTTTTCGCGGTCAGCGCCGGACTGGACTCCGCCGTGGTCGGTGAACGTGAAATTGCCGGCCAGGTCCGCCGCGCGCTCATCACTGCCCAGCACGAGGGCACGGCCAGTTCCGGCCTGGTCCGCCTCTTCCAGGCCGCCTCCAAAACGGCCAAGGACGTGGGGGCGCAGACCGCCCTCGGTTCCCGGGGCCTGTCCATCGTTTCAGTGGCACTGGATCTGGCCACCGATCTCTCCGAGAGCCCCGACTGGTCGGCCAAGAAGGTCGTGGTGTTCGGCACCGGCGCCTACGCCGGCGCCACCATGGCGCTGCTCCGCGAACGGGGCTGCACCGACATCTCCGTGTTTTCCTCCTCGGGACGCGCCGAAGCGTTCGTCGCCACGCGTGGCGGAACGTCGCTGGACAGCGACTCCCTGCCCGTAGCCGTTGCGGCGGCCGACGTTATGATCGGCTGCAGCGGCTCCGACACCCGCGTCGAGGCCGGCGAACTTGCCGAGCTCCGGGCGGCCTCGCCCCGGCCGCTGATCGCGATCGACCTCGCCCTCACCCACGATTTTGACCCGGAAGTCGGCCAGCTCGACGGCGTCGAGCTCCTCACGCTCGAATCCGTGCGTTTGGCAGCACCCCAGGAACAGGCCGAGTCCCTCAGCCAGGCCAGCGGCATTGTGTCCGGCGCAGCCCAGGCTTTCGAACAGGAACGGGAAGCCCGCTCCGTTGATTCGGCCATCGTTGCCCTCCGCCGGCACACCATGAATGTCCTTGACGCGGAAATGGAGCGCGTCCGTGCCCGGCACGGCTGCACGGCCGCCGCCGAGGAAGTGGAGTTCGCCCTCCGCCGGATGGTCAAGCAGCTGCTGCACGTGCCCACAGTCCGTGCCCGTGAGCTCGCCGCCAACGGCCAGCAGGACGACTACGTATCCGCGCTCGAAACCCTGTACGGGATCACCGTGGAGCAGCCGGCAGCCCGCGCCGTTCCCCAGGCCGGATGCCCGGTGAACCACCAGGGCCTCGAAAGCGCCTGACCGGCCAACGCCCCATCCATTGTCTGGCGGCGTTACGGCGCGTCACTGGGTGACCTGTGAAACCGGTAGCCTTTCAAACAGCTGTGTCGGGTGGTGCTCAGCCCAAATGGGCTGAGCACCACCCGACACATTGTGCAGGCTCTTAGTTTCCTGTGCCTCCAAGCCACTTGGTGAACCTGTCCAAGACGCTCGTGTAGTTTTTTCCCCCAGTATGCGGTGTCGAAGTTGGTGCTGATCTTCGCCACATTCTCGGGCGTTAGTCGCGAGCGACGGACGGATCGGATAGTGGAGCGGCTGTGCCGCTTCCCCTTGAACTTCTTTTTAGCGATATATCGCGATATATCGCTAGCTTACATAATCTCCATTATCGGCGTTCAAAGCACGGGAGTGGAAGTAGCTTCGAGAACTCCCGTTCTTTACCAAGACGGGCGTTGCTGAACGGCCGACCATCCCCTAAACACTGACCGGGCCACTACGCCAACTCGTTTGGGCAAAGGCTTACTGCCAGACGGGCCTGCTGGCCACGTGAAAACGGAATCCGCAATATCTTCGCTGTCCGTGCCGCCCAGAGGTCCAATGGTCACGACACGCATACAGGCTCCGTCCCGGACTGAAGCCCAGCGACCATTCCGGGACTGCCTTCCCATGCATGTGGACCATAGCGGCGTTTGGCCATCCTCCAAGGAATCGGCGCTGGTGAGATCGTACTAATAACTACAGCGGTCACTCAACGAAGGGATAGCAACCCGCAGGTTAAGTAACGTATCCGACGCTCTCCCACTAGCAAGTACTCAAAATCGCAACATCCCAACATCCCAACAAGAATAGAGACTAAACAAAGGAACGACAGAACCCTAGGCTCACAGTAAGAAGCCCGTTTGAATTGGATCTCCCTGGCTACGGAGAAGGCTCGATATCGCTGTAATGTAGGCGCTGCCAGAAATGCGGGGAATGACGGTTGGGGTAGCGTTCCGTTCTCCGATACCGGGTCCCGATGAAACACTCACCTTAAATTCCGTCCCGATAATGCTGCGATTAATGAAGGTGCCCTCGTTACCAATGACCCCACGTTGTGCCAAGAGAGCGGCAAGGGCGCTGCTTCCGGTGCCGCAGGGGGAACGATCCCAGTTATTTGGAGCCAGGACGACGACATTTCGAAATGAACCCGAGTTGGAATCTGATTCGTAAATCATGCAGGAATCCGCGTAGGGCAGGTTACTTTCGGGAGCGCCTCCTTTTGCGCTCAATTGCCGCACGTCTTCCCGCATCTCACATGCTCTTGCCATCAAGGAAGGGAGGTTCTCGGGCACGACCTCGATACCGAGCTTCTTGGCGTCCGCCAGAACGTACCACAGGCCGCCGAAAGCCAGATTGACTTCTAGCCCGTCCGGGCCGAGACCAGGGATGCTTATCGTTGTTGGGTGGACCCATGATGGAACGTTAGCCAGCTCGGCGCGCTTGACCGAACCATTCTCGACGTGTGCTGTAACCTCTACCAGGCCCACTGGAACCTCAACACGGACGGTCATCACGGGCTCGACAATGTCCAAGAGGCCCAGTTCGATGGCAGCAGTTACTGCGCCGATAGTTCCGTGGCCGCACATATCAAGGTAGCTGTAGCCTGCGATAAAGATGACGCCCAAGTCAGCGTCGCTGTGCCCAGGCTCGACTAGTGCGGCTGAAAACATCCCTGTGTGACCCCGAGGTTCGTGGTTGAGGAACGTCCGGATGTGATCGTGGTATTTGGCAAGGTAGTCACGCTTTTCTCGGACGGAGCTGCCTCGAAGAAGTGGGAGACCACCGACGACAACGCGGGTCGGATGGCCCGCGGTGTGCGTATCAACGACCTGTATGACGCGATTAAGATTCACAAGCTCTCCTTAGGACTGACCCTCGAGATTATGTAGGGTGCGAAGAATTGATTTCTTCTAGCGGACCGAGCAAGCGCGACACCTCTCCGGACAAACAGGGAAGCTTCTTGCGTATTGGAGCACGGCATGAAGCGCTGTTTCCAGGCATAACCTCAGCCGAAGCTCTTGTAGCTCCTAGGTTCCGGCACTGGCCTCATCCTCCCTGGCAGAATGTTCACCACGCTCTCCGTGAGGCACGTCTGCCAGAGGTATCAGCGATAGGGCAGCCAGGCGGCCCGATTGGGATATCCACTAACATCTCTTCCGCGCACCTCAACGTTTGCCGCATGCCGGCTGACCAAGCATCCCCTCTCTTTTGCGTATACGTCAACAGGTGACAGTCATCAATATGGGGCGGAGATCAGCGAATCAGCGCGCGAAGGAGGCAACTGCCCTGCCGTTGAAGCCTTGGCAACAGCAATCTGTTGACAGTTTGCGGCGTGGCGGACATGATGAACTAAACGCTCGTGAGGATCCGACTGTGGAGCTGTTGCGATTCGGTTGGTGTGTGCGCTCCTGCGTTGTGCTTCGCGCTGCAAACTTGGCCTGCAGCGGCGTGCACGGCTAAAACGTTCATGCTTCTCTGGATAGTGCGTTGAACCACACGGGCTCGCGAAACGCAGATCGTCCGTAGACCTTCTGGTTGCCTCAGCCGGCACAAAAACGGCCGATAGTCGGCGGGGCTGAAGTCCCTAAAGGGCTTAGGAATGACGTAGGAGATATTAATGATGTTAGAACCCTCTATTCAGCCACTTCTTGCGTCTGCGACCCGCGCGGCAACAACGCTTGAGGACCTCGGTGAGCCACTGCCCGCGAAAGTCCGCACGGAAATGCAAAGACTGGAGGCCAGCTCGGCACCGGACCCCGAGCGACGCCAAGAGCTTGAGTCGTTGCTCCAGCCTTTTGTGCTGGTCGAAGTGATCGTGGACGAACAAGGAGTCTGTTCCGGCGAGCCAGGCACGGCGTCGCCGATTTTGGTGCAACATGGCTGGCGCAACTTCCTGGTGCGAATCAGAAACCCTCATCGCACTGTGGGCTCGATTATCGCGTTGAATCAGGGTGTATTGGATGTGATCGACTACAAAAGTAACGCCGCGCGCGTCGCAATACTGGACTCCCTGACCACTGTGCCGTATGTCAAGGATGCATGGCTCGCGGCGAAGTTCGCAGGAGCGGCAGAACTAACGGGTTTAGAGGTCGAGTACGTGGTCGTCAGCCTATATAGCCGGGACAGCGGTATCCGAACAGGTGCGTTGGGTGTCGCCGTGGAGCCAACAGCGGTGGCCTTGATCGCCCCGGAAGCCGTAATGTCCTGGCCGAGGCGTATTAAGCATAAGTCCCGGACCCGGGCAGCGACCCTTGAGTTCACCACTCATGGGGCTCGTGACATCCGGATCGATGTACGAGAGCCCGATGGTCGCAGTTGTATGGCTGCTATCACGGTACGCGACCGTGTGGGACGGTCCTATCCGTCGAAGGCGATGCGGCTGGCACCGGACATGTTCTTCCAAGATCATGTGTACCGGGCCACAGGCGAGGTAATTCCTCTTCCCGCCGGGGATTACGAGATTTCGGCCAAACGCGGACCCGAATACCGTCAAGTCCAAACGGATGTTCATATCGAAGCGGACACCAATGAGATTTCCATCGTCCTGGACCGGTGGGTTGACCCAGCGAGCCACGGTTATTATTCGGGCGATCCGCATATTCACGCTGGCGGTTGCTCACATTACAGCGTGCCATCAGAGGGCGTCGCGCCAGAAACAATGATCCGGCACGTCCGCGGTGAAGGCTTGTGGCTCGGGAGTGTGCTGAACTGGGCTCCCAGCTACTACTACCAAAAGCAGTTCTTCAGCGGTGAGTCGATCAGCCCATCTGCTCAGCTGGAGCACAAAGACCTTCAGGATGCACAGGGCGTGACCTGGACGCCTCAACCGACCGATCGCGATGACGAGAGCCTGCTGCGATACGACATTGAGGTGTCCGGTTTCCCGTCCAGCCATTCCGGTCACCTGATACTTCTGGGACTTACAGACCAGGATTACCCCGGCACCGCTCTACTGGAGGAATGGCCGTCCTGGAATCTTCCGGTCCTGCAGTGGGCTAAGTCGCAGAATGCGCTTGTGGGTTTCGCGCACTGCGGGTTCGGGCTCTCTGTTGGCACCGACGAACTACCCAACTACATCGTTCCGGCCTTCCAATCGATCGGGTCCAATGAGATAGTCGTGGACGTTCCACTAGGTGCCGCCGATTTTCAGGCCGGGGCCCAATTCTCCCCCGCAGCTGAACTGAATATCTGGTACCACCTGCTCAACGTTGGCTACCGCACGCTTATGCTGGGCGAAACCGACTACCCATGCGTGTACGACGATCGCCCAGGCGTCGGGCGCACGTACGTGCAACTTCCCGAGCCGCCGCAGGGTAAGCGGGCATTGGAGGCATGGACCACCGGCCTGAAGGAAGGAGCATCGTACTTCGGTGACGGCCGCAGTCATATTTTTGACTTCGCAGTCAACGGAGACGTCAGCCGTGAACAGTCCCTTGAGACAACTGCAAGCATACGTGTGCAAGCTACCGTCGCGGCCTGGCTGCCGGAACACCCGCAAACACCGCAGCCGGGGCGTCCCTTGCATAGCGGACCAGTCGGTTGGGATCTGGAGCGCGCTCGGATCGGTTCATCTCGTAGTGTTTTGATCGAATTGGTCGTAAACGGCTTCCGAGTAGCATCCCAGGAGATCGACGCGGATGGCAGCGAGTGCGAGATCACGTTCGATGCCGAGCTTGAGCGTTCGTCCTGGGTCGCGCTGCGAATTCTTGGCAGCGCGCACACCCAGCCAATTTTCCTTGAAATCGCAGGTAAGCCGATCCGCGCGTCCCGACGCAGTGCTCAGTGGTTACACGACTCGGTGGACGCTTTATGGAGGGCGAAGTCAGGATTTATCCGAGCAAGCGAGCGGGCAGCCGCCCTCGACGCATACGATGCCGCGAAGACCGCTTATTTGGCTCGTAAGGACGAATGTGAGGTCGAGTGATGGATAAGCCTACTCACAAGATGCCCCGCATGGCGGGCTGTTGCGGTCCAGTCGACTCTGAAGCACCGATTGCTGTGACGATTAACCCTGAGGCCCGGGTCAGCGCCGTCCGTACGAAGGCGCCGATCGGGGACGCAAGGCCGGGAGAATGGCACACGATCCCCGTGGCAGTAATTAACCAGGGATTCGTGACAGGTTCGCTGACCATCGACGCCGGTCCAGTCCGCGGTGTCCAGCTCGATCTGCCGGTCCACGAACTTACCGGCGAACAAAGTCAGGAGGTCGCGTTCCGGATTCGACTCGACTCCGGAGCTGTGGACGTGTCTCTGACATTTCGTGCCGACAGTGCCCTCGGCGGGCTCGCCAACCACAGCACCGTCCACTTCCTCGTTCGTTCCGAGTCACCAGCACGACCGCTTGGAGATGCCTTATCCGGCGGCCATGCCTCACGGGAACTGGTTTGATGCAGCGCCCAGTACACAAGCCGCCAACAGGAACGAACCTCAACACACTCAGCACGCTGTCCACCGTGGCCACCGCGAGAGCACCCGAAGTGAAAGACCCTATGGGTTGTACGCTTTTCGTCAATCCGTCTCCTTCCTATTCGCAACGCGCTGCTGCATGACGAGGCACGTTGGGTCCAAAACTTCAAAAGGAACGGGCGCGCGGGCCACGGAAGAGATTCGGCCGGGCAAGAAGGCCCGGTCGAAAACACGAGCGGCCGTGCGAGACTCAGCACTCCAGAACGACACCGGAAGCCGGTCCGCTGCCGTTCTGGCAGGCCACTCGCGGTGGGTTGCGATGATCGCTGCGGCAGGCGTCTGCGCCCACCTGGCGATGGTCGGCGCTGGCGGATGGATGACTTTCGCGGCGCTTGCCATGGCACTCGCTTGTGCCCCTTGCGTTGTCCAAATGTTAGTGGCACCTTCGGTGGGGGCTGGGCGAATGCTCGTCGGGATGTCCCTAGGCATGGCTCTCGTGCACGTGATAATGCTCTTCGGCATACCTGCGTCGGGTCATTTGCATGCGAGTTCCGCGACCTCGACCGTTGCCACTCATGCCGACCCCGCTCACGCCGGCTCCGCTCTGGTCGCTACGGGCGTCGACTTTACTACGTCCATGGTTGCGGCGAGCTGGATTCGGAGACGATCCTCGATCCCGAAGCTTCACGTCTCGTCATCATCCCGCATCACCGAGATCCCGCATCACCGAGGCGCCAGCCCAGAGCTAGAGTGAGGATGCCGGGGGCCGTATCACGCGCTGCAGCGACTCGTTTGGATGCGCCGTCCTGTTCCTACTTGGCGAGCGGGACGTCCATCACGTTGAAATCTTCTGGATGCATAGACTTCCTGAATGGCCAGGGTCAAGCTCGGCACCCAGCTGGCCAGATAGGGCTGCCTCCTAGCGTTAAGCACCGTCCCGCGAAGCTATTCGCTTGTCCTGCCAACAGAAAACTGTTGACAGTTCACCGCCCGAAGGTCATAGTTAATGAGTCCGCGGCCGATAGGCCGTACCGGCGCCCCTGCATTGTAGAAACCCGGCCAACATGCAAACACTCATCTGTTGACAGTAAACTCCGAAAATGAGACGCTTGTCACGAGAAGTCCTCCGAGTGAGCATTGCCACATCTCAAACGGATGGACAGCGACTTGGCCACCGCTTCAGGGCGAACCACGACACCGCTCGGCATCACCGAGCCGGAGTGTCCCGGGGGGTGTGCGCTTTAAATTATTCAATACAAATGGAAGGAGCAGTCGACATGCCGTCAGAGCCAGTGTTGTCGGACCGTACTGCAATTACCCAAGGGGGCGGGACATTGAATACTCCGTCCATGCCCCAGAAATACCCGCACACTCTCCCAGTGGCTCGCAAGATCAGCTACGGCCGACTTCTCGCTGCTGCTGTGGTACTTGTGCTATTCGCCAGACTCGCATATCTGCTGACCACGAATCCAAATATGCAATGGGATGTGGTCTGGAAATATGTCGGAAGTATGGATCTGATCTATGGTCTTCTAACGACTCTGATGCTGACTGCAGTCTCAATGGCGGTTGGCGTGCTTCTCGGCACTATCCTCGCTTTGATGCGTATGTCATCAAATCCCGTTGTCTTCGGGATCAGTGGCCTCTACATTTGGTTCTTCCGCGGCACCCCACTCCTCGTACAGATCATCTTCTGGTTCAACCTCTCCCTCATTTTTCCCAGGCTCTCTCTGGAGATTCCGTTCGGGGGCCCTACCCTTTTTAGCGGCGACACCAATGATCTCGTAACCCCAATGACGGCTGCGTTGCTTGCGCTCTGCCTAAATGAAGGCGCATACATGTCGGAGATCGTCCGCGCCGGGATCCTCTCGGTCGAACGAGGTCAGCTTGAAGCAGCGCAAACAATTGGCTTGTCAAGAGTATCGACCGTCACTCGAATCCTCCTGCCGCAGGCGATGCGCGT
This sequence comes from Pseudarthrobacter xylosi, assembly GCF_055412765.1. Taxonomy (NCBI): domain Bacteria; kingdom Bacillati; phylum Actinomycetota; class Actinomycetes; order Micrococcales; family Micrococcaceae; genus Pseudarthrobacter; species Pseudarthrobacter xylosi. The sequence goes on along the minus strand of NZ_JBVAYT010000010.1, from coordinate 70,860 downwards.
AATCATTCCGCCCACGGGAAACCAACTCATCGGCATGCTAAAGACGACGTCTCTGGTCAGTGTCATTGCCGTCTCCGAACTACTGCATTCGGCCCAGCTGATCTACGCGCGTACTTATGAGACGATTCCGCTCCTTATTGCCGCGAGCGTTTGGTATCTGATTGTGAGCACCATTTTGACCTACATCCAGGGACACATCGAGAGGCATTACGGGCGCGGCTCCGGACCACAGACCACAAGCATGGCAACCCACCTTGGCACCTTTTGGAAGAACCGCAGCTGGCGGATTCCAGCGAAGAAACCGACCACAGATGTATCCCTTGGAATTGGCGAGGAGGGAAAATGAACGATTCAATAATCCGGGTCGAACGCGTGTGCAAGTCATACGGCAGCCTCGAGGTGCTACATGACGTAGACCTCAGCCTTAAGCAGAGCGAGGTCGTGTCGATCATTGGCCCGTCAGGATCCGGCAAGAGCACACTTCTACGGTGCATTATCAATCTTGAGAAGATCGACTCGGGCGGGATTTACTTCAATGACAAGCTTCTGGGATACCACATCCGCGGCGGTAAACTCCACGAAATGGGGCGGGACTCGGCGGCCAAACAGCGCAAGGACATGGCGATGGTCTTTCAGGGCTTCAACCTGTTCCCGCATCTGACGGTCCTGGAGAACGTAACGATCGGCTTAACGGTAGGGCGCAAGGTACGGACCAAGGTCGCACAGGAGAAGGCTCTCGCGCTGCTTGACCGTGTGGGTCTTACCAGCAAGCGCGACTTCTATCCACGGACGTTGTCCGGTGGCCAGCAACAGCGGGTCGCAATAGCACGGACGCTTGCACTGGAGCCCAAGGTCATCCTCTTCGACGAGCCCACCTCTGCCCTCGATCCTGAGCTGGTGGGAGAGGTGTTGGACGTCATGCGCGGTCTCGCCCTGGACGGAATGACGATGATCGTAGTCACCCACGAAATGGCTTTTGCCCGCGATGTCAGCGACCGACTGATCGTCATGGACAAGGGCCGGATCCTCGAGGAGGGCGATCCCAAGCAGATCATGGCCGACCCAAAGAACGAGCGCACCAAAAAGTTCCTGGGCATCGCAGAACAAGATCCTGTGAAGACCGCTTAGTACCAATAGTGCGGCTTCGTGAGCGCCAGTAGTTATGACTGTCGAAAGCTGAAAGGCAAGCACTAAAAACTTTTACACGCTTTCGATTTAAGCATTCACCATGAACCCCTAATTCCGCCAAATAGAACGAATACTCGAAATGTTGACCCAAATAACGTCGTCTACCCCGAAGGAAAATGATGAAAATCTCGGATAGCCAAATGATTCATGGCGGACTTCGAGCACGCTCGAGTCGCCTCTCACTCGGGTCGATTTGTGCCCTGGTGCTCGCCGTTTCTCTTACCGCATGCGGAAGCTCGGCACCTGCAGCTCCCTCCCAAACCGGTTCAGATTCGGCAAAGCCGACCAGCGAGTTTGGGACTACTCTGGGTCCTGCCGCCGAACTGGTTCCCGACGCCTTGAAGAACAAGCCCATTACCGTGGTGGTGACTTCGGATTACCCGCCTGCGGGCTACCTTGACGAGAATAAAAAGCTTGTCGGAACGTGGGTCGATTTAGGCAAAGAGATCGGTGCCGTTACAGGCCTGCAGATCAAGGTCGAGGTGGCACCGTCTTTCGATACAATAATTCCGGGGCTCCAGGCGCATCGCTGGGACTTGGCCATTCCTGCCTTCAGCGTTACGGACGCGCGACGCAAGGTTTTGGATTTCGTCACGATCGCTGACAGTTCCGTTGGATTCATAGCCCGGTCCGACTCCCAGTTCAGCATTGAGGGAGCATCGGATGTTTGCGGTCTTAAGGTGGCCGTCCTCGAAGGGTCTGCGCAAGCGACCGCCGCGGAGGCTTTGAGCAAGACATGTCAAGAGTCGGGGAAGGCCCCAGTCGATGCGCAGTCATTCAAGTCGCAAGACCAGGCCATTCTGGCGCTGACGAGTTCGCGCGTGGACGTCCTAGTCTGTGACAGTAGTCAGTTCGGACAAGTCGTTCCGAAGAGTAACGGCCGCTTCCGGGCGGAGAGCTTCCTGTATAACAAGAGCCCGCTCGCTATCGGCTTTCCGAAGGGTAGCGATTTGTCTCCGATCTTCCTCCAGGCAGTCAAGGACCTCATCAGTCAAGGCGTCTACGAGAAGATCATGGACAAATATGGTGCACCGAAAGATTTCAAGGACGCGCAGCTACTTCAGTAGGCAAGAAGTCTGGCATTGTCAGGCTGCAGCATGACCCCACAGAATCTCGTTGATAAGTATTTTTGTCAGTGACGTTGGTGGTGCCGATGCCCAAGGTGGGAGTGCCCTAGGATCAATGGCTGATTGGTAGGGTGCGGACCACTGCGGATAAGCGGTAATGAGACTGGTGAGCCAGGCGGATACGAAGTTGTGTCCGCCTGGCTCACATCTTTAGCTCGCGAATGGCGAACGAACCGATCCACGCGGTCGGCCAAGGAGCCCGCCCCTGCACACACCCTGCCCAGGGCGGACAGCCATATCTCGGCGAAATGCCTATTCAGTTACAACGCAGTGCTGGATAGGTTCACCAAGGGGTGTGGAGGGACAGGGAAACCAGTATGCCAAGAGTCCCTGGTCTTCGTGAGAAAATCGACTGCTGTACCTCAAGTGACGCCTTCAACTTCTAGCCGGCAGCAATAAGCAGCAAATTTTCCAGTTCAGCGGACGCACAGCCTCCAGCGGTTTGTCCACCTCCCGGGAGCGGCGGGAAGCCAAGCTCCAGCAGTTAGCAACCAGTATTCAAATTGGGCCTGCTGCGCATCACACTCGGCCGTATCTTGGATAAGTCAGCGGCGGCAGTGACTCCACCAAGCGCCAGACTTCGGGGCATTTAGAACGTGTGCTGCTACGCCGCTGGATTCTTCTTACGGGGTCGGCTTGGGCGTCAAGGACAAACGGCGGACCCAGAAGGCCTGCAGGACCTTTCAACAAACCCAAAGACGCGTGCAGGTACAGAGGAGATGGAATGAGGCATGACTGGGAGCCGCAGCTGCTACGCCCCCCGCCGCTTTTCTACGACCCGTTTGACGAGGAGCGATCCGATTACATTCCGGATCCGCCGGCGCGGAAGCACTCGGCTCGAGAGCGACAGCAGCAAAGGAGTTCACGTATTCTCACCCGGGCGTACCGTCTTGAGCAGGTCGTTTCCGATATTACCAAAATTCGCCAAGACCAGGCCTGATTTGCAACCGGTTTGGAACGGACAAGTATTCTATATCGGTTGCAGTGACGAGGTCTCCCCACATGCATAACACCAAGCTCCTTTATGGGTTTGCAAGAGCCAAACACGAACGTAACGAGGGCGGCCCCGACCGCACGGTGTCTGGCGGTGCAGCATTCGTCAGCAGAGGGATGTTTATCGTGTCAGCGCTGGTCGAAAAGTGAGCCATTTCGTGGGCTTGGCGTCCAGTGGTCGACTCTTCTATGTCTGTCAAGCCGCTTTTCATCGCTGTTGCCGAGGTGTTGAGCGTGCGGTAGATACGGCGAGCCAGGTAGCGTTTGATGCAGCGGCGGATTTCCTTGTCGGTACGTCCTTCGGCGCGTCGCTTCTCCACGTACTCGCGGGTTTCGCCGTCATGGGTCATCCCGGTGATCGCGACCAGGTGCAGGGCGCTGTTCAGGGTCCTGTCACCGCCCCGGTTCAACCGGTGCCTGACCGTGTTCCCGGAGGATGCCGGGATCGGATTCACCCCGGCGAGGGAGGCGAACGCCGCCTCGTTACGGACCCGGCCCTGGTGTGACCACGCGGCGAGGCACTTCGCGGCGCTGATCGCCCTGAACCCCTTCTCCTCCAGCAACGATGCGACCTCGCTGACCTTGACCAGCTCATCCAGCTGCCTCTCGTTGGCCGCCAGCTGCTCATCGAGCTCCAGGACGTGTTTGGCCAGCCGCACGGCCTCGTCACGGGCAATGGACAAAGAGAGTTCCTCGTCGCGGGACCGCCACTTGGAGACCCCGGTGATCTGGGCGCCGGTGAGTTTCTTGCGGGCATCGATGCCCAGGTCGTTGCTGCGCACCAGGGCGTTGAGCGCGTTGACCGACCGGGTGCGGTCCTTGGCCATGGAGGCGCGCGCCGTGACCAGGATCCGCACGCCCTGGCGAACCCCGTCATGCAGGCGGGGTCGGCGCAGTTTCTCCACCGGCAGGGGCAGGGTGGACATGGCGATCTGGTGGGCGTCTAGGGCATCGGTTTTACCCACGCCGCGGCGCTTCTTGGCGTCCAAGCGCGGCGCCTCGGCGACCGGGAAGCCGTGTGTAGCCACGGTGCCGGCCAGGATCGCCCCGTAGGACGCGGCGCCTTCGATCACCCAGAGCGTATCGGCATTGCCATCGGTGCGGCGGGCGACCCAGGCGATGGCTCGGTTGATCCCGGCTGCGGTGGTGGGGAACTCGCGGGTTTCCAGCAGGGCACCGGTAGTGGACGCAAGGATCGCGTAGACGTGGTTGCGGGCGTGAGTGTCAACACCCACGACAAATGGGTGGGCATGCGCGACGATAGACATGGCGGTCATTCGTACCTTCCTCTTCACGGATATGGTCATGGCCGCTGTCGGCCGGCACCAGTCCGGGTAGAGGTCACCAAAGGAACAGCACTGTGATGGGTCACGCCCCGCAAGGGGTGGACAATCTTCTGATCAAGCTACCGAGGTGGGCCGGACGGGTACCGGCCGGCCCACCACCGTGGACGGACAAGTCGACCGAATGACACCTGAAGGTCAGTTGCAACATGAGTCACGTCCACGGGGCGGAAGGGCCGGTACCTATCCTGCCAGCCAGTCCCAGACCAGCTAAGAAAAGTCTCACAGTTGCAACACCTGAGCTTTTAGGAGTTGCAATTGGGAGAGTTAGGCTTTGCTTTAGCCGGGATCTCGTGACCATGGGGGCCGCGGTAGTATGACATTTCCTCGTTCGCCCGGCCCCCAGCTTTCCTTGGCAACCAAACATATTGTTTTTGTTTAGCACCGAGCTAAGGCGTGCTGTCCCAGGTGCAAGCGCCTCGAAACCCAGTAGTGGAAGGCGGCTCGGTCTTCAATCGACCATGCTTGATAGCCCTCTGCCTTTTCGAATAGTCGCCGGCCTTCAGTGGAAGACTGTAGCCAAAGAATCGCTCCGTCCTCGGTGACAGCATCCACAATTCCGCTGCAGATGACGGTCCCTCCGGGCTCGCGCATCTCCACGGAGACGCAACTGAGGGTACTCCAATCGTCAATTTGCCGCGGAGTCATAATCTATCTTTCTTTGGTTGTCTTAAGAATTGCGTCGGCCGAGTTTAGGGTTGGAGAACTGGCGTTGACCCCCGTATCGGTGCCAAGTCGCTGACGGTGCCCAATATCGCTGTCCCGTGCGGGTATTTAGGCAGCGCTGACTACTTAGCGAGGGTCTGTGTGGGTCTGGAGCCACTGCGTCGGGGTGCCGTTCACGGCCGGCATTACGTTTCCTTCGCCGATAAAGCGGGCTTTGGAAAGAGCGCCGGTCAAGCCATCCCGCCCGGATACCACCATCCAGTCTCGGGGCAATGGTCCCCGGTCCGAATAATGGTGGACTCTGTGCGAGCGGGAGCGAGCGCCGAAGGGACTCGCCGTTTCATTGAGGTTCCTTGGTAGTTGGATGGGATTGCCGTTGCCGTGATCCCCAAAGTGGCTTGGGGGTTCTGGCCAAATGTCGTGTTGACCTCGACAGGCCAAATTTATTGCCCTTTGCAGCTGGGAGCGGCACCGCTCCCGGCGGGCTATGGCGTCTCTCTGGGGAGCTGACCTAGTCTTCGAAATCGAGAAGGCCTATCTCAGTAAGCATGGCTGAGATAGAGGCGTGGTAGCCGTCATCATTGGCGCTGCTGTTTTCTAGGACGCTGAAGAACACTCCCACCACGCCGCTGGTGAGATCTACTTGAAGTCGTTGACCGCCATAGCCATAGTGGCCGACCCATCTGCCGTCGGTGTAAAGGTGGTTGCTGTATTTGAGACCAGTACCCTGTGCCTCTACAGGTACCCCGCGGGTGAGCGATTTCTGGATGAACGCTGTATTGCCAACCTGTTCACCCGCGATGCCTTCGCCACCTCGTGCAAAGAGAAGCCCATAGCGGGCTAGATCTCGAGCGGTAAGGGAGACACCCCCGTTGGCGTTGGGGAAGCCTTCCCGGTCGGTTGAAATATGCAAGTTACCTTCGACTCCAGCTGCATCAGTGAGGTCTGCAAGGAAGGATCGCATAGGCCGTCCCGTGGCCGCTTCTGTAACCATAGCCAGCACGTCAGTATTCGCGGACTTGTACTGGAAGTGACCAGTCCGATTTGCAGTGTCGTCGGACAGGATGGTGGCCAGAAACTGACGCTGGGTTAGTTCGTGTGCGGGGTCACGGGGCAAGCGCCAGCCGTACGCTTCCTTGTGGGTGTAACAGCTGGCCTCGGGGTCACGGTAGTCCTCGCTGTAGTCATTAGTCACGCCCATATCCAGCACCTGCTGGATGGTAGCGTCCGCGTAGCCACTTCCGATCCAGGGAAGGTAAGCGTCGACTCTCCGGGAGAGGTCCACGCTGCCCTCCTCCGCTAAGCGACCGATGACGAGGTTCATCATGGTCTTGGAGATGGACTGAATGATGTGCGGGTGAGCCGGGCCGAAGTCACTGGCATAGCGCTCGAACAAGACTTCGGAACCCCGAACGATGACCATTGCCGAGAACCACGGGAGCGAACAAAGCTGACGCACCGCCTGCATCTGGGCGATACGAGGATCCATGTTCTTCCTTAGATGCAGGACGCGTCCGGCCCTATAACTGGTGCTGTAGCGAGACAAACGGTAGCGGTTGTGGAAGCCATGGCGCCGGTAGTCGGGTTGACTCATATGCTCCTGGTTATCACTTCCGACGACCAAGTCGGGATTTGGCTCACTGACCAGCTCTCTCATGATTGGTTCTTTCTATTGTGGTAATACTGTCGGCGTCTTAGGCCTTTTCCCAGCGTGGCAACCTCTCAGTTCCGGCCTGGTTCAGTACAGATACGGTATTCGGTCTGTCTGCGGGCGGAGTTTTGATATGAGCGGCACCTTTGCCGCAATGTGTCCGGCGTTAGTATCCCCACTGGCGTCGGTACCGGCCGTCCGGCTGTTGGGCGCCGCCCAGATTGCTCGATCGCTTCAATCATGTCATTCCACCAGTGAACTGTCAACAGTTTTATGGCACACTTCTGCAGCTGGCTGACCAGTACGCCAATCCGCAAGTTGCCCTATATCGAGCGGAAAGAGTCGTCGCCGACATCCTGCAGCGCGTCGAGTTAGGGCCGTAAGGGCGTTTGAATCGGGACGGCAAAATGCCCGCGATCAGTCGCCGCACGCGGCGGGAGGGCTTGTTTGTTTGACAAAAGCACGGCAAGGCAGGCGGGGAATGTACAGAGCGGCCACCACCGTCCTAGCAGTTACTGGCGGTGTTTCACGTCAGCTGGAGCAGGGAGTGCAAGGCGGACATAACAGTGGGGTTCAACCTGCCGCAGAAGCCCCTAAGGTGAGCGTTTTTAGGCGCTAGATGAGACCCTGTCGGCATCGTGGTACACGGAGCCTTTAATGTGCCGGGACATCAGTTTGGAAGCGTTGGCAGCGTCTCTGGTTTCAATCGCGCGGATGATCTCGTTGTGGTCATCGACGATCACGTTTGGCTCGACTGATTCTTCCTCGTAGCGGCTGATGATCAGCCTGACCTGGTCCCCCACCGTCTCGTAAGCCCTGCTCAGCGCGGGATTGTTGGCCATTCGCACGAGCGTGGTGTGAAACTGCATGTCGTGATCCAGAAGAGCGCTAAAGTCGCGTTCATTCGCCGCCTCACGCATGTTAGCCACGTGTGTTTGCAGGTCGGAAACCTCGCCCCCGGTGCGGATGACAGCTGTCAATGCCGTTGTTTCCAGGGCGATGCGGACTTCGTAGATGTTAGCCACTTCGAGGGGAGTGAAGTGCTTTACGCGGGCTCGTCCGTTTCGCTGTTTTTCGACAAGTCCTTTAGCCTCTAGAATGGCCAGGGCTTCACGAGCGGGTCCCCGGCTTACGCCGAAATATTCAGCAAGCTGAGGTTCGGACAATTCGCGAGACGGCGGATACTTACCTGCAAAAATTGCCTGGCGAGTCTGTTCCATCACCTCGTGGGCGAGCGTGGCGCGCTTCAACGGTTTGACATTTTGAGAGTAGTTGATCGCCACTTCTGTCACGAGCTGACTCCGTTCGAGCGTGAAGCGACCGAGGAGATCCCGGTCCTCCTTGCAAAGTTAGCCTCGAAAACCGTCAACTGTCAACCGGTGTTCGGTAGGCCGTCCGCAACGAGGGCCGCGGGGACAATTGGACGAAGCGCAGGAACGAGCCTCGCGAGGGCAAAGCCGGCTGACGAAATAGGGGTGTCCCCTAGGTGAGACTTAAGTTGTGGAAAGGTGGGTTTGGTCAGATTTTTCGCGGCCGCGGTCACCATCCGCTTTCGTTCCGCCAGTGGTGATCCGAAACAGACTGTTGAGTTGGGTGCGCAAGTCGTGGTAAGCGACGCTGCCTAGAGCAGCTTCCCATTCGGCTTCAAGTGTCTGCTGCGAAGCAGCGACCAGTTTCATGGCCTCCTGACCGCGTTCGGCGAGGCTGACATGCTCGTCATCCAAGCGGCTGACATACTCGTCGTCCACGTGTAGGTAGCCATTTTCGGCCAGCATGTGCACTACGTTTTCCAGGATTTGGGGGTGCATGCCGACCCGGGCGGCTAGACCCTTGAGGCTGACGGTTTCAGCTTCCATCCGCGAAATAACGTGCAATTGCAACTTTGGGAGATCTTTGTAGCCGGCGGCCTTTAGGTCCTCGACGATCCTTCCCATTATGAAATGGTATGAAGCTGAGAGTACCGAGGCGATGTTCGGCTGGTCTGTGTTGGTCTCGGATGATTGCGGCATGACGACGTCCTAACTAGTGGGTGCGGCGCCCTCGAGCCTGTGAACGACGCCGAACGGAAGCGGCAAGACTAAACTATCCCCCGGAACCATCGGTTCCAAGGGCCATATGGACGAGCCTTTCCAAGGTGGCGAGGCCGTCCGACGACAGGACCGATTCCAGGTGTCCTTGTATTGACGCGACCCCGGCTCCACGGAGCGCGGTGACGACTCCGTCAGTGTCGGAGATCTCAAGATAGAGACTGGGAGTGCGGGCCGCGGAGGGAGCGGTGACAGCACTGAAGGTGTTGTAGAACCCGATTCTGGCGGGTGACCCAAAGACGTCTACTTCAAGACGAACTCCTTGCCGGGGTGAGGGTAACGGCTCAACCTGCAGGCCGGAAAGCAGTGCCAGGATCTGGTGGCTAAGGCATACTGCCAACAGGGGCCTGCCAAGATCCAGCCGGGCACGAAGGAGATCACGAACGGTTTCCATCCGTTTGCTGGTGGTATCTCGGGCATCCCCAGGCCCGGGCCCGAACACCACAAGGTTCGGTGCGGTGATGTCTGTAACCGCGTCCCATCTGACCACCCTTACGGTCATCCCTAGATGGCGTAGCTGGTGTGCGAGCATTTCCGTGAACTGGTCCTCGCAGTCAATGACGAGAGCCTTTGTCCCAGTAAAGGGTGGTTGAGTTTCCCGATGCTGGGGTTCCAGCCAAAAGGTCGCTAGCTTTTCGTTGCGGCGCGACAGGGCCTCAGCTACACCCGGTTCGGAATTGAGGTCGATCTGAGGCGGCGTGATGCCCGAAGGTATCAGCCCCAGGGCTGAAAGCATTCCAGAGGCTTTAGCGTATGTCTCGGCGACTTCTTTTTCAGGGGAAGAAAGACGCACGAGTGTTGCTCCTGCTGAGACGGTGAGGAGTCCGGCATGGTCGATGTGAGCTGTGCGGATGAGGATGGGCGCGTCGAGTTCATAGGAGACGGTGCCGAGCTCGTTCCATTGCGCTTCAAACAGTGCGAGCACTCCCGAATAGTATCCCCGTCCGCCTTCCTCATAGCGTGCGATCACTGCACAGGCATTTTCCATCGGTGACCCTGTGACCGTAGGTGCAAACATCGTTGACCGAAGCACCTCTCGCAGGTCCATCGATGTCGTACCCTCCAACACGTATTCGGTATGGCTGAGCTTGGACATCTGCTTGAGGTAGGGGCCTTTGATGCGGCCGCCCGTAGGGCAAACGGCGCTCATCATTTTCATTTCCTCGTCGACGACCATGAAGAGTTCGTCGTTCTCCTTGCCGTCGGAAAGGAAAGCGAGAACATCCTCCGCCGTGGGCCCCTGAGCGGGATGACGAAGCGTCCCGGCGATAGGGTTCATCGTGACCAGTCCGTTCCTGACTGACACGTGGCACTCAGGTGAGGCACCCACGAGCGAGTGACCTGGTGTATGGACGGCAAATGTCCAGTGCGCACCCTGCTCCGCAGCCAGCAATGCGCGAAACCAATTTAGGACGGCAAGCGACGGGAGAAGTGAAGTGCTGCCCAGGAACGAACGGCGAATGACGAAGTTTGATCCTTCGCCGCTACCAATTTCGTCAGAGACGATGCGCTGGACGATTTCAGCATAGTCGTCGTCGCTCGTGTCGAAACCGAGCGACTCTACAGGAACGACGCTAAGGGGAAGAACGGCCAATGCATCAGAAAGGGGCATTGTCTCTCGCTCGGTGACAAGGAGGCATCGGAGTGGGTAGCCGTCGTCAGTTGCTTGGAATCCCCGCTCCCTTACTTGTCGAAAGGGTACGAGCGTCAGCACGTCGTGCGCATTTTGTCCCGCACCGAGAGGAATGTCCGACAGGCTCTCAACATCCACGACATCGCCAATCATTACATCAAGGTGTTCTGATTCTTGTCGTCGGATAATTGCGAACGCGAAGTTAGCGTCTTCGGCCGATTTCACAATGCGGGAAAGAAGTGAAGGCATTTGGTTCCTAAATATGGCCACGTTGCGACGCCTGGTGCCCAGTGTGCGCGTTGCTGCCGGTGAAGCGGGGCCAGGACGAGTCGCGATCGGCGCTCATTTTCTCTTGGCTGGTCCGCGATGGAATTATTAGTCTGTTAGCAGCTGTCCCGGGTTGTTGTTGCCTGCTCGGTTCGCGAACTGAGTATCAGTTGGGGTTTGCTGTCCCATTTGTCGCCCAGTTCGGTCCTTCTTGGAGTTTTTCGGGTTCAGCCCAGACCTCGTATCCTTCTGCTGCTTCGAACAGCGTCCGACCTCCGTTGTAGTCAGAGGACAGCCATAGCATTGAGGCGTCAGGCATTACTGCCTCGACGGTGCCGGTACGGACCAGCCGGCCGTCCATCCGGATCTCGACTTCCATTCCTGTCAGAACGCTCCAGTCGCGGCACCGGTACGACTTCATGGCGGTAGTTCCTTTTCCTCTATGGGTGACGTTATTAGTTTGAGCGGACGGAAAGTGCCGGGACACCCGTTGAGCGGTGGACTGAGCCTTAACCGGCTAGTAATAATTGCTAATGTAGCCCCCAAGTGGGGGATGCTCGTGCTTCGGTTTCCGTGAGCCGAGATGACCCACCAGTGTCCAGGTGACGATTTCGCCCTGGACCGCTGGCATTATGCTGCCTTCGGCAATATAGTGCCCATCTCCCTCCGTCCCGTCTGGAGTCCACCATCCATTCAGCGGGCAGTGTTCGCCGGTTTTCGCCATGGTGATCTGTGGCTTCCTGTTAGGGAGATGTTTGCGGGGAATACGCTTCTTCATCGTTGCTTTCAATCCGGGTTTTCGAGGTGACTGAGGCTGTGTTCTTGCCAAGTTGGCTGGAGAGGTAGGTGATGCCAGGTATGACGGGGTCGTCCTTTGTCTGGACCTGGCCAAACGCCCGCGCGGACGCCGTAGCGTCCGCGCGGTGGGTGCTTGTCCTGCGTGCCGAAGGGGGGAGTCTGCCCTCCGGCACTTCGCTGTTCAACGCGAACTGACCCCTGTTGTCGCCGGCAGGATCTCCGTCCGGCGTTCCTTGAGACCTCGATCAGGCACAAAGTTTGATTGCTGCTTAGCTGGGGTCCTCGGACCAGGCACCCATCCGAATAGGGGAGGAAGGAAACCGCGGAGCTGCTAGAAAATCAGACCCTTCCGGAATCCCCTCGTTCGCGAGGACGTCTTGGACGCCAGCCGAGCACATTCTCCCCTGGCACATGCCCATGCCGGCCCGCGTGCATAGTTTGACGTCCCGTCCCGTGGCGGCTTTTGTGCCTATGGACCCAATCGCAGTAACGATCTCGCGGAGGGATACTTCCTCACACCGGCATACGATGGTTTCCGGTGTCATCCACGCCGTTGACTTTCCGGCAGCCAGGGTAAACGAATCCAGGGCGCTACGGAACCCGGCAAGTCGCTTCAGCTTCCAGCGGGTTCGTAGCGTGTGCAGCGCAGCTCCACTGGCTTCCTCGTGGCCTAGATCGCCGGCCGCGGTGCGACCGACGATTTCGCCCTCCATTGAAGCGACTTCGGCCCCAGCGACGCCGGCGCAGTCACCTGCTGCATAGACCAGCGAACGGCTGGTTCGAAGGAACCGATCGCGGATTGGGCTCCATCCCCCGGTTAGCGCCCTATATTCTAGAGAGCACCCGAGCAGATCCAGCAGTTGGACGGAAGAGGAGAATCCTTGATTCATCAAAATCGAATCGACTTCGAACTCTCTTGTCTTACCGGGAATTGGCTTCGATTCGCTGTCCAAAGCAGAGACGACTGCACGCTCAACTTTTCCGTTTCCGCTGATCTCTGTGACCGCATGGCCTACAAGGTAAGGCACACCGGCCCGACGTAGTGTGTTGAGGTAGCCCAAGCCCTCAAGCATCACGCTGGGGGAAAGGGCAAACCTTGGCGCGGCCTGGCCCAATTGCCGGATGGACGGTTTGAAGTTCTCGACCACGGCCGCAACTTGGACTCCCTGTGCGATGAGGTCGGCTGCGACGGCAAGCTGTAGCGGCCCGTTGCCACTAAGCAAAACCGGTCCTGCAGGCACAACGCCACTGCCCTTCAGGAAAGCCTGAGCTGCACCGGCCGTCATGACGCCCGGCAAAGTCCAACCAGGTACCGGCAGGACTCTTTCGTATGTCCCCGTCGCGATAATCACCGACTGGGCTTCTACGTCCTCGACTCTGCCGTTGTGAACGATTCGGAGATTGTTCTCGTTGTCGGCCCAAATGCAGGTCGCGGCGCCCCAGAACTCGATGTCCTGGGCCTCGAACTCCCGCCTGAGACGGCTTTCAAGGGGTTTCATCTTGCGGGACCGAGCGACCCCAGGATCATTACTTCGGCGGAATATCTGGCCCCCAGGCTGCTGATTCTCATCAACAACAGTCACTCGGGCGCCGCATTTGGATGCAGCAACCGCTGCAGCCATTCCGGCCGGCCCTGCACCAATCACTACCAGTTCACGCTTCATTCTTATCCTCATCGCCAAGGCGGCGAACGGTCGCACCGTCGACGCAGGGGGTCATGCACGACCGCACGGTTCCGACGCCGTCGAGCTGGACGATGCATTCAAAACAAGATCCCATGCCGCAAAATGCAGTACGGGGCTGGTGACGCCACGGCGTAGATCGGGTGCTGACGAATCCGTTCGCCAACATTGCAGCTGCGAGGCTCTCCCCCGCGTAGGCGTATAGTTCCTGACCGTCAACTTCCAATCGAACTTCTTCAGTTTCACGCCCATAGACCCGGCGTGCCAGGGGTTCGCGATCCTCTTTCATTTGGAAACCTCCGAGCTCAGGAAGCGGTCAACATTGAGGGCATCTGTGGGCAGGTCAGTGAACCCATCCCGCACAAGATCACTGACGATCCTGGCTGTAACGGGAGCCAGAGCTATACCTTCGCCTTCATGCCCCGTCGCGAGAATGTAGCCGGGGACCTTTGTCGTTCCGACGATCGGACGGCCGTCAGGAGTCCACGGGCGCAAACCAGCGAACGCTCGTATCACGTTGACGGAGGCTAGGTCAGGTATGAACGTGAGTGCGCGTCTAACGATCGCATCGACAATTTCCAGCGGAACTGTTGTTGAATCCCCGCGGAAAACCCTGCTTGAGCCCAGAAGCAGGTTGCCCCTGAAGGTTGGCTCGGCGATGAAACCAATTCCATAGGGGTCAGCATCTGATTGGCTCGATGGGCCCTTGGCGGAGATGTATCCAGCTTCGGTAACGTTGCGCCGGAGGAAACCAGGGACGGGCTCCGTGACAACGATAACCCCGTGCCTTGACCGAATCGGCAGCGGGACGCCGATCGCTTCCGACACCGGGGGCGACCAAACCCCCATGCAATTAATTACCCAGCGCGCCTTGACAACTCCCGCGTCAGTGTCCACGCCGGAGACTTTGCCTTGACTGTCAAGGAGTATTTCCTTGACGGAGGTGCCGGAATGAAACGTGGCTCCCTTAGCCCTCGCCCCCTCCAGTAACGAATTCACGAACGCCGGGGGGTAGACAGAGATGTCTTCGTCGCATTCCAGCGCCGCAGTGACCTTCGGCCCGATGCGTGGCTCGGCGGCCGTGATTTGTTCCTTTTCGAGAACACGCGCCGCCACCCCCCGATCTTTCAGGAAGGTCACCCTGTCATTCAGAGTATTTTTGTCCGCTTCATCGGTGTAAAGGTAGAGACTGCCTTCCCGCTCATAAGAAAACGGAAGCTCCAGTTCCGAGGAAAGCTTCTCGAAAAGGCGAAGGCTCTCCTGTGCAAGAAGGAGCATGTCCTCCTTCGTTTTGGTTGCCAGCAGGAGATTGCCTTCACATCGGCCTGACGTGCCGGATCCGGGGCCGCCTCGCTCGATGACAGCAACCCGTGCCCCGTCACGCGCCAGGAAGTACGCCACTGCCGCGCCGACGGCCCCGCACCCCAAGACGGCAACATCGACGGTATCGAGGACCTTGCTCATTCGGACGCCCCCGATTGTGTTGACTTTGTCTGGCCGTGGAGTAGTTGGGAGGTTCCCATGATGTATGCGCTTCCGGGGAGATAAGAAAGGACTGACTGATGTGAACGGCCAACCGCGCGGGTCCGGTGAGAATCGCTGCCCAGAACCGTAAAGCTGGAAGTGCCCTGATTCATAAACATGTTGCCTCGTTCCTTGACCTGACACGGTGCTGTGCAGGGCCACGATAGGCCGCCCCGGTAGCGAGGGACCAAGCGTCTCTCGCTACCGGGGTCGACTCAACATCCTGAAAGAAACCAGGGCCAGCCGCAGACCCGTGGATAACGCGATTTTTGTTCACGATGTTCCCAGTTGGATTAGACCTCGACGTCGACCAATGTGTCGAGGAATTTGTCGATTTCAAGGGCAAAACTGCCCGAGACCGTGGCGATGGGCAACCGAGGAACGCCGCCTTCCAGACCACGGTAGTTCATCGCGTACTTGAGCACTGCGTAAGGCACTCCCTCCCAGGCGTACATCAGTCGGTAGAGCTCCTGGAGCTTCTCAGTCCCCCGGTGAGCTTCTTCCCAGTCATTGCGCGTCGCTGCTTCGTAAGTGCGGTTCACAAGGTCCGGCAGTACCTGGTGGGCCATGCTCATCACGCCAGACCCACCTGCTACCAAGGTCGGCGAAATAAGCGTGTCCATGCCGGTGAAAATGGTGAGTTCGGGGTGGGCGCTGCGAGCCTTGCTGACGAACTCGAGATCACGTGAGCTGTCCTTCAAGGCAATTACACCGCACTTCTCGATCAAGGTGGAGAGAAGAGCGGCATCGAAAGTGACGCCGGTGCGCTTGGGGTTGTTATAAGCGACGATGGGCAGGCCCGAGGCCTGGTGGACCGAAGCGAAGAAGTCAATAACTTCGCCATGGCTCGGGGTTACAAAGATCGGCGGAAGCAGAAGGAGTGCATCTGCGCCTGCAGCGGCCAGCTTCGCAGCCAGTGCACCAGTCGATCGAGTGGTGACGTCCAAAGCGTTCGCTCCAGCAACAACCGGCTTATCTGCCGGCAACACTGACTTGGCGATTCGAACGAGATTGATTCGCTCTTCATCGGTGAGAGAGTAAAACTCTCCTGTTGCGCCGGCCACGAGCACACCGGTAGCGCCACCCTCGTCCGCCCTTACGACATGCTTTTCGAAGGCAGCATAGTCGACTTCTTCGTTCTCAGTGAACGGCGTGATCATAACGGAATTAACGCCGCCTGGAATGGTTTTCATCTAATTCTCTTTCCTGTGTACTTACCGGTAGTCGACCGATAACGGAATTACGTTTTTGTGTGATGGCGGTTTCAAAAGCATCAAGAGGTGTACTTTGTCCGTGCCCGGCGGTGTGCGAGTCCGTGGACTGTTGGGTTCCCGGACGGCCCGTGTTGCCTCCGAGAGGTTTCCGGGCCGCCCAGCGGCCTCCAGAGCTGAGCCCCGTCTAGTGGAGAAGGGGGCTCTTAGTTGCTGGGGAACTTGATGCAGGTATTCTTTGCCCAGGTGTATGCACGCAGGGCCTCGATGCCTTTTTCGCGCCCATGGCCGCTGTCCTTTACGCCCCCAAAGGGGATCGCCGGACCGTTTCCGCTGGAAAGGCAGTTGACGTAAACCTGGCCAGCCTCAAGCTGGGAGCTGACCTTGAAGGCAACGTCGATGTCGCGAGTCCAAACACTGGCCGTCAGACCATAATCGGTGCCGTTGGCAATGCTGACAGCTTCCTCGACGCCCTTGAAAGGAATAACGCACAGGACAGGCCCGAAAATCTCCTCGCGGGCGATCGTCATGGTCGGCTTGACGCCGGTAAACAGAGTGGGTTCCAAGAACCACCCTTTATCCAGGGGTGAGCTTTGGAGCCTGTTGCCGCCGAACGCCAGGTGCGCGCCTTCTTCTTTCGCGGTCCTAATATGACCCTCCACTCGCGCCAGCTGCTTTTCTGAAATCAGCGGGCCCAGGTCGGGGTCCTCGAACGCCGAACCCACTGTCAGCTCTTTGTACAGGGCGACAATTCGTTCTACCAGTGCATCGTGGATGGTCTCATCGACGAGCACGCGGGTAATGGCATCACAACTCTGTCCGGAGACTTCGATGGACGAGGCAACAACTTCCTTAGCAACTGTGTCAAGGTCAGCATCTGCGAAGACAACGGCAGGTGACTTGCCGCCAAGTTCAAGGATGCTGGGCTTGTTGTTTCCAGCAGCGGCAATGGCAACCTTGCGTCCGGTTGCCACCGAACCCGTAAAGGTCACCAGATTGACATCAGGGTGTGCGGCCAACGGCGCGCCGCAGGCCTCGCCTCCGCCGTGAAGAACGTTTACAACCCCGGGAGGGAGGATCTGTGAATTTCCCAGCAGGCCCGCAAAGAGAGCAATACTTAGGGGCGCTTCCTGGGGCGTCTTGACGACTACCGTGTTTCCCGCAGCCAGAGCGACAGCCAGGCTCCTTGCAGCGATCATGAAGGGGAAGTTCCAAGGAACGATTTGTGCGCTGACTCCGATTGGTTCACGGGTCACAAAATCGAGCATCCCGGGTGCCAGGGGAATCTGATCGCCATAGATTTTGTCCGAAATACCGCCGTAGTACTCGAAGTAGCGCGCCGCGGTGGATACATCCCCCCGAGCCAAGCTGATCGCCTTGCCCGTATCCAGTGCCTCCGCCTCAACCAAGGCTTCCGCATTCTCCAGGATGAGATCGCGGATCTGGAAGAGCTTACGCGACCTTTCCAACGGGGTGACCTTTCCCCACTCCCCGCTCAGCGCCTTACGGGCAGCATTTACTGCCTGGTCGACGTCCGCGGCCGTGGCTTTGGCAAATGTTCCGACAACTTCACCGTTGGCCGGGTTTAGGGACTGGAACTGCTCACTGGAGAGACCGGGAGTTTCCTCATTCCCGATCCAAAGCCCGAAGGACTTAGTGTCTGCCAAGGTTGTCATAGAGAAATTCCCATCAAATAGTGGTTTGGTGATGCCGTGTTTCGGCGTCGGGGGGTGGGTAGATGGAGCCGCGAATGTGTGCCGTCATGGTTCCAGGGGCTTTTGTCACATCGCCGGCGTCAATGGTCGCAATGATGGAGGCATGATCGTCTGCGATAAGGGACGGATCGACCGATTCTTCTGTGTACCGGTTGATGATGAGCCGTACTTGGTCCGCGACAGTGTCATAGGCCCTCACCAGCGCCGGATTTCCGGCCAGACGCACGAGTTCAACATGGAACTTCATGTCATGATCCAGAACATCTCCAGAAGCGTTCTCACTGGCAGCAGAGCGCATGCGCTGGACATGCTCCCTGAGTACGTCAACTGGCTTGCCGGACCGGACCACAGCGGCCAGGGCAGCCACCTCCAGAGACGTGCGGACTTCGTACACGTGGGAGATCTCAGCGCGCGCAAAACTACGAACACGTCGGCTTCCGTTTGGAAGTTTCTCGATCAGGCCCCTGCCCTCCAGCAGTGACAGGGCCTCCCTGACCGGGCCCCGGCTGACCCCAAACCGCTCCGCCAGTTGCGGCTCGGACAACTCATAACCAGGAGGGAACTCCCCGGCGAAGATAGCCTCGCGGGTGCGTTCCATCACCTGCCGCCTCAGGGTCGTCGCCCGCGTCAACAGGTCGATTCTCGGTGAGGAGTCGAGCACTGCTGTCATTAGCTGTTCTTCCTTCGGTTGTGAGGAGTCCACGAGGAGCCCGCGTCCGGCCCACTCTCAACTTTACCTCCAGACAGTTATCTGTCAACAGGTTGCTGTCATCGATGCCATTGCCAAGGCCTTGGGGCATGAGCGTCCAAAAGGGGTCCCGTTGCGCAAGCAAGATGCGGAAGCTGACTCACCTTGTGGGAGCGCTTGTCGCAGAAGGGCGCCCGTAGGTCTTCCGCCGGTTCTATGCAACAGCTGGCGAAGACCACCGGAATGCCCCTCCTCCCGGCAAGCTCCGCGTTAGGGCTCTTCTGGACGGGGCGCCGAGTCAAAGCGCCTGCCGGCCACGGCCAGCACTGCCAAGACACCGCTCTGTCGCAGCGCCGTGCCCGCGTGCGCGATCATGACGGCTCAGTTCGGGAGATGGGTGTCTCGGCTTCGGACTGCTCCCCTAGGTTTACCCGGTGAGACCTGACGACAGACTACTGTTGACAGGCGGATGCGTCCGTCGACATGATGGGATGCACGTCCAGCCTCCAGGACCGGCTCCATTAAAAAAA
The DNA here is from genome assembly GCF_055412765.1 of Pseudarthrobacter xylosi. Lineage (NCBI taxonomy): Bacteria > Bacillati > Actinomycetota > Actinomycetes > Micrococcales > Micrococcaceae > Pseudarthrobacter > Pseudarthrobacter xylosi. Next base: position 51,757 of record NZ_JBVAYT010000010.1, on the reverse strand, counting down.
TAAAAGGCGAGTGGGTTTGATGACAGTGCATGATTCCGCGCAGGTGCGAGCCGTAGAGGGAAGCGGCGCTGACTCGACCACTGGCGTGGTGGACCAGATAGGAATCGGGTTTCGACTGGATGACGCGTTGGTGGCCCGGATCGCCGAGGCCTTCCCTGCTATTCCGATCATTCATCGACCGGAATTGCTACCTCCCCGGCGGTATCCCTGCGACCACATCGGCGACATTACTCAAGTCAGACCGGGGTACGAAAAGGCAATCCAAGAGGCATTCTCCGGAGCCACGGTGCTACTGGGCACACCACTTCAGGGACACGAAAGCCTACGCGAGATAGTCATGAGATGGTGCCCTCAACTGAGGTGGATCCAAGGAACAGCCTCAGGCTTTGGGGAAACCATAGAAGCAGCCTCACTCCCGACATGGGCAACACAGCAGGTGGCCTTCACCACGGCAGCTGGTATCCACGCGCAACAACTTGCCGAATGGGCTTTGCTATCCCTGATGTACTTCCGTAAAGACGTACCGCAAGTCCTTCAGGATCAAAAAGAGCGGCAATGGCGCACACGGGCGTTCGATGAATTAAGCGATTCAACAGTCTTGGTGCTTGGCCTCGGTAATGTCGGCCGGAGGGTGGCAGAAGTGTGCACCTCCATGGGAATGCGGGTCATAGGTGTTGGTGGAGGCTCTCCCGAAGACGAGTTTTGGCATATCGGGGAAACAGACGACGTAAGCGTCCTCCGTGGACTCGTACTCAAAAGCGATGCCGTTGTCCTCTGTCTGCCGCAGACGACGAAGACAACTGGGTTGTTTTCCAGCACCCTCATCGACGCACTTCCCCCTCACGGAATCGTGGTGAATATAGGTAGAGGCACCACAATCGATAACGACGCACTGGCACTTGCATTGTCCGAAGGCCGTTTGCGCGGAGCTGCTTTGGATGTGACCTCACCCGAACCACTGCCCGCAAACCATCAGCTTTGGACCCTGCCCAATGTTCTGGTTTCATCGCACAGCGCCGCGCTAAGCACTCGCGAGGACGAACGACTAGTGGATTTGTTTATTGAGAATATTGCCCGATACCTGTCTGGCGATGCCCTGATCAACCGTATCGATACACGAGGTCACAACTGAATTCCCAGACCTTCCCTTCGGAAATCCCACAATTCACATAGGTGGGTTAACTGCTCAATATTGGCCCCTCTCTCCGACAGCGCCCAAGCCCTGGCTACGGTTTGATTCTGGCCACTCCCCCAAAGCCCTACTTCGCGACCGTCGGCTAAACCGCTACCACTGGAAGGACACGAATGGAACTGCTATGGGAAATCGCAGGCTGGACAGGGGCAGCCACGATACTCGGAGCGTTCATGGCTGTCTCATTAAATTGGATACAACCGGGCCGCGGCTTTCAGATAGCAAACCTTCTTGGCGCTTGTGCCTTTATAGTCAATGGGGTCTTCCACCACGCCTGGCCGTCGGTAGTCTCCAACATCGCGTGGACCCTAATTTCCGCCTATGCGCTCCTCCGTATGCATACGTCCACGAAGCCGCTCCCACCAACTGCTGATGATGTCCTTACGGTCCACTTCCCGGGCGTACCCGACACCGGACAGTTTGCCGCGGTTGAGCGCCAAAGCGGTCCGAAGAGGAAAGAACCGCTGCCACCTTCGGCCCAAACCGGCCAATCCACCGACCAGGACCGCACCCCCGGCCTCCATTGACGCCACAAACATCACGCAGTGCAAAGGCGAGAAGCTCTCAGATAGTGCGCTCCCGGCGTAACGCGTACACACGTTAATTCCACGACGACTGACCGTTCAACACACAAGGAGCGTAGCCATGCTTGACCCGAAGACTATTGAGGCCATTGCCGACGAATTAGTGGAGGCCGGTCGGCGCCGCACTCCGGTTCCTCTCCTGACCGCACGCTACCCACAAATGACCGTCGAGGACTCCTACGCCGTCCAGCAGCTGTGGCGGCGCCGGAACGAGGAAGCCGGCCGGACCCTGGTGGGTCGCAAGATCGGTCTCACGTCCAAGGCCATGCAGGACGCCACCGGCATCACCGAACCGGACTACGGCGCCATCTTTGACGACATGGTGCTCGAAACCGGCTGCTCGGTGGAATGGGAGCAGTACACCCATCCGCGCGTGGAGGTGGAACTCGCTTTCGTGCTGAAGAACGGGCTGAAAGGCCCCGGCTGCACCATCTTCGACGTCCTAAACGCCACAGACTATGTAGTTCCGGCCCTCGAGATCCTAGATTCCAGGATCGAGATGGAGGGCCGGACCATCGTGGACACTATCTCCGACAACGCCGCCATGGGTGCCATGGTGATCGGCGGCCGCCCAGTGAAGCCCGACGCCGTGGACCTGCGCTGGGTCTCTGCCATCCTGTACAAGAACCAGAGGATAGAGGAAACCGGCGTGGCAGCCGCCGTCCTGGACCACCCGGCCAACGGCGTACACTGGCTGGTCAACAAAATCGCCGCGCACGGTGATTCACTCAAGGCCGGCGATATCATCCTGGCCGGCTCCTTTACCGGCCCGCTCTGGGTCCACAAGGGTGACACCGTCCACGCTGACTACGGACCCCTCGGGAGTGTGACATGCCGCTTCGGATAGGAGGACACGTTCCGGCAGGCCCTCGCCGCTGAGGGCCCTCCGCTGAGTGGCATGTGTGGTCTGTTCTGGCAGCCGGTTGGTCGCGAGGTTTGGGCCCCTCCGCCTCGCCGCATCCATGGGCCTCAGGAACACCCGCGAGGTGCCGGTCGCCCTCGAACACTGCTTCGCCGCCGCGCAAAGCCGTCTAATTCGGTGAAGAAGGCCTCAAAGCCCTCGGGTCCCTAAGGTCATAAGCGACAAAGGTGGCCAAAGATAGACCCGGTGCGCCGACGCGTACAGTGTCCTACTCCCTTTTACTGTCACAGGAACCCCCTGATAATAATGAAGCCCCTTACTCAAAAAAGAGGCCAGTTCGTCGCCGAGGACCAAGGCTCCCCCATCTCGGCCCCTGGACCGCTGCAGCAGTTCATGAGTGAAAGCATTGTGGTCGTCCTCGGCGTGATGTATCCAAGCGTCCTCCCTCCGCCTGTCCACGCTAGACCTCACCATGATTCGGCGAAGCTACCTCTTGGCTTAGCCACCGGCCAGCGGATAACAGACCTCATCTTTTACGACCCGTTCTCTTCCAACGGAAACGATGAGAGCGTTCCCCTGTCACCGATGTATCGAAAGAAAATGCGCGCCGAGTACATGAGTCGTAGTGAGGCGCTGAAAGCTGTCGCCCGCGATCTCGCGATGCTTTCATTGCGACAACGCAGGTAGTCCCATGTTCTCGACCGACTTAATTTTCAGACCCACCAGATCTTCCTTGAACGCCACATCCCCTGCCGGACGAATCAGGGAGGCTTCGTGATGACGCCGATTTCATTCGAAATCTTCGACTGGAACGGGCTCAAACGTGGAGATGCGGTTGAGGTTCTCGATAACGGCCTTGTCATTTCATGCGGGATTATCGAATACCTATCCCTTGAGCAGGGCATCCTCCGCCTCCAGCTGTCATATGGAAGAGCTAGCCAAACGTTCCGTCAGAAGGACGGCTGGCAGGTTCGCACAATGTCCCGATAGCATAAGCAGGTCGGTGACGCCAGCTTCTGTGGTGGCAGCGTCACTGGCTCAGCTCATGCCAAGGTAGGGCACACCCCAACCTGACGTCAGGTTGGCGCCTCAACGGCGTCAGAATAGGGCCCGATTCTGCTTTTCTGACAATGCCGAGAGTAGGTCACGGATTCAACCCTGACACTACCGGTGGATCCCCTCAGCTGGCCGCCGAACAGGGGTGGCCTGTTCAGGGCGGGTGAGCGTTCACCCGGGTTGACTCGCACCGGCTACTTCACCGGTGAAGGGGGCGTGGGTCCCCCGCCCGGCTACCGACATTGGGTTGTCGGTATTCCGTGGCTTGGCTGTCCGGGTCAGGCGTGGCTCCTGCGGGTCACTGCCCCGTAGATTCCCAAGACGATGAGGGCGCCAAGAATGGACAGCAGCCAGGTCCTGAGGTCGAAGAAGTCCGCGAGGCCTCCCCCGAAGATCAGTGAGCCGATCCATCCGCCGAGGATCGCTCCGACGACGCCCAGAACCAGGGTGATCAGCCAGCCCCCGCCTTGCCGGCCGGGGAGTATGGCTTTGGCGATGGCTCCCGCAATCAGGCCGAGCAGAAGAAATCCGAGAATGCCCATGACGCACTTCCTTTCAAAGGACCATCAGCGTCGTAGTGGCGCTATGGACACGATTTAATCAGCATGCTTAGCATCTTGCAAGGATCCGATTTATGATGAGTGGGTGAGCCGCAGGCAGTCCGCAGGCGGCAACGAACCTGAGGAAGTGGCACTGTGGGTTTGGACGACAAGATCGGGAACGCCGCTGAGAAGCTTGGCGGCAAGGGCAAGGAAGCTGCCGGTGAAGCCAAAGACGATCCGGGCCTGAAAGCCGAAGGCAAGGGCGACCAGGCCAAGGCAGATCTGAAACAGGCCGGCGAGAAGGTCAAGGACGCCTTCAAGAAGTAACGGCTCGGGGAAGGGTGGGGCCCGAACACGGGCGGCACCCTTCCTGCACGTACGGACAGTAGCAGGCGGCCCCGCCAGGCTGACGTACCGGTAATGGCCCGTAACGGGTCGCACCGCCGTTATCCCAGCCCCTTACCGAGGTATCCCCTGGAAGACCCACATGCACCCGTTGACCTCAACTTTTACCGTCCTTGCTGCGGCTATGCTCTGGGTCGGATTCACCTCGAGCATGCTTGCCTTTCTCGGCGCGCTGAACGTTGCTGCGGGCTCATAAAAGGAGTGCCGTCGGTCCAACGCGCAGGCATGGGAGCATAAGCCGAGAGACAGAAGTACGGCGCGGGCGTCCCCGGCGTGGGTAGCTCTGCTTGTCCCACGCGTCCGCTGGCAAGGCATGAACGCTCCTTCCTCACACCCCGGCAGACGGGACATCTGACCGGGCAGTATTTCGCATTCCGGCTATGGCCTTCGGGCGGCAGAGGGATGAATGAACGAATAACAGGTCTATCGGCAGCCACGTCTAATAGCCGCCGCTGTCTGGTCTTGGAAACGGAAAGGTTCCACTCATGCCGCTATCGGAGTATGAGCGCAAAGTCCTTCGGGAACTCGAGCAGGATCTGGTGGCCAAGGATCCTGCCCTTGCCCGGCACCTGGAGTCCGGCTGGCCGGAGCGCCGTTCGGCCCCTCGTAGGCGCTGGAATACTGCTGCCCTGTGGGCCGGCCTGGTGATGATAGTCCTGGGAATTATCCTCCACCTTCCATTGGCAAGCACAGTCGGCTTCGTGCTGATGCTGGCCGGCGGCATAGGCATTCTTGTCCGCAAATATTATTCCGATCGCGAGTAGAAGCGTGGAGGCCCCGGTGCGGTCATATTAGGCCGCCGCGACCTGGCCGGCTGATCTGGCAGTCCAGAAGAGTGATGCACCATGGTTCCGGAGGAAAGCCGCGGTCCCACCCATGAGGACGGCGGTCCGTCGAAACCTCAGCCGCCCCGGGGCTTCCAGTGAGGTGGTCCTGGATCAGGCCGTCTCAGTGGTCCTGAAGCGGGGTGACATACCCAATCCAGAGACCCCTGGACAACTGGTTCCGCTGCCCACTGCCCACAGCTGGGGACAATCCTGAGGGGTTATCCACCGCTACTGCTGCTCAGGGGAGCTACCCTATGGCTCCCAATTTCCAGCCGTGGATAACCCGGAGTGACCCCAACTGTGGACTGCTGCAAGTCACGTTTTGTATGCCGTGGCTCCCAGGCGGTAGGGCTATTCGTCGAGCTTTACTTTGAGGTTCCTGAACACTGCGTCGCGCTGTTTCTGGGAGAGCTGAAGGAGTGGCACATCACGCAGCCCGTCGAGGTTGAGGTCCTCGTTCTCCTGGTCATCGTCGGCGAGCATGACGAGCATGTCGTCGTAGGTCACGATCATGACGTTGCGGTGCAGTGGCCGGAACGCGAGCTCACCCCAGTACTTGGCGAGGGCGCGGCATTCGATCCGGTGTTTCAAGGATCCTTCTTCCATGCCGTCCTGGAGCCCGGGCGCCGCGTGCAGGGCGATCACGACCGTCCCGCGGCCCACCGCGTGGAGGATGGCTTTGAGTACTTGATGCCCGGCCCGGTGCCCGCGGAACCGGGGCTGGACGCTCACCCAGGTCACGATCATCAGGTCGCCTTGGAGGACCGGTTCACCCTCGATGCTGAGCTGACTGGGCTCGGACCCTGCAGCGATGAACGCTTCGGCGAATTGGGACAGTTCGGCGCTGTGCGCGTCCAAGGTTTCGAAGAGGTTGACGGCCCCTACGTCGGGGATCACGTAGACGCTGGCTTCCGCGACGGTGACCCGGCCTTGGGCGTCGGCCTCCAGAGTGTCGCAGTCGGAGTCGAGGACGTCCGCGTCGATATAGGCTCGCACGTCCCATGACTGCGGGTAGTCTTCGGGCCGGTCCCAGGAGTCAGCCCGGGCCGGGTAGTCCAGCGCGTACGTCACTCGCACCCACTGAAGGGCGTCGCCGATGTCGTTGTGGTCCTCGGGCAGGACTTCACCTTCGACTGCTTGCCGCGGGTGTGCTCGATACCAGCCATGATTTTCCTTGCCCGCTCCCCCATTAGGGGCGCTCTGAATGTTTGTAGGGTTTTCCGGGTTCACCGTACCGGACACCGCTTTGGGACAATAGAGCCCGTCCGGGTTTCGTGTTGGCCTTAGACAGGTAGCGTCCGTACGTCGGGGAACCAGCCCGCAGGGGCCTTCTTGGGTTCGAGGTGTTCGGGGTCGCGGTGCTTTTGCATGTCGCATTTGTAGAACGGACCGCGTGGGTCCAGGAGCACGCTCATGTGGTGGTCGGCGTGGTCTTTGAACCACACGCTGATGCCGGTTGCCCCGTCGAGTCTTAGGTGTTCCCAGGCACGCCACAGGGCTTCTATGCGGGAGACTGCTTCGGGGTGGAAGTACCATTCGATACACCATTTCGCTGCGCGGCCGTCGACGTCGCGGACGTAGGTGGGCAGCAGCTGTTCGTGCAGGAACTCTTCGGCTGAGCCGTAGACGAGTTCGGGTGGCTTTTGTTCCTCCCCTGCCGTGCTGGCGGGCTCTTCTGCGCTGGTGCTGGGCGCTTCGCTGAATCGGCCGATGTCGATGGTCATGTCAGAATCTCCTACCCGGTGACCCAGGGGTTGGCGGCAGCTGCTGCAGCGAGGGGCACTTCGTCTTGCTCCGGCCGGGGGCTGTATTTCTTGATGGATGCCTCTACAGCGTCTTTGTGCGGTCCGGTGTACCAGGGCATGGTACGGACCAGTGTGGCCGGCGCCCCGGAAGCGAGGACAATGGCGCGGCCCCGGTCCAACTCGGCGAGGTTGGAAACATCGAAGATGCGTTCCTTGCCCTCCTGCCGGGAGCGGCTGGACCCGGATTTCCCGGAGGAGACCGAGACATTGGTGTAGCTGTAGTCCCCGATCAGGTCCGAGAGCGCGCGGAGGAAGCCTTCTTCGGCCACTCCCCCGCCGTAGACCTTGACGTTCGCGGCCGACCAGATTTTCCGCATGTTCGCTTCCCCCCACAGTTCAACGCCCTGTGACCAGGACTGCAGGATCGCCATCACGATCAGGCCCTTGGAGCCGTAGTGGCTGAACTGATCCGGCAGGGACGCCCAGCGGACCACGTTCGCCAACTCATCCAGAGCGAACAGTGCCGGCAGCGGCAGACGGCCGCCCCTGCGTTCGGCGCGTTCTTCCATGGCCTCGGCGATGGCCACCGTCAGTGCCGTGGTGAGCGGGGCGGCCGAGCCGGCCCCTTCCTTGGAGAGGAGGTAGATCGTCTCCCGTGAGGCCGCGAAAGCATGTGGGTTGAACCGGGGTCGGGGATCCGTGGCCACGGACGCGCCGCGGGCCGGGGCGACCCAGCGCAGGGTGTTTCTGCTCTTGAGGCACTGGATCATCTTCTCGGCCGTGCCGAAAATACCGTCCCGCTGCTTGTCGGCCAGCTTCAGCGTGGACTCCAGGCCCTTGTACTGCAGCTCGTAGTCATGCTCTTTCAGGATTTCGATGGGTTCCTGGCTGACCTGCTCCGTCACCCACAGATACACCTGAGTGATGGGCAGCCCGCCGAGCGCGGCCGCGAGGAAGTACGAGGAGAGAATGTCTTCGGCTTTCGGGTCGAAGTAGGCATCCGGTTTGGACCCTGGCACCCGTGAACCGACCGAGAAGTGCTGGGTGAGTTTGTAGGCTTTCTCTTCGTCCGTGACGTAGGAGAGCGGGTTCCACCACCAGTCCGGTTCCTCCTGGGCAATCTTCTGCGGATCAAACACCCACACCGGCGCGGTCAGGACCCGGACGCCTCGGGTGCCGTCCACCACGTCGCGCTTGTTCGAAGTCGAGACGACCGCCCCGGGTGCGTCCAGGATCGCGGGCATGACCCGTGAGGTCGACTTACCGGTCCGAGGACCCCATATGTCGAGGCTGAGGTCTTCCCAGGACTGACTGAACTTCTGGCCGGTGGAGACCACCTTGCCCACCACGATGCCCGGAGTGTCCTTCACGCCGAGGCGCTCGGCCGTGGCTTTCGCGCCCTTCTCGGAGAACGCGGCCAGGGACTTCCCGCGCCCCAGGTACTGTGCGGCCTTATCGACCCGGGCACGCTTGGACGCGCCTTTCCTCCAGGCCACCAGCACGACGATGGCCAGGACCACGATCAGCCCGGCCATGAGGGCGGCGGCGACGGAGGACTGGGTTGGCCAGGGCACCCGGCCCTTGATGAGCCCGGCAATCAGATCAATCGGATGCGCGGGGGGTGCATCGATGCCGGCCATCCAGGAGCCGAGGTGGGCGGCCGCGTAGGTCCCGCCGCCAAAGACGACGATAAAGCCAATGGCCAACCAGATGAGCAGGGCATCCCCGAGGCCCATTCCTTTACGGTTCGGGGCACTCACGGTGTTCCTCCTTCGGTGGGCAGCTGGGGAGCTGCTGGCTCCATGAGCGTCTCGGCTGGTTCGTGCCAGCGGGTGTTGGTGTCGTTCAATCCCTCGGCCTGCTCAATGGAGGTCAGTCCAACCTGGACCGGGATCCCGGGTCGGCCACCGACCTTGATCAGGAACTTCCCCCGGCCCGGGGGTTCGACGTCGAGCCCGCGGGAGTCCCACGCGGGCGGGTCCTGCCAGGAAATGAGCTTCTGCTGCTCCTGCCGGGACAACGGAATAGCGGAGGTCAGCAACGGCATTTCAGAGGCCGGCAGGCCGCCGCAGATCACCATGCCGGAGCGTTCGACAAAGCCGCGGGCTTTCATCCGGTCCTCTTCTGCCGGCAGCGCCAGCAGGTCGGACATGGTGTGGGAAATCATGATCTGCCCGACACCCACGGAGCGGTTCAGACGGGTCAGGGCGTCCACCCGGTCCACCATGCCCTTGCCGGAGCGCAGTGCCCGCCACAGCTCGTCCAGGACGACGAAGTAGTTCCGGCGCGGTTCCAGACCGGCGTCCGCGAGGGCGTTGGCGACGTTGACGGTGCCGAAGCCGTAGGACCAGCACGCGAGCAGGATTGCTGCCTGCAGGTCCGTCTCGGTCTCGTCGATGCTGGAGACGTCGAAGACCACGGCGCGGTCCCGCATCATGGGGTTGGTGGTGTGCCGGGAGAAGATTTCCCCCAGTTTCCCGCCACCGGTCAGGCCCAGCAGGGTTGCTTCCAATGCGCGGGTTTCCTGCAGGTAGACGTTCATGTCGCCGCGGTCCAATGCAACCTGCCGCAGTTCGTCGGGTGCGGAGACGATGACGTCCAGCAGGTCTTTGAGGACCGGGATGCCGTCGAACTTCTCATCGAGGACTCTCAGTGCACGGTCCAGGATCGTCTGCTCCTGATCGGTGGGCGGGTTGTTGCGGCTGATGGTGATGAGGGAGACGACCATTGTCAGGCGGCGGCCGTGTGCGTCAGCGCGGACGCGGGCGGCGTCCTCATGGTGGCCGCTGTCTTCGAGGAGCTGCGCGACCTCGACGGCCTGGCCGGGATCGAGGATGTTCAGGTATCCCACGCCGCGGCCGAGCTTGATGACCTGGCCGCCGAGTGCCTGCACCGCTTTGACGTGCTCGCCTTTCAGGTCCCCCAGGATCAGAGGGTGGACGCCCTGAGCGGAAAGACCCAGGAACATCCGTCGCACCACGGTGGATTTACCCAATCCGGGAAGGCCCAGAATGAAGGCGGAGGGGTTGGAAATGAGCCGTGCCCGCTGGAACCAGCTGATCGGGTCACAGCAGACAGTGGCCTGGGTTTCCTCATGGCGTCCGAGCGGGACGCCGATCATGGGCGATGACGCCCCGGAGGAGAACGGCCACAGGCCGCAGACCTGGACTGTCGTTCCCCGGTATTCGGTCACGGACGGGACCAGGGCGGCCATGCCCCCGCCGCGTCCCGTCCACCCACGGGAGCCCGGCCCGGCCTCACGTGGCTGGCGCCCAGTCTTCGTCGGTGCAGCCGTTGCCGGCTCAGCGGCCTTCCTGGACGGACGGGCAAAGAGTTTCACGCGGGCCATTACAGGGCGTCCTTGATTTCGGAGGGCAGCAGGCTGTGCTTGGGCAGGACCAGCCCGAGAGGCAGGGAGGCCGCGAATGCGGTGTCCTGCGCGCCGTAGGCACGGCGCAGCAGCACCCGGGCAGTACCGGAGGTCTGTTCGATGGCCGCGACGGCATCAGCGAGGCGTTCCTTATCGGTCACGGTGGCCGTGACGACCATCCCGAAGTTCACCAGCCCGGCGCCCTGGGCTTCCTCCTGCGCGGTCTGCACGGCGGAGCGGGCGTCGACCAGGGCGCGGGCGGAGGGCCGGGTCCCGGAGGTGATGCGGACGTTGGCGTTGTTCTGGTCCCGCTCGACCACGGCAGCTGCCCGGGCGGAATCCATCGGCCGGTACAGCAGTGAAATCCGTTTACGGTCAATGTCCCCGTGTGGGGCCAGCAGCCGGGACAGGACCGAGGAGTTCACGGATCCGCGGGGTGCACCGGTCATGGTCCAGGAGGCCGAGAAGGCGCTGTCGTGCCGGTAATCGTCCCAGCTTGCCTGCGTCGCGGTGGGGCCGACCTCGCCCCAGGTAAGGGTCACCGGGGAGCCGGCGGCGTGGGCTTCATCAATGATCAGGGCAGCGGGGGGATCGTAGGCGATCCGCACGACTTCGCAGAGTTCCTGGGCTGACATGGGACGGGCGATACCGGCGCCGGTGGACTGCAGCCGGGCCGAGAGGCCCGGGATGCGGGAGGCGAGGTCCCGGGCCACATCTTCGGGTGTGCGCTTCTTCGATCCGGCCCGGAGGGAGGCGTTGAAGGTCAGGGACACCCAGGCCCGGACCGTGGCCGACCCTTCCGGGTAGGTGTCCACGACTTCACGGAGAATGGCCTGGGCAAAGGCGGGCGCGGTGGGGTCGATGTTCATTTCAACTTCGTTCCGCAGCCGGTAGCCGGAGTCAGGGGCGGTCTCGACCGTCACGGCCGCGGCGTCCAGGCCAGCCTCATCCGCGAGGCCGGCGAGCCAGCCGCCCCAGTTCGCCACCCACGCGTCTACCTGCTCGGGGTCCACCAGTGAGGCTCCGTCAGGTTCGGTGGAGAAGATCACGGTGAAGTGGCTGGTGGTCGGTACGTGCAGCAGGGCGAACGGGCGCTTGTAGGAGTCAGTGAACTCGTACAGGGCCGACTTGGCTGCCAGGCCCGGCGGCTGGTACATGCCCCAGGCCGTCACGCCCAGGGGGCCGGAACGGTAGAGATTCGTTCCGGAGGATTTGGAGAGCCGGAAGCTCATCCGTGTGGCGAAGCGATCGACGACGGTTTGGCCGTGCTTGTCCTTGACGGTCAGCAGGAGGGCGCTGGCCCCGGCCACGGCCAGGACTGCAAGGCCCGGGAACAGACCCCAGATGGCGAAGCTGATGATGCCCATCAACAGACCGGCCATGACAATCCCGGTGCCGATAGCGCCGAGGTTGCCTAGGCCCGCTGAGCGCGGTACGCGCCAGTTGCCGTAAGACGGTTCCTTGTATTCGGTGTTAATTGCTGCCACTGGGGCCCTCCCCGGTTGAATCATGCGCGGTCTTTGCGATTGCCTGCGACGTCTTGGACGCCACTTGTGCGCCGGCAGCTACGGCCATGCCAGCTGGCCCAGCTGCTGCCCCGGTCGCTGCTCCTGCAGTGCCGGCGGTTGCCCCGGCCCCTGCCATGCCCGCTTTGCCTGCGGCTGCAGCGCCAGCTGCTCCGCCCGGACCGGTAGCGCCCGGTGTGGGCTGGCCTCCCCCGCCTCGGGGGCCGGACGTTCCGGCGCTGCCTTTTGGAGACGCGCCTGGCTGGTTGCTCTGGGTGCTCGCTGGGGTCGGTGAGGCGTTGCCCCTGCCGCTGCCACTGCGGCCCAAGGACACGGCGCCGGTGGCCATAGCCCCGACGGCTGCCCCGGCCCCTGCTCCCCCGCCGGAGGCGACGGCACCGACCATCGGCGTCACGAACCGCATCAGCGCCGGCAGTGCGAACAGGGCAACGATCATCAGTGTGAAGCCCGTGATGGATCCGATCAGGGGGACCTGACTTTTGTTGCCCATGAGGAGGAATGCGACCGAGTACACGATGGCCGCCGCTGGTTTATAGAGGATGAAGGCGATGGTCCAACCAACTGCCTTCTGAAACCACTGCCTGCCCATTTCCGTGTTCGTGAAAGCGGCCGTGGTGGGCAGGATGCCCGCCAGGATCACCAACATGCCACTGCGCACCACCATGAGGACGATCTGGACGAGGGAGGCAATCAGGCCGATCAAGCCCAGGACGATGAGGATAAACACCCCGACCCCAGTCTGGTTGGTCATGACGAGGATGTTCATTGCATCGGCGAAGCCCTTGCCGTCCGTGGAGCGGTCGATGATGGCGGCCGAGAAAGCATCGGCGGCGATCACCAGGATCGAGATGACACCCAGGCCAAGGCCGGACACCAAAGTGAGCGTGAGCAACGAACGGAGGAGTTCTTTTAGTGGTGCTCCGCGTTGTTCCCAGATCATCCGGATGCCGCCGAGGATGACGGCGAGGACGGCCAGAGCCAGCGTCCAGGGCATTAACTCGCTATTGACCGCAGAAACAACGGGACTGGGGGTGGTGCCGTCGCCGCTGGCAAGGTTCACCGTGGGCATGCTTACCCAGAACGTGGAGAGCGTTGTCACCATCTGGCTCATACCCTCCATGATCGACTTCGCCAGATTCGTGATGGCGTCGTTAACCGCACCGGCGGCGATGTTGCCCGCGACGCACTTAATGTCCCCCAAACTGCACTCAGCCATGTCAGACGCCTGACCAGAGTATGAATCCGCTCAGATCACTGAGTTGGGCGACACCATTGAATATTTGGCCGTCATCGGAAGCCTTCACCTTCCAGTCTCCGGCTACCCATCGAAGCGAAAGATCTGAATGTGCCAGTGCACCGTTCGGGAGTTTGATAGCCAGATCGACGTCTGCCTCAGCCGGGCTGTAAGACTTGATTAGGAAGCCGCTGACCTGAGCGGTCTCACCGCTTCCCGCAGTTGAAGTCCGTGTCTTGGCCTCCCTAATAGCCGCGTCACGTCCGGGGCCCGGCACCAGAAATTTTTCGGCGAGCTTGAGCTCATCCTGTGTCCCGGATGAGCCAAGGGCGATCATGTTGGCGGCGGCGTAGAGTGCGCCGGTGGGTGAGTTAGCGAAGCAAGACCGGAACCCGTCCTCGTCTGTCACGCCCGGGCCGAAAGTCTTGGGATCGGTAGGTGCCGCCATCTTTCCTACGAGTTCCCATTTGGACTTCGGTGCTGTTCCCAGGGCTGTCTCCGTGCTTGAGGGCAGCCCGCAGATGCTCTTTCCAGCCGCGTCTGATGACTTCGCAGGGGCTGCGGAGGTGCTGCCCGGCGATGCGGCGGGGGCCGGTTGGGCGTTGCCTTGTCCTTTGGGGAGCAGGAAGATGACGATGGCTGCTGCGATCAGCGCGACCACCAGTGCGGCAGCAATGATGAAACCGGGTTTGGTGAACGGATTGCTTTCGGTGGTGCTCTCTGGTGATTGGCTCACGGTGAACCTCCCGTTGTTGGTCTGGTTTAGACGAAGGCGCGGACGATGCCTGAAGCACCGGTGATGATGATGCAGCCCATCAGGACCCAGCCGAGACTGGCGAGGGTCTGGCCGCCCTCGCCGCGCTGGAGTGAGATGACCAGCTTGATACCGACGATGATGACGCCCAGAACGCCCAGGACCAGGCCGATACCCGCGGCCCAGTTCAGGATCGTCAGCAGCCCGCCGGCCTGCTCCGGGACGACCGGGGTGGGGTTGGGAATGACGCTTGCTACAAGTGCGGAGAAGGAGTTCATGGTGAGTACTGAGACCTTTCAGTGGGTGGTGCTTGGTGGGGTGTCGGTGGCCAGGACGGCCAAGTCAGTGATGAATCGTTGGTACTCGCGGGCCGGAGGCGGTGTGGGGGAATCCCCAAGCCGCCAGGCTTCCACCCAGGGCAGGATCCAGAGCCGGGGCGCTCCCCCGCCGACGAGTGAGGCGAAGTCCCGGAGCGCTTTGGGAGTCTTCCCTGGCGCGTCTGCAAGGACCGCGAGGCCGAGCAGATCAAGCTCCGGGGCCGCCCCTGATGCCCATTGGGTCAGTGCGCTCCTGGCGGCGGTCAGGCCACGCATGTCTGCCCGGCAGACCAGCAGCACCCGTGGTGTGCTTCGGTTCTGCAGGACCGGCCAGCAGTGATCGGTGACGCGTGCCCCGGGCAGGAGGGCAGCGATTCTGTTTTCGCCGGCTCCCCCGTGGGCGCCGGTGATCCACAGCGCTGCGGATCCTGACATGGTGCGCCGGCTCAGGCGATCGGCTGCGTCCGGTTCAATCATTCCCCTCAGCGGCGCACTGATCACTGCCGCTGGCGGCACATGCGCGTCCGGCGCGTCCTCGTCCGCGCTTTCGGCAGGTTTGGCGATCCAGGGATTCAGGGACTGTTTCATGGCTCCTCCTTTCAAAGTCCGGTGACGTGTGTCTTAGAAGCCGTCAGCGACGGCGGCCGCTGCGGCCAGCCATGCCCGCTGTGTGGCGGGCTGGAGGGCTTCATAGCGGATGGGGCCGTTGACCAGTGCCGGATCGTAAGGAATCCTGACGACCGCCCTGACGAACGGGTCAAAGCCGTCCGCGATCCGCTGGGCCTCGTCTTTGGCCCGCTTGAGGGCATCTCCGGTCATGCTGCGTTTGGCGTCGGTGGATTCGGAGACGATGACGACGGCGTTGCGGGCCAGCTCGGCGTCGTGGCCGCCACGGGATTCGAGGGTCTGGAGAGTCAGCCGGGCGGCTTCGGCGCGGTCCTCGATGGCTGTCACGGGCACGACGAGCTGGTTGGTGTGGTCGATCATCCGCCGCCAGTTCGCTGCCCGGGCGGTATTGCCCGAATCCATAACCACCAGCCGGTAATAGCGGGTGAGGACCTGATGGGCGACGTCGACCTCTTCGGCGGTGACTTCGTGGTCGCCTTCCTCGTTCTCATCCGAGCGCAGGACATCGAACTTGTCACCGGTCTGGTGATGGACGAACTTCGCGATTTCGGCCGCGTTCGTGGACGGCGAGAGCAGTGACTGGGACGAATCGATCAGATCCAGGACGCTCCGGTCGTGGGCACCCTTCTCTGTGCGCCACCCGAGGGTGCCCTGGGATTCGTTGTTGTCCCAGGCGACCGTGGCGGCGCCGCTGTAGCGTGCGAGGATGGCCGAGAGCATGACGACCGTGGGGGTCTTGTTGGCCCCGCCCTTGCGGTTCACCACCGCGATGGTGCGCGGGCCGGGCCAGTGCTGGCTGACCGTGCGAATGTCCTCCCGCTCGGAGAGTTCTTCCGCTGAGGGGTCCATCCGGAATCCCAGGCGGGTGAGTGTTCCCCGCCATCCCTGGGTGGCCGGTTCCAGAACCGGAGCGCTGACCAGGAACGAGGTTTCCTTCAGGCTGCGCCGGGTCAGCGGTGCGTCCGGGGCGGTTGCGGAGGGCTGCGGTTCTTCTGCGGCGGCCGCCGGCTGGGCCTCAGAGTGTGCAGGGTCGGGAGTCTCGGTTGCTGGCCCGGTCTCGACGGGGTTGGGCGGCCACGGCCGGCGGTCCACCGTTGCTGCAGCGGTGGGCTGTGCGGGGGCGGCTACTGGCTCGGGAGCAGCAACGGGGACCGTATCAATGACGGATGGAGCGACGGTCTCGGGGGTGGTTTCCGGGGCCTCTGCCCGGCGGCGTGCCGGGCGCGGTTCGTAGGAGACGGATTCGATCTTGTTGTCCGGGTGCACGATCAGTTCACCGTGTCCTTCGGGATCCTCGATCTGGACCCGGACGGGGCGCTGGAGTGTCTGCGCCTCGCCCACGACCAGGGCCAGGGCGTTGTTGCGGAGATCCTGCACGGAGTCTCCGGCAGGGACGATGCGGGAGTTACCCGCGACCAGGACCTCAGCGGTCCCGTTGTCGCGGACGATGGCCCTGATGTTTGGAAAGGCCAGGACCTCGGTTGGTGTAGTAACCATGAACTTCTTCCTTACGTGTCTGTGATGGAGAGGTGCGGCGCTTAGGACGTGGGTGGTGTGAGCCGGTTGACCTTCCATGGGGCGTCCTTGCCCGTGCGGAGCAGCTGCACGGTGTAGGTCCCGGCGTTGGTGGGGACCGCTGCCGTGACGCCGTAGCCGTTGGCTTCATCGACGGAGAGTGTGGCTGGACCGGTGACGCGGTTGGCCGGGATGTTGGCCGGGTCCACCGCCGAGTAGTCGGCGGTGGCCTGTGGTGTCAGCCAGCGGGCAAGATCATTGGCCCACTGCTTTTCCTCCACGCCAGGGCGGGCAAAGTCCGCCATCGCCTTCTCAGCGACTTCCACCGCCCGATCCATGCTGGTCTGATCCCAGGTGATGCCGGTGGAGGCCGGGACTGTTCCCCCGGGGGCCTGTGGTCCGCTGTTGGCGCTCAGTGAGACGGGGGCGGACGCTGTGGGCGTGATGCTCGCCGTTTTTGCCGGTGTCGTGTTCGCTGCCGGTGCGCATGAAACGCAGAGCAGGGCCACGGCGAGCAGGGCCAAGGGCTTTTTCACTTCTTCTCCTCTTGAGTGGGCAGGTACAGGAAAGCGGAGGGGACAGTGCTGCTGACAGTCCGGGTGTAGTAGCTGTGGTCATCCGGGACCGGGTGGCCGTTATAGCCCTCTTCGACGTAGGTCCCGTCGTCCTTGACTTCTTTGACCACAGCGACGTGGCCGAACGTCGGGTCCGCTCCCCCGGCACCGGGTGCGTACCAAACGACCGCACCGACGCGGGGAACGGAACCTGTGGGCCAGCCCTTGGCGTCCCAACCGGCCTTCCACGTCACTGCAGAACCCAACCGCGCTCCGTCCGGGCGGAAGGTCCCGTTGAGGAACTTGAACGGTGCGTCGGTGCTGCCCATCTGCTGGTTCACACGCCACAGCGCGAAATCCACACACTCGCGGTAGTACATGTTCAGCGGTGAGGTGCTGGCATCGTTGGCGCCGATCTGCGACCAGGTGGGAGCGTCTTTCCATGGGTAGTCATCCCCGGCACCGGACTGTCCCGGGATAGCGCAGTCGCTGCCTTCCAGAGAGAACTTCCCGTCCGAGAGTGCCTGGACGAGTTTGACGGCCTCTGGCCAGTACTTCTGGTAGTGGTACGGGTCGGCGTTGCGCTGGACCTTGTTGCCGGCGAGGGTCGGTTCCAAGAGCTCCCAGCCGGGAACATCCTGCAGGGCCTTGATGAAGTTCGTGGCGCTGGTGGTGGGGTTCATACGGTCTGGGTAGGTGCCCCACGCACCGTTGTCCCGCTGCTGGAACAAACCCCGGGAATCAGGGCCGGGTCCGTCGCCATGATCCAGCACACGCAACCCCGACTCCCCCAGGGACACCATCACCGTAATCATTTGACCTTTTACGGACAGGTCCATTGCTTTACCTGCACCCATGATCGCCGCGGCGTTCTTCAGCTGCTCTTCGGTGTAGCCATCGACCTTGGTGCTGCCGTCGATGACAGCAGAAACAGCCGGGTCACAATCGGCGGCCGCCGGCTTCGCGGGGGCCAACAGCAAGAGCATGGTGAAGATCAAACCAAAGATCAGCCCAGGGACTGCGATGAGGGCTACCAAGCCAAGCGACTTACGCTGGTTCATGAAGGCCACTCTGGGCCAACCTGCAACAAATCGGTCACTGCCTGCCACTCCCCAAAAAAGACATCGTTTCTACAACTACCAGCCGGTGCCGACTTTTCTCCACCAAGTGGACGAAGGCCATTGTCCACAGGTCACACTCAAAATGCTTGTCAAACGCCTGTTTGTGTTCGCTGTCACGCCTTGGCCGCTCCCTTTTACCGGCTCCGATTGGTGCGACAGATAAGACACTACATCTAAAACGACATTTAATGTAGTCTTGGTTGAACGCGTCCGAACTAGCAGGGAAGTGAGATTATGAATGAATGCCCCGATACATTCGCCCCCCGAGCGCCCTATTTCGGGACGTCGACATGGCTATTGAGTCATTCGGGACGATGTTCTCCCGAGCCATACTGCGGCATTTGTCGACCCATGGCCCCACTGGGGCTGCGGACCTTGCCAGAGAACTGGGCACTGACGCCAACACCGCTAGAAGAACGCTCCAAAATCTCGAGGAGGCGGGACTCGTTGAAGCTGACGTCCCGGCCGGCCAACGACGTGGGCGGACAGTGACGTTCACCGTGCAACCTGTGCGCCTAGAGCAATTGCTCGCTGCACTGAAGGACTATCTGCTGGGGCGTTAAATGTTGTCTTATAGCGACACGCCGCCTACGCTTCCGTCTTTCAGTAATCAAAACCGATTAGATGTGACTATGGCAATCCAAAAGCTCAACCTGGGCGGGCGCCCTTCGAAGGGCCCGCGGCATACTTTTGTGGTCAAGCCCGACATGGCTCGCGCCCAGAAACTGCGGCGGATCCTGGAGATCCTTGACACGAACGCAGTGGACTATCTCACGCCGCTCGTGGCTGAGCACATCGATTCCATCAATATTGACGATCTGCAAAACCAGGAGGCTTTGCCTATCGCACAGGCCGGTTAAAAACTGAAGGCCCGCACTAGGCGGGCCTTCACAAAGTATGTCGTTCAGATCTCGTTCTTGGCGGGATTCGATCTGAACTTTTTCCAACACCCACCCAGTGGGTGGATCTTGTCATATCCATCCATAAAGGAAGGCTATTGCTGTCTATGGTACCGGAACCCTATTCCGCGTCAACACATGCCCTTCAGGGTGTCGCACGAAAAGTTACGCCCAAACAGGCCTGGGTGCTCGCTCCCCTGATCGCAGGACAGCCCACCTACAGGACCGGTCGCTGGATTGGCACCCGCTTCCAGTACCCCCGCCCCAAGACCCCGCACAGTATTACTGCGGCTCTCCCGACACGGCCGGCGGCCGTCATGGTCCACGGCACGGACGGCAGCGTGGCCACCCTGTGCCTTGACCTGGATACTTCAAAAGCGCACAAAGCCGTCCTGGAGGAGGACGCCGCTCGCATCCGGCACTTGCTGATTAGCTGCGGGTTGCGCTGGGTTGAGGACTTCTCCCCCAGCGGTGGCCGCCACCTCTATATCCCTCTTCAAGAACCTCTGAGCGCGTCAGAAGCACGCGAGCTCGTTGAAGCCCTTGCACTGACAGCAGCCAGTCTTGACCCCAGCCCGCACCAGAACATCACGGATGGCTGTATTCGAGTACCCGGAAGCATGCACAAGTCCGGTGGGCACCAGATACTCGTCACTCCCCTCAGCGAGGCCTATGACGTCCTGCGACGCCGCAACGGCCCGAAGGCTATGGCTCGACTTCAAGCAACACTGATGCCCGAACTGCGCCGCCAGAAGGAACTCGCAGCTCGACGGGCAAAGGCCGCCCCTACTCCCCATCCTGTCCTGGAGCCTCGGTCCGGAGCAGAACTTCCGCTGCGCCGCGTGGCCCGTACCGGGCTCTACGACACCGCACGATACAAGAGCCCCTCCGAGGCCCGCATGGCCGTCCTGAACCACTTCAGTGCCTGCGGCTGGACCCGCGAGCACATACAGAACGAACTCTCCGGGCAGTTCCCCGGCCTGGCCGCCCTGTACGGCACACCTGCCAACCAGGAACGGCTCCTGGGGACCGAATGGGCCAAGGCCCAGGCCTACACCGCCAACAAGTCTGACCAAAAAGTCCGGCCCCGTAAAACCGGGGGAAACGCTGTACCTATTAACAACACAAGCCCCACTCTTCCCACAGGGGGGGCAAGTATTAGGTCCAGCCCTGCAGCAATCCACCAGCTAGTGAACGATCTGGAAAATATCCTCTACGCTGTGCTCGATCACCGCCTGCAAGCCCGCGGCCGCGAAGGCCTAAGCCTTCGACTCCTGATCCGGGGACTCCTGGGCTACATGCGGGCCAAGGAAACTGACGTTGTAGACGTGGGCTGCCGCACCCTTGCTGTTGCCATGGGAAAACACCACGTCACCATCGCGAGACTTCTGCCTGTCCTGGCGAAAGCATCAGACGGGATCCTGACCAAGGTTGCAGATGCACGCCACAAAGCCGCCGATGTCTACCTCATCCAGTTACCCGCCCATTACCAGCAGCTGGCGCGCGAACTCACCTGGCGCCGGGGACACATCCACGCCATTCGGCCTGTATTCCGGGCGCTCGGCGATGCTGCCGCCCTCGTCTACGAAGCCATCGAACGAGGCCGACGCTCCCCCACCACAGCAGAAATCGTAAGAACCACAGGAATCAGCCGCAACGCCGTCACAAAAGCACTTGCAGACATGGAAGCCTTAGCCATGATTAGGCGCGACAAAGGCCGCTGGAAGACCACTTCAGCGAATTTGCGTGACCTTGCAGCACGGCTGGGGGTGCAGGAGGACTACCAAGCACACATCAGCCGGAATCGACGGGAACGGGCTGCCTGGCATGCTTATCTGGACCGATTTCTGAACGCCCGGATGATGGAAACCGACCTGTACGACTACGAACGGGAAGAACACTGGATACCACCCGACGACGCAGCGCTGTGGCTGGCAGCATAAACAGGGGCAGCAGGCATTATGGGCGTGGATTGTCGAGACCCGCGTCTTATCCTGTGGGAGTTCGGCGGTTGCCTCGGCGGGATCCAAAAGGCCGCGCCGGGTGAGGCTGCACTCATTGCACGTTCGTTTCAGCATGAGCAATGCGATGATGATCCCGACCGGTCCCACACGCAGGGATGCTTGAGATGTGTCTGCACGCTTCGGCCGCGACCGGCGTAGACCGGGTCTCGCGGGGCACTGCGCTTTCTCCGGAGGAGGTGCACGATCCGACTTGCCTAATCTAAAGGTAGGCCATGCTTCGTTCCCCTACTCTTCATCTACTGCATCTTGTACTGCATATTTACTGCATTCTTCTACTGCTCCCCTACTTCGATGTTAACCATTTTCGTACTGCGTAGTAACTGCACATTTAGTGTGGTTTTAAAGCTTGTCGTATGTGCGCTTTAGATGTGATTTTGGTGCGATTTTAGGGGCACTGCGATTTCACGCACTAGTCGTGCAGCTACCGAGCTAATGCAAAAGAGTGGCAGTCCTATGGTGTAGTTATTTCTTTACAACTGCATAGCTACTTGTTAACCAGTGCAAAGCAAGTGCACAAGTGATGTATTACGACGCGACAGTAAATTTGCCGCTGCACTGCATTGGCTACGCTTATGATGTGCACTAGGGATACGGCAACTACCTCCTACACGTTGTCGTCCGCCCGTTCAGCTGGCGTCGTGACGCACCATCTGCATCTCCAATGGCAAAGGTGGTGTCGGCAAGACGACCGTGACCACCAATCTTGCTGTCCTCCTCGCTGAAGCCGCGGGTTACAGAATGCTCGTCGTCGACCAGGACTCCCAGGGCGACACGCCCACCAATCTAGTCATGCAGCCACAAAGCTAATGCAAAAGAGGTGCAATTCTGCGGTGTATTTACTTCTTTTCAACTGCATAGCTACTCGTTAGCCAGTGCAAAGCAAGTGCACAGGAGCTTTAGCGCGACACGACAGTAAATTTGCCGCTGCACTGCACTGGCCGCGCCTATGATGTGCACTATGGAAACGGCAACTATCTCCCACACGTTGTCGCCCGCCGTTCAACTGGCGTCGCGACGCACCATCTGCATCTCCAATGGCAAAGGCGGTGTCGGCAAGACAACCGTGACCACCAATCTCGCTGCCCTCCTAGCTGAAGCCGGTTACAAGGTGCTCGTCGTCGACCTGGACTCCCAGGGCGACACGTCGACCAACTTGGGCATCATCAACGATGATCGGTACGACAGCGGGGAAGCGCTGGACATTGCAGTCCGGTACGACAAGATTCCGGTGCCAATCAAGGATGTGCGGCCGGGCTTGGATGTCCTCGCAGGCGGCAACCACACAGCGCAGCTAATGGACACGTTCCAGGGAGACGCTTCCCGTCAGGGCAAAATGCGTGGGGGAGTGGCCCGGACCCTGGCAAAGATTGCCCCGAACTACGACATCGTCCTGATCGACACCCCGCCATCAGAGGCCGGTTGGACCGCCATTGAGGAAGCGATGCTGGCCTCCCGTTGGATTCTGGCGCCCGTGAAGCCTGAGCCGAAGTCTATTCGCGGCCTTGAGTCTCTGGCCCGTCGCATCCTTAGTGTCCAGAATGACAATCCAGCAGTAGCCCTGCTCGGGGTCATCCTCTTTGGCATTCCCACTAACGCCAGGAACGTGGACAAACAGGCCCGCACGCTGCTTCAGGAGTCCCTGGACGGCATTGCGCCCGTGTTCGAAGGCAGTATCCGAGACGTTGTTGCGGCTGACGCAGACGCCAGCTTCCGTGGTCTCGCTGCACACGAGCTGGCCGCCAGGGCAGCGACCCAGTCACCGTTCTGGGAGCGGCTGCGTAACAAGGGCAAGAGCTCGGATGAACCCCGGATCGCGCAGTCGGCAGGTAACCTGGCCGAGGATTACATGCGACTGACCGAGCAGATCGTCCTAGAGCTCCAGGCCCAGGAGGAATCGCTTGACGAGAACCTAGAGGTAGCCTCCAAATGAGCCTGCCCTCCAGCCCGGGAAAGATGGATCTCAGCGCCCTCAGCGGTCTGAAAAGGCGAGTGCTGCAACCTACTCAGCCTGCCTCAGTTGAAGAGGCTCCAGTGGAGCAGTTTTCCGGAACAATGCCTGAGAGTGCAGTTGAGGCGCTTGAAGCCCTGTCCGAGGGCGTAGGTGCGTCGGGGCCCGTGCCTGAGGTTATCGATTCTTCTGAAGCACCGGCATCGAATACAGCGGCAGCCGCTTTACCGCTACAGGCCTTGGACCAGCCGGCGCCAGCTGTCGATGTCACAGCCCCGGCCAAGATCGAACCCGCCGAAGAGGAACATTCAGGCCACGTCACTCTCTACCTTCCAAAAGACCTGAACCAGTGGCTGGGGGAGCACCATGACAGCACAGGGCTCGCGTATCCGGGAATTATCCTGAACGCGATCAGCTGGGCCGCAGCCGAGAATCGGTTCGGAGAGGTTTTTGCTCCGGATGACAGCCAGATTCCCGCCAATGACATCTTCGGGCGGGCGCCAGCCATCCCCAAGCCTGCCCGTGGTTCAGTGGAGCCGGAGACCAGGCCGCTGCGATTCCGCAAAGACCACATGCGGGTGATCATCAGTCTCGCTCGTACCTGGACGGCTGATAACAGGAACGCGTTCTTCGTCGGAGTTCTCACCGCTTATAGGGGCCAGAACGGGGAGTAACGATACGGTGCAGCCTCGGTCGTGAACCATTTCTCGCAGGGTATCCAAAGTGAAAGTGCCCTGGTCGTACCGTCTGGGGGAGTGTATGTGGGCTCAGCGGTGGCGGTCGTTCCTGGCCCGGGCCATGGCACCGCGAGCGAGGATCCAGCCAGTGCGAACGGCTGACGAATTGTCATTATGTCTGCCCGTCTCGTCGCATTCTTCTTTCCGGTTGCTTTGGGGAATAGTTGTGAAACGGAGTCCGAAGTGGGACTCGACGGGAGGCGTCAGTTGACCGCTGTATGCCCAACAAGACCAGGGTGGCCGGGCCCAACCGGTTGTAGAGGGATGTAGTGCCTAATGGACTTTGTGCCCTCGCTGGGGACCTTCGCCGGAGCCGCGTCCCTTCTCGTTCTGGCATTGTTGGCTCTTCGGCGGCGAAAGCGCAGCATTCGCCGGCGGCTTCATACCCGGGACGTTCAGCGCGTAGCGCTGTTCCGGAAGGACAGGGAAGAGTTTCACTTGCAGGTCCGGAAAGACCCAACGAAAGCACGCAAACGCCACGCTGGTGGGGGGCGTGAAAAAATGCATGCTTCGCCAGGTGCTTTCGAATAGCAGGCACTGCGGGCAGCGCTCAGCCTTGGGGAGCCTTTGGCCAGGGTTCGGAAACACGGGATATGAGCGATCAGCGCCATAGCAGCACGGTAATAACGCTGTTGAGGACGGTGATGAAAGCATCGCCCGCGGCCGTCTGATGACGTACAGGTCAACGGGCCACCAGTACCAGCGATCCGTCTCCGGTGACCGTGAACGACTTGGCCAGGATCCGCGGGACTTCAGTGCTGCGGCCGAAAGGCGAGGTCGGATCACTCATTTTCCCACCCTATTCGGAGGGATAAGTGCGCCGAATGGGACTGGCCCTGGGGTGCCCTGGGCGCTTTTGCTGATTCCTTGCGGGTAGTTCCTTACATGTTTTCCGTGCCGCGCTATAAGCGGTCGTTTCGGATTTGATGCCTCTGTAGGTGATGTATGGGTTTCGGTGGTCGAGGGACGCGTCGACGGATATGATTCTGGATCATGGCACCAGATCTGGGCTCGACAGGACGATCTGTTGATTCCGGACACATCACGGCCTTGATGTGGGACTGAGGTGAAGAGTGAATTCCCCCGCTGCAATCCGTGTAACTGCCGTTCGTGTGGCCGAACTCCTTGCCGAAGGTGAGCCGATGCCGGTCTACGTGCATGTCATTGACCACCCCGACGCGCGCGTGCTGGTCGACACCGGTATGACTAAGCTTCATCCGGCGGTCGCCGACATGGAACCCCGTCTTTACCCCTTGAACGGGCAGGACTTCGACATCGGCAGTGTCGACATCGTCATCAACACCCACCTGCACTTCGACCACTGCGGAGGTAACCACCTCTTCGCGGGCAAGCCCACCTACGTCCAGCGTCAGGAACTCGAGGACGCCCGCAACCAAAGCGACTACACCATCCCCGAATGGGTAGACCCGCCCGGGATGCACTACATCACGGTCGAGGGCGAGCTCGAACTGCTTCCGGGGCTACGGCTCCTCCCGGCACCAGGTCACACCCGGGGCTCACAGATTGTCGTCGTTGACGGCGACGGAGTCACTACCATCGTCGCCGGTGACACAGCAGTCTGGTTCGACGAACTTGATAACCCCCGCACCGAGGGACAGCTACTGATTCGCTCGCTGAACCCTGAAATGGTTTGGCTCACCCACGGGCACACGCCATGGAAACCTGGTGCCCCGGTCTCTCCGTGAACCACCCCCAACCGGTTCCCACGCGGCATCGGAGGCAGATGTGAACGATGGGCAATGACCAGTCGAGGGTGCAAGGTGTTTTTGACATCCTTCGCCACGAGCGAGGGGAGGACCGCCAGCGGACGGCTGAGAGATCGCCAAACCAAACCCTGTTCGGGTCTCCGAATCGTTCCTTACAAGCCCTCACTCCGTGGGTATGTAGGATCGGATCCGCGCATGGCCAGGGGGTCGTACTCTTCGCTGACGTTCTCTTCTATGTGGGACCGAGTTGGCCGTCTCCTTGCTCGGCCCTGGCCTTGATTCCTAGGAGCATCTTCCTCATCATCGGGAAGTCCCCGAATTCCATCAGTGGCACCGTGAGGATCAGGGAGGGACCGGGACGGTAGCGCTGCTTCAAGCGCGTGACGAGTCGGGTCTGGCCCAGGGGGAGCCTGGTCAGGTGCCAGGCCCATGACGAGTCTGGCTTGGACCAGACGAGGTAATCAGGCCGGCGGGCCGAAGCCACTCTGAACGACGTCGAGGGGGTAGCCTCGCCGGTCATCGGCGCGGCCACGTCTCCGATCTGCGGGTTCTGCCATTCGGGCAGGATCTTCTCCGCGCTAGGTTTCCCAAGAGAATCGAGCAGGTCGTATGTGTAAAAGCCTGCACGCCGGAATCCGACCTGCACCAGCCAGGGCCAGACCAGTTCGGGATCTGCTTCGACTGTGATCGCTCGAGTTGCGGTGAAGTGTGACACGGGCACGAGTTCGTCCCCAGGCATAAGCCCGGCGACCTCTTCGGTTGTAGCGCCCCAGCGCAGGTGCCAATGCCTACAGAGAGGCGCGGTGGCAAAGAGCGGGATGGTCTTGGTCACGTCGGCAACCTGGCGTAGCCTCAACGGAAATTTGCCTGCTCGGCTACTGCGCTGCGTGGTCACGTGCCTGTTTCGTCAGCTGCGCTGCTGCTCATGCGTCAGGCTTGAGGCGAGCCTCTGGCCCCATTGCCGCGCCCGGTCCAGTTCTCCGGGGAAGAGGACACTGTCCCCGCTGACCAAAAAACTCTCAGGCTCGGCAACAAGTTCAAAACCGTGCTGTTTGAGTTTTTTTCCAATGCCTTTGGAAGCGTGCCCCGTCAACAGTTCCGGCATGTCGACCCGAGTATCGAAAGCTGCTGCCCTGCCCGAGGAGGGGCCCAGTGAGTCTAACCACTCACGCACGCCAGGACCTTCGGCCGACGGGTTAATGGTCAGCTCCCTCTCCCCGCCGCGGGCGTCCTTCACCGCTGCCTGACGCGTTTGTGACCGAGTCATGCCGTGGGCATGCGTTGGTCCCCCGACAACCAGCAGATCAATGCCGGTCACATTTATCCGGTCCACGTCTTCCGTGGAGATAACCTCGGTCGCCGCCGCCGGCCCAAGCCCCCCTGCAATTGCCTCTGCAACGCTATGCGTATTGCCATACATCGATTCGTAAACCACCGCTGCTTTCAATGTCCCGCCTCCGAGCTGCAATTTTTTGTCCGCGCGTCAACCTTTGAACAGGCACTGGTCGGGCGACACCACCGTCCCTTCTGCAAGGCCTACATGTATTCGCCTGCCCGTGCAAGGGTCTCCACACTCCCTCTCGGTGAGGTCTTGCCACTATCGCCGCCGGCGCTGATGCTTAGAGGGCTGATCGACCACCCGGTCAAAAGGCCTGAAGAAACCTTCAGTGCCCTCCTTCCACCGACAGGTCACCATGCTCACTCATATGAACTTCCACCGGATCCTTTGGGCGATCACCGCAGTACTTACCTTGGCTGCAGCGGCTGTGGGGCTGGGGGATCCTGGGATCTACGACCGCATTGTCAGTGACGAGCTCATCCCCGGAGCGTATTCGCAGGATCTGCTTTCCGCCGCCGCCGCACTCGGCCTCCTGTATTTGACCCTCACAGCACGGGCCGACCGACAGAAGCGCCAGATCGTTGCCCTGGGGCTTCTGGGTTATCTGTTCTACGCATACGGGATCTACGTGATCGAGCGCGCCTACAACGGTCTGTACCTCGTTTACATGGCGATCTTTACCCTGTCTTTCTGGAGCCTGGTCTATGCCGGCGCCCGCCTTCGCGGCGACCTGACCCAACCCGCCCTCTCCAAAACGTTTCGCCTGGTATCCGCCTCCGGCGCCATCCTCCAGCCCCTCATCTTTTACCCGCTCTGGATCGCGATGCTCGTGCCCCTGATGCAAACCGGAGACCAGATCGACTCCCTCTACTCGATCTTCGTCCTCGACCTGTGCTTCATCATGCCCGCCTTCCTGATCCTGTCTGTTCTGACCTACAGAAATCACGGAACCGGGCTGCTCCTGCTGCCGGCCGCCTACGTCCTCGGCTTCACCCTCATCTTCTCCCTGGCCGTGGGTGAACTGGTCAAACCCATGTTCAACGCCACGCTGAGCCCAGCTGCATTCTGGTCAGCACTTGCGCTGTCCACGCTGTTCCTAGTCCTCGGCATCTTGCACCTGAGCAAGCTGCAAACTGGAGCGCCAAATAGCACCTCAAAGGGCGTCGGTTCCGCCCAGCTGATCACGGATTAGCACCCGAAATCTCCGGGAATAGGACCACCCCCGAACCATTCCCGGAGGAGAGAAAAACCGTGGGCGAGGCTATATTCAACGTCACCGAATTCTTCGTCGGGGCAATCATTTGGGTAGCCTTCGAAGCGCCTCAAAGTGCGTCTCGTCCGGGGACTTTCCAAGAGCACCTTTACCCCGTTCTCCCTCGCCGCGACTATTAGGGCGTTGCAGGCCAGCACCGTGTCCTCCTGCCGGCGTCCAAGTGCCGGGTCCTCGAATTCCACGTTCCAGTGGCTGTATCCAGCCGGGCAAAAGGGCCCCGGCGGACGGCGCCAGTTGATCTTGCGCGGGTCCAGATGACGGGTCCGCTCGGCCCCTCGATGAAGGGCGGCCTGTGGACCTGGTGCTGCTGCATAGTTGTGATGGCTTCTTCGTTGGTGTCGTCGGCGCAGATGGTGACGGGTTTGGCTTGACCGAATTCCCCGGCTGTGGCGGTTCGGGTTCTCCGCCTTCGGCGAGGCACTTGATGACGATGCCGCGGTCAGGAGCATGCCTTTGGGTCGGTTGTTTTCGCCGCAGATAGGGGAGTATGCCGGAATGGGTCTGATCACGGACCTCTGCCAGGAAGTCCCCGGCAGCGAAACACCAGCCCGCTCCTGCCTTCTCAACCAGTCAGCGCAGCCCTCCGGGGTACGGCCGTCCCGTGGAGGCACAGCTACAGATTCTAGGCGCGCAACAACCGGCCGGGACAGCCATCTGAGAGTGCAGTGCAAGCTTCACCCGGTAGCCTGAGCGCCAGCAGCCGTTATCCGCTGATCCTCAGGCACCGGACAGGGGATTGCTGCGCCCCTGTTGTTCGGAGATCGCAGGGTCAGTATGGTGCGAGGGCGTCCAGTGGACGTCTGGAAGGGGACAACGCAAGGGGTGGGCTCGCCGCGTTAAGACAGACGTCGGAATTCCCCCGCCCGGAGCCGGAGATGGATCGGCAGCACCATCTGGATAGGAGTAACGCCGACCGGCTCATCGAGCAGCTCATTAATCGAGGTCTGCCCTACCAGCTCGCCAGCCTGGTCTCTGTCCATGCGATCGACAGTATGCGTGCACGCAGGCTGTGAGTACTAAGACACGCACTCAGGGGCGTTGCCGGGTTCATCCCGGCGCGTGTCGCGTGGGGTGCGCGTGGACCTCTGGAGTTCTCGCAATGAAGGACTTCAAGAACGGACAGGATCGAGATCGTGGGGTGTATGCCTTCCTGGCCCCGTGACATAGGCATATAAACAAAATCCAAGGACCTCAAACGCGTCGAGGGGTTGGGTGGTGATCGTCGTGATGTCGTTGGTGTGGACGGTGCCATGATCTACTTCGATGCCCGTCTTTCAGCGACCTATCCGACGGTGGAGATCCGCGTCGCGGAGGTCTGTACCGATTCCGCGCATGCCGTTGCGCTGGCCGCCATTGCGCGCGCCTTGGTGGAGATGGCTGCCAGGGACTGGGCCGCGGGGAACCCGCCCCCGGCGGTTCCTGCCGAAATGCTTCGCTTGGCCTCGTGGCGTGCCAGCAGGTTCGGAATCCAGAATGATCTGATCCATCCCGAAACGAATCGGCCGGACCCGGCAGAAGCATGTGTGAAGGCGCTCCTGGATCACATACATCCGGTTCTGACCGAGACCGGAGACAGCACCCTGGTGGAGAAAACCGTCCGGCAGATCCTCGCTACCGGCACCGGAGCACGCCGGCAGAGAACAGCCATGAAAAGCGCCTGAAAATTCCGCAGAGTCATTCTCGATGCCGCAGCGCGCACCACCGCCTGAGCGACATCAACGCGGCAAGTCCACAGCCAGCACCCTGATGATGGCGGCGGTGGTTTGGCGGTCCGGAGCGACGGGCCGCCCTCCAAGAGCGGGTTTTAGTCTGCGGCGCTGGCCGTGCGGTTCCGCGGCGGATGCTCCCGGGACCGGCGACGGGCAGGTGGGATGTGCCGCTGCTGGCTGGGGGACACCAGGGGCTCTGCCGCCGCCGGCCTGCGTTAAGTTTACGGCGGGTCCCGGGATTGCGGCAGGTCCCGAGTTGACTCATAGGAAAGGTCCGTGGCAACGGATACGTTGCCTCATCTGAAAAGGTCCGGGAAGGTCCGGCCGCGGACATCCTTGAGAGATGGGACTGACGATGAGCCAGCGGCAGGCTGTCACGGTGATCAAGGCACGGGCTTATGCCCGGGCGAACCGCGCCGGGAAGGTGCGGATCCTGGATGAGTTGGTGGAGCTCACGGGCTGGAACCGTGACTATGCGCGGCGGGCGTTGCGGCAGGCGCTGGAGTTGCGGCCGGTGCGTTCCCGTCCGCCGCGGGCCCCGGTGTACGGGCCGAAGGTCATCGACGCGCTCGTGGTGTGCTGGGCGGTGCTCAGGGCGCCGGCGGGCAAGCGCCTGGCGCCGATGTTGCCGGTACTCGTGCCTTTGCTGCGGCGGGACGGGGAATTGGCCTTGACGGACGAGGATGCGGGGCTGCTGATGCGGATGAGCGCGGCGACCATCGACCGTCGGTTGGCTCCGGAGCGGGCGAAACTGGTGCTGCGGGGCCGGTCCCATACCAAGCCGGGGTCATTGCTGAAGTCCCAGATCCCGGTCCGGACCTGGGCAGACTGGGATGATGCGGTGCCCGGGTTCGTCGAAATCGATCTGGTCGGCCACGAAGGAGGGGTTGCCTCCGGGGAATTCTGTTTCACCCTGACCGTCACCGACATCACCACCGGGTGGACGGTGAACCGGTCCGTGCCGAACAAGGCCCAGAAGTGGGTGCTGATCGCGCTGCAGTATGCGCTGGCCCGGTTCCCCTTCCCGATCCTGGGGATCGATTCGGACAACGGCTCCGAGTTCATCAACGACCATCTGCTCGCGTACTGCCACGCCCACCAGATCACGTTCACCCGGTCACGGCCCGGGAACAAGAACGACGGAGCCCACGTGGAGCAAAAGAACTGGGCGCGGGTCCGTGAGCTCGTGGGCTACTACCGGTACGACACCACCGCGGAGCTGGAGACACTCAACGCCATCTGGGAACTGGACGCGCTCTTCACGAACTACCTGCTGCCCCAGCAGAAGCTGATCTTCAAGGAACGCCACGGCGCGAAGGTGGTCAAGAAACACGACGCCGCGCTCACCCCGCACCAGCGCGCGGCCAACCACCCCAACATCCGCAAACGCCCCGTGATCGCCATGAACGCCCAGTTCAAACGCCTCAAACCCGCGGCCTTGTCGCGGCAGATCCTGGCCCTCACCGGACAGCTCGAGACCCTGGCACAAGCCAAAGCCGCACCCCGCAACTACAAGGTCAACACCGGGTTCAACCCGTCCCTGAACCGGACCTTTTCACATGAGGCAACGACTCACCGTTCCCGGACCTATTGACATGAGGCAACAGGGGTCCCCGGGATCCTAAGATGCTCGGTTTTCAAGAGCTGAGGCGGTCCCTGCACGCAACGGAAGGTGCCGATGATCTGGTCAGGAACGAGGCTAGGCCAGGCTGCGGGGTAGCGTTTCGGGCGGGATGGGCGAGGGCGTCCTCGACCGCGAGTTAGTACCAGGTCTCTGCCTCGAGTGCGGCGCGGACAGCTTCAGCCCGGCTGACGCCGCTTGCAAAACCAATGACCTGTTGCGCGGCGTTCAGTCCGCCTGAATCCATCCTGAAATTCCCGATATGGACGCGTGCTTCGCTCTACGTTGTTCCCCCAAAAGCGGTGCCGGTGGTGCCCATGTGTCCAGCGACGGCGGATCGGTCGGCGTTCAATCCCTCGGGTGACATGCGCCACACGGTCCGGCGTCATGCCGTTTTTGATTTCCCTTAGGGTTTGTCCGCTAGTGCGGGATGCGGCGTCCGCGGGAACTGTTTAGCAGCAGCAATACGATGGCGACCACCAGCAGGACCGGCGCCGCGCCGATGAGGAAGCTCAAGGCCTGGACCGTCAGGCCGATGACCAGTGCAACCAGAGCCGCGGCTGCGATCACCCACACCAGTGTTTTCATTAGCTGTCCCGCCTTCGCATGCTGCGTGGACCCGTCAGCCCGGAAGAGGGCTGCCGGACCTGATGGGAGGCCCCCGGCGTGCCTAGTCATCCAGCGTACGCCGCGGGCCCGGGCCGGCATATCCCCTGGCCTCAGACCCGCGGGGACTATCAGTTGGGAGCGGGAGATCCTGTGGGGTGTCTGCGCCCTTTCTTTATGGCTGGATCAGTGCGTGAAGGCGTCCTGGACCTTCTCGCCGGCCTGTTTCAGGTCTGCTTTGGCCTGGTCGCCCTTGCCTTCGGCCTTCAGGCCGAGATCGCCTTTTGCTTCCCGGCAGCTTCCTTGCCCTTGCCGGCAAGCTTCTCGGCGGCGTTCCCGATCTTGTCGTCCAATCCGGCAGTGTCACTTCCTCTGGTTGGTGGCCGCATGATCCGCCCGCGGCTCACCCTCGATCGTAAAAGGATCCTTGCCAGTTAATAAGCATGCTGATTAAATCGTATCCATAGCGCCACTACGACGCTGATGGTCCTTTGGAAGGAAGTGCGCCATGGGAATTCTCGGATTTCTTCTGCTCGGCCTGATTGCTGGGGCCATCGCCAAAGCCATACTGCCCGGCCGGCAGGGCGGGGGCTGGCTGGTCACCCTGGTTCTGGGCGTCGTCGGGGCGATCCTTGGCGGATGGATCGGTTCACGGATCTTCGGCGGAGGCCTTGCCGACTTTTTTGACCTCAGGACTTGGCTGCTGTCCATTCTTGGCGCCGTGATAGTGCTGGGGATCTTCGGTGCAGTGACCCGCAGGAGCCGCGTCTGACGCTGGTCACTTCATGACCGCGTGCACCTGCCTTCCTTTTATTGTCCGGGCCGCTGACCGCATCCGGTCCGGGGCAGCGGCGGCTTGCGCCGCGGACGGAACTTATGTCTGCGTCCGCGGCCCCGCGTGGCGGCCGACACCGTTCCAGATGGTCGGGCGAGGCACACTACTTCGGCTGAAGGCAGGCGCCCAAGGTCACTTCGTCGGGCCCATACTGGCTAATTCAGCATAGGAGAAAGACGCCCATACTGGCTAATTCAGCATAGGAGAAAGACATGGAAAACTTCTTCCGCCGCAGTGGCATCGACGTGCCCGAACCCCTCCGGCGCTTCCTTCAGGGTGAGACGGAAGATTGGCTGCGAATCGAGGAATTCCGGGACGGAAACACCTTGGTCGTTAGAACCGACCTTCCCGGCATCGACCCCGACGCTGACATCGACATCAACGTCTCCGAGGACACCTTGCAGATTCCGGCCCGCCGTGCAGAGCCGGCCGGTAGGGATCAGCCGGGCTACCGGAGCGAATTGCGGTACGTCCCGATACCCCGTGGACCGAGTCCTGACACTGTTGAAGCCAGCTACATAGACGGCGTCCTGGAAATCCGCGTCCAGCTACCGGAGAAATCCGGAACATCCGCCACGAAAGTCCATGTCACCCGCGGTGGCAATCTGCCACCGCATACGCCCGTGAGCTGACGGGGCGACCGCAGAAATCAGCCCAAGGGCTAAGGTCCGTGCGCACCGCTCGCCCCGAAGAAATCACGAACGATGGAGGCAGCCATGACAATAAAGGTCAACACTGCGGCACTGGGGCACGCCCGGCAGCTGATCAAGGACGCAAGGATCGCCCGGGACACCCGTGATGACTGGAGCGAACATGCCCCTGACGCGGCCGCGGAAAACGCCTTCATCGACAAGCACGGATACACCGAATACGGCACGTGGTATCTGGGCGTGGACAGCGATAAAACGCAAGACACAAAGGGTCACTACAGCTTTCCCTTCGGAGATTTCCGGCGGCTGCACCGCTGCGCTGTTCTTGCCATCGAGAGCCGGGCCGCCCAGTACAACGACATCGCCAAGGCAGCGAAGTCCCTCCTCGACGAACTCGACAAGGACTGACCCGGCCGAAAAGCCGGGACATCGAGATGATGACAGTTGTTGAGGAACCACGGCCCGGATGGCCGCCGCCCAGGAACCGCCACGGCGGCAGACATGACGCAGTATCAGCCTGAACCAGTGGAAATCTCCACTCGGATGCGCGCCGGGGAATGGACAGAGACAACTCTGTCGGAGCTGGTGGCAACGTACACCAATGAGCTTCTGGGCATGGGAGCGGGCCCGGGCGAGATTGACATCGTGACCGACCGTGACGAAGGCGGCGGTGTCAGCGTCATTGCTACCTGGAAGAGGGCCGATGTTACCGGCGGAAAGGTCCCCGGGCAGGCGCAAGGCTGAGCTCCGGCCCTGGTGAGTTCTCGAGGTTCAGGAGTTACCGCCCTTCCTTCGCCTCGCCGTCCCTCGGGTCCGCACTCCTGAGAGTGCCGGACCGGATGGGACCCCTTGGTGACCGCGTCCGACGGGCGGAAACCATGGACCAGGCCCCGATCAGCATGCCGATGAAAACGGCAAAAACACCGACGATGAACCAGTCGGCCCGCCCAAAAACCATCAACACAACGCCCGCCAGGCACAGACACTTCGTCGCGATATCCAGATACAAAGGACCCTTCAGGTTCTCCATGCATCCACGGTAACCCTGGAGACGCTCCGCAAACACCGCTCGGTCACGAGGTGATCGACCCATACTGCACGGATGTGAACGCTGCATCGCCACACATCCGTCCGTTGAGGGCCACTTCGAACGTCGTATGGCCGGATTCCGAACACGGCATGGTCAGAGGCGCAAGGCCAATCAGCTGCTCCACAGAGCCCTGTCCTTCCAAAGACCACGGACGTAGTCTGAAGTTCCATGCCGGTCAAATTCAAGGGAGATGCCATGAACATACCTCCGGAGCGCGAACCCGCACCGTTCACATCCAACACTGTCCCCCAGCCCGGTTCCCCAGACCCGACTTCCCCTATTCCGCCCAGTCCCTTTCCGGACCCGGATCCAGCTCCTGGCTCCCCCGATCCGACGTCCCCCAATCCACCCCATCCGGATCCGAACCCGAATCCGTTCCCCACTCCCGATCGCGATCCCGGACCGCCGAACGAGGACCCGACCCGCAGGTCCTGATGCCGGCTCCCACCCCTGCTGGGGTCAGGTGCGCAGGGGCACGTATAGCAACCCCCGTGGACCGGACCTGGATGAACGAACCCCCGGATTACTGAAACTTCCGGTGCAGTGATGGCGCTGCACGGACTGGGTTTTCTTTCGTCGAGGGAGAACGGGCGCTGCCGGCTATTCTTCGAAATGCGTGCGCAGTTGGGGGTTGGACGAAACGGATTCGATGATTCCTGTCGCTATGTCCCGCAATTTGATGTTGCGGGAGCTGGATGCGTTCCTCAGCATTGTCATGGCCGCGTCCTGGCTGCAGCGGTTTTGGGCCATGATGACGCCTACGGCGGTGTCTATCGCGGTTCGGTTTTTCATTGCAGCTTCCAGGTTGCGCTTCGCGTCCTGGAGCCCTGCCAGGCGCAGCTCGAGCCTGAGTGTTTTGGCTGACTGTTCACCGAACAGCTCTGCCCGGGTGATGAACCCGGCGCTGAATGCTTGCGTTTGTGGGGAGTAGATGTTCAGGACTGCCGAGGAGTTCCCCTCCAGTGGAAGGGGAACACTAAGGATTGAACCGACGCCGTGCGTGGCTAGAGCTCCGGCGTACTCGGGCCAGCGATATTCACGCGAGAGGACAGGGACGTGAATCGTTGTCCCTGTTGCCATGGCCAGGAGGCCAGGTCCGTCGCCGAAGGCGAACTGCAGTTCATCGACCTCCCTCGCTCCGGGAGTACTGCACGCTACCGTCACGGGCTTTTTAGGGCGCACCACGGTGACGTTGCAGTAGACCTCCGAGTCAGGCGAGGCGAGGAGGGAAGCGCAGAGGACCGCGAGGTCGTGGAAGAACTGCTCAGCATCCGGGGTGTCCAGGACCAGGTCCTGGAGACGGGACGCGATATTGTCCTGAAGCACCGCGGAAATAGGGGAAGCGTCCATAGCATGTCCTCACGATTCACCGCCGAAGGATCTGCGGTGCGAAGACGCCCACTCCCGGGGTTCCCTTCCGGCGTGCATCCGCAGAACGGCGCCGGAGACGGGGAAAGCCAAGCAGTTGATGTCCCCGTTCGGTTCCAAATGAAAACGCCTACGGACCGTGTCCCTGCACGCCTTTCCGCTAGGTGCCCTTTCCGGGAAATGGGCACGGACCCTTGTCTATAGGAGGTGCCGGCGACGGCTGGGGGGAGAGGCTTCGGTCTCTGAAGACTCTCTCGTCGCCGGCACTTCCCATTCAACAGCCTGGCCAGAGACTACCCACCAGTAGTCGGTACTCGTCTCTTGGCGTGCCTGGTACCCGCGACTGAGCGCTGGCTTCACGGATCGGCAACACCGCGCCTGAAGGCGCGGAAACGGGCAGAGGATGTCGTGGCCCCCTGGTGGGTCAGCCGACCGTGGTTGGGAGGGTCCGGCGCATAGTGAACCGTCGCCGGTTTGATGCCGGGGTCGTGCACGTTCAGGAGTGCGCCTAGGCCAGGCCGCTGGTGGCGTTTTGGGGCGGGGTGGACCTGCGGAGGTCTTCTTCGACGGCGAGTTCGTACCAGGAATCTGCCTCGAGGGCGGGCGAGGCGGTGTCAAGATTCCGGTAGAGGGCCTCGATGAGTTTGCTGAGCTCTTGGGCCGTCAGGGTGGGGAGGACCATCTCCGGTCCGCGGGGATCAGTGATGAGGTGGGCCAGCTGCAGAGGTGTCATCCTGCGGTATCCCGGAGAAGGCGGCTGCAGTGGATGCTGTTCACGGTGACTCCATCGGAACGCGTTGGGATGGGCTGGGTAGTGTCCCTGAGTGTAGGCCGCGGCCGGGGAGAGCCACAATGGCCCCCGGACCGGTGATCATTCCGGCCCTTCCGGTGGTCTGTTACGCCCTTCGGCGTACAAGGGGCAGTGCCATGTCCGCCATCCGCCCGGCGGTCCCGTTCCTACGCCGAGGAATTTCTGATCGGTTTGAATCAGCAGAGGCGGCCCTATTGATCCTCACGCCCGACAGTTTCGCGGCAGTGTGCAGCACCTGGGGTGTATTTCGATCCAGGGTCATCAATCTCCTGGGTTTCGGTCAGTCATTGGTGGATCGTATCGGTGGGCTCTGACGTACACCCTCATCTGCGAAGACCCTCCTTACGGGAGGCGCTTGGTATTTGAAACGCGTTCCAGTTCCAAGGAAATGGGACACCGCAGTTAGGATCCAGTCTCGAGCATTCTCTGCGAAGCGCCGCCTTTGATTCGTCGTTTGCCTGTTGTGTACCGCCAAACAGGCAGTTAGTCTGTGCTCCACAAGATGCTGGGGGAGCAAAAGATGAAACCAATCACTGTTGACGGCGGCAAGGGCACGGTGGAACTCGATGCAGTGGGAGTTCTCCACCTTGTGTGGAAGCCGGGGACTGTTCTGGTGGCCGATGACGTACATGCGGCGATGGCAAAGGTCAATGAGGTTGCTGACGGTGCCGAGTACCCGATGTTGATCGACATGGCGAACACCGAATCGGTTACCCGTCAGGCCAAGTCCGTTTTCAGCGTCCGGTGCGCCGCTTCACGAATAGCCCTGCTTGGCTCAAGCCCGGTCAATCGTGTCATTGCTAACTTCGCTATGGCACGGCGGATACTCCCGTGTCCCACTCGGTTTTTCACTTCCCGCAATGAGGCCATGTACTGGCTTCTCCAGACGCCCTTCCGTAATACGAAAGAAGTGGGACACCCTGGTGCCGGTAGCACCGCAGGGCCGTTGGCCGTCCAGCCAGCTGGCCGAGACGAAATCCCACCTCATCGCTGCCATGGAGTCCCGCACCACGATCGACTTGGCGGCCGGGGCCATCAGGCCCCATGACCGCTGCAGCCAGGAAGCGGCCTTCAAGGCCCTGACGATCGCGTCCAGTACCCGCAGACGTCAAACTCCGGGACGTCGTTGCAACAGCCGTAGCTTTCCTGTCACAGGACCCGAAAGTCCGGACCCAGTTCGACGCCTAGGTCATTTTGCTGGTTTCCGCGGCCGCAGGCTTTCGCGGCGTCATCGTGCGGTATCTGGGGACGTCGGACTGCAAGGATGATGTTGACGGCGACTCCCCCCGAACCTGTTGGGATGGGCTCGGTAGCGTCCCTGAGTGGAAGCCGCAGCCGGGGAATGCCACGATGGCCCGGGCGCTCGTGGTGGTTCCGGCCGTATGGTCCGGTGGCCTGATGGCAGGCAGCCGAACCGCTCCACTGGGTCAGTGCCAAGGGGTGCGCCGGTCAGCAACCCCGGGGCGACGTCAGTTGCGGCGGGTGTCCCGGACGGCGCACTCGAGCAGGTAGAGATCGATTTCTGTTGGAATCAGCAATCGGTAAATGAAGGCTTCGAATTCGAGGA
Organism: Pseudarthrobacter xylosi; assembly: GCF_055412765.1. Classification (NCBI taxonomy): domain Bacteria; kingdom Bacillati; phylum Actinomycetota; class Actinomycetes; order Micrococcales; family Micrococcaceae; genus Pseudarthrobacter; species Pseudarthrobacter xylosi. The sequence continues at coordinate 13,322 of NZ_JBVAYT010000010.1, read as the reverse complement.
TTCCGGCGTTGCCCCCGTAGCTCCAGTACGTCAGCCAAAGATCGTGCAGCGCTACCAACTGGCCATCCAAGAGGTTCTTAGCGCGGATGCGTGCATCCATACTCCACTGTAGAAACTGCTCGCCGGCACACACAAGGGGCCAAGGGGATGTCCCGCTAGCTGACTGATGATCCCTTCCTGGTTTGGTTTCCTGGAGGGCAGGTCCGGTGAGACGATGCCCTTATGAGCGATAAACGCGATGGAATACGGGTCCCGCACCAGCATGCCCATGGAGCGGTGCCGACCCCGCAGCAGATCCGGACCGTCGGGCAACGCCGACGGGAAGCGGAGGAGAAACTGGGGCACCATTTGAACGAAGCCCGCCACAAAGACGAAGACCAGCAAACCACCGACCCGGGGCCCGGCACGCCCGGCAGCGAGGACGTGGACGGCGCGGACGTTGCCGCCATCCAGAACGATGACCGGCTCACTGCCGCTGACCGCGTGGACCTGATCGCCAATCAGGTCATCCCCGAACAGGACGCCAACGACACACAGCGTCCCGACGGCCCGCCCTGAAACCGGGGTCTAACAAGGCGCCCGGGCGCTGGACGGGTGGCCGGACAACTATTAAAGTCTCTTAGTACTGAAACCGGCAGGGGCACACAGTGCCCGGGGGAGGGGGAGCACGTCACCGCAGACCAACACCAAGCACTACCTGTCCTATCCGTTGAAAGCCCCTTTCGAGGGGCTTTCCCTTTTGTAGGCACCCGCACCTCCGTCTTCGTCGACGGACTTTTTGGTCAGAGGTGACCTGCTGAAGGTCACGCCGGTGTGCTCTGTGTGGCGTTTGTTAGCCGCGGGTCACTTGTTCTCACCTCGTGCCAGCGCGCGGACGGGCAGGGTCAGGAGCCTGACGATCCCGGCCAGAGCCAGAACGATGGTGAAGGCAGCGAGCTGGCCGAAGAACATCAGAGCGGCCACGGCGAGGGTTCCCGCGTAGGTGAGGGCAAAGGTAAACGTTTCAGCATCAGGCATCGACGGCCATCTCCGGAAGAGTCGAGGGAAAGCGAAGCAGGACGTGCCGGTACAGGGCCGTACGGTTTTCCCGGTCCCGGCAATTATCTCCCGCCCAACCCAATGCCCGACGAACCGGAAGTTTCGCCTGGCCGGCTGATTGTGGCGGGAGTCCAGAAACAGCCGGCGGGCCAGCCAGACACTGACATGCAGCGGCACAGCTCAGGGAACGGTAGTAGGGATACAGCCTGTTTCTCCGGCTCTGCCAGCCGTAGGCTATGGGCATCCATCACACCCAGGAGGCACCCATGCGCACGGCAAACCCGATGACCGAAACTGAGCAGGTCCACCATCTCTCTGAGAACCTCATGGCCCATCTGGCCAGGGGCAAGGAATGGGCCACGCCTGGGGCGCAGGCTGCGCTGCAACGAGCGGTGGCCGGGCTGGAGACTGGCATTGAAACTGCATCCCCGCGGCTCCAAGCGGTCTTGTACCGGCTCGCTGACGAGCTGGCGGGCGGGGTGGAAACACTGACTCCGCGGGTCCGGGAACGCTTGAAGCGGGTTGCACCGAAAGCCGCCGTTGAGGTCCTGGAGCCCGGGCCGGTCCAGGCTGGACTGCCGGCGTCCCGGAAGTGGTGGTGGATTGTGGGGCTGCTGGCCATGGTCGCGGCCGGGGTAGGCGTGTGGCGCTCCTCGAGGACCCCCGATGAAGAGCCCACGTCCCTCTCGCCTGTGCAGGACGCAGGCGGCACGGACTTTCAGGGTGACGCGGACCTTACCGCCGGCCGTATGTAGTCTCCAGCATCCATCGTCGTTGCCTATCGCAGCTGAAAGCGATTCGTATGGTCCGACACCTATGACGTCGCTGTAGCCAGAGAGTTCGACACTCCGCCGAGGTGGGTGTGGGCCGCCTGGACGGAGCCCGGGGACCTGCGCCGGTGGTGGTCGGGACCAATAGGTTTCACGTGCTCGCGCGGCCGGAAGCCGACGTTCGACCCGGCGGCCGAATCCTCGTGAAGACGTCGCCCTCAGTTCGGAATGAAACTCCCGGCCCAGCGTCGTAGGGAAACACCGCCTCCACCGCCCAGGGCACTCCCAGCCCCACCATGGCCCTAAACATTCCAAGCCGGAGGAAAACCGCACCGCAGGCAGCGGCCGGAAACTCGGTGAGGCATGTAGCACCCAGTCAGGCCTGTTAGGGTGGGCCGCGGTGCCGGGCCCGGGTGTCCCCGATGATTTCGGGCCAGGTAACCATGGTTGCCGGGCCCTGACATCCCCCAGTGTTCGGGCCCGGCAACCACCAACAGCACCACGAGAGGCTCTTATGATGCGCTGGGAAACCTACGACGTCCGCACCAGTACGAACACCGGGATGGGAACCTTCAGCAGCCAGGAAGCAGCGGAATCCCAGATCGAACGATGGAAGATCCGGGACCAGCGTGGTGGCCGGACGGACCTTCGAGGGCTGATGCCGCACCTCGCGGCACGGCCAGAGATAACTCTGGTGGATCTGGAGCCGAGCACTTCACCTCTCATCTCCCGTTCATAAGAACGTAGCGCCAGGGGCGGGCGATGAGTGCAGAGGACTCCTGGCATTCCGTGCAATGGCCGTCTAAAAACGACCGCTGGTTCACACCCTCACCACGGAGCTCTTAGAGTCCAGCCCCGCCGCTCCGCTTCTGGGGGAAACAGGATTCGGGACCGTGACCGCCGCCGTGGTCTACACAGCTAGGTCGCATCTGGGCCGGGTACGCCTCGGAGGCCCGCCTTCGCCGCTCTGGCCGGGGTCAATCCCATCCCAGCATCGTCGGGGAGCAGTTCACAATAGCGGGCCCTTCTTGTTTCACCGACATCGCTGCGCGATGGCGTGAACTGCCGTATCCGCCCGGGACATTCCGGGGATCTTTGACGTAGCTGTTCTTGGAGCCGATCCGGCCGTCCTGGTTCTTGATGACGTGCTCCACCTTGTCGGCCTGGGCCGCTTCCCGGCCTGCATCTTCTGCCTCATCCTTGGTGCCGTAGTCAGCACCGAAAGCACCGCCAGTGCCCGCATTATTCAACGGAGACTGCCTGCACCGCGTGAATACTACGACCAAAAGGGAGTCGATACTGGTGAAGGCCAACCCCACCCCGGGCGGGAATCGAGTACTACAGTGGATGCATGGCTCCCAGCCGCCATCCGCTCGACGACCTGCGCGAAACCCTCGGCCATCTGGCCGATCAGCTCAAGCTGCCCAGTTCAGAGCGCGTCGACGACCTGGTCGGCGATCTCATCGGTGCCAGGCCCGGGCCGGCCCGGCCGCTGTCCGAGGTCCAGGCCGAGCTTGACGCGCTGGTCGGACTGGAGACCGTGAAGGAACAGGTGCGGGCCCTAGTCGCACTACTCCAGGTCCAGGCCCGCCGTAAGACGCACGGCCTGCCGGAGGTGGCCACATCACAGCATCTGGTGTTCCTCGGAAACCCCGGCACGGGCAAGACCACCGTGGCGCGGCTCCTGGCCGAGATGTACCGCGCGGTCGGTCTGCTGCAGAAAGGCCACCTGGTCGAAGTCGACCGTTCGGGCCTCGTGGGGCAGTACGTCGGCGCGACCGCCATCAAGACGGACCGGGTGATCCGGCGTGCGCTGGACGGCGTCCTGTTCATCGACGAGGCCTACGCGCTGGCCCCGGAAGACGGCCGGATGGACTTCGGCCCCGAGGCGATCGAGGTCCTGCTCAAGCGGATGGAGGACCACCGCCACCGCCTGGTCGTGATCGTGGCCGGGTACCCGCGGCTGATGGAGTCCTTCCTGCTCTCGAACCCTGGACTGCGCTCCCGGTTCGCCCGCGAGATCACGTTCCCCGACTACTCCGTCGACTCACTCCAGACGATCTTCCACCAGATGCTGGCCCAGCACGAGTACACGCTGGAGCCGGGTGCGGACCAGGTGCTGCGCCGCATTCTGGCCGGCCTCCACGCGGGCGAGGACTCCGGCAACGCACGGTTCGCCCGCACGCTGTTCGAGCAGGCGCTCAACCGCCAGGCGCTGCGGCTATCGCTCGACGAGGAACAAAGTCTCGACGCGCTCGATCGTGAGGCCGTCATGACGCTCACCGCGGACGACATCGTCGAGGCCGCGCTGGCCTTGGGCGAGGACCCGGAGCCGGAACCGGAGCGGTCACGCTGGTGGCGCTGGCTGGTCTGACCGGATCCGCGGCGGCTGTCAGGCGAAAGCACGTACCGCCCCCGAGCGGAAAAGCACAACTATTCCATTGTCGTGCAACCGGAGGACAGCTTTCCTACCCACCCCAAGCTTGCTCGCTACGGCCAGGACGCAGGCGGCGCGGATTTCGAGGTGACGCGGACCTAACCGCGGGCCGTATGTAGTCTCCGGCATCCATCTTTGTTGCTTATCGCAGCTGAAAGGGATTCGGATGTCCGACACCTATGACATCGCTGTAGTCAGAGAGTTCGACGCTCCGCCGAGGCAAGAAAGTAAGCTTGCTTACAACTTGCCGGGAGAAGGATCCCGGCCGTGGACAGGGGAGTGACATGTACAAGGACGTGACGAGCCCTCCCGCAGCCGGGGTGCAGGGAGAGCTGCATCAGGACCGGTATGTCGGTGGCCAGGACTTAACGCGCTGGGACAACCCCCTGGGGCGGTTTTTGGCCCGCATGGTCCAGCGCATCAGTGCCGTCCTGGGCCCGCATTCCGCCCTGATCCTCATCCTGGCGGCGGGAGCCGTGATAGCGGTAGCCCTCACCGCTGTCTTCGCTCAGGTCTACGAGTCGGTGGTCAATGCCGACGGAGTGGCAGGATTGGATCATCCGGTGCTGGACACGGCGATGGGCGTCCGTTCCCCTGAGCTGAATGGGCTGGTGACGGCCTATACGGATATCGGCGGCACCATTGGAATGCCCATCCTTGCCTTGGCCGTAATGCTCTTCCTGGCGTTCCGCCGCCGCTCCTGGACCCCGGTGATCCTGATCGTCACGGCAGCGGCGGGATCGCTCCTGATGACGATTGCCGGCAAGCAACTGGTTGGCAGGACGCGTCCGCCGTTGACCGATGCCGTTCCGCCGTACGAGTATTCAGCGTCGTTTCCCAGTGGGCATTCACTGAACTCGGTGGTCATCGCGGGAATCGTAGCGTACCTGATAATTCTTCGTCTGAGGTCACCCTGGAGGAGGTTTCTCGTGGCGGCCCTGGCCGCTGCATTTGCGCTGACCATCGGGTTGAGCAGGGTTTATTTGGGCCACCACTGGCTTACCGACGTTTTGGCCGCGTGGTGTCTTGGGGCTGCGTGGCTGGCCCTGGTGATCACCGCGCACCGGCTCTATCTGACCGCCCGGAAATACCGGGCCTCGTCGGAGGCCGCGCAGGTGCGGAACTCACCAAGCGTCGGCTAGTGGAAGAGGCGGCGGAAGGCGAACCGTAAGGAGTCAAGGTGGGGCGGAGAGTAGGTTCCTGCAGAGCCGGGCGCGGCCAGAATGGATCCTGCAGTTTCGTCTGCGGACCCGTCGATGCCGTGGCGGGTGCCCGATGAGCGGATTCGTCGAAGCCGTCCTGAACGTGGACCCGCTGCTGGCCCTGGTTATCGTCGGCTTGCTGGTCTTCGCCGAGGACGCCCTCTTTTTCGGCTTCATTATTCCCGGGGAGACCGCCGCTGTCCTCGGGGGTGTCGTGGCTAGCCGCGGGAACCTGCCCGTGTGGTCGATGATGGCCGTGGTGGTGCTCGCCGCGATCATCGGAGACACTGTCGGATATGAGGTCGGCAAGCACTTCGGACCCAGGGTGCTGAATCTGAAAGTCCTGAGCAGACGCCGGGCCAAACTGGAGAACGCGCAGGATTTCCTGCGTCGCCGGGGTGGTTCGGCTGTGTTTCTGGGCCGTTCTATCGCGTTCTTCCGCGCCGTTATGCCTGCCCTGGCCGGCACCTCACGCATGCACTATCCGAAGTTTCTGGCCTTCAATGCCGCTGGCGGTCTGGTATGGGGTGCGGGGTTTGTCATGCTCGGATTCCTGGCCGGGAACTCCTACGAAGCGGTAGCCAAAACCGCGGGACGCGACATCACCGCCGTAGTCGTGGTGGTCGTCGTGCTCGCCCTGATCATCTGGCGCATCCGCAAAGCCCGCGCCCAACGCCGCGCCGGCGGGGAACCCGGTGCGGGACGACCCGCCGAAGGGCCGGAACGCTGAGCGGGCTGCGCCACTACGCTCACTTGGGTTGGCGTTTGATGAAGGCCGCCATTCCAGGAACGGTGAATGCGATGACTCCATGTTCTGGAGCGTAGACCAGGCCCTTCGCGATCAGGTTTGCCCGAATCGGCCCGAAGCTAGCGGGCCCTCGTCCCAGCCGTACGGCTATTTCGCCGGATGAGCTACCTTTGTCGTCGTCTTCGGCCATAGCCCTGAGGTAGTTCTGTTCGGCTCGAGTTGCCCGGTCCCAGCGGGCACGGAAGAAGCCGCTGTCCAGAGCTGCCCGGCCGTTAGCGGCACCAACGCGGGCATCGTCGAAGGTGATTTTCACACCGGTTGCGGCGTTCCAGGTGTCTTGTCCGAATTGCTGCAGGAAGTACGGATAGCCTGCGCTTTCGTCGACGATCAGGGCGACGGCGGAGTCGTCCCATTCGACCCCGTCCTCGGCTGCGGGCTTCGTCAGGGCTTCGGAGGCGACGGTGCCGCGGAGTTCCTCGATCTTCTCGTAATTGAACCGTTCGGCGTAAGACTTCGCTTCGGCGAGGACCCTGGGCAGGCTCGGCAGTCCGGCAAAGGCGAAGAGGACGCGCCAGTCGTCTTGCGCGGCGGCGTGAGCGATTGCGCAGAGTGCCACGAGTTCGGCCGGATTGAGATCCTGCGCTTCGTCAATCAGGATCGCCAGGCCGACGCTCTCCTCCTCTGCAGCCAATGCCAGGTCGTGGATGAGTTTGCGGAGATCTGTTTCGAGGACGCCGGTGTCCGCTCCTCCGCCTGAGGCCCCGTCCAGGTCCAGGCCGAAGTTCCAGGTTCCGCTCTGGTCGTAGGACGCTTTGAAGCTGACGGCTGTTTTTAACGCCTTGAGTAGTCGGCGCCCCGCCGACGGGCGTGCCAGATCGGCAAGTGGCGCGTGAAGGGCTTCTCCCAGCGCTTCGCGCAGTGACTTGCCGGCGCCGGCTTCGACCTGTGCGACCAGCCAGTCCCGGTTACTCGCGGAGCGGCGGAAGTCCGAAAGCAGAACTGTCTTGCCCACGCCCCTTAGCCCATAGAGAACGAATGGCTGAGCCGTCCTGCCGGCTTCAACACGTTCGATCGCAACCTGCCAATCCCTGCGAGGCTGGTCGCGACCGACGAGGGCCGCCGGTTTCCGCCCGGCGCCGGGCGAGTAGGGATTCGATACGGGATCCAAGCCAATCATCTCTATGAAGGTCTACTGAAATATAGACAAGTGTAGCAAAACAGTAGATATCAGTAGTTGTTGCTAGCAACCAGACTGACCCGAAAGGGGGAACCGCAGTGCAGCTCGAGGGTCGCTGTAGCCGTTCAGCCCCTTCGAACGTTGGGGACCCGGGCGGCTGGCCGCGGGTCCTGCCCTCACGCCAACCACGAAGGAGAGTGTTCAGCTGTTCTTCTTTGTCCTGGTCCAGTTCGCCGCAGCGGCACTTCATGCGTTGGATGTGCAGCCACTTCCCCAGGAGTCGTTCCTCTTCGGTGTCGGTCTTCTTGTGGCGGGGCCAGTCGTTCCCGGTGCCCAGGTAGTCGGTGAGATCGATCAGGCGTTGGTTCCAACGTTTTTCGTCGTTGTCTTTGCGACCAGCATCATCTGCGATGAAATGCCGGGCATTTGACTCTTCGTTTTTTGCTGCGCATCTTTAGGCGGGCAGTTAGTCTTAGCTCCACAAGATGCTGGGGGGCAAAAGATGAAGCCAATCACTGTTGATGGCGGCAAGGGCACCGTAGAACTCGATGAGGGGGTTCTCCACCTTGTGTGGAAGCCGGGGACTGTTCTGGAGGCCGTTGATGTACAGGCGGCGATGGCAAAGGTCAATGAGCTTGCCGACGGTGCCGAGTACCCGATGTTGGTCGACATATCGAACACCCAAGCGGTGACCCGCCAAGCCAAGTCCGTTTTCAGCGTCAAGTGCGCCGCTTCACGAATTGCCCTGCTTGGCTCAAACCCGGTTAGTCGTGTCATTGCTAACTTCGCTATGGCACGGCGGACACTCCCGTGTCCCACACGGTTTTTCACCTCCCGCACTGAGGCCATGTACTGGCTTCTCCAGGAACCCCTTCCCTGACCCCGACCGTGGCAGCGGAGTGACCGGGACCGACCTCCCATATCCGAGGAAACGGGACCATGCTAACGGTCGGGATCCATTCACCAGCCTTACTTGCGATGAGGCGGCGCCTTTGTGGCTATGCACGTCAAAGCAGGCAGTTAGTCTTAGCTGCACAAGATGTGGGGAGTAAAAGATGAAACCAATCACGGTTGACGGCGGCAAGGGCACCGTGGAACTCGATGCCGAAGGAGTTCTCCACCTTGTGTGGAAGATGGGGACTGTTCTGGAGGCCGCTGATGTACAGGCGGCGATGGCAAAGGTCAATGAGCTTGCTGACGGTGCCGAGTACCCGATGTTGATAGACATATCGAACACCCAAGCGGTGACGGGCCAAGCCAAGTCCGTTTTCAGCGCCAAGTGCGCCGCTTCACGAATTGCCCTGCTTGGCTCAAGCCCACTCAATCGTGTCATTGCCAACTTCGCTATGGCACGGCGGACACTCCCGTGTCCCACACGGTTTTTCACCTCCCGCAAAGAGGCCATGTACTGGCTTCTCCAGGCACCCCTTCCCTGACCTGGACCGCGTGGTTCGGGAAAGAGAACAGGCCGCCCCTGGGGGCTCGCAGTGCACGGTCCAGCACACCACTCAGGGAACAACCTCGCCTCCCGGCCTAAATAAATGGCGGCTGCAGGGCAGAATGGGGCTCATGTGCGGCAGATATGTGATGTCCAAGGCCACGGGTGACCTTCTTAGCCATTTTGAGGCCAAAGAGGTCGAGGGAAGCCCACCGTCGCCGAGCTGGAACGTGGCACCAACCCAAAGCGTGCCGATTGTTGCCGAACGTTTGGATGAGGGCACGATTGACCGGCACCTGCTCATTGCCCGCTGGGGTCTGGTTCCGTCCTGGGCAAAGGACATCAAGATCGGCTCCAAGTTGATAAACGCCCGCAGCGAATCAATCCTGCAGAAGCCGTCCTTCCGGAAGGCTGCCGTAAAGCGCAGAGCAATCGTCCCGGCAGAAGGCTATTACGAGTGGCAAAAGACCGACGACGGGAAGAAAATTCCGAACTACCTGTACTCTGAGAAAGAGCCCCTGCTGGGCTTCGCCGGGCTGTACGAGTGGTGGGCAGACCCCTCTGTGCCTGAGGATGACCCTGGTCGATGGCTGCTCAGCTGCACCGTGCTCACTACGACGACGCAGGACGCGCTCGGGCACGTCCATGACCGGTCCCCGGTGATTATCCCGCGGGACCGTTTCGCTGAATGGCTGGACCCGGACCTGACCGACAAGGACGACATCCAGCAGCTGCTGGATTCCTTGCCGGAACCGACCCTGACGCCTCGGATTGTCAGCCCCCGTGTGAACAGCGTGCGGAACAACGGGCCGGAGCTCATCGAGCCTGCAGAGTCCGCATCCTAATAGGCTCATGCAGTGATACTTACCGGCCCACCAGTAATCCGGACGGCAGCCAGGGATACATCTAGGCCGAGCGCGACGCCTATGACGAAGCGCGGGAAACCTCTACGCGCTTCTGGAAGACGGCCGGAAGCTCATAGCCACCCGCAAGGACTAACAGGCGTAAGCGCGTACGACAGGGGTAGCTCCTGCTTAACCCGGAGTGCTCCGCAACCGGTGCCGACGAACCTCGGACCATGCGACGTCGGCGGAAACTTCAACAACCACGGGCAGGCTATTCATCGAGTTTCAAGCGCTGTCTTGGATCATTAGCGCCATCCTTCTCGTTACGATGTGCACGTTGGGCAGTATCCGCACCGCGCCGACCAAGTCGAGGCGGCGATGACTAGGAGGACATGCGCATGGCAGGAAAGTTTGAAGTGTACAAGGACAGTTCCGGCGGGTTCCGATTCCGGCTCAAGGCCGGCAACGGCGAGGTCATTGCCACAGGAGAGTCCTACAGCAGTAAAGCGGCTGCGATTAAGGGCATCCAATCCGTGAAAAACAACGCAGGATCAGACATCGTGGATGTGACCGAGCCCTAGATCCGTGCTGAGGCCGCCGCCAGTCGTAAGTGATGCTGACGACTGGCGGCGGTCGCTGTCGTATGTGGAGGGTTGGGTTCGACGCCCTGGACGTCACCATGCGCCGCTGGAGCGCCTCAAAGTCGAGCCGATCCCTATTCCAGATAACGGCTTCGCCGTCGAGGACGACACCGGGCCGAACCTGAGCCCCGAGGGCTGCGGCCAGGTCAGGCAGGACCCGAGTCAGGTCCTTCCCCTGACGGGACCAGAGCATCACCCCGTCAAAATTTATTGGGGCGAGCGTCCGGCCTTCCCATTTGGGCTCAAAGAGGAGCGTCCCCAGCAGGGCGCCGGCCCGGGGCATCTTCGTGACGGCCCAGGCCAGTGCGACTTTCACCGGCGGGACAAGCCCGACCGGCACCCCGGTCCCGACCGGCGGATCAGGTGCCACCGTCGAGGCCTTCGAGTGCCTCAACCTCAGCCTCGTCCAGCAACTGGGCTGTACTGGGCCCGGTGGTGCGGGCGAGGTCATCGAGGGCGATGAACCTGGCACGCGCCAAGACAATGACCAGCTCGGCGAGGTACCTGGGCCCGTTGCGCTGCACCAGGTCGTCCAGAACGGTGTGCATGCGTCCGGTTAGCTCTGTGGGGCCTCCGGATTCCTCGGCTGCGATGCGCGTCAGTGTCAGCGCGGCCAGCGTCGGATCGTCGTATGAGTCCCATGGCCCCACGCTACGCACGCCGGGCCCAGTTGTCAGTGATCAGCCCCTTCAGGCACAGGCGGATACGAGGTGGGCCAGCTCCGAGGCCTGCAGCCGATCAGCCGCGGCGGAGGTTGGGGGATCCGGGTGGGCGGCCGCGCGTCCGTCCGTTCCGCCAACCGGGAAGGAGCGTGTTCAGCTGTGCTTCTTTATCCTGGTCCAGTTCGTTGCGGCGGTATTTCATGCGTTGGATGTGCAGCCACATCCCCAGCAGGCGTTCTTCTTCGGTGTCCGTCCTCTTGTGGCGCGGCCAGTCGTTCCCGGCAGCCATGTAGCCGGTGAGTTCTTGTAGGCGTTGGTGCCAGCGTTTTTCGTCGTCGTCTTTGCGGGTCCGTTTTTCCCAGCCGGAGATTTCCTGAAGACCGGCACTGTAGGTAGGGGAGAGACTACCCCGGTCGTGGTCCTGGCGCCGTCTTGTCAGCCACTGGGCGAGGGCACGCTCACGGGCAGAGGATGACTTGGTCGAGGGGAGACGGCCTCCGGCCCGGTACAGGACGATGGTGTCGTTGAGATTTTGCAGCCCTTCCGCGGTGATGCGGGTGACCGGGGGTGGGCGGGAGGCATTGCGGTGGTCGTCCCTGATGGACGGGTCCGTGGCGGCCGCAATGGCCACGTGGTAGCGGATGGTGCTTTGGCCGACACCTGCGGTGGCGGCGATTTGTGTGGTGGTGAGGCCTTGCCGGTCCATCTGCACCCACTCCGGGTGCGGGGCTGACCTGTGCTCGGGCATCCGGGTCAGCTGCCCTTGCGGATGGCGATCAGCTTGGCGCCTTCGGGGATGGCGGCCTCAAGTGCGGCCTTGGCGTTGTCGTAGTCGTCGCCCTGGGCGCTGACATGGTCGGTGCTGCCGTCGGCCATCTGAAGTGTTCCGGTGAGTTCCACCGGATCAGCCTAGTTGTCTCTCCGGGTTCCCGGCGGCTGCGCGCGGCGAGGCCCCCCAAGGCTTGGTGCAGCTGTTCTACCAGAGGGAGGTAGTCCACGGGCCGCGCCCCGCCGAGATCCCGGGCGGGGGTGATCATCCAGGCGGTGAAGTAGTTGTGCGCGAGCTTCATTCCAGGGCGTGCCGGAAAAGGGACTCCACAGTGGGGTGGACCTGGCCGCCGGGGAGGAACTGGAAGCCCGGGCAGTACGTTCCCTCACGGACGAAGACTCTGACGAGCTGCTGCATGACCGGGTCGGTGTCTTCCATGAGTCCGGTGGGCCGGTGCCGGACCTGTTCCAGCGTGGGCAGTCCGAATTCGGTCTTGAGGGATTCCCAGAGGTGGTCGGGTACGGGTTGGCCGATGATGGGGGAGTGCATCAGCTGCCGTCGTCGATGGACTCGAGCAGCCACTGCGCGGCGAGTGGCTGACGCCGCAGGGTGAAGGTCCTCAGCGGGGAGTCGGGGGCGGGGACCCGGGCCTGGACGCGCCAGTATTCGACGCTGACCAGGTCTCCGCTGCCTTTGGCTGCGGTGCGTCGGGTGTCCCACCAGGAGTCCCGTCCGTACCAGTGCTGGGAATCCGTGTCGGGGTCGACCAGCCAGATCTGTCCGTCGTGACGGATGGCGAGGGGTATGCCTGCAGGGTCGAGCCGGACCTGGACGATGGTGGTCTGTATGGGGGCTTCGTGGGTGATGGTCATGAGGTGCGTTCTTTCGTGGTGCTGACGTGCCAGTGCGGTCGTGCGATAGTTAGGCGGCTTTGACGAGGGGGAGTTCGTCCCAGTGGGTGGTGTAGCGGGGGGAGAGCATGTCCCGTTTCATGGTCCAGTCCGGTCCGCCGCGGATCCCGGCGTGGCCGAGGCCGATGGAGCCGCGGCCGTAGCGGCGGGTGACGTCTTCGAGGAGGGTGCCGACGTGGCGTTCCTCGTGCGGGTTCTCGAAGAGGGATAGGGGTGCCTGGTTGCCGGTGGGGCGGAGGTCGGTGACCATGATCCCGGCCCGGGCGTACCTGACACCCTCATTGATGTGGGGCAGGAGGGCGTGGGAGGCCTGGGTCAGGATGACCGGGTCCGCGGTGGGCATCGGCAGCGGGATGCACACGGAAGGGTAGGAGGTGTCTTTCGGGTTGAAGTGCGAGGTGCCGGCGAATGCTGTGAGGACTTTGGCTTGCAGCCCGTGTTTGGCCAGCCGGGCGGAGGCCTGCTGGCCGTAGACGCTCATGACCTGCCGGATCCCGGCCGCGGTGGTGATGGGGGTGGCAAAGGAGCGGGAGAAGATCAGCTGGTCCCGCCCGATCCGCTCCTCCTCCATCGGGATGCACGGGGTCCCTTGGAGTTCCAGGACGGTGCGCATCATGACGACGGAGAACCGGTTCCGGATCATGACCGGGTTCGCCCGGGACAAGTCCAGGATCGAGAAGATTC